>JACRLJ010000059.1 GCA_016215105.1 Candidatus Hydrogenedentota bacterium
CGTGTTTGACGACGTGAACGTCGATCGGACGGTGCAAGGGGCGTTGTGGGGAGCGTTGACGAACGGCGGGCAGACCTGCACGTCCGTGGAGCGCTTGTATGTTCACGAGCGCATCTATCCGGAATTTGTCGAGAAGCTCAAGAAGGAATTTGAGAGTATCCGCAGCGCCGCGGTCACGGGGGTGGGGGCTAATCAGGGGGACCTCGACGTGGGTGGCATGACGACGCCGTTTCAACTCGACATCGTGGATGATCACATTGAAGATGCCGTAAAGAATGGCGCGAAGGTACTTGTGGGCGGGAAGCGCGGCGCGACAGGGCAGTCGTATCAGCCGACGCTGCTGGTGGACGTGACTCCGGCGATGAAGATTGTCACCGAGGAGACCTTCGGGCCGGTGTTGCCGGTGATGAAGTTCCGGGACGAGGCGGAGGTGATCGCGCTGGCGAACCATTCGCCGTACGGGCTGAACAGCAGCGTGTGGTCGGGGGACGTCGCGCGCGCGGAACGCGTGGCGGGAAAACTCGAAGCCGGAAATGTCTGCATCAACAACGTAATGTCCACGCAAGCGAACGCGGGTCTGCCCTTTGGCGGCGTCAAGTCCAGCGGATTTGGGCGCTATCACGGCGCGCTGGGGTTGCACACGTTCTGCAACATCAAATCGATCATGACGGATGCGAAACAGGGCAAGTACGAGGTCAATTGGTATCCGTATAGCGTGGAGAAGTACCGACTCTTCTCGAAACTGATGGATGCGCTCTTCGGTGGCGGACCGTTCGGGTTGATCAAGACGGCATTGATTGGGATGAAGCTTGATCGGATCTGCCAGAAGGGAAGAAAGGGCAATGGATAATTAAGAATTAACAATTACGAATTACGAATTGATGGCGATGGATTTCCTTATTTGAGATCCGAGATCCGAGATCTGAGATCTGAGATCTGAGATTTGAGATTTTGGGTTTTGGGTTTAGAGGCGGACGGGGATGCCTCGTTCGTTCAGGTAGCGTTTCGCTTCGAGGGGGGTCTGCTGCGTGAAGTGGAAGATGCTGGCGGCGGCTACGGCGGAGGCCCTTCCTTCGAGAATCGCTTGGGCCATGTGTTCGTAGCTTCCGGCGCCGCCGGAGGCGATCACGGGGATCGATACGGCGTCGGTGACGCTGCGGACCAATTCAATGTCGTAGCCGGTCATGGTACCGTCGCGGTCAATGGAGGTGAGGAGGATTTCGCCGGCGCCGAGGGCTTCCATTTCGCGCGCATGAGCAACGGGCTCTTTGGCGGTGGGCTGGGTACCGCAATGCGTGTAGACCTCGTAGCGGCCGGGGCCGCCCTTGACGTCAATGGATACGACAGCGCATTGCGAACCGAACCGTTGCCCCACTTCGCGCACCAATTCCGGCGTCTCCACCGCGGCGGTATTGAGGCAGACCTTGTCGGCGCCGACCTGTAACAGTCGGCGCACGTCCTCAAGCGTCCGCACCCCGCCGCCCACACACATCGGCATGAAACAATCGTCGGCGAGTTCGTCCACGGCGGCGAAGTCCGGTGGATGCCCTTCGGGCGTGGCGGTGATGTCCACGAAAATGATCTCGTCGACCTCGCGCATATTGTAGACCTTCACCGCCTGCATCGCGCTGCCGACGCGGCGCCACCCGTCAAACCCGACGCCTTTGACGAGGCCGAACTCTTTGAAGAGCAGCGTGGGTATGACGCGTACCTTTAGCACGAGGCAGTGTTCCGCGAAGTTATCATTTCTGCAACCGGTGATTCACAGGGATAGGAAGTTCCTCAAGAATTGTTGTCCAACCTTCTGGCTCTTTTCCGGATGGAACTGGGCCCCGAAAATGTTCTTGCGTTGAACGCAGGAGACGAATCCGCCGCAGTAGGGTGTTTGCGCGACGGCGTGCGCGGGCTCCGCGCACACAAAATGATAGCTGTGGACGAAATAGAAGTCTTTTCCTGATGGGATGCCGTCGGCGAGCGGGCACGCGCCGGTCCATTCCACATTGTTCCAGCCCACGTGCGGAATCCGGACATCCGGACCATCCGGTTCGAGACGGATGACTTCTCCGGGAACGAGATTGAGGCCCCGTGTAGATCCGCCTTCGTGCCCGGTCGTCGCCAGCAATTGCATTCCGAGACAAATTCCCAGCAGCGGAATCCCGCGTTCGAGCGCCTGCTCGCGCAGCACGACGTCCAGTCCGCGTTCGCGAAGCTGCCGCATTCCGTCCGCAAACGCGCCTACTCCGGGCAGAATCAGACAGCTTGCGTGTTCGATGACCTCTCGGGTGTCGGTGACTTCCGGGGCGCCGCCGCATTCTTCGACGGCCCGCACGACGGAGTCGAGGTTGCCCATGCCGTAGTCAATGATTGCGGCGCGTTTCATGGGTTGTCGTAATTCACTTTAGTGAGATTGCCGAAACGATCTTTGACGAGAGCGCCGCGCGAGTCGCACATGAACAGTTTCTTGTTGGTGAATCGGTCGCAGACTTTGACGAAGTCCTCGACGGTCATGTCCATCTCGCCGACGATCTCGTCAAGCGGCGCACCCAGGTACTCCCACGGGAACTTTCCATCATGCAGCCTGACCATGGAGAGGCCGTCGGCGCGCGTGATGCGTCCATGCCGGATGTGCAGACACGCAAGGTCGGTGGCGCGGCCAAAGGCGTACTTGATGAACTTGAAGTAGTCGTGAATACCGGTGTGGCAATTGTCCAGGTTCTCATAGTTCACCAGCGAGCCCTCGACGCACTTCGGATAGGTCACAAAACCGTGGGCTTGCGCAATCAAGGCGTTGCGGTATCCGTCCCACGGCACGTAATAGCCGAGGAACAAGCCGGTCACGCCAACACGATTCAAGTCCGCATCCGTCGGATACGTGAACGGGATCAAGTGTTTCGCTTCGATGCCGTCTTGACCGATGAGATCGCTCACGCGCATCCCGAGCAGACCGCCAAATTCTTCGAGCCAGCGCCGGGACAGGACATTGTTCTCCGCCGCCGCCGCCGGCCCGCCGTATTCGCGCTGGGAATTCTCGCCCCACACGATCAGCGGCACGTTGAACTGCACGGCGACACGCACCGGGATCGTAAAAATCGCAACGTGTTCCGGCCAGGAGATATCGCCTACCTGGGTCAACCCGAGCCAGTTTATTTTCCGCCGCACCACCGGATTCGTAGTGACCTCGACATAGTCCACGCCGAGTTTCTTGAGGTTCTCGATGTTCTTTCGCCCGATCTCGGAGAGCTTGCACGTGGTGGCGGTAACGCAGAGCGGGTTCATGCCCATTTCGAGCATGCGGATGACCTGGAAGTGGCTGTCCTTACCGCCGCTGACGGGTACGACGCAATCGTAATTGCTGCCGTCCTTTGAGCGGTACTTATCCAGGATTCGGGTCAATTCGGCCCGCCGCGCGTCCCAGTCAATCTCGACCCGCTGTTCCATGTACCGGCAGGCGCTGCATACGCCTTCGGCGTCAATAAACAGGTCCGGCTTCGTTTCCGGCATCACGCAACGCACACAGTATCGAATCATAGGGATTCCATTGACTCCTTCCACGCGAGTAAGCATGCCTTCCTATTTCACACTATCGTCCAGTGGATGTCCAAAGTTAACCATATCACCGGGTGGAAAGCCAGCTTCGCGTGACGTAGCCGCGACCAAAGCGCGTGGACCGCGGAGGCACAGAGACGCGTGGCAGCGGTGGAAGCTACGAACTGCGGATGGAGGCGAGTCCCGCCTTCCTCTGGATTGAGTCGGCGTTGCCGCGCCGGCCGGCGTCACTTGCTCGGATTCGTCGAAAATGATTCAGGCGTGACAAACATATGACACGGACAGTTCGAGACGCATACAAGTGTGAAATATGCAAGCCATTATCCTGAAAAGGGTTGTGTACTATGGCAGTCTGGCACAGAACCTGCGTTAGCTAACACATGCGCTGAACAGAGCGCTGGTTTAACGACGGAAAGGACGGGATATTATGACATCAACCTTGATGAAGGAACGACTGATAAGCCTCTTTGGCGGGCTTGTCGTGGTCGCCTTGGTCTGGTTGCTGACCGCTAAGGGTTTCATCTAGTTCAACACCACGCGAGGTTCTCTCGCTGCGACCTTTCTTGGCTATAGTCTTGACGGGAGTGATACTGCGGAAACGCTACACGGCGTTTCCGCAGTGGTTTTTTGGGGGAAAATCGGAAACACAGTATCGCCTTTGCTTGGGCGTCCAATCGCTGAGGACTTCCTATCCATGCTTGAGTAGCAGTCAGCAGGTGATTATTACCCATAAATAGAGCTGTGAGTAACATCGTAACCATTTGATGAACAAGCAAGGCGCAAGAAATGCCGTCGGAGACCGACGGGCCCCCCGGGCCTTACACCCCAACCCTGCCAGCTCCGAGGGGCGCGGGAGAACTAAGTGACACGCTTTGACAGGCCAAGCCTTCTACATCGCCTATGCAATCCAACCTCAACCGATGCGTTGCTGTGCGGGGGCGTCCAATGACCGATCCGGACGCACAATTCCCCACCGCGACCGCAATCATTCGCGGCGGATATGATCAGGGCCTCCACACTGGCGCTCAGGTCTACGTCTCACGCGGCGGGGTAGCGCTGGCCGACTTCGCTGTCGGACACGTTCGACCCGAAACGCCCATGGCGCCCGATACTCTGATGCTGTGGATGTCGTCATGCAAACCCGTGGGCGCGGTGGCCATCGCGCAGCTCTGCGAGCGCGGCCTGATCGCGTTCGACACCCCCGTCTGCGGCGTGATCCCGGAGTTCGCGGCGGGTGGGAAAGACACCATCACCGTCAAACATATCCTGACCCATACGGGCGGTTTCCGGTGGGCGGAACTGGGAGCGGCGGAGACATCGCGGGACGAAATCATCTCGCGAATCTGCGCGATGCCCTTGGAAACGGACTGGATCCCCGGTCAACGCGCCGGCTACCACATCGAAACAAGCTGGTTCATCCTCGGTGAACTCGTGCGCCGCCTTGACGGCCGCTCGTACGACCGCTACGTTCGCGAGGCCATTTTCGAACCGTTGGGCATGAACGATTCATGGATCGGGATGCCGCCGGAACGGTATCGCGGGTACGGCGGCCGCATCGGAGTCATGTACAACACATTCCAAGGACAATGCGCTCCGGCAGGATTCGATTCCGAAACCTATTGTGTATCGTGCCGCCCCGGCGGCGGAGGCCGGGGCCCCATCCGGGAACTCGGCAGGTTCTACGAGATGCTGTTAGAGGGCGGCCATTACGGAGGTAAACAGATCGTGCGCTCCGAAACGGTCAACACGCTGACAACGCGCCATCGCGTCGGCATGATGGATGAGACATTCCGGCATCGCATGGACTGGGGGCTGGGCTTCATTCTCAACTCGAACCGGTACGGCCCCCAAACGGTACCCTACGGATACGGCCTGCACGCCTCGCCGCGCGCGTTCGGACACAGCGGTGCGCAGTCCTCTGTCGGATTCGCCGATCCCGAACACGGACTCGTCGTTGCCGCAGTCTTCAACGGTATGCCGGGCGAACCCAAACACAACCGGCGCATGCGCCAGTTCTTGTCGGCGCTGTACGTGGATTTGGGACTCGCCCCCGCGCCGCCAACCGTCCCGTAAGATCGCTAACAAAACTCGTATTCGCGCGACGTAGCGCCGGCATCTTGCCGGCCTCGAAAAGACTGAACTCTGCCGGCTGGAAGCCGGCGTTACGTTTTCGCCGGCTAGTGAAGACGAGTGAGGCAGGCAATGCCGAAGCGCAACCCCAACGCCAACTCGAATAGCGCGGCCACCGGCATACGCATGACGTCAATGCCCCAGATGCGCCCTGTCTTGAGCCGCTGAACCAGGTCGTGACGGTACGCGTTGAACTGCCGGCGCTTGGCCACATAGCGGATAGCCAACTCTTCGTACCCGGCAAGCAGGCTGTCGCTAATGTAACTCTCGGCTTTCACCACCTGGCGCCACGTTGGCTTTTGCACCTCGAACGAGTGCAGGTAACTCTCCGCTTCTTGAGCCTTTTTCAGAAGATTGCGCCGTAGACGATAACTCAACTCCGCCGAACTACCGCCCAGTTGGCGGAACTTTTCCGCTACTGACTGGAGCATACCCTGAATCTCTTTCACTGCGGCCTCGCAACTATTCTGTAGCTCAATCTGACGCAGCCGCTGTCTCGCGTCGGTCCACTTTGCGTGCAGCTCGGCAACCGTTGCCCACCGAGGGTCGTCCGTCTTGCAGGTCAGCATCCAGATCTCCTGAAACTCGAGGAACAGGCGTGCGTAGGTCTTGAGACCCCAGGCAAGATCCCTCGTGCGGCGCCAGGCGTACGACACAACGCTCTCCCGAGGAAACGAAGCGCGGCGCGCCTTGCGGTCCTTGAGCCGGAACAGGCCCGTAACCATCGGATGCGTTTGCGCCAACGTGCAGTACCGGTACCACATGAGCATCCAGAGCATTTGCCAATAGCGCGACCGCGGTGTGCGCAGCAGCACGTTCACCAAGTTCTCCTTGGCGTACATCGCCTCCCACGCCTCCGCATAACTGCGGTACCATCCCGATGGGGCAAGGCCCGCGTGCCGGAACGTCTCGTGAAAGCTATCGAAATTGTTCAAGTCCGCGTCGATGGGCACGCGCTCCTTCACCATATTCAGATGGTCGCGCGAGCCCGGCAAGGGTGTCAGCATAAAGAACGTCGCCACATCCACCTTGACCTCGTCGCGCAACAACTCGACGTCCTGCCGCACGGAATCTCTCGTGTCATACGGCAAGCCGATGATGTAGCCGACGTGGACCACCACGTTTGCCTGATGCCATAGGTCCACCATGCGCGCGAACGATTCGACCTTGTTTTGTTTCTTGCCGGTTGCTTCGATATTCGACGGATTGATCGTCTCCATCCCGATGAAAACCAGATAGCAGCCCGCCCGCGACGCCTTGTTAATGAAGCCCGGCAGCTTGTAGGCCGCCGTGTCCACTTGCATCATGAATGAAATGGCAATTCCGCGTTCCCGCATCGCAATGAGACCGTCGAAGAGCTCCTTCCACACCGGGCTGCGCGCCAGATTGTCGTCGGTAAAGAAGTAGAAGTTGACCCCGCGCGCGTAGTTCTCCTCGATGGTCTGCAACACCGCCTCGGCGGACCGGTTTCTCATGGTCCGCCCCTGCACGTTGATGATGGTGCAGAAGGAACAGTTGAATGTGCAGCCGCGGCTCGTGTCGATCGTGCCCATGTTCTTGTAGAAGAACCGTTTCAGATAGTGGTTGTCCGGCTGGGGCACGCGGGCGTGCGTCAATTCCGGCGCTTGGGTGATTTCGTACAGCGGTTTCAGCGCACCTTCGAGCCCGTCGCGGAGGATTCCGGCCAATACCCCCGGCGCCTCGACCTCGCCCTTGACTAAGGTGACGCCCGCGTCCAGCAGGGTCTGCATCTCCGGCGAAGGTTTCTGAAACATCGCCAGCATGCCGCTGACATGGAAGCCCCCGATCATGACTGGAACGCCTCCGGCCCGCAGTTCGAGCGCGAGGTCCGATGCGCGCGGAAACTGATTGCTCTGCACGCCAACCATCCCTACAAGCACCCGAGTATCTGCGCGCCGGCTCCGTTTGATGATGTCGCGTAACGGCACGCGTTGGACCGTGTCGTCATACGCCTCGACGGTTACTTCCACGTCCTCGCCGAGCGCCTTCGTTTCGGCGATGACGTTGGTCAGGCTTTTCAGAACCGCCAAGGTGTTCGAGGGCAGGATTCCGCGAAAGTACCGCAGGACATACCCTTCGTCGTCATAGCGCGAAGGGAGAATATAAACGACGCTAAGCTTACGCATATCAACCCTTATTCCCGTTCAATTGAACGTTTTCCGGCCGCCCCGCTCCGAAGCGTCAGCGTTCCAGGCGCGCCGAAACCAGTTTCATTCTACGCCGCCAACGCCGGCCTCGCAAGGAAAATCCGGCGCGAGTTGCACCAAAACTGAAAAGATAGGGTATACTATGAGTGGAGCCGAATTCGCGGTTCCTGCGGCTGTTAAATCCGCGGAAGTGTTCGCTTTATGTAAAAGGCGATAACATTGATGAATTCTCGGGAGGCAGTCATAGACCGTTCCTGTTGCACTGTACATCAGAACTACGCGCCAAGTGCGGCTGTAATGGAGGAGGGCCAGGGTCATCACGTGAAACCTCGCATTCTCATAGTGGACGACGAAGAGAATATCCGCAAGGCCCTTCACCGCTGGTTTGAGATTTCCGGGTTCGATGTGGACACGGCGGAAGACGGCGTTGCCGCCGTTGAACTGTGTGCGGGCACACAGTACGACGTGGTCACGATGGACCTCGAGATGCCCCGTATGAACGGCAAGGAGGCGATCGCGGCGATCAAGCTGTTGCAGCCCGATGTGCCCATCCTGATGCTGACGGGGTATCCGCAGAATTCCGCGGAAGTGCTTAACTGCGGCGCCTTGAAGATTCTCACCAAACCGTTCCGCCTGCAAGAATTGGAACAGGAAGTCCGAAGCGTACTGTAATCTGTACTTCTTGGGGGATCGAGTCTGTTCCGTTACCTCCCTTTTTCCTTCTCTTCCCTCGGTATTTCGTACAGGGCTCTGTCGGCTTCCCGTAACACCTCCGGCAGATTAAGTCTCGTCGAGCCGGGGCACACTACGTACCGAATCGAATACTCCCGAGCAAGCGCCTGCCAATCCGCCGTACTTCGCGCGGTCCAGACCTCGAGCCACGACGGGCGGACCGATCCTCCGAGCGCGGCATAGCGAATTCCGTAGATGTCCGATTCGATCTTCTGAATCGCGGGACCCAGTGACGGCATGTAGGGAATCCAAAGCGCGAGAGGACCGTCAACAAGGACGGGATGGCCGGTCTGCGCCTGGAGCGAATATTGGTCCGGATTCGATACCAGCATCGCGCCGGGCTCGCCGCGTTCCGCGAGAAGACGGACGATCCGCTCATTGATGTCCGTACGCGCAAGGTGTTGGCGCGCCTGCCATTGAGGGAAGAGTAGAACGGCAAGCGCCAGCACACACCCAATGCCGAGTCCACGCGTCACTAGTGGAGAAGGAGCGAACCACGCGGCAATACGGGACTTGCCACTCAGCGCCAGCGGAAGACCAAGTCCCACTACCATTCCAAGCGCGGCCATCGCGGCGCCAAAATGGTGAAACGCCGCAAGCGCGGCCAGCCCGGCAATCTGCAGCGCCATTCCTACGTCGCGAAAGACTCGGTCGTCGCCCATGGCCCGAAACAGCGCGGCTGACGCCAATCCGCACAACAAGAAGAACACCCCTTCGCCGGTGGCGACGTAACGGCCGTAGACGGCGCCGGGAAGCCATGAAGCCAAGACGGGCCGCAACACGCCAAACGCCAGCGCGCCCAAAAGTATGATGTTGGCGGCCGAAGCGGCAATGCCGTCTTTGCGTGTGCGAAACATAAGCATGGCGGGCAGCGCCGCCAGCAGCACGAGCACGACGTGATTGCTGAACCGGTAGGGCATCCATGCGATCAACACGTAGGGCACGCGTTCCCCGAGTACTTCGTGGATGATCATGACACCCCATACCGCGGCCGAGCAGAAGGCGATATAGGCCCACAGCCACTGCCAGACGCCTATCGCCCCGAAGCGGCGCCGTTCGATGCGGGCGCACGCGCCGGTGAGAAGCAAGGCGGCTCCCATCGCGAAGAAGGCGCGGGTGTACTGGATCATTCCGCCCGGCAGCGCGCGGTGCTCGTCCCAATAATTGACGAAGGTCCTCCAGATCGGGGCGGCGGCTTCGGCGGAAAAGTAGGGGCCTTGAACCGGCGGGGGCACGCTGACGAGCCCTCTCCCGAGCCACATCAGGGCGCACAACACCAAACCGGCGGTCAACCAAATCATACCCCTGAACATGCGGCGCCGTTCCGGGGTCCGGAGCGCATCCGCGCACCGAAGCAGCGCCAGCGCCAGTGACGCCGGCATCTGCGCAATATGAATTCCCGGCATGAGTCCAAGGACGAAGAGCCCGCTACGCCATGCTCCGCTGACCAGGAAGAACGCGATCAGGAGGGCAAATCCCGTACCGACGGGGCCCGTCGAGGAGTACCCCGGCCAAACGTGCAACGGATACGAGCCGTGGAACTCTTCCGGCAGCCCCATCAACACGAGCACGACCGCGACGTGGCCAAGGCGGCAGTTCCGGGCGAGCGTCGAGCCGATCAGAAAGACCGGCAACGTGTTGGCCATCAAGTGCAAAACGTTACGGAAGCCACAGACCAGCACGGGGCTGTTGGTCAACCACAGCAAGGCGGACGTGAAGTAGATCTGCAGATTGAGCGCGCTGCGCGTACAGCGGAAGAGCGGGTGATCATCCGGATACGGTACGAGGCGCAACACAACTTGGGCCATCTCGTACTGTTCGTCCCAGCGGACTCCACGGAGCGCCACGGCAACGACGCAGAACAGCGTCCATAGCGCCGCGCCGCGAATCAGTTCTTTGCGCGCGACGGGCGGCGCCGGGGCGTCCCGATCGGGTTCCCGCGGCAAGGGACTAGGGCACCATGCTGGACGCGATATCGATCAGCCGCAGCAACTCTCCAATCACCATGCGGCGGTTCGCGTCCAACTCGTAGAGCGCGGCGACTTTCTTGCGGGCGGCGCCGACATCGCCGCAGGCCTTGCCACGCGATATCAATTCCCGGCACACCTCCGGCATGGGCCCCCAATTGCCGCATTCCACGAACTGGTCATTCAAGAAGATGAACCTGGGTATTGCCTCGCCGCCGTTGGTCAGATAGCGCGCAAAGGTTTCGGGGCTTTGTTCGCGGCTGATGAAGCGCACCTTTAGATTCGGCGCCGATTCGGCGAGCTTTTGCAGCACGGGCGTGTGGCGCACGACGTCGCCGCACCAGTCCTCCGCGATGGCGACGACGTGGACAGGGCGTTTGAGCGCGGAGAGGTAGCCGATTACTTGCGGTTCGAGCACGATCTCCCTGCGCTGGGATTCGATCCGGGCGCCGTTATCCGGCGACTCACCGGCCGCGAGCCACGCGGCGTAGTCTTTTCCGGAAGCAAACAAGGCCCTCCAATCAATGACGGGCAGGATGGGTGGACGCGGCATATTCGGACTCCTTTGTCGGCGCTACGTACGCAGCGCGTTCGCCATGAGGACTTCGATGTCGGCAAAGCGCTGGCGGTAATCGTGCTGGCTGGCGCGAATGACCTCGCGAGCTTCCTCGTGGCCGTAGATGTGCGTTATTTCGCAGCTCTTTTCGGTGGCGTCCGGGGCGGTCTTGTAGGTGAGGAAGTAATGGTGCAGCCGCTCGACGAGGGCGGGCGGACACTGTTCGATGTCTTCGATGTCACCGTACGCTGCGTCGCCCGGCAACACCGCGATTATTTTATCGTCGGCTTCTTCGCCGTCGATCATTCGGAGCCCGCCGATGGGGATAGCCTGGCACAGGATGTCGCCGTGGCTGAAATGTTTCTCGGTTAGAATGCAGATATCGAGCGGGTCGCCGTCTCCGACGATACCGGTTCGGCCGGTTCGCGACGCGCACAACTCGCCGATCTCGGTTCCGCAGAGGGTTTGTGGAATCAGTCCGTAGAGCGCGGGACAGACATTCGAGTAGCGCTGGGGGCGGTCCAGTTTCAGCAAACCGGTGTTCTTGTCGAGTTCGTACTTCACGGTGTCGGTGGGCACGATTTCGATATACGAGGTCACTTTGCGCGGGGCATCGGCGCCGATCAGAACGCCGTGCCACGGATGCGCGCGAAACAATAGACCCATGAGGGTCAGTAACGGATCAGGTTTGTTGTTGGTCAAGACGAGGCCTCATTTCTGCGCGCGTACGATACCGCGCGGCGCGCGGCATGTCAAGCAGATTAGTGCTAGTTGTATAATATACCCATGTAACCAAACAGGCGGATTGACGCCTTAGCGCTTTAGGCGGAACAGGCGGATCTCGTTCGCGTCGTTGGGACATTTCACTTCTGCGTACACCCACAATTCGTCGTTCACCCACAGCCAGTGCGAGTAACGGAAGGTGGCGAAATGCTCGGTTGGCGTGCTGCTGAGCAGCAGGGGCGAATCGGGCGTGATATCGGTTACGTGATGCAGGTCGAGTGTAAAGCCTAGACCGGTCGCAATGTTATAGACGGGGTCGTACCACTTGGTGTTGGAGCCTTCGTACACAAACAGGTAGCCTACGCCGAGCGGAAGGACGCTTGCGGGGCGGACGAAGAAGTTGTGCCAGCCGCTCAAGTCCATCATGGATTCGTAGGGATTGCCGACCGGACTCCATTTTTCGCCGTCGCCGCTGCGGAAATGGAAAATCCGCTCGTTTTGCCGGACATAGCCGATGACAGACAAACTTTTCCGGCGAATCCGCGTCGGCGAACTTGACGATGCCCCAGGTTTTCTCTTGCCACGGTCCGCACGCGTACAATTTGAATCGGCCGGTCTTGGGGTCTTGCAACAAAGCGGGGCGTTCAAATCCCGGAATGGGCACGTTTTCGCGCGGGATACTGAGGACCTTGGTGAAATGGACGCCGTCCTCGCTGCGGAGGATGCGGACTTCGTAGCCCCGCAGTCCGCGGGGGCCTTCTCCGGTGCGCATCCGGCAGGCCAACCAGAAGACGCCGGCCTTGTCGCGCACTACGGAAGGCGCGCCCGCCCACCATTCCGCCTCGTCTTTGTCCGGTTTGAGAATGACGTCGTAGTGTTTGAAGGCCTCGATAAGTTTTCCGGTTTCACCGGTCACCTTGGGCAAGAACTCTTTCCAGTCGGTCATTTGCGCATTCCCGCCGGTGGCCACCAGCGTCGTGAACGCCAATGCGAGCCACCGTCTTGTCGTTGTCCGTGTCATCGGACCTCCCTTGTCAATCGTCTCGGCGGTTGCGCGAGACGGGTCTGTTGATTTCACGTACTGTGCCCTGGGGCAACGCCTCCTCGCCCCGCCCGCGCGAAATTTGGACGGGCCGGGAAGAGGATAATATTTTCGGTCTGCGTTGACAACTGCCCTCTATATGTATAGGCGGGGTGTTTCGGCTTTTGGAGGGGCGAAAGGGACCTAAGGGACCTAAGGGACCTAAGGGACCAAAGGGACCAAAGGGACGCAAGGGCTCAAAGGGACGCACGGGACCAAACGGACCAAAGGGACGAGAGGGATGGAGGGTACGGCAGGC
>JACRLJ010000151.1 GCA_016215105.1 Candidatus Hydrogenedentota bacterium
CGTGTCATTCTGAACGAAGTGAAGAATCTTCGTCTAACGTGCGAGCGCTGCGCGAATGGGACGAAGCCTTCGATATGCGCGGGGCAGATTCTTCACTTCGTTCAGAATGACACGCGGGGAGAAAGTCTATCCGCGAATTCTGTGAGCGGGGGTGTTTCGGCGCTTTCTCGGTCGCCAAGTTCCCAAGGAACGACAGGAGAGTAGCCGGGGGTGAGTGAAAGGAACCCCCGGACTAGGTTACCCATATAGCGAGAGTTCCGTAGGGACGCAGGGGAGTAGGAACACGAATGGAGAGCGGCGGCCCTGCTACGTCCCTCCGGGACTGACCGGGTTGATAGACGAGGACCGGGGGTTCCCTGCGGTCACCCCCGGCGACTTTCCTGGCGCCCCTCCGGGGCTTAGTTCCGCGGGCGCCGGGCGCCGATGTGGCTGATGAGCGCCGATGGGGCAGTGACCAAGGATGTCATCGCGTCACTACGCGAGCGGGAATCCGGCGTCGAAACTACGCTGCTTCCGCTTCGGCTTTGAGTTGTTCCTGCATACGTTCGGAGTCGCGCTTGACGAAGAACATGGCGGCAATGAACAGCAGCAGGCCGGCAACGATGTACCCCAGGGAGCCAACCGAAATCGCATATCCGAGGCCTTGCTTCTCGGCGACAGCCCCGGCAAGGATGGGCGCGATAGCGCCGCCGCCCGCCCACGCGAATAGATTCATGAAGCCGGCGGTCATGCCGCGCAACTCCGGCCGGATAACGTCGTACACCGATGCGAAGATGTTGGAATCGTATATCCCTTTGAACAGGCCCCACCCGGCCAAGGCGCCGATAAGCAGCGGGAAACCGCTGGAGAGGTTTGCGGCGCCGGACACGTACACGAAGGGAATCCCGCACAGTACGCCGACCAACTGAACCAGCACGCGGCCGCGCCGGGTCTTGATCCGGAACTTGTCCGCCAGCAGGCCGCCCGCCGGACTGCCTAGCATGCTCGCCAGTTGCAGCGGCATCGTCGCGATTAACCCCGCGCGGGCGAGATAGGCCGGATCTTTGCCATAGAACGTCTCGAAGATATGCGAAGGCATCCACACGAGAAGAATCGCCGCGACGGAGTTGGCGCAGAAGAAGGCGAGCAGCAACAGCACCGCCGTAGGGGTGGTGAAGAAGACTTTGAAGAAGGCGACAAATTCCTGATCTTTTCTGAGTATGCGCAGCGCCACCAGCGCAATGCCGAACACGCCTAACGCGTAGGGACCGTATGCGCGTAGTGCGTAGGCCGGGCCGGGCGCGGCCTCGGGCGCGGCGGGGAATATGAAGCGCAACACACCTAAGGCTACGAGTACGATTCCACTAATAGCGACGCCGTTGATAAACGGTCCGGACACCGGCGCCACGGCGCGTTTCTTGGGCGCAGGCGCATGGGACTCGTTTTCAGCCCTGCTGTCGGCGAGATCCGCCGCGCCGCGCTTGGGTTCGCGCAGGTAGCGCCATAGGACAAGGGCGAGCACAATGCCGAGCGCGCCGAACGCAATAAACGCTGAGCGCCACCCCAGTTTCTCACCGAGCTTCCCGGCGAAATAGGTTCCGCCAATTGTGCCGATGTAGACGCTGGTTTGGTTGATTCCCATCGCGCGCGATCGCGTTTTCTTGCCGTGGTAGTCGCTGACCAGCGACATCGCCGCCGGAAAGTAGAAGGCCTCGCCAAGCCCCTCGAGCGCGAGAAACGTGAACAGAATCCAGAACGAGTGGGCGGACGCCGTTCCCATGCAGATGACACTCCAGACGCACAGGCCGAGTAACACCGCGTTCTTGCGGCGCACGCGATCGACGATGAATCCGGCAAAGATGGCCGATAGCCCGTAGGAATACCCGAACGCAGTGCCCAGCATTCCGCCCCAGGTCTTGTCCAGACCCATCTCGGCGCGGATCAGCGGCATGTTGGCGTTGAGCGCCATGCGGTCGGCGTAGTTGAAGAAGGTGATGCACCACAGCATGGCCACCACGGCCCATTTATAGTTCGGGCTCAGTCTG
Source organism: Candidatus Hydrogenedentota bacterium (assembly GCA_016215105.1). Lineage (GTDB taxonomy): Bacteria > Hydrogenedentota > Hydrogenedentia > Hydrogenedentales > SLHB01 > JACRLJ01. The sequence continues at coordinate 2,025 of JACRLJ010000151.1, forward strand.
CGCCCCTCGACGTCCACGAGTTCCACTTGATCATTTGCGCGCGACATGGGCAATTCCTTCCTTGGTGAGAAAATGCTTCTCGGCTCGGACACTGCATGGGCTTACGTCCCAGTGCTGAATGGCGGCGGCACATAGCGGACGTATGCGCTGGATAGGTACGGACTGAGACTGCTGCGGTCACGCGCACGGCGCGCCGGCTACGTCCCTCTCCTCCCCGTCACGAATGCGTCCCGGCTCCCGACCCCATTCCCCGGGCCCAATTGAAGTGAACACTAACAAACCGATGGACAGTGATCAAGCATTTTGGGGACCTGCCACATTCCTCACGGACGCAGCGCGGCGCGGTGCCGTTCGCACGGCTTGGTGTTGCTTCAAGTATGCTGGATTCTATTGGTTCATGTAAGATGGTTTGGGCTTCTATGTTTGTCTTGCGGGGTGGTACATGGGACGCTTTCAGAAACTAATCAACGGACTGTACCACGAGGGTAGATTCCAGCAAGGGGTCTACGACGAGTTACTTCGCGGAAACGGTCGGGTCGTGCCCGTGCTCATGCGTGAGGTCATCGAGAATCCCAATTCCGATGTGCGCGAGACCTGCGCGGAATTGCTGCGCGATTGGAAACAGGCAAGAGCCGTGCCGGCCTTAATCGAAGCCTTGCGAGACGACTGCGAGTACGTGCGCCAGGACGCGTTGTGGGCGATAGGGAAACTCTGCGGGTTTGACTACGGTGGCTTTGAAAACCTTCTTGATGTCGGCAACACGGACAGACCCGGCAAGCTGTATCGCCGCGTGAACGAGTGGTGGGAAGCCAATCGACGGTTTGTCGAAAACAACCCGACGCTCTGGTGATCGTCCAGCGTCGTTTTTGCCGCCCGGTGATTACCTCGGGACGCCGAAGTCCAGTGGTTTGTGCTACTCTTTATTGATCCCTTGTTGGATTCGTCCCAAGTCGCACGCGATTAGGAAGATATGAGGTCAGGGCGATGTGTCTTTGGCATATAGCTTGTATTATGGTCGCTGTCGGAGCAGTTCCCGCGGATTCTCCGTCACCGCTAGAAATGCATACCGTGTTGATAAAGGGCGCAACGTTTACTATGGGATCTCCCATTACACGAAAGAACAGTGGGGAATACCATTCCAACGAAACGCGATTGGAGGTCACGGTAGCAGATTTCCGCATGGGGAAATTTCCAGTAACTGCTTCGCAGTTTTGCGCATTCCTGAATTCGCCGGAAGCAAAAGCGTACGATCGGAAGAATTTGTACGACCGTAGAAGCGACGGCTGGAATACAACGATTGCCCTTACTGACGAAGGGAACTACGAACCGAAACCAGACGCTAGTCAGGCTCCCGCAGACCAAGTTACATGGTTTGGTGCGATAGCCTACTGCAAGTGGCTCTCGGACAAGACGGGCTCCGCCTATCGCCTGCCGACGGAAGCGGAATGGGAATATGCCGCACGAGGCGCGGAGAGCAGAAAATGGCCGTGGGGAAAGGAACGACCGAGCACAGAAACAAAAAGGGGTGAAAAATTCGGAGATCGCTACGGCCCGACCTGGCCGGTCGGGGCATCGAAGAAAGCAATTACTCCCGTCGGCAGCCATCCGGCAAACGCAACACCCGAAGGTGTCTACGACCTTTCAGCCTATTACTTTGGTGAGTGGTGTGTGAATAAGTACGTTGACCGGCCTCTGCCGAGTGACGCAAATCATAGTATCCCCGACATGATCGATCTAACCAGTGACCGCGTTCTAAGGGGCGCCCCTATGCGCGATAAGAATGTCAAAAAAGAGCAAAGTCTTCTGCACTGGATTTTTCTTGGAGACCTTCCTCAAATACATTGGGGCAGGACGTGGACAAGGGTTGGGTGCAAGCCTAATGATGTTTGTGCGTTCAGAGTAGTCGAAGAGATTAAGTAAGCGAGGTCTCATTCCGACGGATGGGTGCTCTGAGTCGAAGCTCGGCCAAACGGGTCAAAGTGTTGGATTCGGGGTTTGTCAATCATTAGCCGGGTAAGTGGAGCCGATTTATCCCAAGCCTAAGCATTCGCGACCGCAGTGTCTGCGCGTTAATCTTAAGCAATCGCGCCGCGCCGCGTTTGCCTTCGATGCGGCCTTCGGTGAGGGTGAGGGCCTCGGCGATGTGCTTGCGCATGGCGTCGTCGAGGGAGAGGAACTCGCTTGGCTCTGGCGCGGGGCCGGTGGACGCTCTATTGGGCTCCTGCGTGGCGTTTGGCGCGGGACCCATTACGCCGAGGGCTTTGGCCACCTCGAGGCGGTGGCCGTTGCCGATGATCGCGGCGCGGTCGAGGACCGTACCGAGTTCGCGGACGTTTCCCGGCCAGGCATAGGACATCAGCAGGGCATTGTCTTCGTCGGTCGGCATCAACACCGGCAGACCGAACCGCGTGGCGGCGCGTTCGGCAAAGTGCCGGGCGAGGATGGGAATGTCGGAGACGCGTTCGCGCAGGGGCGGAAGCAAAATGGGGAACACCGCGATCCGGTACCAGAGGTCCTCGCGGAACTTGCCTTCCGCGACCATTTGCGCGAGGTCGCGGTGCGTGGACGCGACGATGCGGACGTTGACGTTGATTGCGTGGTGCCCGCCGACGCGTTCGAGCCAACCGTCCTGCAGGATACGCAGCAGACGCACCTGCGCGGCCAGGGGGAGTTCGCCTATCTCGTCGAGCAGCAGTGTTCCGCCGTCGGCGCGTTCGAACCAGCCCTTCCGCATTTCGACTGCGCCGGTGAACGCGCCCTTCTCGTGGCCGAACAACTGCGCATCGATTAGTTCGGTGGGGATGGCCCCGCAGTTCACGCGGATGAAGGGCCCCGCGGCGCGCGCGGACCGCGTGTGGATGGCGCGCGCGATGACTTCCTTCCCGGAACCCGTCTCGCCGAGAATGAGCACCGGCACGTCCGAACGCACCACAAGTTGCACGCGCTCCATCACGGACCGCAGACCGGACCCCGCGCCGATGATGCTATCGCCGCCGATCTGTTTGCGGCCGAGGCGGCTCAAGAGCGATTGTTTGTCGGCTTCGGCGGCTTCGCGGAGGTTGACCATTTCACGCAAGCGATGATCGTTCTCCAGCGCGACCGAGAATGGTTCGAGCAAGACCTTGGCCATGGCCACATGCCGTTCGTCGAACACCTGCGACGGCGCGGCCACCAGGATCAACGCGCCATGCGAGCGATCGGGACCGCCCAACGGTCCCACGAGCACGTCGCCCTCGACGTCGTCCGGAACAACGTATGCCGATGACCCGCTTCGCGCCACGCCCGCGCCCCAGCACGACACATCGCCGCGTCTGCTCCACGCGGTAATCGCGTTCATTTCCGGCGCCGCACGCTCCGTGCGCGCGGGTGGAAGCGTCTCTTCGCCGCGCTCAATACCAACGGCTACCGTTTCGACCCAATGGCGGACAGGGTCAATCTGGCGCACGAACACCTGGCCGAGCGGCATGTGCTGGGCTAGCATGTACGTGACCGTGGTGGTCAGCTCGGTGATTTCGATGTGCCGGCAGGCTTCCCGCCACACGTCGAGGAGTATTTCATTGAATCTATCCATGAGCTAGTTCCGCTGGATATCGTCTAGTAACCTCTATATTTAGCACTATAATACCTCTAAATATCAAGGCGCATCCTGATTATTCTCGCATGTCATTCATAACAGTATTAATTTCAATCTATTACAAGACCGCGCAGGTATTGGCATATCCCTTGCTCCATCACGAAGACCGGGCAACCATACCCGGCAAGGTAAGGAGTTTCCAGTGCATATGACGCCAAGGCGCACTACATACCGACGCGGTATCCCCGCGAGGATTTGGACACCCGACGCACGCCTTGAATCGTGCGAGGGGCGCCTTCCGACGTTGCGATGTTCATGTTCAATTTCAAGTCGGGCAGTGAGTAACTGAAGTGGGCAAGAAACGCAGTCGCAACAATGGAATGGATGACGCCATGTATGCCAGAGAAAGCGCCGCGAACATCGCGCGTTCGCAAGCCGAAACCGTGTTGAAGTATTCCCCGATGATCAACACGCTCGTGAACGCGGTCGAGGGGATCAAGTACGGTTCCGTGGAAATTACCATCCACGATTCGACCGTGGTTCAGATCGAGCGCCGGGAACGCTTCCGTCTGCAAAAGGACCCGCGGCCGGCCTAACGCGCCGTTACGCCGCGCTCACGTCTTAGCTCACGTGGGATTCGCGAGTTCGCCCGCAACCACCACATGTGCCGACCAGACCACTGGAGGAGTGATGCACACCAAAACCACACAACACGATAGGCCAACCGGACTACCGGAGGATTCTGTCTGCAGGAGGAGACAATCCAATGGGAAGGAAGCGAGTGGCCATCGCCGCAGCGATCTACGCCGGACTTTTGTTCGGCTGGGCGCCGCCGAGCTTGGCGCAACAACAGAAGGCGCCGCCACCGGGCAGCGCCGAGGAACGCGTGAAGCAATTGGAGCAACGCGTGGAACTGCTTGAGAAGAAGCTGGAGGAAAAAGTAGCGGCGCAGTCCGCCGCTCCGGCAGTCCAGGATCAGGTCCAGGAATTGGATCAGAAGGTCCGCATCTTGGAACGGCAGAAAGAATTGGACAAAGAGGCGGCCGCCGCCAAGGCCAAAGACACGCCGGTCATCGTGTGGAAAGACGGGTTTACCATCAAGACGCCCGATGACAAACTCTCCATACGGCTTGGCGGACAATTCGGCTATGACATCGCCTTCTTCAGTCAGGACAAGACGCTGAAACATGCGGTTGGTGATGAGCAGGACGGCACGGGGTTCCGTACGGCCCGGCTCAAGGTCAACGGCAAGATCTACGATAACATCGAGTTTCAGACCGAATACGACTTCGCGGGCGAGAACGGCGGCGATACTCCGTCGTTCAAGGATACCTACCTGCAATTTGTGGGCATTCCGTTCATTGGCGGAACTACCGGGAACCTGCGCGCAGGTCATTTCAAGGAACCGTTCAGCCTCGAAGAGTTGACGGCAGACCGCGACGTGACCTTCCTTGAGCGATCCTTGATCAACGTGTACTCGCCTAGCCGGAACGCCGGTATTCAGTGGTCGTCCGCGCTGCTCGGTCCAGAGAAACAGCAACGGCTGACGTACGCGGTCGGCGTGTTCAAGACGACCGACGATTGGCCCAGCAGCAACGATTCCGATGAAGACCAGGGCTACAACATTACCGGGCGAATCACGGGCCTGCCCTGGTACGACGACGGCGGACGCCACCTGCTCCACCTTGGCGCCGGCTACAGCCATCGCAATCCGGACGGCGCCGTGTTGGGCTGGAACCCGCGTCCGGAAGCGCGCCTGTCGCTCTTCCGCTACGCCGCTGCCGACGCCGCCCCGACACCCGCGCTGTACCGTTTGCGCGACGCAAGGGCGGACACCGTGGACGAATTCAACTTCGAGACCGCCTTGGTCTATGGGCCGTTTTCAATACAAGGCGAATATACCGTGGCCGGCGTCGACACCACGTTTGACGGGCGCGAGCAGTACAGCGGCTATTACGCCCAGGCCAGCTACTTCCTCACCGGAGAAAACCGCCCCTACCGCAACGAAACGGGCGTGTTCGACCGGGTACGTCCGAAGCACAATTTCGGATGGGGCAAGCCCGACACCGGTTGGGGCGCGTGGGAATTGGCCTTGCGCTATAGCAGCGTGGACCTGAACACCGGCGGCCTCCGCGGAGGAGAGCAGCGCAACCTTACCGCGGGCGTCAACTGCTATCTCAATCCGGCGACGCACATCAACCTGAATTACATTTACAACGACGTGAAGCACGACCTGTACAAAGGCAGTTTCGACACGCTGCAGTTGCGTTGGTTCTTCGACTTCTAGTTCAGAATCGGGAATTGAACGTAACCGGCTCGACAACGACACAACGACAATAAGACAGATAGAACCAGAACTAAGAAACCATAAGGAACAAATCACCATGAAGCACATCAACTCCATCACAGCGCCGCAGGGTCCTGTCAAGGCCGACTCCCTTCTGGTCACGCAACAGAAGGCCGCCATCGCAGGCACGTTGGCCACCGCCACCGGCGCACTCGCCACGGCGTTCAACACGTTCCAGACGGGTCTGCACACTAAGAGCACTAACCCCCACTAACGACTCGGATCGCTCGGAGGCGTGGCCTGCCACGCGGGCTCACGCCTCCGAGACCCCGCATAGCATGAATCAGAAAAATGCCCTCCATGAGGGAAGAGGATGGATCAATGAGAACTGAGAACGTGTACCGCGCCACGCTGGGAATAGTCCTGAGCGTCACTTTCGCTTTCGCCGCTGCCGCGAAAGACATCACCCTGTTGAACGTTTCCTACGATCCCACGCGCGAGCTTTACCAGGAGTTCAATGCCTCGTTTGGGCAGTACTGGAAAGACAAGACGGGCGATACCGTCACTATCAATCAGTCACACGGCGGCTCAGGCAAACAGGCCCGCGCGGTAATCGACGGGCTGTCGGCGGACGTTGTGACGCTCGCGCTTGCGTACGATGTCGATCAGATTGCCCTGCGCGGAGGCGGGATACTTCCCTCTAACTGGCAGACCCTGCTGCCGAATAACAGTACGCCGTATACGTCCACGATAGTTTTCCTCGTGCGGAAGGGCAATCCCAAGGGCGTCAAGGATTGGGACGACTTGGTCAAGCCGGGCGTCTCGGTCATTACGCCGAACCCGAAGACCTCCGGCGGCGCCCGTTGGAACTACCTTGCCGCCTGGGCATACGCGCTGAAACACAACAACAATGACGAGGCCAAGGCCAAAGAATTCGTTAACGCGCTGTTCAAGAACGTGCCCGTCCTGGATTCCGGCGCCCGTGGTTCGACCACGACTTTTGTTGAACGCAAGATCGGCGACGTGCTTCTCACGTGGGAGAATGAAGCCTTTCTCGCGATCAATGAGCTCGGCAAAGGCGCGGTCGAAATCGTCACTCCGCCCTTCAGCATCCTTGCCGAGCCGCCCGTCGCCGTTGTCGATCGCGTCGCCAAGAAACAGGGCAACGCGGAAGTTGCGAAAGCCTATCTCGAGTACCTCTACACCTCCGAAGGACAGGAGATCGCCGCGAAGAACTTCTATCGTCCCCGGCTCGAAGCCGTCGCGGCCAAGTATGCGGCTCAATTTCCGAGGATTGACCTCATTACGATTGACGACCCCATTTTCGGTGGTTGGAAGAAGGCACAAGACGTCCACTTCGCCGATAAGGGCGTGTTCGATCAGATCTACCAACCCGGGAAGTGAGAATTAACAATTACGAATTAAGAATTCAGAATTGCCGGGAGGAACTATTGCGGCATGAATTTGGAAAGTCGAGTGCGAGTCACTTAGAGGTTCTTGTATGACGGTGCTCTTGAAACGGCGCAGCGTGATTCCGGGGTTTGGAATCACGCTGGGCTATTCCCTGTTGTATCTGAGCCTTATCGTGCTCATACCGCTGACCACGCTTTTCCTGAAAACAGCCAGCCTCACCCTGGCAGCGTTTTGGGAGGAGGTAACGTCACCACGGGTGCTTGCGTCGTTCAAACTGAGCTTCGGCGCCTCGCTCATTGCCGCGGCAATCAATGGTGTAATGGGGTTGCTTGTCGCGTGGGTCTTGGTGCGATACCGCTTCTGGGGCAAGCGAATCGTCGACGCCCTCGTCGACCTGCCCTTCGCGTTGCCCACGTCGGTCGCGGGTATTGCGTTGACAACGCTCTACGCCAAGAACGGCTGGATGGGACAGTTACTCGACCCCCTGGGTATTCAGGCGGCGTTCACGCCTTTGGGAGTGACCATCGCGCTCACGTTCATCGGATTGCCGTTCGTCGTGCGAACGGTACAGCCGGTGCTGCAGGACCTCGGCGTCGAAGTCGAAGAGGCCGCGGCAAGCTTGGGCGCAAACCGACTGCAGACGTTTCGCAAGGTGATCTTTCCGTCGCTCCTGCCGTCAGTCTTGACGGGTATCGCTTTGGCCTTCGCCCGCGCCGTCGGCGAGTACGGGTCGGTGGTGTTCATCTCCGGAAATATGCCCATGCGCACGGAGATCGCTCCGTTACTCATCATGACCAAACTCGAACAGTACGACTACGCAGGAGCGACGGCGGTAGCCGTTGTGATGTTGCTGCTTTCATTTGTGCTGCTATTCGCAATTAACGCGTTGCAGTGGTGGAACCGGCGGAAATACGGAGCGCGATGAACATAGACCTTGGTAATGTCACTGGTGATCTGACAGGACCGACAGGTCGGACGGGTCTGACAGGTCGGACGGGAAAATCACAATGACTGTGAAAGAGGCCGCGCCCCGGCCGCAACGGCCAACGATCACCGAACCCGTGTGGGTACGGTGGCTTCTGACCGCTATTGCGCTGGCGTTTCTCGGCGTGTTCCTGCTGCTGCCACTCGCAGTCGTATTCATCGAGGCATTGTCCAAAGGTCTCGGGGCCTATGGAAAAGCCGTCACTGAACCCGATGCGCTGGCGGCGGTGCGTCTCACCGTGACCGCGGCCTCGATCAGCGTATTCCTGAACCTCGTATTTGGCGTAGCCGCCGCGTGGGCCATCGCCAAGTACGAGTTCCGCGGCAAGAGCTTCCTGATCACGCTGATCGATCTTCCATTTGCGGTGTCGCCGGTGATCTCGGGCCTCATATACGTCCTACTGTTCGGTTTGCAGGGTCTCTTCGGCCCTTGGCTGAATGATCACGACATCAAGATCATTTTCGCCGTGCCGGGTATTGTCTTGGCCACGGTTTTCGTGACCTTCCCCTTCGTCGCCCGCGAACTGATTCCGTTGATGCACGAACAAGGAACGGAAGAAGAGGAGGCGGCGGTGTCCCTTGGCGCATCGGGCTTTCAGACGTTCTTTCGCGTCACACTGCCCAACATCAAGTGGGGCCTGCTCTACGGCGTAATTCTCTGCAACGCGCGCGCGATGGGCGAGTTTGGGGCGGTGTCCGTCGTGTCGGGACACATCCGCGGCATCACCAACACCATGCCGCTCCACGTGGAAGTACTGTACAACGAGTACAATCCGGCGGCGGCGTTCGCTGTCGCCTCGCTTCTGGCCTTGCTTGCATTGGTCACGTTGATCGCAAAGACCGCCGTCGAATGGAGGACCCAACGGGACCGCAAGGAACTCGTTGAAATTCAGGAGTCTCTCACGCCATGAGTATCGAAGTGCGAAACATCAGCAAGTCCTTCGGGAAGTTCCAGGCGCTCAAGGACGTCAGCCTCGAGGTCAAGAGCGGAGAACTCGTGGCCGCATTGGGACCGTCCGGCTGCGGAAAGACGACCCTGTTGCGCATCATCGCCGGTTTGGAAACGCCCGACAGCGGAAGCATTCTGTTTCATGGCGAAGACGCGACCCAGTCCAGCGTGAGCGATCGCAAAGTCGGTTTCGTGTTTCAACACTACGCTCTGTTTCGCCACATGACCGTGTTCGAGAACGTGGCCTTTGGCTTGCGCGTGAAGCCGCGTCCGCAACGGCCATCAAACGAGGTGATTCGTCAAAAGGTGACACGGCTACTGGAACTGGTTCAACTCGAATGGCTGGCGGACCGCTATCCGTCCCAACTGTCCGGAGGGCAACGGCAACGCATCGCGCTAGCCCGGGCCTTGGCGGTCGAGCCCAAGGTGTTACTTCTCGATGAACCATTCGGGGCGCTCGACGCGAAAGTGCGTAAAGACCTCCGCCGCTGGTTGCGGCGGCTCCACGACGAAATCCACGTCACCAGTGTTTTTGTGACCCACGATCAGGACGAGGCCCTCGAGGTCGCCGACCACGTCGTCGTCATGAACCACGGCCAAGTCGAGCAATTCGGCGCGCCCGAACAGGTCTACGAGCATCCTGCGTCGCCGTTCGTCTACAACTTCCTCGGCAACGTGAATCTCTTCCACGGCCGTATTGTCGGTGGCAATCTCCAAAGCGGCTCGCTCAAAGTTGCCGCGCCCGATGCCCTCGCGGGTGAAGAGCGCGCTGCCATCGGCTATGTTCGTCCTTATGACCTCGATGTCCAACGCGCCAGAACAAACGGCTCGACTATTGAGGCGATCGTGCAACACATTCATCCGGTCGGTCCGGTTGTGCGTCTTGAACTGCTCCGCCGCGACACCCAGGATTCACTCGAGGCCGAGCTCACCAAAGATCAGTTTCGCGAACTCGCCCTCTCCGTTGGCGAGCACGTCTTCGTCTCTCCCAAGAACCTTCACATTTTCGCGGCCGACTACGCGATCTGAACGCGTAGTTGACCGCGTACCGCTGGAGCCGGATAATCACGATCTCCAGCAGCGCCGCGGCGCGAGCATGATCCCAAACGAGAATCTGGAGAATGCCATTGAGGGCACGGTACGTCTTAGCGACCCTGATCTACTGCGCGGCGATATTCTGGGAATCGTCGCTGCCGCAGCCCAACAAGACTGGTATACATTTCGCCGGAGACGACAAAGCGGCCCACATGCTGTTGTACGGCGGACTGGCGGCGGTGGTTTCCGTAGGCATTCGGAGATCCGGCAAACCCGTCTCCTCTGCGCGCCAGTTCTTCGCGCCCATTCTTCTTGCCGCCGTGTACGGCGTTTCCGATGAGTTTCACCAGTCCTTTGTACCCATGCGAACCTCCAGTCTATCCGATGTGATAGCGAACACAGCCGGCGCGGCGCTCATGCAACTGGTACTTTGCAGGTACGTGTGGAAAATCCGGCTGCAACGCGGGCGTGTCTAGGAGTTCAGCCAGAAGGCCGGCTATTTGGCGCGGCGCGGCCAGAAAGCATCTGTAGGTTGTTTAACTCCAGCACTCGGTCTTGTCGGTTCGCGGTAAGAGGAGGCTTTCTGGCCACGCCTCAAGAGGCGCGCGGTTCATGCACACAAGGACGAGCTGATTATGCGCAATCGAGCTCGAAGTTCTCTTGAATCTCAACGCCAATACCGTTACTTCGTTTTCAGCGCGCACGGTTCGCCGATCGCGCGGCCAAAGAAAGGGATGACAGGACAACCCTAAGGCGGCCTGGCCGCAACGGCACAGTTATTGGTATGACTTCTTTGTCCGCAACATCTACGCGAACAACGTGGAAGTTGCGGACAAAGAAGCTATACCTACCACTTGTACGAGTATTGGACGATGAATCCATTCTCTTCATAATTGGCCTTGGAACCGCGTCCGAGTTTGGAAAAGATATCGCCACGACCGTTGTCCGCTTGTTCTTCCCGAAAACAATGGCGGTAGGCGAAGCTGTACTCCAGGTTCGCGTTAACGGCATACGTGAATCCAAGTCCGAGATGGTTTTCTCCCAAGGCTGGCGTCAGCGCGTTGGCAAAAATGAACTCGTCGGGAATGGCGGAATTGCCGTGGGCTAAACCGGCGCGGAGCGTCCACGGCGCGGGGCGTCCACGTTTCGTTACGCTTGTAAGTAGCGCCGACCTTGACGATGCTTTGGTGCCGCCAGCCGAGCACGTTCTTGCTCGTCTTCTCGCTGAGTTGCTTGATCGGATACCAATCAACCCACTTGTAGTCGGCCACGAATTCCAGTTTGTCCGTGGGGCGATACGCGGCTCCAATTTGAAACTTTTGAGGTTGATCCAGATTCCATTTCACCACATCGGAATACTTCCGGTACTGGCCAATAGACTGGCGGGATGTGTACGATGCGGCGAAGCTGAAGTCCTGCCATTGCTTGCAGACACCAATCTGAAACCCAATGCCAAGAGCATAGTCGCGGCGCCAGTCTCCTTCGGTCTCGTGAAGCCGTAGCGTTAGGCTATCGGTGCGAAACTCGGTCGCGATACCAAGAATGGACCCGCCAACGGTCCAGCCGTTGTCGAATTGATGCGCATACGCGAGCGGCATCTTTGCGACCTGCAACTCGCTGCGCCGGTCGCCGTTGCCCAGATAGCCCGGGACCGAGCGTGGCCTGTGGTACTTCGTGTTATTGCCCTGAACGCCAAATATCCCGAAGCCAAGTGAATCGCTGTCGTCCAAGGGAATGGTCATTCCGAACGAGGGAATCTCGATTGGACTGTTATCTTGCTGGTGGCCCGCCAGCGGATTGGCAGCCAGGGGGAATCCCGCCGGTGTCATCCCGCGCTCGAGGAAGAGAAGCTCGAATGTAATATCCAGGCGCTTGCCAAGCTCGACCATGCCGGCAGGATTCAGTAACACCCAGGTCGTGTCCTGTGGGCTGGCGATTCCTGCGCCGGCGGAGCCGCTTTGAATGGCGCCGATTGCAGAGAGTTCATTTCCGTCGGACGCGCGCGCAAGTTGCCCTATGAATAGCGGCGGGACCACGAGCGCGAAGCATCGAATCACAAACAAGAGGCGAGTACGGGTCACGTCATAAACCCCTTCCTGACACTTCAAACGTCGGCAAGAATCTGCACGCAACTTCGCCAAGAGTGTTTGTATGCGCTCGCCCGCGGCCGCGGCGGGCAAGGTTGCCGCTATCATGAAGGTGTTGCAGGGCGTTGTCAACGCAGCTTCTACTGTCGCGCGGCAAGGATGGCGGGTTGACTTGGTTCGCCGCGGAGTGGACAATGCGATCCGTGAATTGAGACGATGGAGAGTCTGTCGTGACTGCCCCCGGAATTGCCTTACAGCTTTATACCGTGCGCGAACCCGCGAAGCGGAGCGCGCTCGATACCTTGAAGCGCGCGCATGACATCGGATTTCGCTACGTGCAGTGGAGCGGTATGCCGGAATTGCCTGCCGCGGATATTCGCAAGGCGCTTGACGCAGCGGAGCTCACCGCCATCGCGGGCCACTATTCCGTGGAGAAGTTCGAGCAGGACTTTGAAGGATCGGTCGCATTCTGGAAGACCGTTGGCGTGTCTGATTTGGCGCCGGGATCGATGATGACCGAGTGCCGCGATACGCTCGAGGGTTGGCTGGCGGGAGCGCGGCGTCTGGATGCGCTGGGCGCCAAGTTGCGGCGTGAAGGCATCCGCTACTCGTACCACAATCACGCGTTCGAGTTTGAGCGTTTCGATGGCGATTCCCGGTACAAGCTCGATATCCTGTACGACACCGCGTCGCCCGCCAATGTTTACGCTGAGTTGGATACGGCGTGGGTCTATGTGGGCGGGGAGGATCCTGCGGCCTACTTGAGGCGCTATGCGGGACGTTGTCCAGTAATTCATGTGAAAGACGCGCTACTGCACGGCGGGCCGGAGGGCCGCCCGAGGATGGTTCCGTTGGGCGCTGGCGAATTAGACTGGCCCGCGATTCTTGATGCCGCGCGCGATACGGGTGTCCAGTGGCTCATCTATGAGCAGGACGACTGCGACGGCGATCCTCTCGAAGACGCGCGCATCAGCTACGAGTTTTTGAAGTCGAATTTGGCGCCATAACGAAAGTGGGTCGAGTAGTCCGGCTTTTCCAAAGCCGGGCTTTGGAATGTATATACAGTAGCGGGCTGCACTGAGGCTAGATCAAAGGAGTAACACCATGGGCAAGCTTCCCTTTGCGATACAACTTTACACCGTTCGCGACTACATGGATAAGGACGCGCCGGAAACGCTGAAGAGAGTCAAAGCGGCGGGATACGACTATGTCGAACTGGCCGGACTCGCCGGGCGGACCGCGCCGGAGTTCAAGAAACTCGTTACGGACGCGGGTCTCACCGCGATCAGCGCGCACGTCAGCGTCGAAGAGCTTTGGAAAGACACCGCGCCCACGGTCGCCATGCTCAACGAGTTTGGCATCAAGTACGCGGCGATCTCGTGGAACGCGAAGGACAAGGCGGGCTGGCTGGCCAACGCGAAGGTTCTCGACTCGATTGGTGGCAAACTCCACGCGGCGGGCGTTCAATTCTGCTACCACAATCACGCGCACGAATTCGAGAAGTTTGACGGCGTCTACGCGCTCGACCTGCTCTATCAGAACACCAAGCCGGAAAATCTCGCGGCGCAAATCGACGTCTATTGGGTCAAGTACGGCAATGAAGACCCGGTGGCATACATCAAGAAGTACGCCGGCCGCTGCCCCTTGCTGCACATCAAGGACATGGCCAAAGGCGAATCGCGCACGTTCAGCGAGGTCGGCTGCGGCATAATCGACATGCCGGCCGTAATTGCGGCCGGAAAAGCCGCCGGTACGAAATGGTTTATCGTCGAACAGGACACGTGTCCGGTGGATTCTCTGGAGAGCGCCAGGATCAGCGCGGAGTACATGGCGAAACTCTAGGCGCCGTGGAACTCCGAGCGAGTCGTTGGGGATTAATGCGCCACCGAACGGGCGCCGCCCCAATCGAGAGCAAAACCGTGGAGGAGCACCGCCATGCCTGAATTGCACGATGGACCACGCTCACCGTTGTTCAAGCCGCTGTTGTTCAGGGGCAATGCGACGTTCGACGATCTCGCCAAGGCCAAGCTATCGGAGCGGATGACACGCTCTATACCGCACGCGCCCCGCGGGGCGTGTACCAGTTGGGGTATACCGTTCACCGTTGACCGGGTCGTCCTGCTCAGAGAAAAGCCCGTCGAGATAAAGCTAAAGCCGGTAAAGGCGCCATGGCTGGTCTTTCTCCACACCACGGATTCCGAGCTTTTGGAATGGAACCAGCACGGGTTCGTCTCGCCCACTCGGGGAGTGGGCCGCTTACGCGAGCGCGTCGCCGACTATGTGATCTTGTACGCCGACGGGTCTCAGGAAACGCTTCCGATTCGCCGCCGTCACCAGATCGGAATGTTCAACCGCGGTTGGGGTGAGAATTGTTTTGAAGCGGTGGGTCATCACAAACCGCATCCCGTTCGGCCGGTCCAGGAACAAGCCCCCGTCGACGCGTCACCTTCGCAGGGCATGATCTGGGGCTGGAGCCAAACCCGGGCCGCGATGCCTGACATGGGCCCCTGGGTGAATTGGATCTGGGCCTGGGAAAACCCGAATCCGGGCAAGGTAATTGTGGGCGTTCGTTTCGAGCCCGTGGCGGGCACGG
>JACRLJ010000060.1 GCA_016215105.1 Candidatus Hydrogenedentota bacterium
GGGGTCTAGTTTTTGGTTTCGTTGCTGTTTCTCCATGTTTGATTATGATGCTGTTGGCGCCCTGCTGCTGGGGTCTCCGATGGATTTCTTTCCACTGGTCGCAGCCTCCGACGGAAATGAAGACGCTTGCGGATTTTGAGTCACGGATGGGAACCGATTACGCTTACGTGGTTCTCGAAAAGGATGGCCAGCGCTACTACGAAGCCAAGCGCCGGCCACCATTTGGTACAGCGCCGTCGGGATACACTTGCTACCTGTTCGATCAGGAGGGGAAGTACGTGGACTGGACGTGGGACAATTGGGACGACGTGGCGTGGAAAGAGCGATGGGGTGAAACCGAAAGAGACGAACGTCCAATAACACTGGCCGAAATAAACGAGCAGATCAGGAACGCGGGGAGAAAAACCTAATCATGAGTATAACGCTGATAAGTCTAGTCGCGATTGGAGGACTTGTAACGGGCGCGCCAGATGCGGGATGGCATAAGAATGCGTTCTTCGGCCTTCACTATGACCTCCACCCGAACGAGAAGGACACCGAGCTGGGCCGGGAAACGACCTACGAAGGCATTCGCGCCGAACTCGAGAAGGTTAAGCCGGACTTCGTGCAGTACGACTGCAAGGGCCATCCAGGCTGGGCCGGCTATCCGACCAAAGTCGGCTCGCCCTCGCCGGGGATTGTCAACGACGCGCTCAAGGTCTGGCGCAAAGTGACCAAGGACATGGGCATTCCGCTCTCGATCCATTATTCCGGCGTATGGGACACTCGGGCCATCCAACTCCATTCCGAGTGGGCGCGCATCGCGGAGGACGGCAAGCCCGACCCGAACAACACCGATCCGTTAAGCGATTACACCGAGAAACTCATGATTCCGCAGCTCCTCGAGGTCATCGAGAACTACGACATTGATGGCGTGTGGATTGACGGCGAGAATTGGGCCAGCGCGCCGTGTTACTCGGACCGGTGCAAAGCGGAATTCACCAAGCGGACCAGCACTGCCGAGATCCCCATGAAGAAGGGTGACCCGCATTGGGACGAGTGGCTCGCCTTCCAGCGCGACCTCTTCACGGAACACGTCACGAAGGTCACTACCGCGTTGCACGCCAAGAGCGGCAGCCCGAGGAAATGAAGGTCCCGTTGGACTATCTCAGCGGGGATTTCAGTCCTTCGTTTGGCGCCGAACGCGCTTGCGCCGAGGCCCGCTTCCTGGCCGGCCGCAGAAAACCGTGGGACCTCATGGCGTGGTCCTTCCTCACCACGGACGAACAAGGCTGGACCACCAAGACCGTGCCGCATCTCTGCCAGGAACTTTCAGAAGTGCTCGCGCAGGGCGGCGCGACATTTATCTATGACGTGCCCCAACGTTCCGGACGCCTGACCGATTGGCATCAGGACGTGCTTGCCCAGGTCGCCGCGTTTTGCCGGAAACGGCAGGCGCTGTGCCACCAGACCGAAACGATTCCGCAGGTCGCCATCCTGCACAGCGAGACCTTCTTCTACAAGAACAATCAGCCGCTGTACAATTTCGCGTGGGCCAATTACCCCATCGAAGGCGCGCTTCACGCCGTCCTCGAAAATGGCTATTCCGCTGACCTTCTCAATGAGGAAGCCCTCGTGGCCCGCATGAGCGCGTACCCCATTGTCATCGTCCCGGAACAAGAGGGCCTGCCTGCGAACGTAATTGATGCGTTGAAGACCTATGTGCAAAACGGTGGCCATCTTCTCGTGAGCGGCGCCAACACCGCCCAAGAATATCCCGAACTGGCCGGCGTTAAGATCGCGGAGGGTCAACACGACAAAGCCTACGTCCCCGCCGACGGCGGCAGCGTCATCGTGCCGGGTCCGTGGCAGAACGTCACGCTCGCAGGCGCTACGGAACTCGCGCCGCTGCTCAAGCAGCAAGACCCCGCCCTCGACCAAGCCGGGACACCCGCCGCCACCGTTAATCGCGTGGGGAAGGGCGTGGTCGTCGCCATTCACGGTCCCGTCTTCCGCTCCTACGTTCGCGCGCACTTCCCCCGGCTCCGCTGCTTCATCGGCGGCGCGCTGGCCGCGCTCGATGCGCCTGCCGCTAAAGTGGACGGCCCGTGGTGGATCGAAATGTCGGCGCGCAAAAAGGACACGCGTCTGTTGATCCAATTGGTCAACCGTTCCGCGGCCGGCTACACCGCCCCGAATCGGCACATGGTCGAAAGCGTTCCCGACGCGGGTCCGTTCAGCGTGTCCATTCCGCTCGCGGCAAGTCCGAAGCGCTGCTATGTGGCGCCTGACGAAGCGGGGCTGGAATGGAGTTGGAAAGACGGGACTCTCACCGCGAGGATTGGCGGGTTGGCGATTCACAATGTGCTGGTGATTGAACCATAGGTCCTATAGGTCGTATACGACCTATGTTTTTCAGAAGGAGCCCCATGCCCCACGACCCTGAGGCCGCGAAACGCCGAGCGATAGCGTTGGCGTGTCACTATACCGACACGCACTACAACGAGGAACTCGGGAAAGTCAGCACGGACGCGTTCATTGACGTATCCGAACGCGAAACCATTTTCGGCGCGGTCGCCTATTTCGCGAGCGGCGAACCCGAACGCATCGCGCGCGGCAACGCCATCCTCCAGCGCCTCGGCCCCGTGAAGGACGGATTCAGTCTCAACGCCGCCATTGTTGCGTTGTTGAAGTTCGACTCGTGCCTTGAAGCGGACACGCGCGACATACTTCGTCAGTCCATCGAGGAATTCATTGACGTTCCCGCGGAAGACATCATCGCGGGGCGCAACATCAACCTCCCGCTGCAAACGTGGACGGTCCGTATCGCCGCCGGCCATTGGTTTGGTGAACGCGACCTTGTCGAGGGCGGACTCGACGCGTTGCAGCGCCTCACCGATATGGTCGCCGATCATGGCACGTTGCCCGAGTTCAACAGCCCCGTCTATCACGCGGTGACGTTCCAGATGCTCCGCACCATTCAGTTCATCGGCGAACCGCGCACGTCCGCGCTGGCCGAGCGCCTCGAACGCCACCTTTGGACCGAACTCGCGTGGCGCTTCCATCCCACGCTCCGCGTGCCCGCCGGTCCGTGGAGCCGGATCTATCACGACGGTCTTGTTGGCGGCGGCACGCTGCTGAGTTTCGTCCTCGATATTCGCTGGGGCTCGTTCTACGATGAATCCATCCCCGGAAAATACAATCACGAATTTGAGCTTAATTGCGGCGGCATCGCCTCGGCCTATGCAGACGATTATCCCGACGTGAAATCCATCGCGCTGGACAAGCAACTCCCCGTTACCGTCGTCGCGCGCGCCGAGCAGGTCGACTACCACGTCGGCACGACCTGGGTACCCGGCGGCGTCGCGGAAGTCACGACGTGGATGGATAAACACCTCGCCGTCGGCACGGCCACGCGCCCCCATGGCCACGGCATGCAGAACGCCAGCTATCTCGCGCAGTGGACCCGCACCGGTGAACCCGTAACCAAACTCAATGATCTCGGCCACGCCTTCACGCGCTTCATCCAGAACGCGCGGCGGCCTGGCACGGGAAACTACCGCTACCGGAATCACCTGAATGGAAACACGATGGTGATGAACAAGTCGTACTGGGCGGACGATGGCCGGCCCTTCGCGTTTCAGTCCGGCCCTACCGCGTTAATCGTGTATGTGCCCAAGGGCCAAGAACGCGCCTATGTGAAGAGTCTTGAAGCCACTGTCGTCGTGCCGCGTCTGGACACGGTGGACGAAGTCCTGGTGGACGGAGGCCGCGTCCGTTCCGGCCACGAGGCCTGCCCCTCTTCCCCCGTGGTCATCCGCAGCGGCAAGGTGTCTCTCGGACTCAAGTTTTGCGCCGTGGACCCCACGCTGTACATGCCCGTGCTGCGCGTCGAGCACTGCAACGATCACCTTCTCGTTGGTATGCGTCTGGTTGATTTCGACCGCGAGCGCGAATTGCCGGAGTCCGAATACCGCCGCTACGCCGCCAGCATCGGCGCCGAACTCCGCTTCACCCCTACGCCGGAAGACGTCGCTAAACTCGTTGAGGACATGAAACAGGCCACCCTCACCGACGACTGGTGGATGGGCAATCCGCCGGTGAACTTTGGCGGACCGCGCATGGTGTGTTTCCGTGTGGCCGGGAAAGAATTGCGCGGTCGCTTCGCCCCCGTGGGAGAAACGTGGCTGAGCCGTCATGCGCCAGCCGCGGAGGGACGCACCGAGAATGTTCATCTGGAGCGCGCCTAGCTAGTCCGACACGTCCGACACGTCAGAGAGGTCGGACAAGGATGGCCGAACAAAAAACAGAAGGCCCGCGGCCTGGGGAAAGCCGCGGGCGTCTGAAGGCGGGGGGGGGGGCGCCTTTAGGGGGTCGGGGTACGGTGCTTCCGAAAGAAATCTTTCAGAAGAAGAAGGCCTGGTAGACCCAATGCTTTTGCGGGAACCTGTGCGCTAACCGTCTTAAGATGCTTCATTCTCGAATCGCTCCATTCCTACTGTGAACTCACACTGATGGTTGGTCCACCGTCCGTCGTCGCCGACCGGCGCCTGACGGTCTCAATCTAGTTCCAAAGGTTATCAGGAAAATGCTAACGGGCGGATTACCGGAACATTTCCGTTCGGTAATTCATGCGCGGTGGCGGGATGGGTGCGCTCGGGCGGATCGGACGGATCGGACGGATCAGATGGGCGAATAAGAAAATGCGAGACGCTCCCGGGAGAGATAGGGAGCGTCTCGGCGGCGCGGGTTGGAAGTGGCTATCGTGTGGGAAGACGGGACTATTCGCTGAGACGCCGGTCCCAATCGTAGTCCCGGGCAGTCACGATGCTCTCCATGCGTTGTATGCGCCGATCCAACGCATCAAACGTGCGCTTGAGACGATGGAGGGCCATCGTCCGCGAACGCGTGTACGAATCGTAGAACTCGCTGTCTTCTTCCGAAGTCAAAGGAATAACCGGCTCTGGTTTCATCAGCAGCGCCGCCAGTACATAGACCCAGCCAAGCACTGGCCAAACAAAGAACAGCACCGCCAGCGCCGCGACGCGGGTCCAGAACACGTCAAACCCCATATACTCGGCAACGCCTCTGCATACGCCAAAGATGACACCATTGCGTGAGCGGTACAGCTTCCGGCTTTCCCGTGTTTGGTATGTCATTTCATATCTCCCTTATGTGGACGCTCGAGCAACAGGGTTTCCAGCGCTTCGACGCGTTGTTCCAGTCGTGTCATTCCCGATTGGATTTCGTGAATTACGTTCAATTGTTCTTGCTCGCTACCGGCCATGTCCCGCTGGCGCCGCGTCGATTGAATAACCGCAATTACCAGCCCAACAACTATCGCGCCGAGCACCAGTTCCAACGCTGTAATCGCCACCGCATACGCTCCCCGCGCCCGTCATTTGCCCGCTCCGGCGCCACTTGAGTCCAACAGTATTGTCTCTAGCGATTCGACCCGCCGTTCCAGCCGCGCCATCCCGGAATAGATTTCCTGAATAATGCGCGTTTCTTCAGCGTCCGTTTCGCGCGATCTTCGCGAACCGCCATTCATCAAGAGCCGCACCAGGCCAATTACTATCAGCACCGGCAGGCCGAAGATCAGTACGATGACGACAAGTATGGTCAACTCTCCGACACCTATTCCGAACATGGATCTCTCCCTGGCGGCGTAGTATCACTTTGGCGCCCGCCCTGCCGTATTTCTTCCGGACTCGAGCAGCAAGGTCTCGAGCGCTTCCACGCGCTGTTCCATGCGCGCAAGTCCCGCGTGGATCTGTTGCATCAGCTTGGCTTCCTCGGCCTCGACCGCGCGCGTCTTCTTCGACGAGCCGCCTTTCAGCGTTTTGATGGCGGCGATCACGAGACCGCCCAGCACGGCCACCAGCGCTACGCCGAAGAAGCCCGCAACGGCCACCAGCCCTACGATGTCAATATTGCCCGGACTCATTCATCCCTCGATTCTGGGGACGCGGCGTTATCTCTGCGCACGGCCCCGCGATGTCTACCGCCTCTTCCCAGACGACTAACCAGTTTCACTATGCGGACTTGTTCGCGCCGGCCTTCAATTCGGCCAGCTCTTTTTCGAGTTCCTCATCCGTGGTCAGGCTGGCAAACTCCTCTTCCAGAGACGGCTTGCGCCCGAAGTTCACGAGGTCGGCCTCGGCTTCCATGCGCTCGATACGATTCTCGAAGTGCTCGAAGCGGAGCATCGCGTCCGACGTGTCGGCCTTGCGGATATCCTGCTGCGCGCGCTTCTTGCGCAAAGCGTGGATGTGGCGCTGGACCAATACGCGCTGACGTTCGCGCGCGGTCGCCAGTTTGTCTTCGAGCTGCGTAATGTCCGTCTGATACTGGCTAATGATCGAGTCGCACTGCACGGACTCCTTTTCGAGGGTGTGGACGCGCTCCGCGAAGCGCCGTTTCTCGAGCAGGGCTTCCCGGGCGAGATCTTCGCGGCCCTTATCGACCGCCAGTTGCGCCTTGCGCGCCCAGTCGTCCGCGCGTCCTTGCGCTTCCTCGAGGTCGCGCTGGATGCGTTTCTTGGTGGCCATCGCGCCCGCGCACGACGCCTTGATCTCGACCAAGGTGTCTTCCATTTCCTGGATCATCAACTTGACCAGCTTTTCCGGATCTTCCGCCTTGTCCAGCATCGAGTTGATGTTGGAATTGATGATGTCGCGTACCCGTGTGAAAATACCCATGACAAGCACTCCTTGGTTGCTAGACTACCGCCTTCTCAAACTTGCTCACACTTCTCCCGGCCATCGGGGCGCTGACGCCCCGACCGGGAAGACCGCCCGTAGCGCAATCGGCCCCGGGCTGGTTCATAAAGGGACTCGCCGAAGGCTGTCCATTGACGCTCCAGCCTGTTCGTTGGTGACGGCCTTTGCCCGCTTCGATGTGCCCGCCGTTTACCAGCGCCTGATACAACAGCTCGGACATGATTACCGACACGTCCGGTTCATCGTGAAAAATGTTCACGCCGGCTTGAAACACGTGCGGCTCGTCCGTCGGACGGCACCAGACTATCTGCGCCTTCAACTCGACTGTCGAATCCGAATCCGCCGCCGTTGTGAACGCCAGTAAGACAAACCGTCCCGGCCGGAGATACCGGCCCATGGCCAGGCAAACACCGCCATGCGATACATCCACGCACACCGCAGTTGCGGCGTCGTTTGCAGCATACCGGTACGAAACGTCTCCCCGATGAGGAACGCGCGTGAACCGTCGCTGGTCCAAAGCTACCGTGCGCCCAAGATCGTTACTCATGTTCCCTCCATCCTTTCTTTCTCTCTCTGACACCTGCCAAGAGAGCAACGGACATGCCAATCGGAGCATTACTCATAACTAGCGTATGCGCAGTATGTTACGGAAATGTGACCTATTCTCGGCCTTTACGAAACAGATTCCGCGCAACATATAATGGTCTTATTGGCCAACCTGTGGTAAAATAAGCTATGGCCGAATCACGAAACGCTCCGGTACGCCACAACGGCGGCTCCCAGGAACCGCCTACTGAAGGATTAGGACGGTCCGAGGCCTACCTGGAGTTTCAAAAACAAATCTCGCGGGTTGCTCGGGTAAACCGGCCTGTCCTGCTGGTTGGCGAGCGCGGATCGGGTAAGGAACTCGCCGCCGCGCGCGTCCACTTCCTGTCCAAACGGTGGGAAGAGCCCTTGGTCTCGCTGAACTGCTCCGCGCTCTCACCCACCTTGATCGAATCCGAGTTGTTCGGGCACGAGGCAGGGGCGTTTACGGGCGCGGCCCAACGTCGTACGGGACGGTTCGAGGCCGCCAACGGGGGCACACTTTTTCTCGATGAGATCGGCAATATCCCCGTCGAGACTCAGGAGAAGATCCTGCGCGTGGTTGAATACGGAGGGTTTGAGCGGGTCGGCAGTTCGCAGGCTATCCGGGTCGATGTGCGCATCGTGGGCGCGACCAACTCCGATTTGCGGGACTTGGCCGCCGAGGGACGCTTCATGCGCGACCTGTTGGATCGGCTGTCCTTCGAAGTCATATTCGTTCCCCCGCTGCGCGAACGTCGCGAGGACATCATGCTGCTGGCAAACCATTTTGCCTTGCGAATGGCGCATGAACTGGGTTGGAGCGATCTGCCGGTGATAACGGAAGACGCCGCACGCCTCCTCGAAGAGTATCCCTGGCCGGGAAATGTGCGCGAGCTCAAGAACGTGATCGAACGCGCCGTGTACCGCTCCGACGACGCGATCATCGCCGACACCGAGATCGTTTTCGATCCCTTCGATTCGCCGTACCGGGCCGAGCCGGCCGCACGCGAGCCGGTTGCGCCGAAACCCTCAACCGGAGAAGCGAAACCTTCCGGAAGCGCCGTCGAGGAATCCCTCGATGTAACCTTTGAACAGGCGGTGCAGGCCGTCGAACTGCGCATGCTGAATCACGCGCTCAAACGCGCCCGCTACAACCAGCACCGCGCCTCCGAACTGCTGGGGCTCACCTACAACCAGTTCCGCGGCCTCTACCGCAAATACCGGGATCAACTGCAGCCGGAACAGTAACAGATGCGGCGCTCGCCCAGTCCCTCCCGCAAGGAATTCCTTACGAGATAGGCGTAGGTACGCTATCGAAGACACAACCTTGGTTCCAGCCGTTCCGTTCTGTTCCGCATTACGGTCGTTGTGTTACGATGCGGGCCATGTGGCGCGACTGGATTGAACGAGTGTTGGATGTCAGCGAAACGCCGAATTCCATGCGGCGCGCGGCGTGGCGTGTATTCTGGATCGCGCTGCTGGCGCGTGTTATCACCGTCGTTGCGGTACACGACTGGACCTCGCCGCACGACTGGGAATACGGCGTCGTGGCGCGGAGCCTGCTCGCCGGAACCGGCTTCAGCGGGTCGGCGTGGTTTGTTCCGTTTGGCCCGACGGCGTTCATGGCGCCGGCGTACGTATATGCGCTGTACGGGTGTCTTGCGCTTTTCCACGGCGCCGGGTACGCGGCGCTGCAATTCATCCAGAGCGTGATCGGCGCGGCAAGCTGCGTGCTGCTCGCGCTCATCGCGCGCCGCGCGTTCAGCGCCAAGGCCAGCCTTTGCGCCGGATTCGTCCTGGCCCTCTACCCAACGCACGTGTACCTCACCACTTCGATTCACCCGATTGTGCTCATCACCGCGACGCTGCTGCTTTGCGTATGGCGCAGCCAGGCGGCGGTCGACGCGCCCACGCCGCGCAACGCCGTTCTTCTGGGGCTTGCGCTCGGGGCCGGCGCGCTAACCGATCCCGCGATCTTCTGTTACGTCCCGTGGGCAATCGCCTGGCCGTTCTTGTTACCGCTGAAGAAATGGCAGCGCGGCAGGACCGAGTTCGTGCTGATTTCCGCGCTCGTCATGGTCCTCGTGATTGCGCCGTGGACCTACCGCAACTACTCGGTCTTCCACCGCTTCATTCCGGTGAAATCGCAATTCGGATTTGTGCTGTGGGTGGGAAATCATCCGGGCGCGCAAGGGACACAGACCGTGCTGCGGCCGGACGGGACGGTGGGCGATACAAACGAGCATCTGTCGCAAATCGACAAGGTGAACCTGGCGCGCCTGGGCGAGCCCGAGGCGTACCAGTTTCTGGGCCGGGCCGCGGTGGCGTACATGGCGGCGCATCCACGCGAGACGGCTGTCCTCACGGCCAAGAAGGCTCTATATTACTGGTGGTTTCCGACGTGGCTAACGTGTCCGCAATGCAGCCGGGGCAACGTGTTGACCCAGTTTCATCACCCCGACATGGCGGTGTGGGCGCTCGCGCTGGTGCTCATCGCATTGGGAATGATCGTCGAAGCCGCATCAATCAAGCGGTGGATTCCGTTGCTCGCGGCCCCCGTGTGTTACACGGCGCTCTACGCGGTAATCAATGTGGGAAGCAACTCGCGGTACCGGATTCCGGTCGAATGCCTGACGCTCGTTTTCGCGGGCGCCGCCCTCGAGTACATCTACGATTGCTGGATACGCCCCCGGCGCGATGTGACGCCGTTGTGATTGCGTGAGGCCGAGAGTCTCCAGCAAGATCCCGTGCAAGAGTGCAATCACGTAGCGCCGGCGTCCTCGCCGGCAAGGTGACAGCGTCCCGGGCGCCGCCGAGACGGCGGCGCTACAATATGGGTTGGGTGGTCTTGCTGGAGGCCCCTGGATCAATCGCCGTTGAGCACGCCGACGTGTTTGAGCGCAACGCGGGCGGCGTTTTGTTCGGCCTCTTTCTTGCTCATCCCGATACCCCGGCCGACTGCTACGGATTCGAGCGCCACTTCCATCTCAAACTCCTTGAGATGGTCCGGCCCCTCGGATCGGATCAGGCGGAATTCGGGTAACGCCATGTGTTGGGCTTGGCAATAGTTCTGCAATCGGGACTTGAAGTCCCAGATGCGTTCCGAGGCCCGCTCGCGCTCAAACTCGTCCTGAAACACGCGAATCACAAACGCGCGCGCGGCTTCCCAGCCTTGGTCAAGGTAGACTGCGCCGATCATCGCCTCGAGGCAATCGGCCAGCAACGAAATCCGCTCGCGTCCGCCCGAATGCTCTTCGCCTTTGCCCAAACGGATCAGCGGCGCGATTTGCAGTCCGTGCGCCACGCGAGCCAGGCAACGCCGGTTCACCAGCCCCGCGCGCATGCGGCTGTATTCGCCGGGCGTTCGGTCGGGAGCGCAAATATACAGGTGATGCGCGACGGCCAACCCCAGGGCGGCGTCGCCGAGGAACTCGAGGGATTCGTAGTCGCGGGCGGGCGATCGGGTGTTCGAGGCGATAGACGAGTGCGTGAGCGCGCGATCGAACAACTCAAGATTGACCTCGCCCAGTTCCAAGCGGGCCGCCAATTCCCGCAACGCGTCAGACCGCGATCCGGCGCCGCCGGAGACGGAGCTCGAATCGTCCTTTGTCATGCTCGTTTCATCAGTATGGATGCGTTATGGCCGCCGAAACCCAGAGAGGTGGACATGGCCACGTCGATTTTGGCTTCACGCGCCGAATTGGCGATGATATCAACGTCGCATTCCGGATCCGGTTTGTCATAGTTGATGTTCGGAGGCAGGATGCCGTCGCGAAGCGCCAATACGCAGGCGATGGCTTCGATGGCGCCGGCCGCGCCGAGCAAATGCCCGGTCATTGACTTCGTCGAGCTTACCGGTGGCGTGGTTTCCCCAAACACCATGTGCAGCGCCAGACTCTCGGCAGCGTCGTTGTACTTGGTGCTGGTGCCGTGAGCGTTGTAGTAGCCCACGTCCGCCGCATTGACCCCCGAGTCATCCAATGCCGCTTCCATGGCGGTCTTCGCGCCGACACCATCGGGATTGGGCGCCACGATGTGGTAGGCGTCGCACGATTCGCCCATGCCCAGGACTTCGCCCAGGATGACCGCGCCGCGCGCCTTCGCGTGCTGTTCGGACTCGAGGACCAGAATGCCCGCGCCTTCGCCCATGACAAACCCGTCGCGATCCAAGTCGAACGGACGGCTGGCCCGTTCCGGCTCATCGTTGCGGCAGGACAGCGCTTTCATGGCGCCAAATCCGGCGATACCAAAGGGGATGATGGAGCTTTCGGCGCCTCCGGTAAGCATGACGTCGGCTTTGCCGTAGCGGATCATGTTCGCGGAATCGCCGATGCACTGCGTGCTCGTGGCGCAGGCCGTTACGATGGCTCGGTTGGGCCCCTGGAGGCCGTAGCGGATGGCAATCTCGCCGGAGGCCATGTTCGCAATGACTTTGGGAATCATGAGCGGGGAAACCCGCCGCGCGCCGTCGGATGCGAAGACCTTTACTTGCTCGTCCAGCGTCGCCAAGCCGCCGATACCGCTGCCCACGATGACGCCGCAACGGCCCGGCGTTTCGCGCGCCATGTCGATGCCGGCTTGTTCCCAAGCCTGATCGGCCGCTTCGAGCGCGAAGATGGTGTAGCGATCTTTGCGCCGCAGATCCTTGGCGGATACACCCCGGGGAACGACATCTTCGGCCTCGGCCGCAATGCGGGTCGGCAGTTCGCTGGCGTCAAAATGGCGAATGGCATGGATGCCGCAACGGCCTTCGCAGAGCGAGTTCCAGAAAGTCTTGATGTCGTTTCCGACGGGCGACACGACCCCCATTCCCGTAATGACGACCTTATTCCGCATGAGTCCTTTGAGCTACAGTGAGGTGTGACACCCAGCCCGTGGCCACAAAGCGGCCGCGGGCTGGGGGCAATAGGCTTCGTATTTATCCAGAAGCGCTTTTCAGAGCGCGTGTCAAGGCTAAAGCTTTGATTCGATGTACTTTACTGCGTCGGCCACGGTTTGAATCTCGTTGGCGTCATCGTCAATGTCAATGTTGTACTCCTCTTCGAGAGCCATCAAGAGCTCCGTCACATCCAAGGAGTCCGCACCGAGATCGTCAATGATACGCGCTTCCAACGTGACTTCCTCGGGCTTGCGGTCCAGCCGTTCCACGATGATTCGCTTTACGGTCTCCGCGACGTTTGAGTTATTTCCCATCCAGTTCACCTCCTTCTACAATCTGAGTTGACGCCTTGGCTGAGGCCAGGCAGATTAAGGGTCACGAGTATATCAATTGGCGGGGCCGATTTCCAATCGCTCCGGCGCGCACGGGCCGCCGCAGCCGTTCCGCCACAACACCCCACGGCGCACCGGGTTGCGTACGTTACCCCGATTTGACCGATTTCCACCCATGCGCTACACTAGTTCCGCCGACAATACCTGAAGCGGCTACGCCGTGACAACTTTGTCCCAGGTACGACTTCGTTGTCAACGCAATCTGCGCCCTGCGCGAATGACGTTACGGGTAGGACGCTTTCGCCAAGAGCGCCTGCCTTAACGCCGTTTGCGCGCCCTGTACGGATGACGTTTCGGGTAGGGCGCTTTCGCCGAAAGCGCCAGCCTTAACGCCGTTTGTGCGCCGTGTGCAGGCGCCGCCGGCTGAACAGCTAAACGTAGTGTCTGACTGGATGAGTATCCCGGCGGTTTCGCGGCACGACCACGGCCCGCTGAGGGGGACTCGAAACGGCCATAGGAGGACCAGGCATGCGCGCGAAATCACGTTCCGAACACAAACTCGAAATCCGCGAACAGGCAAAACAAAAAGTCCGGGGCGAAGCCTACGACATTTCGAGCCGGGCCAAATACCAGTCCGACGTCCAGCACGGATACAACCAACTGAAACAGCTCGGCAAAGAAGCCGGCGACTCGAAGGCCAAACAAGTCCGCGCTGAATTGACCTACCTGTTGAACAACTACATCCCGCAAAACGACACGCGGATCGAACAACTCATCGACATGTGGCGCCGCAGCGGCGATCCCCTCTACGACCCCGGCATCCGCGCCAAACTCATGCGCTGCCGCCGCGACGACATGAAACAAGGCACCGCGCTGTAGATTTCCCCAACGGCGTTACCGGGCGATCTGAGTCGAGCGTATTCGATCGGCGTTGCTGGTTCGAACTTGTTGCCGTTTTCAGTTCTAGCAATTCTCGAAATGCGCTCCTGGAAATCTGCATGCCACCACGCGACGTGTCATTCTGAACGAAGTGAAGAATCTGCGTCACGCATACAGATACCTCAGCCCTAAACGGATATCGCTCCCACGTTAGACGCAGATTCTTCACTTCGTTCAGAATGACACGTTGGCGGCCGCCTGCAAGTGGGTAGGGTATCGCATTCCGGGAGTCACAGGAACGGCGGAGCCCGATGGATTCTCACCGGCAGAGCCGGCGGATTAGCCAAGACTCGGGGCTAAATATCCACCACGTCCAGACCGGGGATGGTCGAATCCAGCGGGATGGTCTCGAGGTGCGTGGCGCCGAGCTTGGCGAGTTCGTAGCGCACCTTCGCCAGCGGGAGGGCCTTGTCGCTGGTGTTCATGGCGACGCTGAACTCGACGAACTTCGTGCCTTCGTGGACGGTCGGTTCGTCGGCGAACAAGTGATTCGCCTGGAGGTATTCGGAAATGCGGGGGACATCTTCCTTGCGGACGTTGAACATCAGCAGAATCTTGTCTTCGGCGAAGATGGAACCGTACAGATTCAACAGGAACATTCGCGCGAGATCGAGTTTCGCGGCGTTGCCGCGCAACTTCGGATTCGCCCAGATCCCGGTCTCGGAGCTCATCAACTCGGCGAGAATGTTCAGCCCGTAGTTCTTGATCGCGCTGCCGGTCTGGGTGATCTCGAGGCCCAAGTCAACCGATCCGTTGACGACCTTGGCTTCGGTCTTGCCCCAGGCCTCGTACACGAGGATGCCGGAGGCTATCCGCGGCGGCGTGCGGTACTTCTGCACGGCGTACGCGTCGTGGGACGCGCCAAAACCGAGCGCCTGCGCCTTCCCGCGCAGCCAATCGAGCGCGAGATAGGGCATCTCGGAAACCATGGACACCAGCGGGGAACTCGAAAACAGGCGGGTCAGCCACGCGTCCTCGGACAATACCGCGCTTTCGTCGGGACGATTCACCGCGACGATGCGCACGCCCCCGCGATCAAGCGACATCACCTTCTTGAGCTCGATTTCCTGCTGGTACTCGTACTTGTATTCGAGCACGCGTTCGCGAATCCAGTCGTCACCCGCGATGGCGATATCGATCTCGCCCAAGGCCAACTGGGACCCGAATTCCTGGGGACGTCCATCCCACCCGACCAGCATGGCGTTGATCGGAAATGAGCTCGGCCCGCCTTTATCGTATCCCTTCGTGGGAAAGCCGGCGTGTTTGAGCAGGTTGATTAAGTTGCCGCCCCGGGCCGGATCGGCCAGCGATCCCGCGGGAAGCCCTATGACCAGATTGTCGTCGCTCATGGTGTGTGTTCGTTCTTTCTGTTTAGCCTCGTTGTCAGGCACTTCCGCGCGCAACGCGAAGCAGCCTCTGACAACGAAGTCCTGCCGTAGATAGCGCTAATGCGGCCAAGCCGCTTCCGAATAATCCCCGTGCGTTGTGAGCCAACCCCGGCCTACAACACGTGACGAAATACAACATATCCTTCGGCGGCCTCGACCGAGATTTCCCGGCCTCGTACCCGCGCGATTGATTCGACGTTCTGCACGCTCGAGTGGTGAGTGGCGTCCCGCATCTGCGATTTGTGCATCGCCAGCGCGGTCAGCTTCTGCTCGAGGAACTTCGAGATATCCACGTAAAAATTGGGGTGGAACTTCTCGCGTTCGAGACTCCAAAACGACGACGTGTTGTCGTACCCGAGCACCATGCGCTGAAACGGCTTGATGCTGGGCGTACCGGGCCGGGCCGCGGTCCATGCCGCGCGAAACACCGCCTCATGGTCCTGGTTGTACGACGATACGGGTATGGCCAGCATGGTCGGTTTGAGCCGATCCAGCGCCAATGTGCTTTCGCGCTCGAATTTCGCAATCAAGTCCCTTCGCGGTATCATATCGAGACGCAGATGGCTCTCCGCATCGCGGTACAACACGTCATAGTCGTCCACGCGCAGATACTGCATTACATTCTTCAGCTCGTCCATGCGCATCGAGCCGGTCACCATGCCGTCTTTGCCGTCGTAATGCTTGAGATCGCCGACGGAGCACACGATGACGTAGACCTCGCCCCCAAGGCTCTTGATGCGCGCCATCGTGCCCGCGCAGCCGAAGCACTCGTCATCGGCGTGCGGCGCGATCACCAGCAGGCGTTGCTGAGACAGGAACGCGTCCTCAGGGCTCAATACGTTTCTCCTTGATGAGTTCCTCATACAGGGACTCGATTTGTTCGACCATCCGCTCGATGCTGTAGGCCGGCACGACCGACTTGCGCGCGTTCTCCGCCAGCGCTTTCCGGCGCTCCGGGTCCCGCGCCAGGGAAATGACGGCGCCGGCAATGGCCCGCGGATCGCGCGGGGGAACGAGAATGCCGTTCCGCTCATGTTTCACAATGTCCGGCACGCCACCGACATTCGACGCGACCGATGGCGTTCCAACCGCGCTGGCTTCCAGCAGAACACGGCCCATTCCCTCGTTCAGGGACGGCAGGACGAAAACATCCATGGCGGCCATTAGCTCGGGCACGTCCTCACGCATGCCGAGCATGACGAAACGATCGCGAAGGGGCCCGGCTTGAGCGGCAAGTTCCGCGTATTGAGAGCCGTTTCCGGCCAAGACAAATCGCGCCTCGGGGAGCGCCTCGGCAATGAGCCCCGCAGCCTGAATAAAATACGCGAATCCTTTGACCGGTTCAAGGCGGCCCACCCCGCCCACCAGGAATTCCCCGCTGTGGACCGCCAGGGACCGCCGGGTTTCGATGCGCCGTTCCACCGCGTGGTCACACGGCGCGAAATCCACCCCGCTGAATATGGTGACGTACTGTCCGGGCGCTCCAATGCCGTGAGCAAGGTCCTCGGCGGCGCCTTCGGGCGTCAGGGCGATAAGCCGCGTGGTCTTTCGCGCGGCGTACCGTTCCATTCGGACGAAAAGCTCGGTCAGCCATCTCGAGAAGTAGCCGTCGAACACATTTCCGTGGGGCGTGTGGACGACGATCGGAACGCCCGCGCGCGCCGCCGCCAAGCGGCCGACAAACCCGGCCTTGGAGGTGTGCGTGTGAACAATATGGTAGCGCTCGGTCCGAAACAGCCGGGTCAGGCTGCGCAACGCCAGGAGATCGCGAAGGGGCGCCACTTCCCGGACCAGATGAGGTTCGCGGATGATGTCGATCCCGGCGCCGTGGACGGCGTCTTCGATGGAGCCTTCGCTGCCGCTGGTTGGCCCGCTGATAAGGTCCACGTCGAAACGTTCGGTGTTGGCGAGCCGCACGGTGTGGAAGGTATTTTCCTGGGCGCCGCCTTTGCACAAGCGCGTGATGACGTGGGCTACGCGAATGCGGCTCATGGTCTGCGCTCCAGCGTTTCGAGAACGCGCGCGGTAAAGTGTGTCCAATTGAGCTCCGCTTCGACCCGCGCGCGGCCCGCGACGCCGAATTGCCGCGCGCGTTCGGGATTCTCCAAGAGGAACAGAATGGCCTCAGCAAGGGCCTCCGGCTGATCCGGTTCGACGAGCAGGCCGGTCTCTCCGTCCAGCACGGCCTCGGCGGCGCCTCCCGATCGGCCGGCGACCACTGGCTTGCCGTACGAGTGCGCCTCCGCGAACACGAGTCCAAATCCCTCGACGTGCCCCGATTCGTCCTGTCCGTTGGGCAACGCGAAGACATCGCACAGGTGATACAGCATCGCGATCTCATCGTCCGGCAGGTAGCCCGGGAGACAGACGTGGCGCTCCAAATGCAGTTCCCGTACGAGCGTCGAGACCTCTTCCCACAAGGGTCCCCGGCCGGCGAGGACGAGTTTAGCGTCGGGCGCCCGTTCCACCACTCGGGCCATGGCGCGCACCAAGGTGAGGTGCCCCTTGCGGCGAATGAACCGGCCTACGGCGAGTATTACGCGATGGCCGTCCAAAGCCAATCGCCCGCGCAGTTGCGCTACGGCGCTTTCCGGAAAGGCTCGGACGGGAGGCGCGCCGGCGTAGATAACGGATACGCGTGAGGGGGATACCCCGAAGTCAATCAGTTGGTCGCGTGTGTATTTGCTGATCGCGACAACGCTGGCCGCGCCGCCGTAAACGCGTCGCAGCAACGCGGCGGCGATGGGATTATTCTGAAACTTAAGGAACTCGTAGGCGTATGCAAACACGACATACCGCTTTCGTGCGAGTAAGCCCAACACGCCGCCATAGGATACATTGATTGCGAGGATGAGATCCGCGTTTCGGACGGGTCCTATCGATGCGGCAGCTAATGGAAAGAAACGCAGAGGGCCGAGATTGTATCCGCGAAACCGCAGCACACGCACGGGCTCGTTGGCGTCGAACGCAGCCGTGTCCGGGAAATACGGCGCGATGACAGTGACATCGTGCCCGAGCGCGGCCAGCTCGCGCGAAACGTGCAGCGCGACCGACGCAATTCCGCCCTCGATGGGCGGATAGTCCGCCGTTGGAATGACGATGTTCACCGTTTGACGACCACGTAATCGCCGATGACCAGCGCGTCCATGCCGGTGCTGAAAAAACAGCGCACCGCATCGGCGGGAGTATTCACGATGGGTTCGCCCATGACGTTAAACGAGGTGTTGATCACCATGGGCACGCCCCGGCGCCGCTCGAACGCTTCGATCATCGTGTAGTAGCGCGGGTTGACGTCGCGCGAGACGGTCTGTACGCGCGCGGTGCCGTCGATGTGGGTGACGGCGGGGATCTTTTCGCGCATGGCCGGTTCCACGGGATACACGAAGAGCATGAACGGCGAGTTGTGGCAGCCCGTGAAGTACTCGTGGGCGCGTTCGGCCAACACGCTCGGCGCAAAGGGCCGGAACTCCTCGCGGTGCTTCACGTACTTGTTGAGCAGGTCCTTCATTTCCGGACGGGTCGGGTCGGCGAGGATGCTGCGGGCGCCAAGGGCGCGCGGGCCGAATTCCATGCGGCCTTGGTACCAGCCGACGATCTTTCCGTCAGCAATCAGTTCCGCGGCGCGTTCCTCGAGGCTCAAAGGCGTTTCATAGCTTAGCTTGGCGCGGTCCAGGAATTCGCGGATGGCGTCGTTCGAGTACTCGGGCCCGAGCCGCGCGTCACGCATCACGAACCAGCGAGGCTTTCCCGTGACGGTGTGATGCAGTTGGAACGCCGCGCCGACGGCGATTCCGTCGTCGCCCGCGGCGGGCTGTATGAATATATTCTCGAAAGGCGTTTCACGCAGGAGCCGGCCGTTCATGGAGCAGTTCAACGCAACACCGCCGGCCATGCAGAGATTCTTCAGGCCGGTTTCTTTGTGGAGACGGTTGGCAAGCGCCAGGCCTGCTTCCTCGAGCACGCGCTGCGCCGACGCCGCGATGTTTTCGTGCCGTTTCTCAATCGGCTGACCCTTGACGCGCCGCGGGCCGAAGCGGTCGAGGAACTTCTTCGAGAAGTACCCGAATCGCGAACCGGGCAGATAATGACAGCAGAACCACGACAGGTCGAGGCTATACTGGCCGTCGTTCGTAACGCGGACCATCCTTCTGAATTCGTCGAGGTACTCGGGATCGCCGTAGGACGCAAGGCCCATAACCTTGTACTCATCGCTGGCGCGCAGAAAACCGAGGTAATCCGTGATGGCCGTGTAGAACACCCCGAGCGAATGGGGATAATTCTCCGAGAAACGCCGCTCGATGCGCGTGCCGCGTCCCACGCCTGCCCACGTCACGTTCCACTCACCGATATAGTCGATGGACAGAAGCGCGGCCTCATCGAACGGACTGACCAGAAACGAACTCGCGACGTGCGCGGGATGGTGCTCCATGAAGTGAAGCTGGGTCTTCGCGCCGCGCAGCGCGCGCATGCTCACCGCGTATTGGGCGTTGTGGGCGATCTCGTACGCCATGTAGCCGACGGAGTATTTCGGACTACGGAGGAATTGCGTCGCACGATACGGCAAGCGCTTGGCAATTCGCAGACCGGGCCGCATGTAGCAGCCGATGTGGTCCACGCCGTCGCGCGTGATACCCGCCACATCGAGGCAGTATTGCACCGCCCGGTGCGGCACACCGCCCTGGTGCTTGACTCGCGTCAGGCGCTCCTCCTCGACCGCCGCCACCAACACGCCGTCACACACCAGCGCCGCAGCGGAATCGTGTGAGTACCCGCCAATTCCCAATATGTTCATATTCACCTTTGGTCGCATTCGAACTATGCGGGCATTATAAGGCGCAAGAGTGGGTTTTTCCCGTTTGATACATCGAATGCCACCCCAGAGGGAAGAGGTGCGTGAAATTGCGAAGCAAACGCGCGCATGAACTTACCCTTCGGACGTTTCAACGGTTAGTGATCTAGAGCGGCTCGTCGATTGGAGATACGATATCCGTTGCGAAGACCAGCGTCTCCGATAACCTGCCCGGCGCCGAAACTTCGCCGGTGTTGCGAAACGGGACTACCTCCACCAACGGCTTACCACGCTTTGTGACGACCACCGGCTCCCTCGTCTTCGCAACTTGCCCGAGCACGTGCTGCGCATGCGCCTTGAATTCACTGATGGTCATGGTCCTCATGAGATTACGCCTTCGAGGAATCATGGCCAATACACCAACTCCGCTGAATGGTATTCATCACGCTCTGCCGTCTTGGCGATTTTCGGAATACAAAACTCTAGGCACTTGCGAACGACTGCCGTCGTGTCATTCTGAACGAAGTGAAGAATCTACTTCACACATACAAATGACTCCAACGTAAGCGCGTATCGATCCCACGCCAGACACAGATTCTTCATCCGCCGCGGCGGATCCGGAATGACACGTTGCGTAGCTCATATCGCAAATCAAGTCGTGTCCCCGCGCGTAAGGGCCATGACTTCATCGGTCGACATCCTTACTGAGCCCTTGCCAGTCATCCGCCCTACCACGTCTTTCCCTCTGCCCGATCCGGCAACTTTCCTTATCACAATACGACCTTCTTCCTCGGACAGCTTGACCTCGTTGCCCGGAACAATGCCAGTCTTTTCGCGCAGGTCAAACGGAATTGTGACTTGACCTTTCTTGGTTACTCGCATGGTGTATTACTCCTGCCGACCAATACTCCCCGGTAAAAATACTGTTCGCTCCGGCGAATCTCGTCAAGCGCCAGCCTATCACGTCGGATAGAAATTGGCGAGTGGAGCGTTTCGGGAGCGCAGAACCTGTGCGCGATCAGTTCCCTGCGCTGGACGTTTGGCGCGCACGCGTTCTGAGGAGCCGGTAGAACCAGTGCGCGGCCAGAGCCAACGAGAAGACCGAAGACGCCCATACCGCGTGAACATACGTGCGCATCCCCGGATTCGTCATATCCGGGTCCAGCACCGCGATGCGTTCGACGGGACGCCGCCAGTTTTCCCAAGCCCTAAGCTCCACCTCGCGCACGGTCCAGCCCGCCGAGTGCCGGTACAACCCGGCCGCCACCAGGATGAGGGCCAGCGCCAACATCCAACGTGCCACGGGGCGCGTCTCCTCGCTGTCCAGAAACCGCTGCATCTGGATTGCCGCCAGCGTAATACAGACGGTTAGCGGCATCACGATGAAACGCGTAGGCACGCGCTGTGAATCGAGAAATGGAATGGATAGATTGAAGATAGGTTGGTACATACCGTCCATGGCAAACACGGCCATGCACGCCGCAGCGAGTATCAGCGCCCACCGATCGGAATACCATTTCGATGGCGCGTTGTGCGGGTACACCACGGCGAACCATCCTACTAGACCTAGTCCAATAGCCCCCACGAAGCAGTCCAACTCCCACCAGCCGGTCTCCGAGTCCGGAGAAACCCAGGCCGGGGTTGCGAGCGCGATCAGACTGTCGAGAAGCGAGCCAAGCGTAGGATATCCCTGTTTGCACTCGAGGATCGCTCCGGTGAATGTGACCGCGGTGGGCACGAAGCGGAAGGCACAGAGCAAAGACGCCCAGATCGTCACAATCGCAAGAGGCCGGAAAAGACGCCAAGCAAACAATGCAGTCAGCATCAAGTACATCACGCACCACACGTAGAGGTGGAATGAGCCTTGGAGTTCGATTGCGGCCAGAACCCCGGTCAGAAGCACAACGAGTCTTCGGTCATCCGGGCGGTCAAACAGTTCCAGTAGGAACAGGTAGAAAAACGGCAGGAAGAAGTAGCCGTACCACATGGTATGGCCGACGCCTACGCGCGACACCAGGTATCCGTTGAAGTTGAACAATAGAAAGAGCAAGGCGAATGGCGCGCGCGAAAGCCTGTACCTGCGGCGCAGGAGAAGCAGCCCGGCAAAGGCGGCCGTGTAAAGCAGACAGATATTCAGAACATTGAAGACCCACGGACTCAGCCATGGCGTCAGCAGGAATTGAGGCGACAGGGGCGTTTCCGGCGTTCCGAGATACCGGTCCGTATAGTACAGGAAGGTCGAGACGTACGGTATTCTGAATCGAGTAAGCGCGTCGCGCAGAACCGCCTGGTAGCCGGCCGTCAGGCGCCAATCGAGTCCCTGCAATTGCGCGAATAGAAAGAACCACACCCAATGGACGATTCCCGCGCAATAGAGCATGCCCAGATAACATGGCGCAGACTGCGCTATCGAGACTATGGAACGAGCGCCGCTACGGAGCCTGTCATTTGTTCCCATGACCGAAACCTACTCCACTCAAGACCTGCGGCAGCCCAAGGAACTATCACTAAGGCAAATTGCCAACGGACCACGTTCAGACATTCACGAAGTCCGCTAGCCGGGTATCTCCGTGCGCAAGTGCATGCTCTTGAGACGGGTCAACTTGAGAAGCCCATAGTGGGACAACGTCGCCCCGCGACCGGTGTCTTTGACGCCGCACCACGGGAGGGCCGGATCGAGGTAGTCGCAGCGGTTCATGTAGAACGTCCCGGTCTCGACGCGCTCTCCGATGCGGACGGCGCGCTCGTAGTCCGCGGTCCAGATGGACGCGGTAAGCCCGTAGGGGCTGTCGTTCATGCGGGAGATCGCTTCATCGTCACCGGATACCGGGGTAATGCCAATCACCGGCCCGAAGCTTTCCTCCTGCATTAGCGAGGTGGTTTGCGGAGCGTCCACCACAACGGTGGGCGCGAAAAACCATCCCGTTTCGGGCATTTGAAAATCCTTCGACGACACGACCAGCCGGCCGCCGTCGCGAATCGCGGCCTCGACTTGTTGCGCGAGAAACCCGCCCGAGCCGGCCTGCGCCAACGGGCCAATGGTGGTGGATGCCGCCACCGGATCGCCGAGGACGTATTCCTTCGTCTTCGCGCAATAGGCCTCGACGAAATCCTTGTAGATGCTCCGATCCACGTAGATGCGTTCGACCGCGCAGCACGATTGGCCAGCGTTGTAGAACGCGCCGTCCACACAATTGTCCACCGCGTATTGGAACGGCGCATCGGCGCAGACGTACGCGGGGTCCTTTCCGCCAAGTTCTAGCCCGACGTCAATGAATCGGCTCGCGACGCTCGCGCTCACCTCGTGGCCACCGCGCACCGACCCGGTGAATG
This sequence comes from Candidatus Hydrogenedentota bacterium, assembly GCA_016215105.1. Lineage (GTDB taxonomy): Bacteria > Hydrogenedentota > Hydrogenedentia > Hydrogenedentales > SLHB01 > JACRLJ01. Next base: position 22,929 of record JACRLJ010000060.1, read on the forward strand.
AGACAAAATCCACGCCCGAATGTTGCAGCAACTTCTCCGTAACATCATGGCTCGCATTTACCGATTGCACCAAGTCCTCCGGGGCGCCCGCCGCTGCAAACGCGTCGGCAAACGCTTCGCCGCATAGCGGTGTCCGGCTGGAATGCTTGATGATCACCGCGTTGCCGGCCAGCACGGCAGGCACGACCACGTTGACCGCGATGAGCAAAGGGTAGTTCCATGCGGCGATGTCCACCACCACGCCCAGCGGCTCGTGGCGGATGTAGCGTTTGAACCCCGGTTTATCCGGGAGCCACTCGTCGGCCAGGGTCATGTCGGCGATCGCAATCATGTGCGCCGTCCGGTCCAGCATCCCATTCACTTCGTTCCGGGCCTGCTGCAGCGGTTTGCCCATCTGCGCGGTAATGTCGGCGGCGATCTGTTCGCTGCGGCTTCGGAAAACATCGCAAAACCGGGCGCACAGCGCGGCGCGTTCTCCGGGAAACGTAGCGCGCCAAGCCCGGAACGCGTTCCGCGCGCGAGCGACAACGCCGTTCACCTCCGAATCCTGCAAGAGTGGGACGAAGCCAATAACCGATTCGGTGTAGGGATTGACCAACTTCAATTCGTGGGCGCTCATGCGCTCATCTCCTGCGTTATGCTGCGGGGAAGAATGATTACCGACGCTGTGCCATTCTAATCTGCGATGCCGTCACCGTTGGCGTCGGGGAACGGCAACACGAATATCTGAGTTGGGTCGGCGTTGCTATAGGTCTTGACCGGCTTTCCGTTCTTGTCGTTGGTGGGGACGGCCTTGACGTACGCCAGTAGTTTACCGTCCGGGGAGACGACCAGATTGCCACGAGCAGGGCCATCACCCTGCGGCGTGAGGAATACCGTCTTGCCAAAGTCGGCGCCGGGCTTCACGCAAACCGACGCGACGCCGCCGTTGCTTTCACAAACGATAGAGTTGCCCGAAGGATGCCAGCGAAGAGTCCCGGCGCCTTTGGGCAGGTGCGTGGCCTGGATGGGCCGCTTCGACGGATTCGCGTCTTGATCCGATCCATCGGACGCGATGACAAAGATCTGATTCGAGCCGTCCGCCGCCTTGGCAAAGTACGCGATTCGGTCACCTTCGACCGTCCCGCGCACGTTTCCTGACGCGGCGGAGTGGGTCAGGCGCCGGATCTTCGTGCCTTTGGGGGGCGTTGGGAAACGCTTCGCCGACCCGGAATCGGCCGTCGTGATATCCACGTCGGCGGGGACGTCCACGACGAAGAGCGACTCCGTGTAGGTCCCGTCCTGCTCCTTGACTTTGCCGATGAATGCGCGCATCAGGCCGTGCTTGCCAACCCACGAGTCACCGGCCGCGTGTTCGAGTTCGCCGGGTTTGGCGGTACCGGTCGGCACGACGGGCACAAGAAGCGCAAAGTAGGCGTTTGCGGGTTTGGGGGCCTTGGGATGATTCGTCTCGACGTAGCCGATGCTGCGTTCATACTGGGTGAGCAGGAAATCGTCATACGTAAAGCCAACACGCTTTCCGTCGAGCGTGAACTCATGCCGGTGCGAGCCGCCGCGATGGGCGCCGGGAATCGTGTCGCGGGTCGTGTCGACATCGCGTTTGTCGAGCCAAGTGTCCGGACTCTTGCCATCCGCAACAACCAATGCGCCTTGCCGGTTGGTCTTGGCGTAGTACCCGCGTACCGGTACCTCGTCAAGGTTCGGGCCGTGAATACACACGATCTTGTCTTCAATGGGCGAGAAAGAAACCGCGCCGATTCCAGGGGCGGCTTTCGCGCCGTTGACGAATTCCTTCGCTTCGCACAACACGGTTTCCTTGCCGGTGGCAATCTCGACCTTTTCGACGGACCGCGAGTTCTCGATGCCCGACCCGTACATCTCGCGCGTGTCATAACACAGGAACTTCCCATCCATCGAGAAGTTATCGTTGTTGTCCATATTGTGATTCTTGGGCGAGTGCGTGACTTGCCTCTCATCCGCCGCCTGCGCGCGCGGCGAATACGCTGCAGCCACCAACACGCACGCCAATAGTACGGGTCCCTGCCACATCATCGCGTTTCTCCTTATCGCTCTGCGCTATGAGCATTTCCTAGGGCGCTCAGTGTAGTGCGGCGGGACGTGAATTTCCAGCAAGACATGGGGGTTCACGCAGAGTCGCGTGTAAGTTGCCGAATCGGTACAATACGGTCCGGTTCCGCGCCGGCAATGGCCGGGGCCGTATTCACATTCGCTCGCCGCCGAAATGCCGGCGCGAGTCACGTAGAAGGAGAATGGTTCATGTCCAAGTCCATCAACCGGCGGAGATTCCTGCAAACAGCTTCGAGCGCGGGCGCGTTGGCCGCGGCCACACTCGGCGCTTCCCAAAGCGCACTCGCGGCGCCGGCGAAGAAATTCCAGAAGGGCATCAGCCCGTTCCCGCTCTGCTTGAATACCAGCACGATCCGGCCCGCGTCACTGAAAGACAAAATTAAGGTGGCCGCGGACGCGGGGTACGACGCCATCGAGTTGTGGATGAACGATCTCGAGGAATACGAGAAAGCCGGAGGCAATGTCAAAGACCTGGGCAAAGAGATCAAGGATCGCGGTCTGTTTGTGCCGGACTGCATCGGCCTCTGGGACGACATGCCCCCCACGGAAGAGGAATTCAAAGCATCGCTGCCGGCCACGCGCAACCGCATGCGCCTCGCGGCCGACGCGGGTTCTCAGCACGTTGCGGCTCTGCCGCTGCACCGGGACCTCCTCAATATGGGCAGGAAGGATTTCAATATAATCTGCGCGATGGAATTCGTGAGTTTGTTCAACACCATCCCCCGGCTGGGACAGGCCTGCGCGATTGCGATTGACGCGAACGATAAAGACGCCTGCATCGTGGCCGATACCTTCCATCTCCACAACGGAGGCTCCGGCTTCGAAGGGATACGGCATCTCAACGGTTCGTTGATAGCCGTGTTTCATTGGAGCGACGTCGGACCTGAACCGGCGCCGGGAAACATGCACGACGGAGACCGGATCTATCCTGGGGACGGAATTTTGCCGCTGAAGAGCGCGATCCAGCAATTGGCGGAGATTAATTACACGGGTTGTCTTTCGCTGGAATTGTTCAATGCGAAGCACTACGAAATCGCGAAGACCGACCCGCTTCAGATTGCCAAGACCGGGCTGGAAAAAATGCGGGCGTGTGTGCAGAGCGCGTTAGGCTGAGGGAGGCGGTTAGCACGACATGTCTGACCGGTCAGACATGTCCGACGGGTAAGACAGATTCTCCGGGCACACCGGATTCGGCACGAACCTACCAGGGCGCCCCGTAAGTCTGCATTCCCCGGCTGGCAAAATCCATGCACACGAGGACGAGCATGATCGCCAGCCATACAAAGGCGCCCACGACGAATACCCATGTGAGTTTGCTGCTGTATTTCACGTGCATAAAGAACAGCATGATCAGCACGGCCTTGGTAACGGCGACCGCCAACGCTACGACGATATTCATGGGC
>JACRLJ010000076.1 GCA_016215105.1 Candidatus Hydrogenedentota bacterium
TCATTCACTTCCCAAAAGATTGCCCCGAAACCCTCCTGCGGATCGAGCGCTCGCGCGTCCCATACTGCCCGCTCGCGCACAACCGAATTCAGTGCTCGCGCTACGCCGTATTCGCTGGCCTACTCGTGCCGAAATATGCACCATAGTCATTGAACAAGTAGACGAAATCGTAATCTGGGTCACCCCAGTTGATGTCGCCAAAATCAAGAACAGCAACGACTGCGCTGTCTTCCATCACGAGATGCGTTCGGCTGAGATCGGCGTGGAGAACCACTGGCTGGAACGAAAAGTTTTCGGATCTGCTGAGATACGCCTCAAATTGCGCGGCCAAGGCTCTGGCGTCCCGCAATGGCAGTCTTGGCGCGATCTCGCGTTCGGTACGCTCCAGGAAATACTCCGCTGCTATATGCGCGTCTTCCCTCGGTAAAGCGGCTGCAATTTCGGGACCAGGTTTCAAATGGTGTAACGCTTGCAAGAACGCGGCAATAGAATCAGCGGACCGACGGCGCTCGTCCTGCGTCATCGCACGAAGCTCCAAGAGTTCCCCTGCCAAATACCGGTACACTGCGTAGCCACACGCTGCTGCGGGCGATTCCGGTATTACACCGACATAACGAGGGACTCTTAGCGGCAACAGATCTGCGGCAAAGTTCAAGAAGTCTATCTCGCGCCGGAGTTCCACCCACTGATCTGGCCGTTTAGGAAACATGAAGACGAGCTCGTTGTTTACCAGGTAAGCGCGAGAGTTACACCCTTCTCCGAGAATGTGGGCAGACTGAACCGATAGTCCTCGATTTTCGGACTCGATTATTCGCCATTTGGGTTCCATCGAATTTAGCGCTCCTGATTAAGCGGACCAAGGGGGGCGTTACGCAATCGACACTTTTGGACATCTCACATGAACGCGTTATTCAGTACGAAACATCACTGCGGAGCACGGGGGTAAGGCGTCACTTCCCGCGGCCTGCGGCACGTCCTTTGGGAGCTTTCTTTCCGCCGCTATCTTGGGTTGACGCTGGGAGTCCGACCCACTGGAGCAAACCAGCTACCAAGGCGCTCGTCCCGCAGAGGGTGGCAGCGAAAAGAATTCGATTCGGCGGGGCGGTCTCGGTGTGGCCGAACACGAACAGCAAATAGATTAGAGAGGCGCCGGATAAGGCCAATGCGAGGCGAAACGCGATGATCAGCAAGGTCCGCAACTTCTCTGGTTTCATCTCGGACTCCAACATAGGCTTGAGGTCTTGCGGCGGCTAGACAAGCGCATTTTGGTGTAATTCGATAGGATTCTCATAGCCAAGCCACTATACCACAGGCTCCAGCCGATATATCGTTCACAAATGGATGGATTTGCGCCGTTAGTTTGTTTCTGGGGTCAGTGGGTTGGACTCACGGCGTTGGCGCACTGTCGAGAAGGGGGGCAATTGGCGCCCAGTATAGGTTCTTGGAGGCTGAAGAGTTAGTTCGCCCCGAATGCCTGCGCTCATCGAGCGCAGGCGTACTTGCGTCTAACCTCATGTGACGGATTGGATGAGAAATCGAGATGGGTGACGTGCGACAGACCGTAGATTACACGCTGCCGATCCCGTTGCCGAGTCCTGATCACCAGCAGCGGATAACGCGGCAGAAGTGGTTCGAAATCGGGGCCGTGGCGCTCCTTATTGCGGCGGGCGCCGGGTACCTCGTGTGGCGGGACGTTAGGTCGCAAACCACGGCGGACAATTCAGTGAGCCTTACCGCGTCCGCAGAGGTGATCAAGCAAGCGGGAGGGCACGCCTCCGGTGGTACTGTGCTACTGAATCGTCATTTCCAGACATTCCGCCAGGAATTGACGATCTTCGATTGCCAGGTCGCTTTGATCGGAGAGGGGACTGAGGATCCTCTCGAGACCGCCGTAATCTGGCTCACGCCTGTGCCCGACAAATGGGCCCCCACTGCGGAAGCCATGCAGGGCGCCGTGAATTCGGTCGCGTCATTAGCTCAAAAACTGGTCCGTTCGGCGGGCGACGCCCTAGAAAAAGCATCCAAGACCATGATATACGTTAGTGACACGAAGCGGCCTCACGACAAAGGGGTCGCGGGAACGAGTGACGGTTGGAAGATCACGTATGTAACGTACCGGTCCGCGAACGAGGGCGCCGCCCCCGAACCAGCGCTCTATTTGGTATTGCAGCGTCTATCTGCGGGGTCGAATCCTGATTTGGCCGTGTTCAATCGGACCCTTTACGAGGCGATTGAGCAAGGGGACGATATCGAGACGGTCCTGCGGGGCGCGTCGGCGAGTCCTCCACCCGGGTAGTTCGCCCCTCAGGGGCGGTAGCAGTGCTCCAATTCCACCTCGCAGCGTTCGCGCGTGAAACCAACACGCGAAACCTGGTGTCAGTTCCTTAACCGGTGGGAACTGCGGTTCCGTCTTGTCGGGTCGGTAAACTAGGTTTTCGATGGATTTATTTGGACGGGTCAATCGATGCAGGCGCCGGTCAGGCACACACTTACGAAAGGTCTCGGACGGAATGCGGACTGCGTCCTGAGTGTTTTCCAAGAGAGTGATTCTGTGCCGCCGGCCGCGATGGCGCAGAAGCCAAGGTTGACCCGAAGTTCTGTTGGTAGTGGATTCCGAATCGGCCAGGAGTGTGCCGTCCAGGATTGCCCCTGGGTGGACCTAGTCGCTACATGACGCTTCTCGAAATCGAATTGAACTCGTTGGCGAACAATCCGCGTCTCAGCCGTGCGGTGGTAAACGCCACGGCATTTCTGTGTTCGCTGGTTTCGATTTCCGCCATCTACCTCTGGCTCCACCACAATCCCACTCGCGATCTCGAGGCCGAGGTCCCCGGAAACGATGGCCTGACGAAGGGCGATGCCCAGTTGGCGGCTAAGATCGATCTTGCGGGCGTCTTCGAGAAGTTTGACGGCAAGCCATCCCAATTGAGTGGCGCCTGGACCGTGTTTCGCGGGCCGGACTCGAGTAACATCGCGGCCGATGCGCCGGCCTTGGCGGATTCATGGGGTAGCGAGGGTCCAAAGGTGCTGTGGACCACCGCGGTTGGCGACGGTTACGCGTCACCAGCGATCTTGGGTGGCGCCGTTTACCTGATGGATTACGACGTCAAGAAGCGGGCTGATGCGATTAGATGCATGTCGTTGGAAGACGGGCATGAGATTTGGCGGCGATCATACGGCATTAATATCAAGCGTAACCACGGCATGTCGCGGACGATCCCGGCCGTGACCAAGGATTTCCTGGTCGTGATGGGGCCCAAGTGCCAGGCAGTGTGCCTCGATACCGCTACTGGGGATTACCGCTGGGGAATTGACCTTCAGAGAGAATACGGAACCAAGGAACCGCTCTGGTACACGGGACAATGCCCGATTATCGATGACAACAAGGCAGTATTGGCGCCCTGTGGCAAAGATGTCCTCATGATGGGCGTGGACTGCAAGACTGGCGCCGTGGTCTGGAAGACGCCAAACCCGCACGAATGGAATATGTCCCATTCTTCGGTCATTCCCATGACGATCCTCGGGCAGAAGATGTACGTGTACGGGGCGCTTGGCGGCATGGTCGGCGTTTCCGCGGCTCCCGAGAGCGCCGGCAAGGTGCTCTGGGAGATCCCCTGGGATGCAAAGGTCGTGGCGCCGTCGCCTGTCAAAGCCGGCGAGGACCTCATCTTCGCCACCGCGGGCTACGGCCGGGGCAGCCGATTGCTGCGATTAAGGGAAGCGAACGGCGCTATATCGGTCGAGGTGGTTTACGACAAGCCCCCCCAAGATATCTTGGCGTGCGAGCAACAGACGCCCATCTACTACAACGGGCTGCTCTACGGCATCATGCCCAAGGACGCCGGGTCGCTCAAGGGACAGTTCGTCTGTTACCAGCCCGACGGTAGCTTGGTGTGGTCCAGTGGTCAGGACAATCGCTTTGGTCTTGGACCGTTCCTGGTGGCGGACAACAAGTTCTACGTTCTGGATGACGAAGGCGTCTTGACGATGGCTGACGCGCGAAAGCAGGAGTTCGTGCGGCTTGGGCAGGCGGATTTGTTGAAAGGGCACGACGCGTGGGGTCCCCTGGCGTTGGCCGGCTCGCGTATGTTGCTTCGTGACATGAATACACTGGCATGTATCGAGTTGGGCGCGAAATCATGAGAGAAGACGTGTCGAAATGAATGAATCGGTTCGACAGCTCAAACGTCCTTGGCTTGCCGGCGCGGCGCTTGTCATCGTCGCCGCGGCGTACTTCTTCCTGCTGGGTTCGAGTAGATATCCCGAGCCGGGCCCCAACATCGAGTACAACATCCAGGCGTTCGAGGACCTGGACAAGATCGAAACGCAGTTTGAGGAAAAGGGATCGATCTCGTTGAACGTCGAGAATCCTCGCGCGCTGGCGGTGGGTCAGGGCAAGATATACGTCGCCGGTAAGGATAGCGTGGTGGTATTCGGTGAGAACGACCAGGAAACGGCTCGTTTTTCTGTCGAAGGTACACCGAATTGCGTTGCCGCCGCGTCCGACGGAACAGTTTACGCAGGCATGCCGAGAAGAGTGGTTGTCCTGGACGATCACGGGGCGCTGCAGAGCGAGTGGAGCAATGACTTCGTGTCGCGGAGCTATCTTACGTCTATCGCCGTGAACGGATCGGATGTGTACGTCGCCGATGCGGGAAAGCGCGTGGTGTATCGCTTCGATCGGAAGGGCGCGCTGCAGACACGTATTGGCGAAAAGGATGCGTCGCGTGACGTGCCCGGTATCGAGGCGCCAAGTCCGTATCTTGACCTCGCCGTCAACAACGACGGCGAGTTGTGGGTCGTGAACCCCGGTAAATTGGGTTTGGAGCAATATCGGAGCGACGGGTCTATCGTTACGTCGTGGTATCGTCCGTCATTAAAGCTCGACGGCTTTCCAGGATGCTGCAATCCGACGCACATCGCCTTCAATAGCAAGGGCGAGTTGATCACGTGTGAGAAGGGGCTCGTCCGCGTAAAGAAGTATGAGGTCACTTCCGGAGACTTCGAGGGCCTCGTTGCGGGTTCCAAACTATTTCCCCAGGAGCAGTCCTTGCGGGATATCGCGGTCGATTCCCGTGACCGGATACTTGCCCTCGACGCCCAGCGTAACGCTGTCCGCGTGTTCACGCGTAAGGAGAGTTCGCCGCAACTATCCAACCAACGGCACGGTTCCTTGGACGGCAAGCGGTACATATCCCGCACAGTTCACACAGGTGACGAACTTGAGGAGAACGATCATGGCTTCACCGGTTAGTCGGCACGAGTTTCTGGAGAGCCTCTTTCGGAGGAGTATGATTGCCGGCCTGTTTGGCGTGGGGATCGCGGCGGTCCGGGGCAAGAAGACGGTCAGCGAGTGCTTTAACGAGAACTACTGCGCGTCGTGCTGGGCGTATGACGGCTGCGCGCTGCCGGAGAAGAAGGAGAAAACGGATGAATGAGCAGGTAGCATTTGATCGGCGCGACTTCATCCGTGGGGCCGCTGCCGTGGCGTTTGCCGGCGCTGCGTATACCGCCGTGGGCGACAAGACCGAACAGTTGGTATGGCAGTTGGACCCGAATAAGTGTACGCAGTGCGGACGGTGTTCCACTCATTGCGTCCTGAACCCTTCAGCCGTGAAGTGCATGAACCAATTCAACATTTGCGGGTACTGCGACTTGTGCTTTGGCTATCTGCAGCCGGGTTCGCGGGAACGTGATACGGGCGCCGAAAACCAGCTTTGTCCCACGGCCGCCATAAAACGCACCTACATCGAAGAACCGTACTACGAATATGTGATTGACGAAAAGCGCTGTATTGGCTGCGCGAAATGTGTGAAGGCATGCCTGGTTTTCGGCAACGCCTCGTTCTACCTGCAGATTCGACAGGACGTCTGCATCAACTGCAACGAGTGCTCAATCGCGAAGGCCTGCCCATCAGACGCGTTCAGAAGGGTACCCGCTTCAACCCCGTACATCTACCTTACCGGGGATATCGAGTCGACGAAATCGCAGCCATCTTCCAGTAGTCAACCTCCGCAAGCAACATTGGGCCCAAAAAGTGAGACAAGCTAAGCTCATCATACTGTTGGCGATTCTACTACTTCCCGCAACGTTTAGCGGCGCGGCGGAGATGCGGTTTCCGCCGCCGGATTTCCAGACGGGTTACCATCTGCCTGACTTGCACTCGCCACCGCCGGCGAGCAGCAACGGGGTAAAGGATGCGGTAATCCTCCTGGCGGCCCTCATCGTCACGACGTGGATGGTCTTCAAGGCGAGATCCCGCAGGGGTCTTTTTCTCATTAGCATTTTTTCGCTGGCATATTTCGGGTTCTACCGGACAGGGTGTATATGTCCCGTAGGTTCGACTCAGAACGTGCTGGCGGCCGTGTTCATACCCGACGTGAGTGTATCTGTTGCGGTGCTGTCGTTTTTTGTGATGCCGCTGCTGTTCTCGCTGTTTTTCGGCAGGGTGTTCTGCGCCTCCGTGTGTCCTTTGGGCGCGATGCAGGAGCTGGTGGCGATTGCCCCGATTCGCATTTCGCCGGCGCTCGATCGCGTTTTGGGTCTTGGCCGGTACTTTTATCTGGGGCTCGCCGTGCTCGGAGTCGCGACAGGCTCGGGCTTCTTCATTTGCCGGTGGGACCCATTTGTGGGCATTTACCGCTTGGGACACAGCTATGGTATGCTTCTCGCGGGCGCGGCAATACTAATGCTGGGCGTGTTCGTCGCTCGTCCGTACTGCCGGTTCTTGTGTCCCTACGGTGTACTCCTGGGGTGGATGTCCAGATTCTCGAAGTGGCATCTCGATATCCCGCCGTCTCCGTGTGTCAATTGCCGCTTGTGTGAAAACTCGTGTCCGTACAATGCGATTGATATGCCAACGCCGCAACACCTTGTACAAGACCCAGAGATTGGAAAGCGCCGAATCCGGAGACTCGTATTCGTTTCACCGCTGCTCATTGCCGTGGGCGCCACGGCCGGCTATTTGATGTATGAGCCCCTTTCCCGCATGCATCCCACGGTCGCGCTCAGTGAACGCGTGGCCGCCGAGGACGCTGGTAAGATAAAGGAAGATATCCTCGAGAGCAAGACGTTTCGTGCGGCCAATCAAACCACGACGGAGCTCCATACGGAAGCCCTGGCGATTCGCGAGCGATTCAAGAAAGGCGGGGCGTGGCTTGGCGGATTCATTGCGCTGATTATTAGTCTCAAACTAATCAGTCTTTCGATTGTACCCAAGCGGGATATTTATACTCCTCATAAAGAAACGTGCTTTAGTTGCGGGCGGTGTTATCCCTACTGCCCGGTTGAAGCCGAACCGAAACGGGCGTGATACGTGTTAGAGAAACGGGAATTCGAGCGAAACGATTTCTACTGGCGATTGTCCACTGCCGTAGCGGTGGTATCGGGGTTATTTTCGCTGGTGGTATTCTTGTTGATCGTGCTCAACTATTTGCAGTTCCGGGACGCGGATCCGGTCAACAATCTGCTCATTACAAAGATGCGCCAGGAGTATGCTGGGCTTCCCCAGAAGGACGATGCGCTCGCGGAACGAATTCGCGATCTCGAGTTATTGAATCGCAAAGCATTTTTCACGAGCCAAGTGTTTCTCCGTTCCGGAGCCATCATGCTCTTGGTTGGCGTGTCGGTGTTCATGATAGCCCTCAAGAACTCACTTCGCTGGCGCCGTGAAAGGCCGGTCCCAGAGGCTACGCCCACTGCTGACAAGGAGTTTCTCGCCTACGCTCGATCTCGACAATTGATCATGTGGGCCGGGGTCGCCCTCTTGGCGGTGGGGATGGCTGCGACGCTGATGACGGAAAGCGAAGTGGTGAAAGGCGCTGGCGGAGTCGCAGCAATACCGCCGGGCCCTCTGGCAAAAAGTGACACTTCGCCGTCCACGGGGGCGGCTGCGGAGAAGACCCAGGTCGCGTCATTGCCGGCCACCGTTTCCGTACCAGCTCCAACGTGGGAAGCGATGGAGAAGAACTGGCCTAGCTTCCGAGGCCCCGGAGCTACCGGCGCGGCTCACTTTACGAACGCCCCGGTAGATTGGGATGTGGAAGCAGGAACGGGTATTCGCTGGAAATCGGACGTAGCGCTGCCAGGTTCGAATTCCCCGGTAATCTGGGAGAAGCGGCTGTTCATTTCCGGCGCCGACGACAAGACGCGCGAGATCTATTGCTACGACATCGATAGCGGCAAGCTGCTTTGGAAACAATCCGTTGACAACGTGAGCGGGTCGCCCCAGACTCCCCCAAAAGTAAGTGAAGATACAGGATATGCGGCGCCGAGCATGGCCGCGCTCGGGGGACAGGTATTTGCGATTTTCGCCAACGGGGACCTGGTTGCCTACGATGCCGAAGGGACCAGGCAGTGGGGATTCAATGTAGGCCTGCCGGACAATCATTACGGACACTCGTCGTCGTTGCTTGCGTTTGAAAAGCTGCTCTATGTGCAACTGGACCAACGTAAGGAGGCCAAACTGATCGCATTTGACGTAGCGACAGGAAAGCCGGTCTGGACTGCGAAACGCAAGACCATCTCCTGGGCCTCGCCAATCCTCGCGCGTACGGCATTTGGCCCTCAACTCATACTGAATTCGGAGACGACGGTAGATGCGTACGACCCGCAGACCGGCGCGGCCCTTTGGAGCCAGGAGTGCTTGGGAGGCGAGGTCGCGCCGTCTCCGGCGTATAGCAACGGAGTGGTCTTTGCCGCGAACGAATACGCCACCGCGTCCGCGATTCAGTTGAACAAATCCGAACAAGGTGTTACACCCCAGATTCTCTGGAAATACGACGAACTGCTTCCCGAGGTATCGAGCCCGGTGGGAGACGGGGAACGTTTCTACTTCGGTACAAGCGCCGGTCAGCTTGTCTGTCTCGACGCGAAGTCCGGAAAGAAGCTATGGGTTCAGGAGTTTTCCGACGGGTTCTTCTCGTCACCGGTGCTCGTAGGTGATCGGATCTACATTCTTGATAACGAGGGTCACATGCACATCGTGGCGGCCAGTTCGACGTATAAGTTAATAGCAACACGGAACATGGGCGAGAAGACGTTCGCCACGCCCGCGTTTCTCGAAGGCCGAATCTATCTCCGAACCATCGATCATTTGTTCTGTATCGAGCAAAAAGATGTCTGAATCCATCAACGTAGAAACCGAAGTCGATCTTAGCGAGATCGAGAGCATCGTCGAGGCGAATGGACGCGCCCCGGAAGCGGTCATTCCGATTCTCCAGGCGATCCAGTCAAAATATCGCTATCTTCCCACGCCTGCCCTGGAACGTGTCTGCGAATTGACCGAGATTACTCCTGCCGCTATCGAGGGAGTAGCGACATTCTATTCGCAATTCCGCCGAAAGCCGGTCGGAAAACATGTAGTGAGTCTCTGTGATGGCACGGCCTGCCACGTCAAAGGCGCCGTCGATGTCCACGAAGCGATGGAAATCGAGTTGGGCATGGAATCCGGCGATGATACCGACCCAGAGAGACGCTATACCATCCGAAAGGTGGCTTGCCTAGGATGCTGTTCCCTCGCGCCGGCCATGCAAATTGACGGCGTGACCTATGCCCACGCAGGCGCCGATTCCGTCCCGGGCATACTTCTTGATTTCCAGAAGCGCCAGTTGGAGACCCCTGAGGACCGCGACGAGACTCGGCGCAGTGTGAAGGCCAATGGCGCTGAGATTCGCATTGGCCTGGATTCATGCTGTGTCGCCAGCGGCACCGATCGAATCGAGCGCGCCCTTCACCGTGCGCTCGCGGAGTTGGAATCGGAAGTGCCTATCAAGCATGTAAGCTGCGTGCATATGTGCCATCAAGTGCCCGTGGTCGAGGTGATCGAGGCCGGCAAGCCCCCGACACTGTACACGAGGGTCAGGGAGGAGGACGTTTCCGAGATCGTCGCGCGCCACTTTAAGCCGCGCAATCCGTTCCGCTGGGTTCAATCGTCAATGCTGCGCTGGACGGAGCGCCTGTACGGCGGAGTAGACGGCGAAGAAGCGCCCGAAAGTCACGACGAAGATGTACGCGACGAACAGGTCTCGACGTTCCTGGGCGGACAATATCATATTGCCACGGAACACCGGGGCGATCTGAACCCCGCCGATCTCGACGAGTATTTGCGCCGCGGGGGCTTCATGGCGGTGGAGAAATGCCTCTTCGGAAAGGCAAGGGGACATGTGTTGCTCGCGCGCCACAAGGGAGTGGCTCCCGAGCCGCCAGTAACGGGAGCTGGGTGGACGGCGCGACAAATCATTGATGAGATAACCGCCAGTGGATTGCGGGGCCGCGGAGGCGCCGGGTTCCCGACGGGAAAGAAGCTGCAGTTCGTTCACGATGCGCCGGGTGACAAGAAATACATTATTTGCAACGGCGATGAAGGCGATCCGGGCGCGTTCATGGATCGAATGATCCTGGAATCGTACTCGTACCGCGTGATCGAAGGGATGATCCTTGCCTCGCTCGCGGTGGGATCGGACGTCGGCTACCTATACATACGTGCTGAGTATCCGCTAGCGACCAAGCGGATGCGCAAGTCCATAATCGAATGCGAAGAGGCAGGTCTGCTCGGTGACAATATACTTGGCAGCGGCAAGGCGCTGCACTTGAAAGTGAAAGAAGGGGCGGGGGCGTTCGTTTGCGGCGAAGAGACCGCATTGATCGCGTCGCTTGAAGGCAAGCGTGGCATGCCTACAATACGTCCGCCGTACCCTGCGCAGTGCGGATTGTATGGATGTCCGACTCTCATCAACAACACGGAAACGCTGGCGATGATCCCGTGGATCATCCGTAACGGAGCGGCGAAGTTCGCGGCGCTGGGCACCGAGCGAAGCAAAGGCACCAAGGTATTCTCGCTCGCGGGCAAGATACGGCACGGCGGCCTAATCGAAGTGCCTATGGGCATTACCATCAACCAGATCGTCGAAGGCATCGGCGGCGGTATCGCCAATGGCCGGAAGTTCAAAGCGATACTCGTCGGCGGACCATCGGGCGGATGCATTCCCGCATCTCTCGGCGAGACGCCCGTTGATTACGAAGCGCTCGCCGAAGCAGGCGCTATGATGGGCTCGGGCGGGATGGTAGTTCTTGACGATTCCGATTGCATCGTCGAAATGTGCCGCTATTTTCTGTCCTTCACGCAACATGAATCTTGCGGTAAGTGTTCGCCGTGCCGCATCGGCACCATGCGCTTGAAAGAGATGCTGACCCGATTGACCCTTGGCCAGGGCCAGCTTAGCGATCTTGAACTGCTCGATCAGTTGAGCCGCGTGGTGAAGAATCAAAGCCTGTGCGGACTCGGCAAGACCGCTCCGAATCCGGTCTTGACGGCGCTGAAGTATTTCCGAGAGGAATTTGAAGCCCATGTAAAGGGAATCTGCCCGGCGGGAAAGTGCAAGGCCTTGATTGACTACTGGATCGTGGACACCTGTATCGGCTGCACCAAGTGCGCCCAAGTGTGCCCGGTCGACTGCATCGACTCGGAAGCATTCACGATGCACCACATTCGCCTGGACACATGCACGCGGTGTGACGCGTGTCTCGTGGCGTGTCCGGTTAACGCCATCAAGGCGGGATCGCGAACCAGAGAAGAACGGGAGTTGGCCTTGTGCCCACGATAGTCATAAACAATAGGAGTATCGACGTCGAGAACGGCACGACAGTCTTGCAGGCTGCGCGTGCGCTGGGCATCGAAGTGCCGACGCTGTGCTATTGGGAAGGCGTACGGCCGATGAACTCCTGCATGTTGTGTGTCGTACGCAATACCAAGACCGGTCAATTGCTGCCTTCCTGCTCCTCCGTGGTTCAGGAGGGCATGACTGTCGAGACGGATACCGGCGATGTCTGCAATGCGCGAAAGGAAGTCCTCGAGCTGATCATCAGTGAGCACATCGGGGACTGCGAGGCCCCGTGTACGCACACCTGTCCCGCGTCGATGAACATCCCGGTAATGATGCGGCAGATCTATGATGGGGACTTCGATGCGGCGGCGTTTACCGTCACCAACGGACTCGTGTTCCCCGGAACGTTGGGCCACGTTTGCCCCGCCCCCTGTGAGAATCCGTGCCGGCGCAAGTCCTATGACGAAACCATGGAGATCCGGTTCCTGCATCGAAACGTCGCGGCCAAAGCGCGCACGGACAATCCTGAGTTGCTCGAGTGTCCTCCTGATTCTGGCCGGAAAGTGGCTATCGTTGGCGGCGGTTTGGCGGGTATGGCCGCCGCGTGGGTACTGCGAAAGCGCGGTCATGCGGCGACAATCTTCGAGAAGGAAGACAAGGCGGGCGGGAAGCTTCGCAAGTTGACGGAGGACGAGTTGCCGAAGGAGGTATTGGACGCCGAAATCGATCAAGTCCGCCGCCTGGGGGTCGAATTCACATACGGCACGGCGGTCAATGGCGATCTTGAATCCATTTGCGCCTCCTATGACGCGGTGATTCTGGCGTGTAATGGGGTCGGAAAGGCCGGCGGAAGCGTCTTCGAAGCGAAGGAACACAAGTTGAACGTCCGTGCGGTTGGCAACGGCAAGACCGCCGCCGTATGGGTTGACAAGTACCTCAAGAGCATCGAGGGGCCGGCGGAGCCGAAATTGTTCGAGAGCAAGATCGGAAAAATGGACAAGTCCGAACTCGAGAACATGCGCGAGCACAATGAAAACAAAGAGTCCATGGCCGTGGCGTCACTGGATGGTACTCGAGTCGACTTGCGCGCGGAAGCCGGCCGTTGTCTGCATTGCGATTGCCGGAAACGAGTTTCGTGCGGGTTGCGAAAGTGGGCTTCGGAGTACGGAGCGGAGAAAAAGAAGTATCTTACGACCGAGGAAAGGGATTTCCGCATCATTGGGCGCGGGAACGTACTGTTCGAGCCAGGGAAGTGTATCCGCTGTGGGCTGTGCGTGGCGATTGCGGAGAAGCACGGAGAGGACATCGGCTTGGCGTTTAGCGGACGCGGATTCGACCTCGAAATCCGGGTGCCCTTTGACCACAGCTTTGATGAGGCGCTGCGGAAATCAGCCGACGAGTGCGTCGCTGCGTGCCCCACGGCCGCGATTGCGTTTCGCAACAAGGAAGACGTCGAGGCCTGTCACACCACCACATGGATCGAACTCGATCCTCACAGCACTCTCAGCGTGAACGCCAGCGTGAAGTAGAGTCCTATCGTAAGGAATACGCCCCCAGTCGCATACCGCGCCCAGCGTTCCATCCGTCCAACTCGCGCGAAGGCGGGAGCAACTCTGTGCGCCGCCAACGCAATAACCAGACTGAAGACGATTACCGGGAGCGCAACGCCGATGGCGTACATCAGCGGCAGAAATACACTGGAGCTGCGCGACACGGCCAAAGGAAGGAGGCTTCCGAAGAACAATGCCGCCGTTGTCGGACAGAAGGACATAGCAAAGACAATGCCCAGCGCCGCCGCCGCCCAGAACCCGCCCGCGCCCGCCTTTCCGTGAATCCAAGCCTTCAATCTTCCACTCCCGAATTGGAAACTGATGAATTCCAGCAGGAACAGCGCACAGAGTATTAGTATCGGACCCAACAGCCGGAACATGTATTTCTGGAGCCCGTGTGACACCAACGGGACGGAGAGCAGGCTGGTCACGAGCGTCATCGCGAGCAGTACGAACGCCAACGCCTGCCCCGCGATATAGCAAACGCACGAGAGCAAGACAAACCGAAGACTCTCTACCCGGCGCGCGAGAAATGAGATTGCAGCTACGTTGGTCGCGAGTAAACATGGGCTGATAGACGTGAGGAAACCAAACCAGAACGCGGCGCCGGCCGCCAAGGCAATGTCTCTCATGGAGGCGCATCCAGGTATTCGCGCGTTTCCGCGCGGACGTAGTCCACAAACGCGGTCTTGTTGTTGACGAAGTCCCAAATCGACTCGAGATTCTTCCAGCTAACTTGATTGCCGTTTTCGATTCGCACCAGCACGACGGACTTCGTATAGATGTTGTACTCTGAGATGTAGTGCTCGTTGCGCGGGTCGTCCACATCGATTGGACGCCAAGAGAGGTCACCCGTCGCCAGTTCAGCCGCGAAGTGCGTCTCAAGCGCTTCGCGCGTATACGCTTCGATGTTTTCGCACGTTGTACAGAGTTTTCCTTCCGAAAAGTAGTACACGATGAGCTTAGGCGACCTGCCCCCTACTGGAGTCAACGATTCCGGCGCGGCGGCGTTTGCCGCGGCGTTCCGGCGCTCCACGGCCTCTTTCACCGCTACGTACAAGAGACTGCCAATGGCCAGAACAAGGAGGACGTTACGAATGTGTTTTCTGGTGTTCATTCGTGATAGGCGCTCGGCCTCGACGCTGGAACGGCTGGGATCGCGGCGCCGCGCCTCGTATCCGCATAACGATTCATGATCGCGCTAGACGCTATTGATCATGTCCTTGAGTTCGCGCAGGGAAGGCACCCTTCCTACGACGCGCACTTCGCCGTCAATCACCAACGCCGGAGTGCCCGGCACATCAAAGGCGAGAATGCGGTCAATATCCGAAACCTTTTCCAACTCGAATTCGACATGCAATTCCGTGGCTGCCTGAGCCGCCAATTCCGCCAAACGATGGCAGGACGGGCACCCGGTTCCAAGTATTTGAAGTTTCCTCATGGCGCGTCTCCGAGGCATGCGTACTATGCGCGAAGAAAACAATAGACATCCGTGCCGGGCATGCGCTCAATCCGGCGCGGGGAACAATTCGCCGCTGGGACTATGTTAAGCTATCACTGACCGATTAACAAGGAGTGATCACCATGGATGACGAAATCCTTACCGTCGAAGAGGCCGCGGCGCTTCTGAAATCTTCGCCTGACGTTGTGCTGAGTCTGCTCATGTCCAGCGAGTTGGCGGGGCGGAACATCGGCGGTGATTGGCGTACGACGCGGCGGGCGTTGGTTAGTTTTGTGGATGGTGTTCCGCTGCAAATGGCGTGCTGCACGCCGGATATGTGCCGCACTTCGAACACGGGGATGGCGATGTCCGGGGGGCGCGCCGCTTCGGGGCGGTGTTGCTCGTAGCAGGGTATTTCTAATCGGCGCAAGCGCCGAACGCACCACGGGGGGTACGTCTCCTTCCCATGACAGAGAAAAAATTCAGAGCACTGGCGCCGGGTGTCGCGGTTGTGCTAATCGTTCTTTGCGCTGTCGCCGCCGAATACTGGTTTGTTCAGGCGCCGGAAAGCACAATTCCGAAGCAGCAAGTCAATACTAAGCCGGCGTACGAGCCGCCGCCCGCGCCTGCCAAAGGGGGGGCGCCGGTCACCGCGGATTGGCCGGTGTATCACGGTGGTGCGGACTTGGCCGGGGCAACGGACTGCCGGTTGCCCGATAAGCCCGGCATATTGTGGCAATGCCGCGTGGAAGGTTCCATTCATCAGCCTCCGGTTGGCGATAGTCATGGCATCTATGTGGCGACGCGCGCTGGCACGGTGATGGCGCTCGAGGTCGATGGAAAGGAACGGTGGAAGAAGCAGCTCGTCGACGCCGCCAAGACCGACGGGAGCGAACCTCGGGAACGTTTCGACGCCCCGATTGCGTGCTTTCGTTCAACGGTGGTGATAGGGTCCAAGGCAGGGGTTGTTCATGCGCTTGACACCGCGGATGGAACGGAGCGTTGGACGTACGACGTGGGAGCGCCGATTCTTGGCACCGTGAACCTGTATGCGCCGAAGTCGTCCGAGGAGCCCGCGCGGCTCTACGTGATCAAACAAGACGACGGGGCGCTTCACTGCATCGACTTCAACACCGGCAAGCCGATCTGGCAGGGAAGAGCCGTTGCCCGAAGCGATGGCTCGCCGGCCGTTGGAGATGGCATTGTTGTGTACGGTAGTTGCGCCTCGGCGTTGCATATCTTTGCAGCCCAGGAGGCGCGGCTTCTCACGAGTATCGAACTTGGCGAAGATTGCCAAGTCGCTGCGGGTCCCGCGCTGGCCGGTGGCGATGTCTACTCGGGTAGCCGGGGCGGGAAGTTCTTCCGGGTCAATGTTGGCGCCGGACGAATTGTCTGGACGAACTCGGACAGCAAGAAGGAAATATTTACGACACCGGCTGTAGGACAGGACATGGTGGTATTTGGGTCTGAAGATGGCGGGGTCTACGCGGTTGACCGGGATTCCGGACGATTGAAATGGCGCTTCGATACACACCGGGTTCCAACTTCGGCGGTCATCGCCTCCGACAAGATCGCCGTTGGCGCCGGTGGCGTGTTCTATCTGCTGAAATCGGACACCGGCGAGAAGGTCTGGAGCTACGAAGTAAGTGACGGAATTGCGTCACCAGCCATCATCAATGGAATGGTGGTCGTTGGTAGCGAGGATGGGACGATTATGGCGTTTGGCGAGAAGCCGGCCGGATGAGCCGGCCTATTCTTGCAGGGTACCGGGTGCGAGGCAACACCTAAGCCGGAATCCCGCGGCGGCGCCGTTTGTTACATTGAGTACGGGATCATACTACCTGGATGCTCACGCATATCGTCAAGCACACCTGCGGACACGAAGCTCCCCATGGCTTTTCCGGCCATGAGCCGGAACGGCGTCGCCGTGAAGAATGGCTGCGTCGGCAACCGTGTCAAGCCTGTTGGCGCGCCGAACAGGCAAGGTCGGCGGAGGTCCAACGAGGGCAATCGAACCTGCCCGCGCTGGAAGGCGCGGACGAGCAGAATACCTGGGCGGAAGTCATCCGCATGAAAGCCATTGCGCACAATAGGGACTACTGCAAGCGATTGCTCGAAAGCCGCAAGTTCAATGACGAAGACGAAGCGATGAAGATCGCCATTCGCGGCGCCGCGGACGACGCTCTGCGAGAACTTGAGAACCAGCGCAGCGCCGAATGGTGGATAGCGAATCGTTTCAGCTCGCTTTCCTGCGTCAAGCAACGAATCGTAGCGGCAGTCACTCCGATTCTGAACGCCCGCGCCGAACGATAGCGCGTCCACGCGGTATTGTCGGGAACAGACAAGGGACTTCTTTTGGTTCCTCCGGTTTCCATAGGCTTGTAAATGGCGTCCGGGAAACTTAGAATAGCCGCCGTCAGTTTTGGGTGTGGACACGAGCAGATGGTGATGGACGTCCGGATGCGGCGTTCTTGCGTTCCCAGATTCGAGATGCGCTTACTTTTGGATAGCTTTGCGATGCGTTGAAAGGATGGAGTAAGAGACATGAATAGACGAGGCTTTACGTTGATCGAGTTGCTTGTGGTAATCGCAATCATTGGAATTCTGGCTGCGATACTCCTGCCGGCGCTCGCGCGTGCGCGCGAGGCGGCCCGCCGCGCCAGTTGCGCAAACAACCTCAAGCAGATGGGGGTCGTTTTCAAGATGTATTCGGGTGAATCGCGCGGACTGCTTCCGCGTGTACACGGCGACCAGCCCTGGGGCGCTGCTCTTCCCGCGAGCTGCCAAGGTGGAGGAACCAAGGCTAGCTTGGCTCCGTATATGCAGGCCATCTATCCCGAGTATCTTAGCGACGTGAATGTCTTGGTCTGTCCCTCCGACCCGGAGGCGAGCGGCGCAAATTCGTTGGGGATCGTCCAAGATGCTCCGGCGCAGACCTGTCAGTACAGAGGGTTCCCATCCAGGACCGACGTGAGCTACCTTTACTACGGATTCGTGTTCGACAAGGTTTCTGACAAGGATCCGACCTTTGACACCATTGCGTTTGGTCTGCCGTCGTCACAAGTATCCGCGCAAGTGGCGTACGTAATGGGTTGTCTGTCCAGCTTCCCGCCATTGTTTAATGGGGCGCTGGGCAACATGAACCCCGCAGACGACTTTAATCTGGATAAGGACATCAACAACGCGTTGGTGTATGGCACGTTTGCCAGCATGGCGACGCCGGCTGGCGTATCTTTCGGTAACGCGAACACCACGACCGTGTACCGCCTCAAGGAAGGGATCGAACGTTTCCTGATTACCGACATCAACAATCCCGCCGGCGGCGCAAGGGCAGAAAGCATGCTGCCCATCATGTGGGACGTGGTGTCGTCGAGCACGACTGCGAGCGCCCAGTTCAATCATATCCCTGGCGGCGCCAATGCGCTTTACATGGACGGTCACGTCAAGTTCAACAAGTATCCGGATGAATTCCCATCGACGAAATCGTTCGCTGCGGTGGGCGCGCTGTTTAATCTGGGTTGACCACTACGAAGTCGCGAGACGCACAGCGCTTGGCGCCGTGGCAATCGAGCGTTCTTCTGATCTGAGTGGCTTGTTCGCGTGGTGATTCCCGTGTGGCCGCGAATCGGGTGAGAAGGAATTGATCGATGAAATTAGTCCTGGTCGGTGGATTTCTCGGCGCCGGTAAGACAACCCTGCTCTGGGAATCGGCGCGGCGCCTCGCGCAACGAAACATCACAGTCGGCCTGATCTCCAATGACCAAGCCCCGGACTTGGTCGATACGGCGTTTCTGTCGCGCTCCGGCGCAGTTGTTCGGGAGGTAGCGGGCAGTTGCTTTTGCTGCAACTTCGACGGATTCCGGCGCGCAATAGATTCCCTCGCGCAGGCTGGCGCCGAATGCGTCATCGCCGAGCCGGTGGGAAGTTGTACCGATCTGTCCGCTACGATCATTCAGCCCCTCAAAGCGCTTTGTCCGGAATACGCCCTTGCCCCGCTAAGTGTTCTTGTTGACCCGGCGCGGGTACGCCGTGCGCTTCGCGAAAGGCATCCGTTGTTACACGCGGACGCCGCATACATCTTGCGCGTACAACTGGAAGAGGCGGATCAGATTGTTGTCAACAAGGTGGACGCGTTTTCGAACGATGAACAACGGGAAATCGTCTCGTACTTGGCGGCTGAGTTTTCTCATGCCCCTGTTGTGTCCATTTCGGCATTGCTCGGCGATGGCCTGGATGCGTGGCTCGATGGGGTTCTCGACGACAGACCCTCGGGCTCGAAGATAGCCGCGGTGGACTACGTTCGCTACGCCAACGGCGAAGCCGTCCTGGGTTGGCTGAACGCCGTGGTTGAGCTTCGGTGGGTCGGGAGTCTTCATGCGGAGTGGGAAGCGTACATAGCGGCGATATTCGATGCCCTTCGCAATGAGTTGTGCGCGGAGGAATGCGAAGTTGGCCATATTAAAGCGCTGTTGGAAAGTCCGCAGGGCCGAGTTATGGCCAACCTGACCAGTCTGCACGATCCAACGCGCGTGCGCAGTGAGGGCCTCCCAAACCAACTCACTGCCATATTGACTGTAAACGCTCGGGCGCAGATCGCGCCCGAAGGCATTGAGAACGCGTTTCGTAGCGCTTTGCGCCACGCTTCTCACGGCAGTGTATCGCCATCAATACGGGCCTTTCACTGCATCAAGCCCGGCCGTCCTGTCCCGACCTATCGTTACGACACGGTTGTGGCTTAGCCTGACACTAGCTGACCCAGTGCGCCAACTCTGCCAGTAAGAACTGGACAGGTTCCATGCGATAGTGGAAGGCCTACGTAACGTGTCATTCTGAGCGGTAGCAAGGAATCTCCTGCCAACGTGTGGCGGCCACACAAGAAAAGCAGAGTGCTTGGTATGCGCCGGGTATATTCTTCACTTGCATTCAGAATGACACTCTAAGGTACGTGTCTCCAAACACCACCAACGCTACTGGTGGAACTGATTCCTCGAAAGCCAGATTTGAAGCCACCTAATTTGCTTTGATATCGAAGGCCATGAGGACATTGCCATGGCGGATGTACAAGCGCCCGTCCGAGATGACCGGGTGGGCCCAATGCGGACCGTCGCCTGCGGTGATTTTGAAGCGGCTAACCAGTTCGAGCGCCTTGGGGTTTACCGGCGCCAACGCGAGCGTGCCCTTCTCGCCGTAGCAGTACAACAAGCCCTCGGCGCAAATGGCGGAAGCCATTCCAACTTCCTCGGTTTCATACATCACTTTTCCGGTCTTAAGTTCGAGGCACGCCCAGTGACTCTTGGCGTTTGAAGAATAGAGATATCCGTGGTCTACGATGATGCCGCCGTGCCCGGTGTTGATGACTTCATCGGTCCACTTTTCAGTGGTTGTCTTGCCGTCGGCGGAAAGCTCGTATGCCCGCCCGCCCTTGCCGTGCCCACTCGTGATATAGATGAACCCGTCCTGGTAGACGGGCGAGTTCGAGTGGTTGGGATCTTCGGCCGTCGTGTCGAACGGCTGCTTCCAGATTACCTCTCCCGTCTTCGGATCGAAGCCCGACAGATACCGCGCAGTCAATGTGACGAGCTGGCGCCGTCCGCGCTCGACCAGAATGGGCGAGCAGTAGGCCGGCATATCGCCGAATCCCACGCTGGTCCAGACGGTCTTACCAGAGTTCTTATCGAGTGCCGCGAATGCGGCCTCTTTTCCGCCCGGCGTGCATATTAGGCGGTCCGAATCGATGAATATGGATTCGACGAAGCCGCAGCGCGGAGACTGCCCGCCAAACTCCTTCGCGAGATCGCGGGTCCATCGGACATCGCCGGAAATAGCGTCGAAGCAGAACAGCTTCCCAACGCCGCTTACCAGGTATAATCGATCTCCGTCGACCGTGGGACATGCCCGCGAGCCCGGATACGAATCGTTCCAGTCGGGCCCGTAGGACTTCTTCCACAGCAAACCACCCTTCAGGTCATATGCAAAAAGAAATCCTTCGTCTCGGTCAACGGACATACCCGTGATATACAATTTCCCGCGCGCGACGGTAGCCGACGAATAGCCCCGCCCCAGTCCTTCGACCGTCCACAGCGGTTTGAGGCCGTCCTCCGGCCATTTCTTCAACAAACCGGTTTCGGGCGAGTGACCATCGCGGTGCAACCCGCGAAACTGAGGCCAGTCGGCGCAATATGCCGGGAGGCAGAATGCCGCGATCAGCAATACGAGCCATGTAGTTCGATTACGTCGACGAAGATCCCGATCCGAATCCACTACGGACTTTCCTCCCCAGTCGGGCCACCCGCTGGGGTGGCGCACAAAGTCATTCCGTTCGTAATGACGAGACGCTGGTCTTGCGTAGACCCAGCAGTAGCGCCAAACCGGCGCACACCATGGCGCTGATCAGCACCAGCGCAAATACACCGAGGCGTCCCATCGCGGAAACTCCGGCGTGCGACGATACCATCGTCGGGAGCATCGCCACCACGGACGCCACGGCGCCGATTACTGATCCTAGCACGAGCAATAGACCGTATTCGCACGCAAGCAACGTGAAAACGGCGTCAGGAGAGAATCCTACCGCCCAGAGTAGCGCGATTTCCCTGCGCCGCTCAAAGATATTTCTAAGCGCGACCACGCCGGTAGCCGTCGCCCCCAGCATCAATCCGACCCCTCCCAGGGCCAGGAACATGCTGAGGTAGGTACCTTCGACCGCGTGAAAGAGCGCGAGTCGGGCAACAGTAGTGGTCACGTCCAGGCCGTGCCGATCGAAGGCGTTTCGAAGCGCGACCATAGTGTCTGAAGCGGTGTTAGGCGGTGTATCGAGCAAGAATACGCGAAATCCTTCCTGTGACGGCCAGAGTCTAACGAAGTTCTTCAGCGAGATCAGGATAGCGCCCTGGAATACCGACAGGCGCATCGGAAGTTGGCCCGCCAGCTTTACGGAGACATCCCGGCCCGCGTCGTCGCGGTACGTCAGGCTGTCGCCATCTGTCAGTCCTGTCTTCTTCTTGAGCGTCCACATCGCCGTATCGGAATCGCCCACCAGCGCTGGGATAGCTCCATCTCCCAGGTCTTGATTCAACACCGCCCAAATGTTCTCGCTGGATTCACCCGAAAAAGCCTTAAGACGTCCCAGTTCCTGTTCATCAACCCCGAGCACCCGAGGCGTCAGCGCGCGATTGAGGTTCAAGCAACTCGCATCATCACCGTCGTGAACACGAATACCAATCGCATTAACGCCTGGGACGGCCGTCGAAAGCGTGGCGGGATCAAGGATGGGAGCCGTCGCTTCCGCATAGAGCGCGAAGCCTCCTGTACCCGACGAGCGCTGATCCGCGTTCGCTCCGATATCGCTCTGCATGGCGGATACGGCGAGCACGAGAAACCCGCCGCCGGCGAGCGATGAGACGATGCCGAGACTGCGGCCGCGCCTGCGCGTGCCGTTCAGTATGGCGAGAGAAAGCGTCGTGGGAGGTCTGGCGCCGCGATGGGACGATGCGCGCGAGAACAAATACTTCATAAACAGGAGCCCAGCGGCGAGCGTTAAGGCGCCGGAAACGAAGAACGGCATCGCAATTTCCGCGGGCGGAGAAATTACCGCATACACAACAAGGGCAATCGCGCCAATCAGCGCAACACTAGCCCCGGCAAGATCCCGCAAGTTGCGAGGCCTTGTTCGCGCCTCCTGCGAGAAGTCCGCATTCATGAGTTCTGCCGCGCCGTGGCGCAACAAGCGTTGAAGAGTGAACGCCGCCGACACCAGCGCGCAGACGACGCCTCCCGCCGCGCCGGCCTCAACGCTTGTCAGTTGGATATCGAATAGAATCGGAATACGGCCAACGGCGTCCTGCCAGTAGATGGACAGCCCAGCCATTAGGGCCCACGCGTACGCTAGGCCCAATCCCGTCCCGGCAATGGATCCGGGGAGCGCCACTGCGAGCGCTTCGCATAGCAAAATGGTGCGAATACGCCCCCTGGGATATCCGAGCGCCGCCAGCGTTCCAAGTTCCTCGGCGCGTTGCTGCATTCCAAACGCGTACAGCAGGCCCATCAACGTGAGGGCGGAGACCAACAGGAAGAAGCTCATCCCGAGGAACATCCCGCCAAGATCGGTGGCTTGCGCCGCCGCGGACAGCGCTTCGTCGTGTACCGGTCTGAGTTCGATCCCGGCGTCGCGAGGGCCAAGGCTCTTGGCGATGCCGGCCATGATATCGTCTGCGTGCATGGTCGAACTCGGGAAACGGACTGCGGTCAGCCGGCCGAAGCGATTTCCCCACATTTCTTGACCGGCCGCCAACGTGACAAGCGCCTTGGGGGTCTGGCGGTACTCGCGCCAATACGCTTCGTTGGCCTCGTCCTTCAGAAGCTGTTCGTCCATGGGCATGCCGATCTTCCAGTCTTTGCAGCTTTCGACATTGCTCAGTCCGGGGAAATCGGGGACGAGCGCTTTTTCGGCGTCAAAGTCCTCCATCGGTAGAATGCGCTTGACCGTGAATTGGCGGGCGCGCTCCTCGAAACGGTTGGAAGGCAGGGTTACGTAATACGCGATAGTGATGCGTGCGCCTTCGTGCGCCGCGAGGCGCTCGGCGAGCCACGAATTGATCACCATTTCATCGTCGCTGAGTCCTTGACTGAGTTCGCCACCGGCGGTCATGAACGAATAGGGCGTTGAATGACTGTCGTTCCGTAGGGCATTGACGAGATACGTCAGTGTTCCTTGCGCGCTAGGCAACGAAAGCGCGGCCTTCTCCGTTGCGTCGTCCAGAAAGACGCGGTTCGTCTCCAATTGAAGAACCGTGCCGCTGCGCTGCGTCACTCGTAGCCCCGAAAATTCCGGCCTCCAAACTTCGGAGAGAGTCCGTTGCGCCCTATCTAGCGTGCAGCCAGGGCCTGCGAGCAGAAGGTTCGCCTGGTCAGCGCATGCAGCCATCTGCTGTAGATCGGAAATGCGAACAAAAAAATTGGAAGGGGGAAGTTGGCTGGGCGTGAGACTGAATCGCCCCATCTGCGCGTCGGTAACTATTGCTTTCACGGTGAAATTGGCGCGCTGCGACGCTTCTTCCTCGCGCGACGAGAGCGGCGCGTCTCGGGATAGAAGGCCGGGCTTGGCGATTCGTAACGCGACCGAGTCTCCCTCCTTGACGCCCAGCGCCTTCGCGAGGCGCAGATCGAGCGCCGCCTCCCGTGTTCCCAACTCCAACGGAGGTGATTCCGCGTAGCTCCAGAAGTCAGTCGAAACACCCAGAGCTTGGACCTTATTAATCTGCGTTTTCTCGCCCGTGTTGGGGTCCTGGTAGATCGCCATGCCCGGAAGCAGGAGAGCAGCGGTCACCGGCGCGCCCAGACGGGCCCGCGCCGCCGAGGCCAACTCGGCGGAGAACAGGCGTTCCCCGGAGCCCGCCGCGAACTGCACGTGACCGAGACGCAAGAGCGCGTACGTTCGGAGGGTATGGTTCACCGAATCGCCGATGGCCAGCGCCCCAGTGAGAATCGCGGCCGCCAGCGCCGTGCCAATGAATAGCCCGAAATGGGTCCGGCGATAATGAACGAGACTGCGTGCGATGAGACGGAGACTATTCATGAGTTCCGGTTCGTTCGTTGAGGACGCCATCGCGAAACTCAAGGACGCGGTCCATCATTTGGGCGATGGCCATGGAATGCGTCACGACAACCAAGGTCAATGCTTCTTCCCGGTTCAAATCGAGGAGAAGGCGGGCAAGCTGTTCCGCACCGTCCTGATTGAGCGATCCCGTGGGCTCATCCGCCAGCAACAGGCTCGGTTGATTGATCAACGCGCGCACTACGGCGGCGCGCTGCCGCTCGCCTCCGGAGAGCCGTCCCGGCAATTGGTGCGCGCGGTCCGAAAGACCCGCTCGCTCCAATAACTTCTGTGCGCGCTCCACGCTTTGCCCGGAGTTGCTGTTCACCAGGGTCGGCACAAGCGCGTTTTCGAGCACACTGCATTGGGGCAACAAGTGGTGCATCTGGAACACGAATCCGATTTCCGTATTCCGAATCCGGGCGCATTCGTTCTCAGAGATCGCGCCTAGATCCCGGCCCTTGAAAATGATCGCTCCCGAGGTGGGGCGGTCCAACGTGCCGATAAGGTTCAGAAGTGTACTCTTCCCGCAACCTGATGGACCCACAATTGCCAGTGATTCGCCCGGCATGACCTCAAGATTCACGCGCGTTAGAACGCGTAGTGGCCGCGGCGACTCCGGGTATTCCTTGACAATGTCACGAAGCGACAGTAAAGGTTCCGCCATGAACTACTCCCTAGCCCCCGCCAAACGCGGCTACCGAGCCATCATCGGCCCCGACGACCACGAGCGAGCCCGCCAGCGCGGGGGATGTGATTTCATCGCTGACCGCATACGACCACAGCTTTTCGCCGTCCAGCAGCTTCAGCATGTAAAGGGTTCCGCCAGCCGACACCAATACCTTATCACCGGCGATGACCGGCGAGGAAGGCGTGTCCCCAAGTTTCTGTCTCCATTTCAGGTCGCCAGTCTGGCGGTCTAGCGCATAGACAACTCCGTCGTTGGCCGTAAACACAACGCGATCGGGGCCAACGGCGGGGGTCGAGAACGCTTCGGCGTCGCAGTTAGCATTCACCCAGAGTGTAGTGCCCGTCTGTACATTGACGTGAACGAATTTCCCGCTACGGCTACTCGAGAAGGCGTGTTCGCCAAGCAGGACGGCGCCACCGGCCACCTGGGAGTCCTCGTCCAAGGGGATTTCGCGGAGCATGTTCCCAGTGACGGTCGAGAACACATGCAACGCGCCGGCGCAGCTTCCGTAGACTGCGAACGCGTCGCTAACAGCGGCGGACCCGTCGCAACGCGCTACGCCCTCACCCCTCCACACGCGCTTGCCGCTGGCAAAGTCCAAACATTGAAGCGCGCCCTCAGATTGGTCAATAACGAATAACCGCTTCTGTGTCTCGCCGTCTGTCCGCACCGTTGCGAAATTGGGAGTCCCAAGAATAGGGTAGTCGGTGTTACATTCCCAGCGCAGTTCACCGTCCGTTGCGTTGATCGCGTATATCACCCCGCTGGCAGCGCACGCGATCAGCGTGGATTCGAACAACGCCAAAGGGGCCTCAAATTCGACTGGAGTCTGCGGCTTTCCTTGCGCGGCGGGATAGCTGAACGGCTTGGACCATACCGCCTTTCCATTCAGATCTAGTCCGTGCAGGACACCTTTCTTATCGGCCAGGCAAACGCGGTCGTTTCCCACCACGGGAGTGTTGGACACCGGAGCGCCTGAGTCGTATCGCCAAATCCGCGTGAGCGTATTGGGAAGCGACACGCTCGACGCGCCATCAAGCGACGGTGCGCCGTGATACGTCTCCCACGTGGGGGGCACGCGGGCTGCCTTTGCGAGCTCAGCCGCTGGTGCGGCTGTTGGCGCGGGGACCGAGTTTGCCGCAGGCGTTCCGGATTCCGGCGCCGGACGACCGCATGCGGCGAACAAAAGGATAACACCCATCGCCGCCACGATTGGCACGTTTTGTCTCATCAAGTACCTTTCGAGGCCGCCGCCGATCTCACATTTCCGGCGCTCCGCCCCGCCACACACTCCTCAAAGACGACCGTCATATTTGCGGCCATGGCACCGCTCGTGAATCGAGCGCCTATAGCTTCACGCGCTCGGGTTCCAAGGCTGCGGGCGAGATCGGGGTTTAGAAGTACCTGCTTGAGCGTCTCCGCTAGTGCGGCGCCATCAGAAGGATCATACACCAGCCCGCCGCCGGTCATCTCAATCACCTCGCGGAACGCGCCAACGTCCGGCTGCACAACGGGCACACCGCAGGCCCCAGCTTCGAGAATGAATAACCCAAAGGCCTCTCCCATTGGCGCGGGCGACGACAGCACCGTGAGGGAGCGAACGAATTCCAGGCGTGCAGCCTTATTGAACTGTTCGATGATTTCCACATCAGCCGCCACGCCCGCGTCCGAGAGTCTCGCCATCATGTCCCTGACGTAATCCCGATCACCGCTTGTTACTCCTCCGGTAGCGCGCAACCGCAAATTCTTCAACCGCGGTTCCTTCTTCAATTGGATGAACGCATCGACCAATGCGCTGAAGCCTTGGGTCGAATGTATTCGCGAGAGGTACCCCAGAACCGGCGGGTCGACGCTTAGCGGGGCAGGCTGGATCTCATTCCAGTCAATCCCTAACGGAACGACGCGAATGCGCTCGAGGGACATTTGTGTCCGCGCCGCTATTCGCTCGGCGTACCACCGGCTCACGGACACAAAGGCGTCGACGTCGCGGCCCTTTTCCGCGATGATTCTCCAGCAACGTTCGCGCCACGCAGGCGCCATGGCGTCTACCCAGGTGTCCTCGTCCTGCAAGCTGCATACGACGGGAACGTTCAACGTCTTTCGAATTTCCGACGCTACGCCCAACAGCAAAGCATTCGATATGTGCGCCACGTCAGGCTTGGGCTGATCGCTCAACCACGCGAGCAGGCGATCCAATTCCTTGCGTTGCCGGCCACGCCGTCCCTGCAACATCGAAAAGGTCATTGGCCCCAAGTCTGCCGCCCGGGTCGAACCTTCTTGCGCCGCGGCGCGCCGCAACATCCACGCGGAGTCAAATAGCCGGTCAAACCAGCGGGGAGTATTCCGGAAAAGACCCAATTGCTGCTGAAGGAAGACGTTTACTCCCCCAAAGAAGACACCTGCCTCAGCGTCCATACCTTCCGAATCCAAGAGGATCGGGAGATAAAGTGGGACCACGGTAACATCGTGACCTTGCCGGCGCAGTGCGCGCACCATCTGCCCGTCGCGAAGGCAGTTCTCGCAGTAAAACGTCCCGCCCGTGCCGGGCGTAAGTGATAGAATCCTCATCTAATCCAGTCTGAGTAGCCGGTGATCGTTCCCTTACATTTCGAAACCGGCTCCAAGCGTCAGATAATTCCGTTTTCGGCCCTGACGGGACCGTACTATACCAGCCCAGCGCAACGCCGTCTCCCTATGGGCGCTTCAGATCGAGGCACTTCAGGGTATCTTGATTCCGGACGAGCAATTTGCCATCCGTCAACGCCATCGGCGCCCACATTTCCCGTCCATCAAACACCTTGGCTCGAGCAAGTTCCTTGTACTTTTCCGGGGAAGGGTCAACCAGATGAAGCATGCCCGTCTTGCCATCAAACGCGATGATCATATCATCCGCCAGAATGAAGTCGCCGCGCTCAAACAGGGGAAGCGCTTCGGCGCCGGGGGAATCCGATTTGGCGTCCGGCGTCGCTCCCGGCGCGGCAGGTTTGACCTCGCTTTCAGGAACGGGTTTAGTGCGCCACTTGACGGTCCCGTCCAGCGCGAGACAAGTCATGCCATCCTCCCTCTCATTCGAATTGCTATTCACGTAGAGATGATCTTTGTATAGGATGGGCTGATGAATCTGGCTGCCGCATGTTTTCGGGTCCAGTTTGAGCACTTCAGCGGCTTCGAGACCGGTAGCGCCCTTCCTGACTTGGAGAATCGCGGATCCCGCGTTATAGCCGCCGGTGACGAACAACTTGTCTCCGGGCAGGCTGGTGGGATAAGGGATTGGAATCCAGCACTGCCATCCTTCGTATTTCCACAGAATAGATCCATCCGTGAGCGAGATTCCCGCGGTTGAACCCTTTTGTGTGGCGTCCTTGTTGGACGCGCCGATCGCGACGACCTGCTCTAATCCGGCGAGCGTCACGACAGTGGGGGACACATAACCAACTAGTCCCAATCCAGGGCTCTTCCACTTGAGGTCACCGGTGACGCGATTGTACGCGACTACGAACGCGTCGGGGGCCTGAGCCGCAACAATAACCAGATCGCCATGTAGGACGGGCGCCTGCGAGACGCCCCACCGGGGCAATTCCGATTTGAAATCATTGAGAAGATTCTTCCGCCAAACGGGTTTGTGGGTCTTGCGATCCGTGCATAGGAATTCGCCTGTCAACCCTACCGAATAGACGTACTTGTCGTCTACGGTTGGAGGGGTCCGCGAACCGTTGTGGCTGACCTTCCCCAGCGCCTCGTACGAGTAGTTCCAGAGTTCAGTCCCTTTATCGAGCGATAGGCAGCGCAGAATGTCAGTCTTATCCTCAGTCCGATCCAATAGGTAGACTTCCCCGTTACGGATTGCCGGACCCGCGAATCCCATTCCGAGCGGGATACTCCACAAAACGCGCGGCCCGGTCTCCGGCCAGGAGCGAAGTAATCCCTTCTCTGGAGATACGCCGTCCCGGCTCGGACCTTCAAACTGGGGCCAGTCACCATACGATGCCCAGCAGCATGTGACGGCGCAGACTGCGAAACAACAAGTAACTCCGGTGCGGTTGAGAATCATATGCCCATATCCTTTGAAGTTAGTCCGGTTTTCCTACTTTGACTCGGATTCCGCGCGGCTGGCTTCACAATAGTACCATGTGCCCCGTTCGCAGTCGAACCGTCCGTGCGCCCTGTCACAACTTTCGGACGGCGTATGCCCCGAGTTGCGCGGAGCATCACCTTTGCCGTAACTTAGACACCAGTTCGATGGGTGAAACTGCGGCCAACAATGCACTGCATTTCCTCAATGATTGGAGAACGCGATGAACAGAATTCCCTATCTCGGAGTAATGGCGCTCGTGGCGCTGGTGATGTCGTCAGCGGTTTGGGGAGCGGACTCCCCCCAGTTTCGAGGTCCGAATCGAGACGGCATTTTCAAGGACACCGGGCTACTGAAAACGTGGCCTGCGGAGGGTCCGGCGCTCGAATGGAAAGTTGACGGAGTGGGGCAGGGCTATGCCTCGGTTGCGGTGGCCGACGGTACGATCTACGTCACCGGCATGCAAGAGGACAAACAAGGCTACCTGTTCGCCTACGACTTGACCGGCAAGCAGAAGTGGAAAGTAGTTTACGGTCCCGAGACACTGGACGCGCAGGCTCCAGGCTCGCGCGCAACGCCTACCGTGGACGGTGACCGTGTGTACATCATGTCAGGGGTGGGTGTGCTCACGTGCTTCGCCATTGCCGACCAGAAGCAAGTATGGCAGGTGGACGTGTTCAAGCAGTTCAACGGCCAAGCTGTCGATTGGGCCGTATCGGAGTCTCCGCTGGTCGATGGCGATCTAATCTTCGCGACTCCCGGCGGGGCTGAGGCGTCCGTCGTGGCACTTAACAAGATGACCGGCAAGACTGTGTGGACTTCGA
Organism: Candidatus Hydrogenedentota bacterium; assembly: GCA_016215105.1. Taxonomy (GTDB): domain Bacteria; phylum Hydrogenedentota; class Hydrogenedentia; order Hydrogenedentales; family SLHB01; genus JACRLJ01. The sequence goes on from JACRLJ010000076.1 coordinate 29,771, forward strand.
AAGGACTCGGGGAGCGCAGTGCGTACTGCTCTCCCGTTGTCTTCTCCTTTGGAGGGCGGCGGGTCCTCGTGACCATGACCGCGAAATCGGTCGTCGGCATCGACATAAAGACCGGTCAAGTGCTGTGGACGCACAAGCACGAAACGGAGTACGACATCCACGCCGTATCGCCGGTGTGCAAGGACAATGTGATCTACTACACGGGTGGATATGGTTCTGGCGGCGGCGCGTTAGAAGTAAGCCCGGACGGTTCCAGCGTCACGCCGAAATGGTCGGACAAGAATCTCGACTGCCAACATCACGGAGTGGTGCTTGTTGACGGATATATCTACGGCACAGGTCATAAGAACAGCAAGTTGATGTGTCTCGAACTCGCCTCCGGCAAACTCATGTGGACTTCGGACGAGGTGACTCAAGGGGACGTGGTCTACGGGGACGGCATGCTATACGTGTACGAGGGGCCCAAGAAGGGAATTATGAGCCTGGTCAAAGCGGCTAACGCCAAGTTCGAACGAGCCGGTTCGTTCCAGGTTTCGCAGGCCAAGGACAAACACTGGGCGCACCCCGTCATCGCGAACGGACGCCTCTACGTTCGTCATGCGGGCACACTCTATGCCTACAAGGTCGCCGCAAAGTAGTCTCTGTCGCCAGAGCAGGCGATACCATGGGATTGCTGCGTCTCGCGGCGGAGCGGTATACCATCATCGCCTGGCGGCGGCCAATGGGCTCATACTATCGACAGTACGACGGAGGCGAGACAATCAACACAACGAATCATCTCGCCGCGAACGTACCACGGCGCATCAATGAGCGGCGCGACATCTTGCGCCGTGCTGGATTCGCGTTTCAGGCTCTCGTCCAACTCGTCGGAACGAAACCGGTAACAGATTCGCCACGCGTCATTTAGTTTGACGTATCCCAACTCATAGTAGTAGCGTGAGATTCTGCCTGTCGCGGAAGTAAAGTAGTCAGTTCCGAATTTGCCGTACCAAACAGTCTTGTGGATGCCGATTTCGTTCAGCCGCTCTTCAAATGAATCAATATACGCCCGTGCGTCTTGATCATCGATCTCCGTGTCGCCCGTTTCCGCCTGTGTAGAGCGAACTCCTGGCGATTCACAGACACGCTCCTCCGAACTTGGCGCCATTCGAATCTTCTCCCCGCGAGACCAACGCCCGCATTCCCCGTCGCCACCCCATTGAAATCTACGCTGCACTATACATACAAACAGCACTATTTTCAAAACGGACTCGGGCGATGGAGTCCGGCAATTGGGCCGAAGACCGTCGGCGTGCTGGAATGCGCGGGCCCCGGCGCGATAGAGTGATAGCGCCTTTCCTTTCGTATCGAGGCGTTGTCGCGGAAGGGAAGTTCTTTGCGCGTGGCGCTCGCTGGCGGGAAGGAGAAAACAACATGACGCACCAATACACACGAAGACAAGCGTTGGCGATGGGGACCGCGTTCGCGGCGTCCGCGTTGGGGTACGCCGGGTGTGCGACGCCAAGAGGCGCGTCATCGCGGCCACCCAACATTGTCTACATTATGTCCGACGACCACGCTGCGCACGCGATTAGCTGTTACGGGAGTGTCATCAACAAGACGCCCAACATCGATCGGGTGGCGGCGGGCGGGATGCGATTGGACAACTGTTTCTGCACCAACTCGCTCTGCGCTCCAAGCCGGGCCGCAATTCTCACCGGAAAATACAGCCACATCAATGGACTCCGCACCAATGCAGACACATTTGATGGCTCCCAGCAGACTTACCCCAAGCTGCTGCAGCGAAACGGTTATCAAACGGCGATGATCGGCAAATGGCATCTAGTCAGCGATCCCACCGGGTTTGACTACTGGAATATTCTGCCGGGTCAAGGCGCCTACTACGACCCCATGCTCATCGAAATGGGGCAGAAGACAAAACACCAGGGATACGTGACGGATATCATCACGCGATCATCCATCGAGTTGCTCGAAAAGAGGGACAAGTCGCGCCCGTTCTGCCTCATCAGCCAACACAAGGCGCCGCATCGGCCGTGGAGTCCGGACGCGGCGCACGCAAACCTCTACGAGGGCGTGGACATCCCGGAACCCGCGACGTTCAAGGATGATTATTCGAATCGAGGCCACGCGGCGCACGAAGCCGACATGCGCGTGGCCAGCAAGCTTGACCATACCGATCTGAAGGTGGAGCCGCCTGCGGGCCTGGCCGGTGACGCGCTAGCGCATTGGAAGTATGAACGCTATATCAAGGACTATCTCCGCGTTATCGCGTCTCTGGACGACAACATTGGCCGGCTGTTGGACTATCTCGATAAGGAAGGGCTGACCGAAGATACCATTGTCGTGTACACGGCCGACAACGGCTTCTTCCTCGGAGACCATGGATGGTTTGACAAGCGTTTTATGTACGAAGAATCGCTGCGAATGCCCTTCCTGATGCGGTATCCCCGCGAGATTGCCGCAGGGTCTACGGATTCGCATATGGCGCTCAATATCGATTTCGCGCCCACCATGCTCGATTTTGCCGGCTTGCCCGTACCTTCGGACATGCAAGGCCGGTCGCTACGGCCCGTCGTGTGCGGCAAGGCGCCCGCGAATTGGCGGAAATCAATGTACTATCAGTATTACGAATACCCCATTGCGCACGCGGTACGTCCGCACTATGGAGTGCGCTCCATGGACTTCAAACTGATTCATTACCTGGGCGGAACACCGAACCCGATCGACGAATGGGAAATGTTCGATCTGCGCAAAGACCCCCAGGAAATGCGGTCCGTCTACGCCGATCCCGCGTACGCTATCGAGCGCGCCAAGCTAACCGCGGAACTGGAGCGACTCCGCAAAGACGTACGCGCCGTCGATTAATCGCTTCTTTGTACCGGTGACGGCGTGGCTCAGCGCACGATTCTAATCCGGGTTTAGAACGACCCACTCCCACTGTTGGAGCGGCTGCGCGAGCGCTACAAGATTGCTCCGAACCACGGCCTCCGCACGATTTCCCTCTGCGCCGCAGTGGACAGCGCGTTGGATGAGTCCCATCGCGTCCGGCGGTCGAATTTGGATTTCGCGCACCGCGTCGGGGCTTGCATTCCACACGACTCCCCGCCAACGCGTTCCGTCGGTTAGGAATTGCGGTACCAGCCATGCGCCGCCGGCGACCGAACCAAGGGAAACACCGCGCGCCAGCCACGCGAGAACCTTGGCAAGTTGCGCGCGTCGTTGCGTGCAGAGATTCGTTCCCGCGCTTGCATCCCATGGAACCACCACCACGCGGCCGCCGAGGCTGTTCTCGAACGCCAAGGCCCCGTGCCCCACGACGCGCTGCGTAGGATCGCGCAGGTCGCTAATCAGTCTCGCACCGGACAATAGCTGGCCTTGGAGCAATCGGTTGGCGTAAGGCTTATCGGCGTTGAGCGACATTTGCGCGCTTGGCCGAAGTCCGAACTCCGCGTCCAGCGATTCCTCCATGGAATAGAGTACCTCGTCTTGCGTGATGAAGCGCGTGTCGGCTAGACCGATGAGTTCTCCAAGACCGCGCTCGACCATTGCCGCCGCCGCGGGTCCGTCGAGCAGCAGACCAGCTGCCAGCCAAGCGCGGAGCGTATCTTCGTCGTAACCCCAAACCATCGTTCCGGCGAGCGCATTCAGCGACGCGTGCGGTTCCTTCTGAAACGCAATACCGAACGCGCCGAGCCAATTGTCCCAGCCTCGTGACGCCACCTCGAGCGACCGCCAGTCATTGCGACCGTCCGTATGTACGTTGCGCGAAAAGTCGGCCCGCCACGGAACGCCGGCTCCATACGACGTCCAGGAGGGCGGAAACTGTTCGCCGAGCCAGTCGAGCACGGGTTTGACCCGGGCCAAGAACTTCGCGCGTTCTGGTTCGTCACTGGGCAAGTTGCCCATGAAATCGTAGAGACTAATGGCCAATCGGTCCGATCCGAATACTTGCGCCAGGGCCATCTGCGCCAAGGTTTGGCGAAACGACTTGTTCCACGGCCCATACGGAAAGCACTCGATTTCGGGATCGCTTTCTATTGCGGCGGGACGAAGCGCGCGATGCTGCTGCATCTGGCTGATTCCGTAGACCAGAATAGGCGCTGGCGTCTCGCTGTAACCCCAGAAGTGTGGGCGGTGAACCGGCGGGCTCTCTCGGGCAATCGCATGCCACCAACGACTCCAATCGCGGCCTTCCATCGCGTGGGCTTCGACACTACTGGACATCAACCCCAATCGTGAACCCGCGCCTTCAACGATTTCCCGCCACGAATCGAGCAACGCTACATGCGAATCCTCCCACATATCGAACCACAATCCCCGCCACGGATGTGGTTCACCGGATTGGATGGCGCGACTGACAATCTCCTCCCGAGACGCGGATGTACCAGCGCGCCGAACGAACTCCGCGACGTGCAGCGGACACCAGCACCCACCCCAATCCAAGGGCGCGTGATTGTGATAGCGGATGTCATCGTCAATCCAAATCACGCGAAAATGTTCCGCCGCGAATATTCGCATCGCTTTGGCATAGTAGTCTCGCCAGGCGGGGTCCAGCGGGCACACCACGGCCGATGCCGAATAGCCCCGCCAATCCACCATCGTTTGCCACGACTGGCCAGGCTTGAGCCGCCGTCCGCGATCAGTGTGCAGCAGCGAATGCCACGGATTCAGGCTAACCTCGATTCCTTCGGCCTCGAGCGCGTGCTTCCACGGACGTAGTGTGTCCATCCACGACTGGATACGTTTGAGCGTGTCGTGACCGTCGTTCTGCTCTTCGGCAAACGCAAAGAACATGACCTCGTCGATCTGCCCAACGCGGCACGCTTCCAGAAATTCATCGCTTATCAGACCCGAATCCTGCCCTGGCTGGAACTGCATCCGGGCCGTATATCGAACTGCCATGACATCCTCCTTTGATGCGTCAAACAGTTAACTCTACACAGGAACATATCAGAAATTGGAGGCGTGTTGGAATACGGCCCCGTGCTGCGGAATTCCAGTCCGTGGCGCCAAAGCGAAGTGTCCGTGTTGGCCGTTGCCGCTCAAGGAGTCCCCGCGGGAGCGGTAGACCCGGAATCGAATTCAACGCGCGTCACGGACGTTCATGTTCGATGGTGGACACTCGAAGACGGACTTCTGCTCGGCAATGCCGACGCGACGTGGTCGATCCGGCAAGCGGCCTGAGGCGTCGACAACGAGAGACATCGGCCCGCGCCCGGTTTGAAGACGGACCTACGAAGCGGCTACGCTTCTTCCGTATTCCTGCAAAGGATGCGGAAAATGCGGCGGAACAATCAAGAACGAGGATTCGACATGTCCCAGTTACCGGAACAGGAAGCCCCTGGTGTAAAGGCTCCGGAGCAAGGCTCTACAGCGCCGAAGGGCGCCCGGCCCATTCGCATGTGGCCCGCGGTCGCCATCGTGGTGGCGTACTACGTGACGCTGATCGTCTCGTTGTCAATGCCGACACTCATGGGAAATATGATTGGGGTGGTCTTGGCCCCAATGGCCATTGGACTGTTGTTGCCAATCTGGTGGCTGACCGCCAGCCGCGCCGCGATTCGAGAGCGGCTAATCGGCGCCGTGCTGTACGCCGGAGTCCTGGTTTGGGTCGTTAAGTCGCAGCCGGCCAACGGTGAACGCCTTCTCCAGATCGCGAGTCCAGTCCTGGTGACGAGCATAGTCCTTACGCTCCTGGTCACGGGACGCCTGCCCTGGCAGGTTCGTCGCTGGACGGTTGTCGTCGTGATGTTGCTCTGCGCGATCTTTTTCCCCTTGTTGCGTGTCGTGAGCGTAGGTGGCAATCTCGAGCCAATCCTGGCGTGGCGATGGAGCCCGAGCTCTGAAGATCTAATTGCTCAGGCGCGCTCCAAATCCTCTGCGGGACCAGGTGAAAAGGCCGTCTTGCCGCCCCAAATCGGACCTCTCGATTGGCCGGCGTTCCGGGGGCCGGCCCGCGATGGACGTCTATTCGGAACCCGCTTCTCGACGGATTGGACCGCGCGACCGCCCAAAGAACTGTGGCGCAGACCCGTTGGCCTCGGTTTTTCCGCGTTCACCGTGGTCGGCAACTACATCTTCACCCAGGAACAACGCCACGCGGATGAATTCGTCGTCTGCTATCGCGCGGATTCGGGGGCCGAGGTGTGGCTCAACCATGTTACTGCCCGTTTCGACGATGCAACCGGTTCAGGGCCGCGCGCGACCCCGACCTACGAAGACGGAAAGCTCTACACCCTCGGAGCAACGGGAGTGCTGCAATGTCTGGACGCTGCGTCCGGCGATGTCCTCTGGAAACGGAGCCTGACGGAGGATGCGCACGCAGAGAGACCCCAATGGGGTTTCGCCAGTTCGCCTCTGATTACGGGTAATCTCGCCGTAGTGTTTGCCGGCGGAAAAGGCGGCAAGGGCGTTATCGCGTACGATCGGACGAGTGGCAATATCGTTTGGTCGGCGGGAGACGGTACGCATGGGTACAGTTCCGCGCAACTAGCGGCAATCGACGGCGTTTCTCAAATGCTTATGGTGAGCAATTTCGGAGTACAGTCGTTCGTTCCCGAAACCGGCGCGCTGCTCTGGGAACACCGTTGGGAAGTGAAGATGAATCCGCGCGTGGTGCAACCCCTTGTCACCGAGGCCTCGGTTCTGATTGGCACCGCCGAAGGCAAAGGAACGCGCCAATTGCAGCTCGCGCGTGCTGACGACCACTGGAACGTACAGGAGAAATGGACAACCCGAAGTTTCCGGCCCTATTTCAACGATTATGTCTATGACAAAGGCTGCTGCTATGGTTTCGACGGGAATATGCTGTGTTGTATGGACGCGGCCACCGGAGAGAACCGCTGGAAGGGTCCGAAGCTCGGCGGACAGGTACTACTTCTCGCCGATATGGAAGTCCTTCTGGTTCTCAGCGAGAGTGGGGATGTCGTGCTTGTCAAAGCGGCGCCGGACGCGTTTCACGAGATCGCGCGATTCAAGGCGCTCACCGGAAAGACGTGGAATCACCCGGTTGTGGCGCGCGGAAAACTCTTTGTGCGAAATGACAGTGAAGCCGCCTGTTACGAGTTGCCCTTGTGAGCCGCGAACCCCGGCACGGAGTTAAGCGTGACAAGTACACCGGAAGATTTCGTGGCAGGGAGGGCGGATGTCCTCATCCGCCGGTTTCACTTCGAGGGTCGTAATTGACTCGCTCACTGCGTCGGCGTGCTTATGCTATGATCGGCCTTGCGTATCAATGGATTTTCGAACGGGAGATAAGGCTATGAAGGACACATTGAGCCGCCGGGGATTCTTGGCAAGCGCGGTAGCGGCGGGGGCGGTGGGACTGGGAGCGGCAAAGCGCCCAAAGAAGCGATCGCCGAAGGAGAAGCTCAACATCGCCGTAATCGGAGTGGGGGGGATGGGCGGCGTGAATCTGCGCAATGTCGCCAGTGAGAACATCGTCGCCCTATGCGACGTGGACTCGGTGTACGCCGCAAAGGCGTTCGAGGCCTACCCGAAGGCCAAAAAGTATCGAGACTATCGCGAGATGTTGGAAAAGCAGCGCAACATCGACGCCGTGGTCATCGCCACGCCCGATCACACGCACGCCGTGATCGCGATGGCCTGCATGAAGAAACGCAAACACGTCTATTGCCAAAAGCCATTGACGCACGACGTCTACGAGTCGCGAATGCTAGCCGACGCGGCCAAGAAGTACGGCGTTGTCACGCAGATGGGCATTCAAGGCCACTCGACGGACGATGCACGCAAAGTTCGCGAATGGGTTGAAGCGGGCGCTATCGGCGAAGTGCGCGAAGTGGACGCTTGGTGCGACCTGACCTACTACCCCTGGGGCCACGCCTACTGGAGCTCACCCCTCGGCACGCGGCCCAAGGAGACGCCACCGGTTCCCAGCACCCTCGATTGGGATCTCTGGTTGGGGCCGGCGCCGGAGCGTCCCTATCACCCGTGCTACCATCCGCTCACATGGCGGAGCTGGTGGGATTTCGGCTGTGGAATGATGGGGGATCGCGGCGCCCACACCATTGACCCCATTGTCTGGGCCTTGGACTTGGGCGCCCCCTCGACCGTCGAAGGATTTGCGACGGACCTGAATCCCGAAACCTATCCGGTTGCCTGCCTGATCCGCTACGAATTCCCCGCGCGCGGGGCCAAGCCGCCGGTCACCTTGACGTGGTACGACGGCTTGCGCCCTCCACGTCCGAAGGAGGTGAGCAGCGCGGAAGAACTCGGCGTTCCCGAAGGGGGCATCCTATTCAAAGGCACGGAGGGGCTGTTGACCTGCGGTATCTACGCCGAAAAGCCCCGGCTATTACCTGCGGCGCGTATGGATAAATTCACGCCCCCGAATCCGACCATCCCCCGAGTCGAAGGAACGCACGAAGACGACTGGATTCGCGCGATCAAGTCCGGCGAGAAGGCCGGCGCCGATTTCTCCTACTCCGGGCCGCTGACCGAACTGTGTCTTCTCGGCAACATTGCCAAGCGCGTGGGGACCAAGCTTGAGTGGGACGCCGCTGCGATGCAGTTCCCCAACCTTCCAGACGCCAATCAGTACATCAAGCGAACCTATCGTGAAGGATGGAGCCTGTAAACAACCGAGACTTGATGGCGCCGTAGCGCCCAAGTGACCGAAAGACACGTTTGACTGCGATCTTTGTGGATGCCGACGCTTGCCCGGTAAAAGAGGAAGTCTACCGGGTCGCGGAGCGTCATGCTGTTCGGGTGTATGTCGTCGCCAATGCGCCAATGCGTGTACCGGAATCCGCTCTCGTCGAGCTTGTTGTCGTTAGCGACGCGTTTGACGCCGCGGATGACTGGATTGTCGAACACGTGACCGGCAAGGACGTCGTCGTCACGGACGATATCCCGTTAGCGTCCCGGTGCCTCAAGAAAGGAACCCAGGCGATTAGCCCCAAGGGCCGGATCTTCACGGATGCCTCAATCGGGGACGCGCTCGCCACGCGCGAGATGCTGTCCCAACTTCGGGACCACGGATTGGTTAGTGGCGGGCCCGCGCCGTTTCAGCAAAAAGATCGGTCCCGCTTTCTTCAGCGCTTGGACACGATGGTTCGTGCAGCGCTCGTCGAATAACAGGAGTCATTCCCCCAGTTTTCCGACGGCGTGTTACTCGTTTGGGAATTATGAAAAGACTTTCCGGTAAGCTTGCGTACGCCTGTCACGACAGGTCAGACTGGTCCGACCTGTCCGACACGTCCGGCACGTCCGGCCAATTCGATAACTCCAACGTGCCGAATGAGGGTAAATGAATGATGCTAGATACCGCACTCTGTTTACTGCTTCTCGCCCAAACTCCGGATAAGCCCGAGTCCTGGGGTAAGGGCGCCCGGCTGCAGTCGGTGGGCACGACGGGTATCAATGCATACCGTTCGTACGTGAAAGGCTCGTTGACCATACGCAAGACGCCCGATGGCCCGCTACTTAAGGAAGCCGCCGATTATCTCGTGTCTCCGGAGTTCGCCATGGTCGGTCTCGGTTCTAGCCCTTCTATCTCCGCGGACGACACCGTCTGCGCGAGCTACCAATTCAGCCTGCTGCGGATAGATACTGTTGTCGTCGATGGCCGCGGCATGGCGAAGCTCGTCCGTGGAAAACCCGACATCGCGATCCCCTTGGCGCCCGAAGTCCTGCCCGGAACCACGCGTTTGCTCAACGTGTTTCGTGACTACGGCGCGCGCACGGTCACGAACGACGACCTGTTTCCGATTCTTGACGCGCCGGTAGACTGCGTCACGCATACAACTTCGGGGCGAATACCGAAAACGCTCGACAAGCTTCGCGCGGGCATGCCCGTGACCATTGTGTGCTGGGGCGACTCGGTTACGTGCGGCGGGGACGTTTCGCGGGGTTCGCAAAAGTACGTGGAGCAGTTCCGGACCATGCTGCTGGACCGATTCTCGTATGCTGCCCCGATCAACATCATCAACATAAGCGTAGGAGGAACAAACTCGTCCATGTGGCTGCGGCGCGAACCGTACAACGACGCATTTTTTGCCCAGAATCCCATGTGGCCCAAGGACCAAACCGATTTCGAGCGTATCGTCTCGCTCAAACCGGACCTCGTCACCATCGAGTTTGTGAATGATGGCGGACTCGACACCGCCGGAGTCGAAACGGTGTATTCGGACATCATGGGCCGACTGGCCGCATTCAAGACGGAGTTCATCCTAATCACACCGCATTTCACATCACTTGATATGATGGGAAACAAGTCCTTGCGCGATGCCGATGGCCGAAAGTACGTTGAAGGCCTGCGCGCGTTTGCCGACAAGCATAATGTGGCCCTCGCAGACGCGTCATCGCGCTGGGCGCATCTGTGGCGTGAAGGCGTTCCGTACGTGACGCTGTTGGCGAATTGCCTGAATCACCCCGACGATCGCGGCCACCGGCTCTTTGCCGAGGAGTTAATCCGGTGCTTTGACACTCCGTAGACGCGATCGCGTGGCAAGAAACGGGGTGGCTATTTCCATGCTTCACACCCCCGAAAGGGCATACTGTGGGCGGGGTCATATGCGGGCCACGAGTTGTAGTCGTTTAGGCCAGATACTTCGGCGCCGCGAAGCAAGAACGCGCTGGGCTGCCGTTCGCCAGGCTTCAGTCCCCCGATTTGAGTGGTCGTGGGTATGTACCGGATGGTGAGTCCACGCCGCCACACCGGCGACGTGTTCGCGTTCGATCCGTGGATTATGTTCGGGTGATGGACCGATACCCCGCCGGCCCGTACAACGACGTCCACCGCCTTGGATTCGTCCACCAGACTCTCATCCATTCCCGACTCCAAGACATTCGCAATGTCCTTGCGCTGCTTCAATTCGCGCAAGCTTTCATGCTGAGTCCGGGGAATCACGCGCATGCACCCATTTTCCGGAACCGAATCGTCAATTGCGAGCCACAGCGTCACAACTTCCATCGGCGTAAGCGGCCAATAGCTCCCGTCCTGATGCCACAGGACCGGCTGCCCGTCGTAGGGAGGCTTGCAGATGTAGTGCGACGCAAAAAGCGCGATGTTGGGCCCGATGAACTGCTCCGCGATATCCAGGAGCCGATCATCGCTTACCAGCCTGACCCAAAATGCGTCGTGAGTAACCAGCCAGTGCCCCAGTTGTTCGGGACGCAGATTCGGATGCCTCGCTTGAAGCCAGTCGACATGCGCCCGGCCTTCCGCGACCAATTCGGCGTCAAGCACGTTCTGAAAAACGACGTATCCGTCTTGTTCATATTGCGCGCGAGCCGGGGTCCAGTTCACCGTGACAGAGTTTGCCTCTCTAGACATACGATACTCCCTGCAAGTAGTCGTCAATTCCGCCGCATTGTGCTCGGGGCGTGTGGCAGACCTCGCGCCACCAGCCGGTACGAAAGACCGAGCAAGCGATTGCTCCAGCCGAACAACTGGGTTACCGCAATCGTCGCCTTCACGCTCCGCCTTGAGATCTTCACCTGCGCGCCGGAGCGAAAAGTGCGATTCGCGCTTATCTTACGCAAGGTCAGTATCGCCATGCCAATCGCCCAAAGGCAAAACCGGCGTACCCCCGCCTCTTCTTTCGGAATCAGGAGTGTGTAAGCAAGCGCGTTGTCCAAGTGACCTCGCGCGATGCCGATCAGCTGTTCAAGCCCGGCCTCGAATCCCGTGGCGCCCAATTCACTCGACAGGTCTGCGAGGTCGAAACCATGGGACTGAAAAACGCTCTGCGGAAGCCAGCATACGCCGCGATTCTTGTCGTCCCAAATATCCTTCAAAATATTCGTCATCTGCAGCCCCTGACCGAATGACACCGCAAGCCTCGACAAGGCCTCGCGGCGCGGCGCAATCGCCGGCGAATGCGCGCAGAAGAGCTCTGTCAGCATTTCGCCAACGA
>JACRLJ010000149.1:0-3306 GCA_016215105.1 Candidatus Hydrogenedentota bacterium
CTCATTCACTTCCCAAAAGATTGCCCCGAAACCCTCCTGCGGATCGAGCGCTCGCGCGTCCCATACTGCCCGCTCGCGCACAACCGAATTCAGTGCTCGCGCTACGCCGTATTCGCTGGCCTACTCGTGCCGAAATATGCAAAGAACTGCGGCCCAAAACGTCTTAGTATATGGAAGGCGTGAAGAGAGGGTTGAACATGGGAGTCTTTCCGATGGAAAGGGACGCCGCGCAGGTGGACTGCCGGACGGGACGTGTGGCCGCGGACGCGTGGCCGGGCGGGTGGCCGCAGGACGCGCGGGGGTTTCGAGAACTGGTGGAGATCTATCTCGAGCGGCTGGTTCGCTACGCTTACCGGCGCTTGGGCAACGTCCACGACGCGGAGGACGTGGTGCAGGACGTGTTGGTCCGCGCGTTCGCGGGGCGGTCACGGCAGAGTGCGGTTGCGCAGGTAGGCGCCTACTTGTACCGCATGACGGCCAATGGCTGCACGGACGTGATGCGCCGCCGCGTGCGCGAGGCGCCTCGCGCGGCGACGGTATACGCCTCCGGGAAAGACGAACGGGTCGCTTCGATGAATCCTGGCGACGCGGCGAGGGCCGCCGAGGAAGCGCAACGAACGGAGCAACTGCTGCGGCGTTTGCCAACGGCGCAGGCGGAAGCGGTTCGACTACGAGTCTTTGGCGATCTCTCGCTGTCGGAAATCGCCGAGGTCACCGGGTGTTCGGTAAACACGGTGAACTCGCGGCTGCGCTATGGGTTCCGAAAGCTGAGGCGCATCGTCGCGAAGGAGTGGACGTCATGAATTGCCAGGAAGCTCAGAAGTACTTGGACGACCTGCTCGTAACGGGAATAGACAAGGAGACCGAATCGGTCCTTGAAGAACACGCGGTATCGTGCGTGCGGTGCCGGCGTGAAATGGAATCGGCGAGACGGACCCTGACCCTCCTTCAGCCTTCCGTGATGATTGAAACATCAACCACACTGAAGGAGAAAATCATGAACAAGATCGAAGCCGCTGAAATTGCGGCTCCTTATATGCGGCAACCGTCGCAACTGAGAAACCTGTTGTGGAAACCGGCGTTCGCCGCGGCCGCGGTGGTCGTTGCGATACTGGCGGGAATCGTGATGATGGGCAAGCAGACAACGCCGGTGTACGCGCTGGAGCAGACCATCGAGGCGAACCAGGGCTTGCGCGCCATCCACATGCGGATGACGCCGCAAAGCTTTGGGCATGTCGGCGAGATTTGGGCTCAATTCGACGAGAACGGCGAATTGGCCAACCTGCGCATGAACTTTCCGGACACCGAGGACGGTCCCAAGGACGTGGTGTGGGGCGGCGGCAAGGCCCAAGTCTGGTTCAAGAAGAAGGGGTCATCGGTGGTAGTTAAAGAGGAACAGATTGTTGAGCGGTTGAAGCAAGAGTTCGGCACATTTGACCCGAAACTCATTGTCGAAGGGATCTACCGGAAACAGGCCGAAGGTTCCCTGAATCTGGAGGTCAGTGAGCCGGCCTCCGCTGGCGAGCCCATCGTACTCACCGTTTCCGTGGATCGCGCGCCGAACCGTCGAGACATCTATCGGGTGGACCCGGAAACGAAGCTTCTGCTCACCCGCGAGGTGTACCGGATGAAAGACGGCGTAAACGCGTTGGTGGAAACGACGGAATACCTGGACTACAACGAGCCCATCGCCGATGAGGTGTTCACGCTCGATGTTCCCCATGACGCAGTGCAGATTGACCAGACGACCCACGCGGTTGGCCTCGTTCAGGGAAATCTCAGCAACGAGGAAATCGCGGTAAAGGTTGTTCGCGAGTTCTTCACGGCCCTGATTAAGAAGGACTACGCCACAGCGGGACAGTTGATGGAAGGCATGCCGGCGGACAAAGTCAAAGAGACGTTCGGGCGGGGCAACTTCACCCGCATCATCTCGATCGGCACGCCGACCCCCTACGCGCCCAACCAGTCGCTTAAAGTGCCCTGCAAGATCGAGGTCGAGCGCGAGGGTAAGACGAGCGTGTTCGAGCCCTTCGGTCCTTTTGTCCGGCAGGTATATGGCCAGCCTGACCGTTGGACGATTTGCGGCGGCATCTAAATTGAGGCGCGGGACATCCATGGCGGCACGTGGCCGTGGATGTCCCGCGTTTCTTTGATCGTTTCTTTGATTGGGGTGTGCGCGAGCGCCTTTGGAGGTATTCGGGTGAGTTGGCCGGGTAACTGGCGCGGCTGCGGCCCGCGCTCATCGAGCGCGGGCGTACTCGGGCGCTGACCTATCCCGGCGCACTATTCCTCTTTACTGAAGCGTTGCCAGGATTCTTCCTGCTCGTTCAGTTTGATGGAGCGTTCGTACCGCTTGACCGCGTCTTTCGCGGGTCCGTAGATGACGAACACCTGATCCAAGTTGGTGATCTTGAAAACTTCCTGGAGATTCTCCTCGAGCGCGCACAGCCGCACCGCGCCACCGCCCTTGGTGACGGCGTCGTTGATGCGGATAAGTTCCGACAGAACCGCGCTCGACAGATAGGTGACATGCTCGAAATTCAGCAAGAGATTGAGCCCCGGCTTGTCCCGGACGTACTCGAGCGCGCATTGACCAAACGCCGACACATTGAGCGCGTCGAGCACGCTCGTCGTCGCGATAGTCCCTACTGTAATGCTCCCCTCTTGCACGAAATTGATCGGTGGTTGAGTACTCATGCGCTTTGGCCTCCCGCTGGCTGAGTATGACAGCGCCGCAACCACATTTCCAGGCGGTTGCCGGCGTCGTCGAACCGTACTCGTTCCATGTAATGCTTAATCAGACACAAGCCCCGTCCACCGGTGTGTACGGTGTCGGGCGGTGGCACACAGTCCGGGTTAAAACCGTGGCCTTCGTCGAAAATGGAGATATGACAGAGATCGCCTTCCTCGGCCATCTCGACGCGCACCCGGCGCGCGTGGTTACATTTGTTTCCGTGAGTCACCGCGTTCACCATGGCCTCCTCGAGGCAAAGGCGCGCGGAGAATTCGTGGCCCGGATCGATCCAATGACGATCCGCGAGCACCGTAAGCGCGTGCCCGAGCACTTCGGGCATGGCTTCCAGCGAACTTGGAAATTCCCGGCTGAAGAATGGATTGGACGCCACTGTCAGCGTTCTCCCGCGCGCCTCGACCGGATTAGTCACTCACACCAATCCGTGGCTGAATCCGTGTTCCGAGGTCTGCGCACCCGCGTAGAATAGCACGGCGGCGACTGAAAACACACGTGTCCGGTCTGCCCGCTCATTGGCGCGCCGCGTCAATGAGCCGTCTTTCTGGCCACACTCC
>JACRLJ010000149.1:3382-16721 GCA_016215105.1 Candidatus Hydrogenedentota bacterium
GCGCGGTTGGCTGGCGCCGCCAGCGTCCGTTTCCGCTCGGCCGCTATTCTCATGTAGCCGTCAATGCGCATGGCTGACGATTGCGTAACCGGCGCCGGTGGCAGGTTCCCCTTCCACCGCTTCCTGGGCCCGTCCGGAAATCTTGGCGAGGATGGCAACCAAGGTATTTACCATTTCGTCGAGTTCGCCGGCTTGCGCGGAGAGTTCCTCGCTGGCCGCGGCGGCTTCTTCGGAGTTGGTGGCGCTGGATTGGGTCACTTTGTCAATTTGTCCGATGGCGGCGTTGATCTGCTCGAGCCCTTGCGCCTGACTCTTGGTGGCAGCCGCAATCTCACTGACAAGGAGAGCCGTCTTGGCGGAACTCACTACGGTCTTCTGCAGCGATTCGGAGACCCGGGAGGTGACTTGCACGCCGGATTCCGCCTTCTTCTGGGACTGCTCGAGGGACGTCGTCGTCCGCTTGGCGGCTTCGGCGCTGCGTTGAGCGAGATTGCGGACTTCTTCGGCGACCACGGCAAAGCCTTTGCCGGCGTCACCGGCGCGGGCGGCCTCGACGGCGGCGTTGAGCGCCAGGAGATTCGTCTGAAAAGCGATCTCATCAATGATCTTGATGATCTTGGCGGTTTCGTCCGACGAGCGCTTGATGTCACTTATCGCTGAAGACATCTCCGCCATTGCCTGACCCATCTGCTCGATGACGGCCTTGGACTCGCTCATCAGGGAGTCACACTGGGTTGCGTTTTCCGCGTTCTGGTTCGTCATTGCGGAGAGTTCCTCGATCGAGGCGCATACTTCCTCGAGGCTCGAGGCTTGTTCACTGGCGCCTTCCGCCATGATTTGGCTCGAATGAGCGACTTCCTCCGACGCGTTGGTCATCTGCGCCGCGCCGTCGCGCAGCGAAGTGATCACATCGTGGAGCGGCTTTACAACGGTCCCGGTGGTATTGCGAATCAGGAGGACACTCACGAGCAGCGCCATCAAGGCCGCGCCTATTCCGAGCCGGAGCGCGGAAGCCGCCTGGGCCGTGGCGGAATCGGCCACGGCCTGACTTCGGCTCGTGGCCTGGGCGATGGCGTCCTGATGGATCTTCTCGACCAAGGGCTCGATCCTATGCACGGCTTCACGCAGCGAGGCGGTTGACGCCGCGATGCGCTCGTCTTCGTCGACCAACGCATCGAACCCCGTTAAGTAGGCCTTTGTGAGCGCCTCGGCCTCCTGAACCTGGCTTTCAGCCAAACCCGCGCCCCGGAACGCGGCCAGTAAGCTGTCCGCTTCGTTGTGGGCCAATTTTGCATACTTCTCATCCTGGCGCAGGAGATAGTCCTTTTCATGCCGCCGGATAGTGAGCACTTTGCCGCGGACGTCCGGCACGTAAACCGCGTGGAGCAGACTCTCGATGTGATTGGCGGTGTCCCTCATGCGCTTGCCGAGCACCGCCCGCTGGTCCCCTGGGGCTAAGGTAAAGGCCTTGACTGAATCACGGTAAATGGTCAGCGCATCCTTCACGCCGGTCTTAACGGAGCTCTCGCAGCCGCTCGTCTCTAGAACCTGCGCGTAGTCATCCAGGAAGCTGGAAAGCCTTTTCTGTTCCTGATCGGAACCCGTGGCGAAGTAGCTCTCTTCGGCTTTGCGCAGCGAAAGCAGCCCGGCAATCAACGGGCTCACTTCGTGCGGGGTCAACTTGGATTCCAGTTCGTGGACCGCCTTGCGGAATTCGCCCTGAAGGCCGGAATTCTCGTTCAGGCCGCGCCGTTCCCAGCTACTGGCCACGTCGTGGAAGGACTGGCTATACGCGCTCGCGTTGCTGATGATAGCTTTGGCGATATCGGCCGTCGCCGAATCTCCCGCGGCGGTGGCCAAGTCCTCGACGTACTTCGCCTCGTCGGTGACACCCTTAACGGTGGCGTCAAACTTTTCCCGATACTGCGCGTCGCGTCGAAGGAGGAAGTCTTTTTCGTTTCGCCGGCACTGCAGCATCATGTTATTGGCTGCCGCGGCGTGGTTGGCAATGGCAACATCCCGATTCATCACTTCGGAGAAGGCCTTGGTCTCGAGCGTCATCGCACGGTGGTAGATATTCATGGAAAGCGCCATAAGCGCCAATACGAGACCGAACGCCAAGCCGATTTTGCCTGCCAGACCGAACCGCATAGACATAGTCATTTCTCCAGATTCGCTATAGTTATTTCACTGTACTATAACAACAGAAGTCCGATGCCATATGGTCATTGGCCCGAGAAATATCGAGTCCATTCCAACGCGCACGGAATTTCCAGAGACACCCCTAACTGGGCTATGACGGCCTTGGGCGCGACACGCTCAAGACTATGAACAGCCGCAAACCGGCGGGAGACGCCGCGAGTCATTTGCGCGGAGTCGACCACGTTCACTGGCCGAATGGGCCTGAACTCACGCAAGAATGTCTTCAATTGTAGCCTAGAGCGTACATTGACATATGCGAAAATCAAATATTACATTGTAATCATATAATTGTCAAGAGTATATTTACGCCACAGTTCTGATATCGTGTAACTTATTGAAATGAATTGGATTACGCGTATCCCAACGCAGCTCGTAACGATCTGACCCGACTACCCTTGAACCCAGAACTCCGGTCGGAAAGCAACCATAAGTTGTCCAACGCCGACGCTGACAGTTGCAGGGGCGCTACTTTAGGGAGTCTTCACGGCTGCACCTCTAGTTCAAAAATGCAGTTAGATGCCGTTCCTCGACGTTTCCGTTGAGGTCTTGGGTGATGCGCAGTTCGCGAATGACGCTCGACACGCGCTCGGCGGTCTGGCTGGCATCGGGCGGCGCCGCGGTCGGGAATTGGAGCATGAGGGGCTTCAACACGTCCTCGACCACCTTATCCCGGACCAGGAACGCGCCATAGCGAGGCACGGCTGGATCCAAGGCCGGCTTCAGCGATTGGAACAGGTTCGATTTCGTGCCTGACTTCACGGTGTCAATACGGGACTTGAGTTGATCCAAGTCGTTCGACGCGGCCAGCGTCTTGTCCACAAACGCGTAGTACAGAGTTGCGAACACGACAGGAACCTGCATGATTTCGACGCCGGAGTAGCCCTCGCCTTCCATCTTCACACCGGATTGCTTCAAGAAACCCTGTGTTTGTTCGGGATTCGCGAGAGCCGCCAGGGCGGCCAGTTTCGGCATCCCGTTCGCGACTCCGGTGACACCGATAACAATCTCGTCACCGATCATATCCAAGACCATAGAACCTGCGCCCATGGCTCCGGCCACACCCGGGTCGTCCGTCGCGCCGGCGCCCATGCTGCTTGACATGGCCTTGCCCATGGTGGCCTTGGTCTCAGCATTGAACCGCATGCACAAGAGCGCCACCGTACTTTCCGGCATGAACGCCGCCAAGCGCAGGGGCTGCGCCGAGCCGGCCACCTTCGCCAGGTCGGGATGTGTTTCGGTGTCCAGCCGGGTCAGGATCTCGAGCTTCTCGTCGTTCAGACTCACGGTCACCACCAAGGGGTCTTTGCCGGAAAGGGCGTTGAGCGTTTCCTGATTCTGAAGGGCCGCCGCAGCCATCATGCCCCCGGGAAGACCCTGCGTCAACGGCATTATCCCATCTACGATGGATTTCATCCGATCAAGGCGCACCAACTGAACAATCTGGTCATCGTCGTTCGCCGGAAACTTCTCTGAGCCATAGCGGACTTCCGCCGGTTTCTTGAATCGGCCCGCCACGCCTTTGAGAAGATCGACGGAGTTTCCCATGACCAAGGTGCGATCCACGAAGAAATAGGAAAACGTGTTCGGTTCGTAGGTGACCAATCGCACACCGTCCAGATCGGCCTCCTTGGGTTCTGCGGCGCTGGCGCCGCGAACTTCGGCGGCAACTTCCCGGACAAATTGTTCCGCCAATTTCGCGTCCGAACACGACACTACGACGGCGAACGACGGCGGGACCGCGTCTTGAATCGGCGACGCGGGTTCCTGAGGCGCGGTGTCTCCACCGAAGGACTCCTGAGACTCGGAGGGCGACCCGTCCGCATTGGTTTTCTCATCAGGAACTGGCGTTACGGGTTCCTCCTGGGGCGTACTAAGCGGAGCGGGCTCGGCGGCCTTTTTCCGAAGCCCCTCGAGCGTGGGCGTAGGGTCCAGGAACACTCCCAGTGGCGCTTCGGGATCGATACCCTTTGCGCGGGCAATTTCCGCGAACGATGCGGCAGGCGTTACCTTGAACTTCGCGGCCGCTGTGTCCACGGCTTGCTTTACCGCCGCGTCAATGTCCGCGTCTTTTCCCGAGAGCCGCTTTGCGAGTTTGAGCGCCCGTTCGTACAGTTTCTGGGGATTGGGCGCGGCCGCGGCCAACGCCGCCTCTTCGGGCGCCAGCTTCAGGATGTCGACGGCTCCAACCTTTGGCTTTTCCACAGCCTTTGGCGGCGCGGGCGGAGTGACAGGTTCTTCCTTTTTCCCCCAGCACCCCGTCATTCCCGCCGCAATTGCGATGCAGAACGCTAAGATCATCGCGCGGCGCGCGGTACACTGAACTCGTTGTGGCATGGTGTGCGCTCCTTCATTTCGGCCTTGCCGGGCTACCGGACACGCATCGGCGCGGCCATCGTGATGTTGTTTGCCCTTGTTCCTCCCGGACACCGCGCATTAAGGTAACACACGAATGGGCGCCGTACAACGCGCCGAACCGGGATTGGACAGATCAGACAGATCGGATTCTTGGACAGGTCAGCCGGAGGTTTGCGCGCCTAACACCAGGCCGCGCCCTTCTGGTCCTCGGCGCAGTACGCCGAAAGGACTTTGTTGATTCCGAGGGCCATATTCTGGCAGTCCCGGGCGCTCATCCACTGATTGAGCCCGACGGTGATGACGCGGTCGAACAGGTCATCGGCGACGGGGCAGGTTCCGCGATCAAAGCGGACCTTTCCGCCGCGTTCAGTGTACTGGCGGCAATAGAATGAACAGTCCGGTGTGGTGGCCCCGGCCTTGCTCTTGAGAGGCATCATGTCGTGATAGACGTGCCAATCGGGCGGGGCGTTCTTGCCGCGCATTCCACAGTTCACCCCCTCCGCGCGGAGGGCCGTTACAATGCGCTCGCCAAGTTCGATGGTTTCGGGAAAGAAGCGCAGCATGTAGCCGACTTCGCCGTTGACGTCATTGCTTTTTTGCGGGGTGATTTCGCGGTAAGTCTTGAGGCGGCCGCAGACGCGCTGTTTCACCGCGTTGAATCGTTTCACGACGGCAGTGGATTTCCGGATCTGCACCACATCCACCGCGGCTTCGAGTTCGGACATACGGTAGTTCGTACCACAGAACAACTCGCCTTCGTATCGAGGTGGCCCAAACCGATCGGGCCGCCACAAACCACCACCCTCGGCCATGCCTTGGGCGCGGTCCCACAGGCGCTGGTCGTTCATGATAATGAGTCCGCCTTCGCCGCCGCCGACGATCTTGTACGCCGAAATGCTGAAGCACCCAATATCGCCGTATGTGCCGGCGTAGCGGCCCTTTATGCTAGCTGCACACGACTGCGCGCAATCTTCGATCACCATGAGCTTGTGCTTGCGCGCGATAGCCATGATCGCCGGCATGTTGGCCACGCCGCCCATGACATGAGTGACCGCGATCGCAACGGTCCGGTCCGTGATTAGGGCTTCGATTTTGGCAGGGTCCATGTGGAGTGATTCGTCTACGTCACAGAACACGGGTACGCCCTTCGAGATGACGACGGCCGCCGCCGTGGCAAAGAACCCAATCGCGGAACAGATTACTTCCTTTCCCGGCCCGACGCCCGCCGCTACGAATGCGCAGTGCAGCGCGCCGGTCCCCGAACTCACGCCGATGGCGAACTTGGTCCCGAAGAGTTTTCGCGCCTCGCGCTCGTAAGCCTGTACCATCGTCTCCTTGAGGTCGGAATAGTAATTCGCGAAATACGGCCCGACACCCCACTCCTCTTTGGCGACGATTTTGCGAATCTGCGAAAGGGACTTCTTCGACAATCCAAATCGGGCTGCTACAGACAGGAATTCCTCGGCGCCGATTTTGGGTTTACCCTTCCCCTCCATCGCCCCGACCGCCTTCAATCCGCCCTGTAGCGCCAGCTTTTGCCTATTTCGGTCTGCTTTCACGTGAGTCCATCCTTCTTTCGTATCAAACCCCGAATTCAGCGTATGCAATACACTGCGCCGCATAATTGTTTCAAGTTTACACAGGATCGCGGCGCGAGTCCATGCGCCGCGCCTCTAGGCATAGAATGACAGGAACTGGCGGAAGGTTTCACTCGGCAATCGGGAGTGAAATACGAAGCTCGTCCCGCGACTTGGAATGGAGGAGAGACATGAGACTGATTGCTCTTGCACTGGCGTGTGTGTTGGCGGGAGGCGCGGCGCGCGCGGCGAACCACACGGAATCCGTGGAATACGATGCGGGCGGGAAGACGATGATAGGGTACCTTGCGTACGACGACTCGACGAAAGACATACGTCCCGGGGTGTTGGTCGTACACGATTGGTACGGGCTCGGTCCTTATGCGAAGAAGCGCGCTGAACAATTGGCCGGCTTGGGTTACGTGGCTTTCGCCGTGGACATGTACGGCAAAGGTCTCTATGTCGCGACTGCGGCGGAGGCGAAGCCGTTGGCCATGGGTCTTAAAGGCGATCTGCCGCTGATGCGCAGCCGGGTCCAAGCGGCGCTCGACGTGCTCAAGAAGAACTCTCTGGCCGACAAGTCGCGCATTGCGGCGATTGGCTACTGTTTCGGCGGCACGACAGTTCTTGAGCTTGCTCGGAGCGGCGCGGACATCAAGGGGGCCGTCAGTTTCCATGGCGGGTTGGCCACGGCGAATCCCTCGGATGCGAAGAACATCAAGGCCAAGGTCTTGGCGTTGCACGGCGCCGACGATCCGAATGTGCCAACGGAAGAAGTAGCCGGTTTCGAGAAGGAGATGCGCGACGCCAAGGTGGACTGGCAGCTCATCGCCTACGGTGGCGCGGTACATTCGTTCACCAATCCGGACGCGGGAAATGACCCCTCGAAAGGCGTCGCCTACAACGAAGCCGCGGACAGGCGTTCCTGGGCGGCGATGCGTAGCTTCTTCGACGAATTGTTCAAGCGCTAGAGCTTATTCCGCGGTTTGCACCGTGTCTTGCGCCACTAACCGAAGCTGAATGCGCGCTTGGATTCTGGGAACATGCCGGCCTGACTGTCGTTCGTTACGTGTGATCGCGCCGCGCGCGCAAAACTTGACATCGCAGCCGCTCAAAGCAACTATGCCCGTATATGCCAACTACGACGACAACGGGTTCCCTGCCAGTGGCCTCTTTGCCGCGCGAATGCGATGCCGCGATTATTGGTGGCGGCGCCGCGGGGTTCTTCGCCGCGATTACCTGCGCGGAGTCCAATCCTGGCCTGCGTGTCGCTCTGATTGAGAAGAGCGCGCAGTGTCTTGCCAAAGTCCGAATTTCCGGCGGCGGGCGCTGCAACGTTACGCATGCGTGCTTTGAGCCGACGGAGTTGGTGCGTCACTATCCGCGCGGAGCGAAGGCTCTGCGCGGCCCGTACAGCCGTTTTCAGCCACGGGACACCATGGCGTGGTTCGAGTCGCGGGGCGTCGCGCTCAAGATCGAGTCTGACGGACGAGTGTTTCCCGTGACGGACCAGTCGGAAACCATAATCGAATGCCTTACCCGCGCAGCGCAGCAGGCGGGTGTATCCGTCCACACGACGACCTCGATCCGGGACATTCGGCGCGACTCTTCAGGCTCCGGCTCGGGGTTCGTTGCCACCGTCAAGGACGCGGAACCGCTGCGCTGCAAGCGGTTGCTGCTGGCCACCGGCAATGGCGTGTACGGATGGCGGTGGGCGCAGGAGTTGGGACACACCATTGAAGAGCCGGTTCCCTCTCTGTTCACGTTTACCATTCACGATCCGCGCCTGCGCGATCTTGCCGGAGTCGTAGTGGATCCCGTGTGTCTGCGCCTGAAAGACGCTAACCTCGAGCAACCGGGGCCGCTGTTGATCACGCATTGGGGGTTGAGCGGCCCGGTGGTGTTGCGGCTGTCCGCGTGGGGCGCGCGTATCCTGCACGAACGCGGGTACCTCATGGAACTGGAAGTAGACTGGGCTCCAAAACGAACGACAGAGCAATTGCGCGATAGCATTTCGAAGGAGAAGACGGCCAATGCGCGCCGCACTATCATGTCGCACCCCGTTGAGGATCTTCCGAAGCGTCTTTGGGCGCGTCTCACGCACGCGGCGGGTATTCGCGAAGATGAGCGCTGGGCGGACCTCTCGAAGAGCGAGACGGTCCGTTTAGTAGACGAAATTCACCGAGGAACGTTTCAGATCACATCAAAAGGCGTATTCAAGGAGGAGTTTGTTACCTGTGGGGGCGTCCGGCTGGACGAGGTGAATCTCAAGACCATGGAAAGCCGCGTCTGCCCCAGATTGCACTTTGCCGGCGAGATTCTCGATATCGACGGCGTCACCGGCGGGTTTAACTTCCAAAGCGCGTGGACCACGGGATATCTTGCGGGATTGGCGATGGCGGCGGGGGAGTAGCCGGGCGCACCCATTAGAGCGCCCGATGTGAATTGTGTTTGTGGCGCTTCGGCGGCCCGCGCTCATCGAGCGCGGGCGTACTCGGACACGTCAGACAGGTCGGACAAGTCGGACAGCGCTATTGCGTGATTTTGCTGATGATGTTCGAGGTGGATTGCCCTTCGACGCCGGGGATAATCGCGATACGGCCACCGTAGCTTTCGACGACTTTGCGCTCTTCCTGAACGATAGTGTCGATGGTGTAGTCTCCACCTTTGGCGTAGACGTCCGGCTGTAAGGCTTTGAGAATGCCGACGGTGTTGGTTTCGCCAAAGATGATGACGTAGCCGACGCATTGCAGGGCGGACAGGACCAATGCTCGGTCCGCTTCGGGGATGATGGGCCGGGCCGGGCCTTTGACGCTCCTCACGGACGCGTCGCTGTTGAGGCCGACCAGGAGGACATGACCCTCTTTCGCCGCGCGTTGCAGATAGGTGATGTGCCCGGCGTGCAAGATATCGAAGCACCCGTTGGTCCACACGACGGTTTTCCCGTCTTTCTTGAGCGCTTCAACAATCGGTTTCAGTTCGTCCAGCGTGCGGACTTTTGCCGGCCCCGCCTGATGCGCAGAGAAGAGCTCGTTTTCGAGTTCGGCCTTGGGCACGGTGACGACGCCCCGCTTCATGACCGCGATTCCGGCGGTGTAGTTACCGAGACTTGCGGCGTCCAACAAGGAGCCTCCGGCGACCATCGTGACGGCGACGGTGGCGGTGACGGTATCGCCAGCGCCAGTGACATCGACCACATCGCGCGGCGTGATAGGCACGTCGGTAATACCGCCGTTCTGGTCGAAGATGGTAATGCCGTGCGGTCCGCGCGTAATCAGGGCGTTCTTGCAGATCTTGAGCAGGGCCTTGCCCGCCTTGTGCAGCGACGGGACATCCACCACGTCGACACCGGCGCCGATGCCCGCCTCCCGGTCATTGGGCACGATGATGTCGAAGTCCTTCATGGCGCCGGCCCGTTCGCGGGAATCGCCGACGGTCAGCAGCTTGTGTTTCTTCGCGCAGGCGACGACCTCGCGCAGGACCCGTTCGGTGGCGACGGCGGAGACCTGGTCTACCACAACGATGGCGTCGACTTCTTTGGCGCGGGCTTGGATATTGGCGATGACCTGGTCCTCGACGGCGCCGGAGATGAAGCGGGGCTTCGGGGTGTCCGTTCGGAGCACTTCCTGGGAGGGGGCGTTGAAGCTGCCCGCGCGCAGTTTTCCATAGGTGTTGGTCGGGCGGTTGGGGTCTACCACGATACTCGAGGTATCCACATTGCGAATCGAGAATTCTTTGCGGACGATATCGGCGTTGGAATCGGCGCCGACAACGCCGATCATGTACGTCTTCGCGCCGAGGGCGGCTACGTTGCACGCGGCGTTGCCCGCCGCGCCGGGGTTGTGGCGGCGCTCCTGGACTTCAAAGATCGGAATGGGGGCTTCGAGGCTGATGCCCGTCATGACACCGAAGACATTCTCGTCGAGGTATATGTCACCGACGACCAGCACTCGAGCTTTCTCGAAGCGGCCTAACAAATCGCGATAGTGTTGCTCATTCATGGGTACAGTGGCTCCCCAGGGGTTAGTGTTGACAACGGGGTAGGATTGTACCGGATGCGGGACAGGTGTTCAATGGTGTGGGCGCGGCCTGCGCAGGTGTACAGTATCGAACGCATGTGTATACTATGACTTGCGCTTGGCAGGCAGGATGTGCGTTCTTGATGTCGAGGAAGAGAGGGCAGATCTCGGCGCCGAGCGCATAATGCCGCGCTGGCCTACGAGGTACGATGGCAGTGGAAGGAAATTCATCGGATCATCCGATTCGAGTATCGCGGTACGTTCTGGTTGTCGCCGCAATGTGGGCCGCCACAGTGGCGGGGCTTCTGGCCTGGAATATCCTAAGCGTCCGATATACCATCCGCGAGGCGGCGCAGATCGAGGCGCGGGCCCACTTCAGTAAACATATGGCCTTCCGCGCCTGGGCCAACTCCCATGGGGGCGTCTATGTACCGGTTGACGACCGGACGCCCGCCAATCCCCATCTGGCCAATGTGCCCGAGCGGGACATCGCAACGCCTTCCGGCGTCAAGCTGACGTTGATGAATCCTGATTACGTAATTCGGCAACTGCTCGAAGAGTCCGGACCGGACTATGGGGTCTTGGCGCATATCACGAGCTTGAATCCACTCCGGCCCGAGAACGCCCCGGATGCGTGGGAGCGGGCGGCGCTCGATGCGTTTCAACGCGGCGAGACGGAAGTCAGCGAATTCACAGAAATCAGAGGCGAGCCTTATTTGCGAATTATGCGCCCGATGATTGCAGATGCATCGTGCCTGAAATGCCATCAAGAAAAGGGATTTCTCGAAGGCGGCGTGATTGGAGGGAGTTCGGTGTCGGCGCCGATGGGGCCGCTGCTCGCTCACGGGCGGTACGACATTATCACGTTGATTTGGTCGTACGGTCTGGTGGGGTTTCTCGGTCTCGGCGGGATCGGGCTTGCGTCACGTCATCTTCGGCGGCGCGTCCGTGAACGCAATCAGGCGGAACGCGAGGTCCGGAAATCCAGCGAGCAACTCAGTCTGGCCATCGAAGGCTCCGGCGTTGGACTCTGGGACTGGGCGCTTCCCGGCGGGGACACTGTCTTCAACGAACGCGGCGCGGCGATGCTGGGGTACGCGTTGAGTGAGCTCTCACCGATGAGCCAGCGCAAATGGGAGCAGATGTGCCATCCGGACGATTTACTGAAGTCGCGGGCGCTGCTGCAAAAGCACTTTGCGGGAGCGACGCCCTATTACGAATGCGAAGAACGGCTTAGGCACAAGGACGGCCATTGGATCTGGGTATTGGATCGGGGGCGGGTGACCGCGTGGGACGCCCAGGGGCGCCCATCCCGTATGACTGGCACGCACCTGGACATTACCGAGCGCAAGCGCGCAGAAGATGAGTTACGGACATCGCGCGAGCAACTCAGTCTCGCCATCGAAGGTTCCGGGGTCGGCCTGTGGGACTGGATGGTCAAGGACGGGCTGACCATCATCAACGATCGCGGGGCGCAGATGTTGGGATATGCCCTGAACGAACTGTCGCCGCTGAGTGACGAGCGGTGGGAGGCGTTGTGCCATCCCGACGATCTGAAAGCGTCGCGCGCCGCGCTGAAGAAACATTTCGCGAGGGAGACGCCGTATTTTGAATTTGAAGAGCGGCTTCGGCACAAGGACGGGCGTTGGGTGTGGGTCTTGGACCGTGGACGCGTGATGGAGTGGGACGAAGAGGGACGTCCGGCGCGGATGACGGGCACGCATTTGGACATCACGGAACGCAAGCGCTCCGAGCAGGAATACCAGCGGCTCATCTCGGCGATTGAGCAGGCGTCAGAAGCGGTGGTTATCACGGATGTTGACGCGGTGATTCAGTACGTGAATCCGGCCTTCGAGCGGATTACAGGGTACACCCGAGAGGAGGCGTTGGGCGCAAACCCGCGCATCCTGAAGAGCGGCAAGCACGACGCCGCGTTCTACCAGGAGATGTGGCGCACGCTGAGCCGCGGCGAAACATGGACGGGCCGGGTAGTCAATAAGCGAAAGGACGGCAGCCTTTATACTGACGAAGGCACGCTTTCGCCAGTGCGGGACGCATCGGGCCAGACGGTCAATTACGTCGCTGTCAAACGTGACGTGACGCGGGAGATCACTCTGGAGGAGCAGCTCTATCAGTCTCAGCGGATGGAAGCGATAGGGCAATTGGCCGGCGGCGTTGCGCACGATTTCAACAACCTCTTGCAGTCGATCTTGGGCTACACGGATCTGATCCTCGATGACGCGGACCTTGCGGATCGGCATCGGGCGGAGCTTGGGGAGGTTCACTCGGCGGCGCGGCGGGCCGCCGAGTTGACGCGGCAAATCCTGGCGTTCAGCCGCCGCCAGGTTTTACAGCTTTCCGATCTCGATCTGAACGAGGTAGTTTCCGGTCTAGTGAGAATGCTGCGTCGTACGCTGCGCGAGGATATCTCGCTGGACATCATTCCCGGCTACCGGCTGGGAACGGTGCATGCGGATCGTGGGCAACTGGAGCAAGTGCTGCTGAATCTGTGCATCAACGCCCAGGACGCTATGCCGCAGGGCGGGAAAATATCGGTCGAAACGCAAAATGTGGTGATCGACGGCGAGTATTGCCGCGATCACTCGTGGGCGGTGGAAGGACGTTATGTGTTGCTCAGCGTGACCGACAACGGCAGCGGGATGGACGCAGAGACCCAGCACAAGATCTTCGAGCCGTTTTTCACTACGAAGGACGTGGGCAAGGGCACCGGCCTGGGGTTGGCCATGGTCTACGGGATTGTCAAGCAGCATTCGGGCATGATCCAAGTCTACAGTGAGATTAACCGGGGAACGATGTTCAAGATCTACCTGCCGATTGTTGAGCGTCCCGCCAGCGCCGTCGGGGTCCGGCTGGCGGGTCCCGCGCCGGGTGGCCGCGAGACGATACTCCTGGCGGAGGACGATGACAACGTCCGGGCGTTGGCGACGCGCATTCTGTCTGACGCGGGCTACACGGTTCTTGCCGCGCGTGATGGGGCGGACGCCTTGCGGGTGTACGGCGAGCATGCGGCTCAAGTCCGGCTGGCAATACTCGACATCGTAATGCCCGGCATGGGGGGCCGGGAGGTCCAGAGAGTGATCAGCGAGAAGAATCCCCAAATGCGCTTCCTTTTCTCGAGTGGATACAGTGAGAACGCGGTTCACACCAACTTTGTACTCCACGAGG
>JACRLJ010000150.1 GCA_016215105.1 Candidatus Hydrogenedentota bacterium
GCTGGCGCCGTGGAATCAACGCGGCGGCGCGGGCGACGTCAAGGCGTGCGCCCCGTAAGATCGGCAATAGGTTGGGTCATTCGGCTGGGTACTTGACGGTGTTTTGCCAGGTTGTGGCGCCCCGGCGGCGCGGCGAGACGACGCGCCTACCTTAGCGACGTGGAATTGCCGTGTCATGTCGGAATTGTGAAAGCATATGCTTGTTTACGGCAAGGCGTTTAGGAATTTCGTCAAGTCACCCGCCACCTCGAGGAGCGCTTTGCCGGCGGCTTCTTGTTCCGCCGCGTCGACTGCTTCCGAGAACGTGAAGCTATCCTTATCTTTTTGCGCCAGAAATTCCGCCACGGCGGCGGACGTGAACGGCACGATGCCGGTCCGGACATCGAGCAACACCGCCTCGACCGAGCAGTAGGCTTTGGCTTGGTCGGATTTCAGTGTGCGGTACTTGTAGTAGGCGCCGGTGTTCACGCGGTAGACAAGAAGCAGATCGCACTGTTAGCGCGCGGCGGCTTCGCGGAGATAGGGAATCGAGGTCTTCTCCGGTACGAGCAGCGCCGGCACCATCGAGGCCGACGCGATGCGCGGCGACGTTCCGAGCGCTTTCAAAAACTCCTCCACCGCTTTCTGCTCGTGCTCGGTTGACGCGTGGCGCGCGTAGCCGCCCAGCTTGAGCACCGCGAGACGCGCCTTGGCCGGTAGCGTGACCTGTCCCGTCAAGATACGCTCGACATCCTCGTTGCTCAGCACGGCCTGATCGCTGGCAAACAGTGACCCGCGAATCTCTTCCCTCGGGTAGCCACTCGAGAAATCCGGATTGACGGAAACCTTCTTATAGCTGTGGCAGCCTGCCAGGCACAGTGCGCTGACCAACAAACCGGCCCGAACAATTACGCCCAATGTACGCATGTCCAACCTCCCCTAGAGCGGTTGTCACCCTGGTATCTCAGCGTGGTTCCATTGCTATAATGTGCAGACATGGTGAATTGGTTTCAGTCCCTGGGGAACGAGTTGTGCTACGGCGCCAAGCCGCTACGTGAGTTAGTGTCTTGATTTTTGGTCGAGGTGTGATACCACAGGTCGTTGGTAGAGAGGCCGGACGGAGAAAATGACGCAACTTCCAATGCCGAGACCTATACCCGTATTCCGAGGGCAGCTCGTGACACTCCGGCCTCCCGATCCCGTAGCCGATGCCGACGACTACTACGAAATGAACCTGGACCCGGACATGCACACGTGGACAGGGAACCGTGTCGTGCGGTCGGTCGCTGAGGCGCAGTCGGAGTTGGAGCGGTTTGCGGCGATGGAGGACGTCTCGACGTGGATGATCGTTGACAATCCCACAGGGCGGGTTGTTGGCCGGTTCTTCCTGTGTATCGAGGAACGAGACGGGGCTAGAGTTGCCGGCGAAGGGAATCGCATCGCCAGGGCGTTTTGGCGCAAAGGTCACAACCGGGAGGCGCGGAATCTCCTATTCCCCTATGTTTTCGGGGATCTACAGGCCGATAGGTATGAGACTGGCGCGTGGGAAGGGAACACTAATTCGCTGAGGTCAATCGAATCGTATGGTTTCCGTTGGGAACGCGAGGAACAGAAGTGGAACGAGAAGCATGGAAAGATGATGGCCATGCAGTACTATGTACTTTCGAAGGACGAATGGGGACTACTGCAGCAAGGGCATAATCGTAGCGCGGGGACAATACACGTCGTACCCATAACATTGGCTCGTGGGGAGGGAAATGATGGACACGATAGTGCGGACGGCTACACCGAACGATAGCGAGTTCGCCTATTGTGTAAAGCGGGCTGCGTTCAAGGAGTATGTTGAGAAGGTCTGGGGTTGGGATGAGGCGGAGCAGCGGCGGCTTCATGAGCAGCGATCTAGGACGCAGGAGTTCCGAGTCATCAATGTGGGCGGCACAGACGTTGGGATCATGGCGGTGGTCGTGGCGCCAGATTGCGTGAACGTGCATCAGCTATTCCTGTTGCCGGAGCATCAGGGCAAGGGGATTGGCCGTGAGTGTATGATGCTGATCATGGAGGAGGCGCGTCGGCTGGGGTTGCCGGTGCGTCTGCGCGTCTTGAAGGTCAATCCGCGGGCGATGACGTTCTATCAGCGGCTGGGATTCAAGCGTACCGGCGAAACCGATAGCCATGATCTCATGGAGTGGGTGTCAGAGTAGAATGGCGAGACCGACTGCGAGGATAGGGAATTCAAGCTAGTGTGTTGAGTTATGCTGACGGCGTCTTGTGTTTGGACGCGAATGCCGCGAGAAATTCATAACCGCCGCTTTGAGTCGATGCAGCTCATTGGTGTATATGCTGCCGAGGTGCGAGAGGGTAACGTCCAGCTAGACCCGGCAGAGCGTTCCGAATTCGGCTGGTATCCTTTCGAGCAGGCGTTGAGCATGGTACACTTCCGGGTATTGAAAGAAGGTCTTCGTTCAACGCTTGAGTACATCACGGGTGTATCAGTACCGGCGAAGGAGTTGCAGCTTCTATGATTGGTAGCAACGAACACGATGACGACGCCGGGAAGTCGGCGGCTGAGGCAGGGCCGAGCCGTGGAAATAGACCCACGAGAACGCGCGTTCTGAAGATCGTCCGCGGCGTTCTCCTTGTTTGGGGTGGTCTATCACTAGTTGGCTTCATCGCCGTCACCGCATTCGTTGCAGCAAGGTTTGGTCCGGGCAATCGCAATAAGGACGACTCGGCCTCGCCAATGGACGTGCGCTTCGTTCTCAACTGGTGTGAGCTTGGCGACCAGCGATTCGAGACGGTGGTTCACAGTCATGTCTCAGCCCGCTCGCTCACGGGAGACCACCTCGATGCCTACGCCATCAAGATTTCGCACGTCGATCTGGCGGAACTCACTTCAAAGGCCGACGCCTCTAGAGAACGCTGGTATCGTGGCGATCAGCTTCCAAAAGTTCTCGACGACGCTGTAAGTTTGGTTGGCTTCTGTCGTCTCCAGTTTTCGTGGTTTCCCGCCGAGGCCGATCTGAGGAGTTCGGAATTCTACGTCTACCCTTGGAGCATCGGCTACCATGGCGTAGATGCTAGCGACGCAACGTTGGTTTTCGTTCGACCTTCCGACAAGATGGTGTTCTATTTCGAAGTCAAGACATGATCGCGCTCGACATGTTCTTGGAAGGGGAAAGTACCGGATCGACGAAGCCTTGCTCAGCGACCTGCGAGGCCGGGGGTGTTATTTCTTCTCCATATCTGTCTGGCACGCCGGTGAGCAGGAGATCTATTCGGCGCTCGGGTTCCATGAAAACATTGGCGCCAAGGAATTCGTCATTGACGAACGACCATATGTGAAGAAAGGGAGTCCGAGCGAGCGTAATGAGCTATGCTGACGGCGTCTTATGCTTGGGCGCGAGGGCCGCGAAAAGCGGGGACAGACACGCTTTTCAAACTGCCGAAAAGCGAGTCAGTCCCCGGTTTTCGCTCAATCCTATGATCTAGTGGAGTGGACCTCATGACAACAGAATGCTCCCGGCGCGTTGATGCGCGTGACCGGCTCCTATCATTGGGAGACTAATGCGATGACGACCAGGCACGACAAAGTGCGCGCTTATTACTCCGCATTCGACGAGTGGGGCCGCCTGGATTCGCCTGAGGGTGTGATCGAGTTCCGGCGCGCGCTGGACGTACTCGACACCTATCTTGCGCCAAGCTCTCGGGTTCTCGATCTGGGCGGGGGACCCGGCAGGTATGCGGTCGAATTGGCCCAACGCGGTCACCGGATCGTGCTGGCTGACATATCACCGGAACTGCTCGAAGCCGCACGACAGAAGTTTGTCCAACTCGCTCTACTGCCTCTGATCGAGTCGATTGACGAGGTCAATGCGGTGGACCTCAGTCTATACGCGGACGGATCATTCGACGCGGTCGTTGCATTCGGCCCCTTCTACCACCTCGTCTCGGAAGACGAGCGAAAGCAGGCCGCGCGCGAAATCCAGCGGGTGCTCAGGCCAAATGGCATGGTCTTCGCCGCGTTCATTCCCAGGATCAGCGGGGTCGCCGGATTGATCGAGCGCGCCGCGAACCGCCCGGAGCAGGTACCGCCGGAAGTTCTTCGGTCGGCCGCGGAGACCGGCGTGTTCCGCAATGCGACGAACTCCGGGTTTCAGGAAGGCTACTACCCGTTACCCGGCGAGTTCGTGAGTCTTTTCGAGACATCGGGATTTCGAATTGTGGATGCAATGTCGCTGAAGTCGATCGCATGCGGACTCGGGGAACACGTGGCGCGGCTCGATGCTCCTTTACGGTTCGAGGTGGAACGGCTTGTCACGGACATGAGCCGTCAGTCTGAAGTCATCGCTACGAGTGGACACGCCTTGTTAGTCGCTTGCAGGATCTGAGGTCCGTGAGAGGCTAAAGGCCAAGGAATACCGGAGCAAATGGAAACGCTTGAAGAGAAGGTTGCGCGGGTGACGAAAGAGGAAGTGGCCATTGTGCCTTACGATCCTCATTGGCCGGAATTGTTCGAACAGGAACAGCGTCATTTGCGGGCCTGTTTTCCGGCGGATTTGGTCACGAGGATTGAACATTTTGGCAGCACTGCGGTCCCGGGTCTTTGCGCAAAGCCTGTTGTGGATATTTTGGTCGAGGTTGCGAGTCTCGATGAAACTAAGCTGAGGATCGCGCCTATCCTCGAGGCGCAGGGGTATGACTACTTTTGGAGGCCAACGTCGGGAGACGATACGCCTCCGTGGTATGCGTGGTTCATCAAGCGCGATGCGAACGGGAAGAGGACGCATCACATTCACATGGTTGAAGCCCAGTTTGAGCATTGGTACGGACTCCTGTTTCGAGACTATCTTATCGAGCATCCGGATGTTGCGCGGGAGTATGGGGAACTCAAGACGAGACTCGCTGAGGCGCATCGCGGTGATCGCGTTGCCTACACGGAGGGCAAGAGTGAATTCATTCGGAAGGTTACCAGGGAGGCAAGAAGGTGCTACGAAAAGGCGCTTTTCAGCGCAGAGTCGCAGAGACCGCGGAGGAACGCAGAGAGGAGCGGGCCAAAGGAAAAGGGTGTTGCTGCGACCGAATGAGGGGGCATCAGGAAGAAGAGAACTCTCTAGAGATTCCATGGCGCGGCGTCACCGTAACCAAGTTTGCTAGCCACGAATGGCACGAATTTTCACGAATTAGAAGGAAAGGGAGTCGATCCACAGATTACTCAGATACGCACGGCGCGGCGTAGCCGCAACCAAACCAAAGACGGTTAACCACGGAACACACGGCAGGTATCGAGAAGGATAGAGGCAAAGAGAGAAGAGAACTATCCACAGATTCGCACAGATTTTCACAGATGAAGATAGAGAAGTCACGACAGGAATTCACGAAGTCGAACGTGAGTAGTAAGAGATGGATGACTAACGAATGCGCTAGTACCGTTTGATAGAATCGCGGATGGGTTTGGAAATGCTGCTGTGTGGGGAACTATGATGCGCGTGGGCGTCAGGTTCGATTGCGCTGGGGTGTACTGGTAGGCCGGGGCAAAGGCGTTGGAACGCGTCCGGATTGTGCGCCGAAAGAGCGAAGGGATTGATTGATGTTCTTGAGTTCAATGCTGATCTTTGCGGGAGGGCTTATGGCGGCTTCGGATACGGGTGGCGCGGGGGATGTCTGCACGGCGTTGGGCGCGCGGGACGTTCAGGTGGGCGGGGAAATCGGGCGGCGTCTTCAGGTGACAATCGACAACAACTTGCTGGTCCTCGATCTCGATCGGGATTTCCTTGCGCCGTTCCAGAAACATGAGAGTAGCGGCGGGTATATCGGTCTCGGCAAGACGCTTGACGCGTTTGCGCGGTTTGCCGCGTACACGGGCAACGCGAAAGTTGTCGAACGCAAACAGCACATCGTAGACGCGCTGCTGAAGAGCCAGGGGCCGGACGGGTACATCGGGACTATGAAGCCGGAAGCCCGGATCGGGGCGCTGTGGGACGTCCACGAGATGTCGTACCTCGTGCTGGGACTGACGTCGGACTACCGGTTTTGCGGCGAGAAGGCTTCGCTCGAGGCGGCGCGTAAACTTGCCGATTACCTGATTCGCGCCCTCACCGCCGATCCGCGCCCGAAGGTGGGTCCGGATGACTTGAGCGCGATCCTGCCCACGATCGGATTGGATGAGGCGTTCGTGTTTCTGTCCGAGCAGACCGGTGACGCGCGTTACCGCGACTTCGTGACGGGGGAACGCAAGCTCGCGACGTGGCGCGCGCCGCTCGTACTGGGACGCTGGGGGAAAGTTGAAGGGCACGCATACGCGTACATGAGCGAGTGTCTACCGCAGGTCCGTTTGGGACGGCGCATGAAAGACGACGGGGTATGGGCGCCGACTCGGGAAGTGTTCCAGTTCCTGCTGGACGGCGATGGCCTCGTGATTACGGGCACGTGCGGCGACCACGAATGTTGGCACAACACGCAGTCCGGCACGACGAATCTCGGCGAGACCTGCACGACGGCGTATCTGCTGCGGCTGTGTGACGAACTGGCGCGGCGGACGGGTGACCCACTGTACGGCGACCTCATGGAACGCGCCGTCTACAACGCGTTATTCGGGGCGCAGTCGCCGGACGGACGGCGGATCCGGTATTACACACCGTTCGAGGCGCCGCGCGTGTACCACGATGGAGACACGTATTGCTGTCCGTGCAACTTCCGGCGGATTATGGCGGAACTGCCGGGTATGGCGTTCTACCGGCGCGGTGACGGCGTATACGTAAACCTGTATACGCCGGCGAAGGCGCAATTCCGGATCGCGAATGACGTCTCGCTATCACTATGGCAG
This sequence comes from Candidatus Hydrogenedentota bacterium, assembly GCA_016215105.1. Classification (GTDB taxonomy): domain Bacteria; phylum Hydrogenedentota; class Hydrogenedentia; order Hydrogenedentales; family SLHB01; genus JACRLJ01. The sequence goes on from JACRLJ010000150.1 coordinate 6,803, forward strand.
GAAACGGAGTATCCCTCTTCGGGCGATGTCAAAATTAGTGTGGAATTGTCCCGGACCGCAGAGTTTACGCTGTACCTCCGCGTTCCGCGCTGGAGCAAAGGCGCGGAAGTCCGGGTAAACGGGCAACCGGTGAAGCCCGACGCGCCGGAAGCCGGGTTACTCGCAACCCGGCGTGAATGGAAGACCGGCGATACGCTCGAACTTCAATTGCCGATGGAAATCCGGCTAGTGAAGGGCCGCCGCACGCAGGAAGGGCGCGTGGCGATAGCCCGCGGGCCGCTGGTGTTCACGTTCAATCCGAAACGCAATCCCGAGTTCGCGAACATAGACCCTCGCCTACTGACGCTGGATCCGGCTTCGGTTCAAGGCCCCTCCCCTGACGACTCCATTCATCCCGGCGGCGTGTCGTGCCGTGCGCGGGTATGGATGCCGGGAGCGTGGTACCCTGGGGAACCAACGCACGAGATCGTTCTCACCGAATTCGCCGATCCGGACGCTATCGCGACTTACTTCCATATCCCCAATCCAAACGACGAACGGATCGTGGACGACGAACTCGCGGGAGCCGGGCACGCACCGATTGGCTACTGAACAGCTGCGGTGTCCTACTGGCCCCCGACCGGTGTACCATCCTCCAGAGGTATTGAAGAGACTTGGACTTGTTAACCGCTCAAGAAGGAAGTGACGAATGGCCCAGATATTCGAAGAACGGTGGACGCAATGGGTGGCGATGACCACAACGGTGCTTGCCGTGTGCGCCGCGATATCGGCGCTGCGGGGCAGCTCGAACTCGACGAAGGCCCAGTTGGCGACGACCGAGGAAACAAATATGTGGTCATATTTCCAGTCGAAGAGTATCAAGCAGCACGCGTGTGAACTCCATCTCGACACGCTCAAGCTTCATCTGGCGGAAGCCACGAACCCGGAGGTGAGGCAGTACATCGAGAAGCAGATCACGGTATGTGAGGCGGACATCGCGCGGTACGACGGTGAAAAAGGCGAAATCAAGACGCAGGCGGAAAGCGTCGCCTCACAAGAGAACGACTTCAAGCGGCATAGCGCTAGTTTCGGAATGGCGGCCATGTTGCTTCAGATCGGCATTATGATGTCGTCCGTATCCGCGCTACTGAAGAAGAAACCAATGTGGGTTGTCGGTCTTGGATTTGGCGTCATCGGGCTGGGTTACATGGCGTACGGGTTCATCTGGTGAGCGCGCAGGCAGACGCGGCCCGGGGGAATACATTTCGTTTCCTGCGCTCGCGCCCGAAGGAACTTTGAGGCATTCGCGGCACGCTGCGGTGACCGAATCGCCGGGGCCACGCGTCAAGATTCTAGCGGCGGGTCTCCGGAGAGCCTTGGACGCTTTCACCCCTCTATTAGGACGCCCCGAAATGTCCAGATGACCTCATTGGGAGCGCAAACAAAGAAATCCCAAAGGGAGTATAATCTTCTTAGCGCCAGAGTTTATGGAGTGGCACTGGACTTAGGACTCGCCGATTACGCGATCCGCGTGCGTGAGTTCGCCAGTGGGAGAATCCAGAACGACGGCGCGCCGTTCGAGGTCCGTTCAATCGCGACGCGGACGGCTGTTCGGGGAAAACCAGGGAAGATGTCTCAAGGCGCTACATTAGTGAATCATGCTAACGAAGTCGTGTGCTGAAAAGCAGGGACAGACATTCTCTTCAAATTGCCGAAAAGCGAGTCAGTCCCCGTATTTCGCTTGATCTCAGTGTTCACTTACGGCGCGTCAATTCTGATTCACTGCACTTGGAGGCGAGCGTGAACCGAAAAGTGTTGGCCACTTTCGTCCTAGCGTTTCTTTTCGCGGCGGTGTCCGGCTGCGGCCGGGCGCCTGAAGTCCAGGGTCCGCAAATCGGGACTAGTCCGACATCTCCCAGCGTTCCAATCTATCACCTTGCGGTTCACCCCTTGCACAATCCCGTCAAACTCGTGCAGGCGTACTATCCTCTCATCGACTATCTGAATACGCGGCTGACGGGCGCGGCGCTGGAACTGGAGGCGTCACGAGACTACGCCAACTTCGAAGAAAAGTACCGTACGCGCAAGCCCGAATTTCTTCTCCCCAATCCATTGCAGACGCTGCAGGCAATGAAGGCCGGCTATCGCGTGATTGCCATGGCCGGAGATCCGCAGGACTTCAAGGGGTTATTCGTGGTGCGGAAAGACAGCGGCCTGGACCGTCCAGCCGATCTGAAGGGGAAGTCGGTAAGTTATCCGTCGCCCACAGCGCTGGCGGCCTGCATCATGCCTCAGTACTTTCTCCATGACAGCGGCGTTAACGTCAATACGGATATCGAGAATCGGTACGTCGGATCCCAAGAGTCGTCGATCATGAATGTGTACTTGAAACTGACGGCGGCAGGCGCGACTTGGCCGCCGCCATGGCGAGCATTCCAAAAGGACCATGCGCAGGAAGCGGCGGAACTGACGGTTATCTGGGAAACGGAGCCGCTCGTCAACAACTCCGTCATGGCGCGCGATGACATTCCCGCGGAGGTGGGCGCACAGATCCGCGCGCTCCTGCTCGGGCTCGATGGAACCGATGAAGGGAAGTCCATCCTCGCGGGGATGGAAACGGCCCGTTTCCTTCCGGCTTCCGACGAAAGCTATGATGTGGCGCGCCAATACATCTCCCGGTTTGTACGGGAGGTCCGTCCGGTGGAGACGCAATGATGATCGGAAAGGTGTCTCAATTTCTGTTTGGCACCCTTCGCGGCCGCCTTATTATTGGCGTGGCCGCGGTGCATGCCGTAATGATGTCCGTCTTTGTCGCGGATCTGACCGCGCGCCAGCGCGGCATGCTCCAGGACCGCCAAGTCGAGCAGGCGACCGCGTTGTCCCAGGCTCTCGCGATGTCCGCCGCGGGGTGGATTGCCGCTGACGACATATCGGGACTACAGGAACTCGTGGCGGCCCAGCTCCGCTATCCCGAAAACCTTTTCGCCATTCTTGCGGATCGGCAGGGACGCGTGATGGCCGACACCGACGAGTCGAGGCAGGGCTTGTATCTGCTCGACCTTCCCCGCGATGCGCAGCAGACGGTGATCGTGAACACGCCCGCGCTGGTGGATGTAGCGACGCCCGCCATGATTGGCGGACGGCACGTGGGCTGGGCGCGCGTCGGCGTCGGGCAGAAGGTAGCCGGCGAGAGGCTTGCACAGATTGTCCGGAGTGGCGTTTTCTATGCTGTGGCGGCGATTCTTGTCGGATCTGTCATCGCTTGGTTCATGGGACTCCGGATCACCCGAAGGCTTTACGCCGTACAGGAGACCATCGAGGCAGTCCGCTCGGGTAACCGCCAGGCCCGCTCGCTGATTACCGGCTCCGACGAAGCGGCAGTCATGTCGCGGGAATTCAACTCCATGCTGGATGCGCTTGACGAGCGCAATGCGGAGTTGCACGCCAGCGAGGACCGGTACCGGTCGCTCATTCAAAAGGTCCAGACCGCCATCGTTCTGCACGATGGTCAAGGCCGCGTCCTGGACAGTAACCTCCTGGCCCAGGACCTGCTTGGACTGTCCGCGGACCAACTTCTCGGCAAGCCCCTAATTGATCCGGATTGGCATTTCCTACAGGAGGATGGTTCCATCTTACCTGTGGCGAGGTATCCGGTAAGTTTGGTGCTAAGCACGCGACTGCCTCTGAGGGACTATGTGACCGGAATCAGCCGCCGTGACCGGACCGAGGCGTCGTGGGTGCTGGTAAACGCCGAGCCGGAATACGATGATGCGGGGGAAATCGGGCTGGTTATTGTTTCGTTTGTCGATGTTACGGAGCGCAAGCGGGCCGTAGAAACCATTCGGCAGTTGAACGCTGACCTCGCCGCGACGCTGCATGCCATCCCAGATCTGTTGTTCGAATTGGATCAAGATGGCGCCTATCTGGGAGTTTGGGCGCAGAATCCCAATCTGCTGGCGCGCCAACGGGAACTCATGCTCGGCCATACCGTGGCCGAGGTCCTGGCGCCCGAGGTAGCGGAGACCACCATGGCGTCGATTCGCGAAGCCGACGAGACGGGCAGTTCCTATGGGAAAGTCATTCGCATCGATTTTTCCGACGGCGCCAAATGGTTCGAGTTGTCCGTGTCGAAAAAGGCCGGTCCTAATGAACGCGGCGCACGGTTTATTGTGCTGTCGCGCGACATCACCAAGCGCAAGCACGCGGAAGAGTCTGTCCGGCTGATGAGCGTGGAATTGCAGACGATATACGACAATACGTACACGTTATTCGCCTACCTGGATCGGGACTTGAACTTCATTCGGGTCAACCGGGCATACGCCGAGGCCGACCAGAGAGATCCCGACTTTTTCACCGGAAAGAATCATTTTGAACTCTATCCACACGCGGAGAACGAAGCCATCTTTCGCGGGGTCGTTGAAACAGGCCAACCGTACTTCGCGCACGCAAAACCGTTTGTCTATCCGAATCACCCGGAGCTAGGGGTCACGTACTGGGACTGGACTCTTGTACCCGTGTTCAGCGCGGAAAAGACGGTGACGGGATTGATTTTCACCCTGCTTGATGTGACCGACCGCGAACGGGCGGAAGAGGCGCTCCGGGAATCTGAACATAAATACCGGCTTCTAGTCGCGAACGCCAGTGAGGCGATCTTTGTCGTTCAGAACGAGACCGTAAAATTTCCAAACACTAAGACACTTGAACTGACCGGATATTCGGCGGAAGAATTGGCGGAGATGTCTTTCGCCGATCTAGTCCATCCTAACGAGAGGGATATGGTCGTCGAACGGTACATGCAGCGGTCTGGAGACATGAGTTCTTCCAAAGCGCATCGCTTCCGCATCCTGGACAAGCAGGGCAGACAGATTTGGACCCAACTGACGGCGGCTGGGATTAGCTGGGAGGAGAAACCCGGGACGCTGTGTTTCTTGAGGGATATCACGGAGGAAAAGAAGCTCGAAGCGCAATTCCTGCAGGCCCAAAAGATGGAGGCGCTGGGACAGCTTGCGGGCGGCGTCGCACACGACTTCAACAATCTGTTGCAGGTTATCTTGGGGTATGTGGAGGTGTTGCAGGGCGATCTGGACAAGAATACCGAGGCCGGCGAGGCGCTGGAGGAAGTGCGCCAATCGGCGGAACGGGCCGCGGACTTGACCCGGCAATTGCTGGCGTTCAGCCGGCGTCAGGTTATCCAGGCGGTCAACGTTGACTTGAACGAGCTCATCCAGGGGGTGTTGAAGATGATCCGGCGCGTGATCGGAGAGCACATTGAGCTTTGTTACATGCCGGGTGATCGCCTGGGCTCGGTTCATGCGGACAAGGGGCAGTTCGCACAAGTTCTTATGAACCTGTGCGTGAACGCGCGCGACGCGATGCCTTCCGGCGGAACGCTAACCATCGAGACGGAGAACGTCGTCATAGGGGATGAGTATTGCCGCGAGCACCCCTGGGCAGTCGAAGGCCGGTATGTGTTGTTAAGCGTTACGGACACGGGTGTGGGTATGGATGAAGCAACGCGCGCGCAGATCTTTGACCCGTTCTTCACGACCAAGGGCGTGGGGGAAGGAACGGGACTGGGACTGGCGACGGTGTATGGCATCGTGAAGCAGCACAATGGTCTGATCCATGTCTATAGCGAGCTGGAAAAGGGAACCACGTTCAAGATCTATATGCCCATTTCGGAGCGCCGCGCGGAAGTGGTGGAGACCAAGATTGAACTGCGCGCCGTGGGCGGTACCGAGACGATCCTCGTGGCCGAGGACGAGGCGGCAGTTCGGAACTTGGTCAGCCATATGTTGACGACGGCGGGTTACACCGTCTTGACGGCGCGCGATGGCGAGGACGCGTTGCGCGTATTCGAGGAGCACGCCGACAGCATAGACTTGGCGCTGCTGGACGTGATGATGCCCAAGCTCGGCGGCCGGAGCGTCATGGATCGGATTCAAGCGAAGCGTCCGGAAATACGCATTCTTTTCAGCAGCGGCTATACGCAGCATGCGCTTGACACGAGTTTCGTCGTGAAGGAGGGGCTGCGTCTGATCACAAAACCGTACCGCAGGGCGGATCTGTTGCGCGCGATACGCGACATACTTGATGCGCCGTAGGAAAGGCCGTGTCGCGATTTTGGGAACGCGCAGTTGGAGCCTGGGAATCCGGCCAGAAAGGCAGCTTCTTGACGCGGCGCGGGCTGTACTTGGGCGCGCGGTACTGGGCGCCCGGACCGGCGGATGAGGACATCCGCCCTCCCAAAATCACCGCGGCACTGGGCGCTTGGACCGGCGGATGAGGGCATCCGCCCTCGCATCAGCAATTCTGGAGAACGCCGTGTTGATTCGCATTCATTCGTTGCTCGTTGTGTTGGGACTGTCAGCGTGGCTCTGTGGCGCCGCGCGGGGTGAGGAGGTAACGGTGAAGATTCCTAGAATCGAGGACGCCTATACGAACGTGTATAAGCCGTCCGGCGATGTGTACCCTGGGCCGGCCGCGGGACCGTTGGCGCCGGGGAAATATTACGAGAAGTGGGTTCCAAACGATCACTGCTTTGTCAGAGACGAGCACGGCAGGTGGCATTGTTTCGGGATTACTCATCCGGAATCGGGGGTCGAGGAGATTCACGCGGGAGAGTATCAATCGTTTCACGCGCTGGCGCCCGCAGGGACGCTGAAGAGCGTGTTGCGCGAGGGCGCGTGGAAGGACGAGGCGAAAGTGCTGCCGCCGTCCGCGCGCCCCGGCGAGATTCCGGAGAATCACGCGCCGTGCATCGTCAAGACGGGGCACGTCTACCAGATGATCTACGGGCCGCACCCGTTGCGGCGCGCCACGTCGCGCGATCTTTATATGTGGGTTCCTCAGGGAATCGTGGCCAACTCGCCGATTACGCGCGATCCGAACCTGCTGCTCTGGAAGGACACGTACCACGTTCTGACCTGCGGCCAGTTCGACGTGCGGATGGCGAAGCTAGACGGCTTCACGTCGTGCGGCGAGTCGCGCGTCATACTCACGATGCCGGACAAGATCGATCCGGAGTCGCCTACGTTGATTCAGCGCGACGGAACGTTCTATCTGTTCGTATGCGGTTGGAACGGGATATGGGACAAGAAGGATATCGAGGGCGCGTATCAGCACGTCACGTACGTATATCAATCCGATGACCCTTTTCGCTTTGACGCGGGCAAGGAAGTGACGCGGCTGAACGCGCATGCGCCCGAGATATTTCAGGACGAGGATGGGGACTGGTACATTTCGAGCGTGGAGTGGCCGCATCGAGGGGTGAGTATTGCCCGGCTTGTTTGGGAGTGAAGAGCGCGGTAGTATTGCGGCAGGCAGGAAGCGGCGCATTCGTCGCCCGCTAGGAATCCGGCCGGAAAGTCAGCTTCTTGACGCGGCGCGGCCAGAAAGCGTCTGTAAGTTGCGCAATACCAGCGCTGGCTCGTGTGGAGTTTTGCTATTCGGAGGCTTTCTGGCCGCGCCTTTAGACACAAATACATGGAGATAGCAGTACAATGCCAATGCCGGTGAAGTTCAGCCCGACTGAATTGGAGGGGGTATCGTTGGTCGAGACGCTGGCCATTCGGGATGACCGGGGATACTTTTCCGAGACGTATTCGAAACGGATGTTTGGCGAAGCGGGGTTTCATGAGATGTTTGTTCAGGATAACTTGAGCGAATCGTCGCGAGGGGTGTTGCGGGGGCTGCACTATCAAATCAATCCGCATGCGATGGGAAAACTGGTGCGGGTGTTAAGCGGGGCGGTATTTGATGTCGCGGTGGACTTGCGGAAGGGCTCGCCCACGTTTGGGGAATGGGTGGGCCGGACCTTGTCGGCCGAGAACCGGTTGGCGATGTGGATTCCGGCGGGGTTTGCGCACGGCTTCATCGCGTTGGATGACAGGTCGCTGGTGTTGTACAAGTGCACGGCTATCCATACACCGGACGCGGAACGGTCGTTACTGTACAGCGACCCGCAGGTTGGCGTTGAATGGCCCATTACGCCAACGCTAATCTCGGAAAAGGATAAAGCCGCGCCGACGCTGGATAAGGCCGAATGCAATTTCACGTATCAGCGGTGAATGCGCCACGTGGCGTCTCGGCGGGACACCGGTAGCGTGACGGGCGGAGTTGGCTGGTCTGGGGTCGTTGCCAGAGACAGATTGGAGAGTAATCATCTCCCGGCTGGCCGCGGTGCGCGGATTGGGTCACGAAGCTCAGGCTGACGCGGCGAGACGGCGCGTCTACTATGGGCAAATTGCGTTGGATTAGTCTGGTCCGTATAGTGCATATGTTTGAGTTCGTGCGGGTCGCGGAAGTTGCGAAAATCGGAAACGTTCCGGAGAAGGCATTCACATCATGAAGATATTGGTAACGGGCGGCGCAGGCTTTATTGGGTCCCACATCGTGGATGCGTTCATCTCTGAAGGACACGATGTGGCGGTGGTGGACAATTTGTCGAGCGGGTCTCGGGACAATCTGAATCCAAAGGCGCGCCTGTACGAGGTCGACGTCAAGTCCAAAGAGCTGGCGGACGTGTTCGAGCACGAGCGCCCGGACGTGGTGGACCACCTCGCGGCACAGATGGATGTGCGCTACAGCTTGGAAAATCCGATCTTCGACGCGGAGACCAATGTGGTTGGCTCGATCAATGTGCTTGAGAACTGCGCCAAGCACAAGGTGAAGAAATTCATTTATGCGTCCACGGGCGGCGCGGTGTACGGCGAGCCGCCTGACCTTCCGGCGGCGGAGACGTGTTGGCCGCACCCCATTTGCCATTACGGCGTGAGCAAGTACACGGTCGAGCATTACGCATTCTTGTACAATCACCTGTACAACCTGCGCTACACCATTCTGCGCTATCCGAATATCTACGGGCCGCGTCAGAATCCCCACGGCGAGGCGGGCGTATGCGCGATATTGATCGGGTTGATGCTCGAAGGGAAGATTCCGACCTTGTACGGGTTTGGGAAGCCGCTGCGGGATTACGTCTATGTGGGCGATATCGCGCGCGCCAATGTGATCGCGCTGAGCAAGGCGAATGGCGAAATTATCAACTTGGGTTCGGGCAGGGGGACGTCAGTGCTGGCGATTTACAACACACTCAAAGAACTCCTGAACTTCCCGCACGATCCGATTATGAAACCGTTGCGGGCGGGCGAGGTCAACGAGATCTACATCACCGGAGATCGCGCGCTGTCGCTGCTGGGCTGGAAGGCGGACGTGTCGCTCAAGGACGGCCTGGCACGGACGGTGGAGTATATCCGGTCGAAGCAGAAGTAACGCAGATGGATCAGACCGATCGGACGGATCAGACTGATCGGACGGAGCCACACAGAGGCGCTAGACTCCTATTACACCGCGATCTCTTTACGCAATGAGTCGATGGTGAGACGCAGGCCGTCCTCGATGGTTACCTTGGGTTCCCAGCCCAGTACGCGTTTCGCCTTGGAGATATCGGGGCGGCGTTGACGCGGGTCGTCCTTGAACGGCAGCGGCACGGTGACTACCGGGCTTTGGCTGCCGGTCAGTCCCTTGATGATCTCGGCGAGCTCGCGGACGGTTCGTTCGATGGGGTTGCCGATGTTCACCGGCTCCTTCTCATCTGAAAGCACCAGCCTTAGAATCCCATCAATCAAATCCGAAACGAAACAGAAGCTGCGCGTTTGCGACCCGTCGCCGTAGAGGGTCATCGGTTCGCCGCGCAGGGCCTGGCAAATCAGGTTGGTCACGACGCGTCCGTCGTCGGGCCGCATCCGGGGACCGTAGGTGTTGAAAATGCGGACGATGCGCGTTTCCAAGCCGTACTCGCGCTGGTAGGCCATGGTGACCGTTTCGGCGTAGCGTTTGGCCTCGTCGTACACGCTCCGGGGGCCGATGGGGTTGACGTTGCCGAAATAGCTTTCCTTTTGGGGGTGGTGTTCGGCGGGAGGATCGCCGTAGATTTCCGACGTGCTGGCGATGAAGAATCGCGCCTTCTTTTCGAGCGCGAGGTCAAGCATCACGTGTGTCGCGAACGACCCGGCCCGCATCGTCTCGAAGGGAATGCGCTTAAAATCCGGCGGGCTGGCGGGCGAGGCCATGTGCATGACATAGTCAACCTCTCCGGGGAAAGTAAACGGATCGCTGACGTCCTGCTGGATGAGATGGAATCGGGAATTGCCTTCCAGGTGGGCTACGTTGGATTGCCTGCCCGTGATGTAATTGTCGAGTCCGAATACTTCGTGGCCTTCGTACAACAACCGGTCCGACATATGTGAACCGAGAAACCCAGCCGCGCCAGAAAGAAGAAACCGAGCCATCCGCACCTCCAGTCGTTTTGGGGTGGTATTGTGACAGGATACGCGGACAGCTTCAACGTTTTGGAGTGGGCGTGGTATACTCGCGGCGCCAGGAGCATTGGACGACCAATGAATATACCTGCGATTTTCCCGCATGCGAGATTTGTTTTGAATGATTCGCGTTAGCACGCTGTATCCAGTGTATTGCTCCGGCACGGCGGTGAGTCACATCTGTTTGTCGCTGTGTGAACACATGCGGGACAACGCGTGTGATGTTCGCTTGTGGACACCGGCCTGCGATCCGGCCGGGCGTGCTCCGTTTGTCCACGAGGCGTGGCGGGGGATCGCCAAGTCCATTGCGTATAAGCTGGACCGATCGTCGAAGATTATCGACGGATGGCTGTATCGGAAGTATCTGAACGACATGGCGCCGGGCGATATCGCGTACTTGTGGCCCGCAACGCCACTGCCGGTGTACAAGGAGCTAAAGCGCCGGGGCCATACCATCGTCGTCGAGCGGATCAATTGCCACCGGGCGACGTCGAAGCGGATTCTCGATAATGAGTACACGCGCGAGGGGTGGCGGATCGCGCACGACGTGACTCAAGAAGATTTGGAGATCGAGCGCGAAAAAATGGCGCTCGCGGATTACCTGTATTGCCCCAGCCCATTGGTGACTCAGTCATTCCTCGATGAAGGCGTGCCGACCTCGAAGATACTCAATACAAGCTACGGATGGTCTCCGGGGCGGTTGCAGGGAACGTCCCGCGCGTTGGAACCTTGCGATGGGATAACGGTTGTGTTTGTGGGCCGGATTGGGGTGCGTAAGGGGGCCCACCTCTTGGTCAGATACTGGGATCGCGCGAACGTCAAGGGGCGCCTAGTGTTGGCGGGACGCATCGAGGGCGGGTTCGCACAGATGTGCGGAAGCGGGTGGAACCGGCCCGACGTTACGCATCTGGGTTTTAGCGCGGACATTGGCGCCGTGTATCGGTCCGCGGATGTTTTCGCCTTCCCGTCGCTGGAAGAAGGCAGTCCTTTGGTGATCTACGAAACGCTGGCGGCGGGATTGACCGCGGTTGTGTCGCCCATGGGCGCAGGAGGCATCGCGCGCGACGGGAAAGAGGGGATTGTACTCGACCCGTACGATGAAGAGGGCTGGGTAGAGGCATTGCGGCGCGTAGCCCGTGACGCGGAGCTGCGGAAGCGCTTCGCTGAATCCGGAATGGCGCGCGCGCAGGAATTCACGTGGGCGAAGGTGGGCGCCAAGCGCAGAGAACTGCTGCTGAAGGCGATTTCGTAGAGTAAGAGCTCCACGTCTTACGGCC
>JACRLJ010000156.1 GCA_016215105.1 Candidatus Hydrogenedentota bacterium
CTTGCAAGATTCGCGTCATCAACCTGTTACGCATCGGCTACCACTTCATAAGAAACAAGGGATACCAGCTTGACTACGCAATCCAGGCTATGCGCGAACTCGTCACGCGTCAACATGCGCCAAACTGGGGATAAGTCAGCTAGATGACACGAAGACAACCCGCTCACATCTTCGGAGTGCGTTGGTTGGCGCCCCCAGTGAACGCCCGGAAACGCGGGTCTCAATCGAACGATTCGGAAAGCCGCCGGGCGTTTGCGTTGGAAGTTCTAGCCGAACACCGCCCTGAAGTAGTCCTTGTTGTCCAAGAGCGCTAACTCGTCGTTCACGAAGTGTTCCACATCCTGGGTGGAAATCACAGTTGGTCCAGCGTCTGAAGATCTGGACGGCAATGAGCCGCCTTCAATTTCGGGAGTACTCGCTCCGTGACTCGCTTCACCGCGTGTTTCGGCGGTCAATGCTTCGTCATCCTCGGGCACGTCAAAGGAAATCTGCGCCAGCTTCTCTTCCAAGAAGCCGGTTATCACTGTCATGAGGTGCTCACGCTTCTGCTCTGGCGATCCGTAGACCATTGTCTCCTTGTCCAGGGGAAGTACCTTCCCGCAGAATACGACCACCAACTCCTCGCATTGCGGGCACGGTCCAATTACGATTGCGCCAACCGGCGGAAGCGTAATCTGCCCGCGCGCGCCGCAGTGAGGACATATAACCTCAATCAACGATATCATAGTATGATTCCTTTTGAACTGCACTCGTGGAGGGGTCTACTGCCTCCAAATCTATTGTACCACCAGGAGGCGGTTGACGCAAGTAGATTGCGGTTTTTTATTGCTTTAATTGAATGATTATCTCGAATAAGGGGCTGAAAGTTATTTCTATTAACACTTCGAGGGGAATTGTGTCTAGAGATTTGTCGAGGGTCCAAGAAGTTCAGGACTTATTCTCGGGGGAGGAGGGCGCGGTTGCGGGCGGAGGGCTATCCGTCGAACAAAGTTTCGACTCTACCGCGGACAGGATTTCCTGCGCCGCAGAATCGTCGGTGGTCTTCCGGTCATGCCAGCCAGGGTACGTAAGCAACGTGACTCCGTAAACCTGCCGGACCGTCTCAATGGTGATATCCGTCGTAGTCCCGCTGGTTTCCAGAAGCGTTAGAGTATATTGAACCCGGTTGGGCACCAACAGACTGCGACGCATGTTCGTATAGGCTACCAGTACTCCGCGCTTGTCGCGAGTGTACAGGTCCAACTCCTTCTCCCGAAGAACCGCCTTGGCCGCCTGCCAGGTCTCCTTGAGCGGAGCGTTCACGGTCGCCTTATTGACCACGGCGAATCCAGTGGTATCCCGCGCGGCGCGTGCGCATCCCCCAAGCACAACTGCAGCCATTAACAGGCTGAAATACAGGCATTTACGCGTGTTCATGGTGGACCTTTCCAGGTTTTTGCCGGATTCTAACACAGGTCTCCACATCAATCAAGCGTTTGAAGCGGTATGGTTACTCTGTTACACTAGCATACCTTAAGGAGGTTCCATGTCCACTGACTCCCAGGCGGCAGTCCTGCTGGTTGACCGGGATCCCGGCTTGGCGCGCGACATTATGGGGTTTCTCGAGGCGCGCGGCTATGAAGTCGAATGGGTCGATGACGGGGAAAAAGCGTACAATCGTCTCGATTCCCGCGTTTTTGACGCCTTGATCACCGAGTTGAACATCCATCGCGTCAATGGAATGCGCCTGATGGCGGTCGCGAAGGACCGTAATCCAGAAATCTGTGTCGTGCTCATCACGGAATACCCCGATATCGAACTCGCGATTGAAGCGATGCGACAGGGCGCGTACGACTTCCAAACCAAACCGCTCAACCTCGCCAAGCTGGAGGCCGTCATTCAACGCGGTCTCGGCCACCAACGGCTCGTGCTCGAACAATTTGAATTGAAGCGGCGCCTCGACGAGCAGTACAGCCTCGGTAAACTCGTCGGAAAGTCACGCCAGATGGTGCGCGTCTACGATGACGTGCGCCAGATCGCGCCTACCCGGGCAACCGTTCTTATCCAAGGGGAAACGGGTGTTGGCAAGGACCTGATCGCCCAAGCGATTCATAACAACAGCCCCCGGCGCGACGCCCCTTTCGTGAAACTCAACTGCGCCAGCATTTCCGAATCGCTGGTCGAAAGTGAATTGTTCGGCCATGTCGCCGGCGCGTTTACAGGCGCCACACAGACTCGGGTAGGGCGATTCGAATTGGCGGACAAAGGTACGCTTTTTTTGGACGAAGCGGGTGAACTGAGTCCAGCATTGCAGGCCAAGTTGCTTCGTGTACTCGAGCACCAGCAGTTCGAACGTTTGGGAGACTCCAAGACCAAGACGGTGGATGTCCGCCTAATTGCCGCCACCAACCGGCCGCTCGAAGCCATGGTCGAAGCAGGTCAGTTCCGCAATGATCTGTACTATCGTCTCAGAGTTGTATTGATAAATGTCCCCTCGCTGCGCACCCGGCGCGAAGACATCCCTCTGCTCGTGGATCACTTCGTCCGCGAAGCATGCGCAGCCAACGACCGCTCCATCGACGGCATCACGCGTAATGCCGTGGACATGCTGATGCGATACGATTGGCCGGGCAACGTTCGCGAGCTGAAGAACATCATCGAAGGGATGGTCATCATGGCCCGCGGCGGGCGTCCCCTCGACGTCCACGATGTTCCGGAACACATCCGGCGCGTGTCCACGCCTCAGGTGGGCGAGATTCGAATTCCCGCCGGCGCCCGCATGAGCGAAGTCGAGCGCATCGTCATTGGAGAAACCATGAAGGTGTGTGGGTATAATAAAGAAGCATGCGCCACGACCCTCGGGATCGGACTGCGGACCTTGTACCGCAAAATCAAGGAGTACGACATACGGTAATGCTCGATGGATAAGAAGCGCCTGGTAGAGCTTCTGGCGGCCAGCCACGACGAGATGGATCTGATGGCCACCGCGCGCGCGCTTGCCTCGTTCGGTCCGGACGCGCTGGACGTCGTGCCCGATCTGGTGGCGCTGCTTCATGCGGGAGAACCTTCCCGCACCGCCGCAGCCGCGTTCGTCTTGTCGGAGATTGGAGCGCCCGCGCTCGAACACGACCCCAAGCTGGTGCAGAAGTTCCTTCCGCTGCTGTCGCACGTCAATAACGAAGTCCGGCACTGGGTCACCGTGGCGCTGAGCCGTTTCGGCCCTGCCGCGTCGACCGCGGTTGCGAGTTTTTTGAACGGTTTGCGTGATAACGACGAGGGCGTCCGCATTGTCAGCGCCCAAGCCCTCGGCGAAGTAGGTCCCGATGCGGCAGGGGCGATCGAAGGCCTGATCAGTACCCTTCAGGACCCTTCACCGTCTGTTCGACGCGCCGCCGCATCCGCCTTGGCGCGCGTGGATGTGCTGGGCTCGCGTTGCGTAAGTCCGCTCATTCACGCCTTGCACGATCCCGCTCCCGCCGTTCGCAGTTCCGCCGCGGAAGCGTTGTGGGTCATGGGCGCCGTGGCCTCTCCCGCTGCGCCATCCCTGCTGGCTTGCCTGGACGACGAGGACGCCGATGTGCGGCTACGGGCCGTCCAGGCCCTGGGACGCGTAGAAACCGAATCGCGGGCCGTCGTAACATCGGTCGCGCGCCGGCTGACTGATCCCGATGTGCGTGTACGCTGTCACGCTGCTCAGACGCTGCAACGCCTTGGAGCGTTTGCAACCAGCGCCGTCGGCCAACTGGTCGCCGCGCTGCGCGACGCCGACGAGTTGACCCGCTTTTGCGCCGTCGAGGCGCTCGAAGCGATTTCGCCCCACGCCACGGCGGCGCTGCTGCCCGCGGTGAATCTCGCCCTATCGCATTGCCTGCGCGATCCGAGCAGAATCGTCCAATCACGGGCGGTATCCGCGCTCGGCGCCTTGGGCGAACAATCGCGCCACACGGACGATATGCTGCTGGCGTCGCTAAAGCATCTCGACTCGGATGTCCGTCTCGCAAGCGTGGAAGCGCTGGCCCGTATGGGCTCGCCGGCCCCTGCAATCGTGGATGCGTTACGACAATGTCTAGCTGATGATTGTGGGGCAGTTCGCGTGGCGGCCTGCGGGGCGCTTCACGCCGTCGGCAAGCCGGCGTACGAGTACCTTCCGGTGTTGATAGATGCGCTACGCGATCCCAATGCGTCGGTGCAACTGGCCGGAATCAAAGTCCTGTCCGGACTTGGCCCTCTCGCAAACGGCGCCGAACCAGCCCTTCAAACCAAGCTCGGCGATAGCAATCCCCTTATTCGAGAAGTCGCGCGAGAGGCGCTGCTGCGTCTTCAACACGTCGAAACCGCTTCCGGAGAGTAACCGGCATACGATACCGCCGCGAAGGCACTCGGAGCCCCTATCACGGCGCGGGTGTCGCAGACCATGCTCCCGGTGTTCACGATGGCCCAGACCTAGACGAAGCGCGCGCGCCAACCACCCGGTTGGCGCGCGCGTAGACTGTAAGCAGCTCAAAATTGAAGACTACTTCGGTTCCTCGGTCGAGTCTTTCTTTATGGGTTCTTCATCCTTCTCTTTGACGCTGGACTTAAACTCGGTGATAGCCTGACCAAGTGAGCGGCCGATCGTCGGCAATTTGCCTGCGCCGAAAATGATCAGGACGATGACAAGCAAGATCATCATTTCCCAAGAACCGATGCCAAACATTGTAAGACTCCTCACTACGGACACTCGGCTCATACGGTGTCCTATTAGCTACATTGACACTGCCGCCAACTCGGAAAGCAAGAGACTCGCTGACAAGAAAGTAATGCCATTGGCGTTGCGATCACACTAAAGCAATCTGACGCGATTATATCGCCCACTGCTACACAGTGCAAGTTATCAATCGGTAATCTTTGCTAACTCTATTGCCTGCCATTAGTTGCATGTTTCAGAGAATTCCAGAATCCGCCTCCTCGATTCCCGTCATTATCGTACAAGATCGGGGCTGGAGGCGCGGTCAAAAAGCCGGCTTCTTGGCCGGATTTCTAAGGCGGCCCGGCCGCAACGGCAGAGTCACTAGTATGACTTCTTTGTCCGCAACATCTACGCGAACAACGTGGAAATTGCGGACAAAGAAGCTAAAGGTTGCACGCCATCCGATTAGGATATGCCGACAACTCCGTCAACGCGAACAGCAAATAGCTAACGCCATCCGTGCTTTCATAGTACGGCTTCGCGGGATGGCCCTTAAACCACCCGTCTGCGTAGAGTTTCGAAATCGCTTCGTCAGCGATATCCATGGAAGTTTTCAAGTCCTGAGCGTCACGCGTCGCATAGTGCAAGTGGAGGAAGAACGAGATTGCGCGGCCGTAGTTCTCCGCATAGGTACCTCCCACGCGTTCCGCCTCCGGCAGGGCCTCAACGATCTCCTTGCGCCACCTCCGGCCCAGATGCGGCGGCAGATTCGCGCGAATATTCTCCGCCCAGTTCTTGGCGCTCTGAAGCGCGCCCACATCGCCAGTCAATTCGTACGCGTACAACGCGGTCTGCGCAGCCTCGACCGGAAATTCATACGAATACATAATTGTGCGCCAAATGTCCACGTATCCCGTGGGCTTGAACGCGTCGTACCCCGCGCCCTTCGCCTGCTCCATCACCGGCTTGCCGTCCAGAGTGAGCATGGCGCAGTACTGCCGCGCTTTGGCGTCCCAACCGTACTTCAGGTACGCGTTGATATACGCCAGCGCCACCTCCTTGAACCACGGATCGCCCGACGCCTCGTACGCTTTCAATAACAGCGCCGCATGCGGCCCGGAGACCGTGGTAAAGCAATGGTGCGCATCGTAGCGGTCGCCAGTTCCGGGAGCGTCGGGCGCAAGATTTGTCTCCAGATTGCGCGCGTTCCAATGACGGCCAGCGACCGTTTTCGCCCACTGCAAATGCTCCGGTTTCTTCGTCTGGCTGTATAGATAAGCAAACGCGTACGCAAACTCGCCACCGCTGAAGGCAAAATCGCAACCCGGCAACTTGTCATCGTGCCGGTTGTTAAGGCCTGTGGATTTATCGACCACGTGCCATTCCCAGATCCCTTCGATCTCCTTGCGCACGAGATCGGGCGTGACCTTCCACATGCGATCCCAGTTCGGACATAGCACCAGGATCTCGTGTGGCCCCTTCCCGTCTTGATCGCCGCCCGGCGCATCCTTGAACGCGTCGTAGAAGATGTGCGTCCCCCATGCCAGCATCCCGTTGGCCTTTCGCGATCGCTCGAAAAAGGACTTCGTGTACGCGTCCGCCGCCTGGGCGTACTTGGCGTCCCCATTCAACTCGCTGAACGCGTACATCGTCCGCAACAGGGGCTGGTCATCCCAAAGGTCGCACCCGCCTGGATTGCGCCGGTGCAAACGGCCCTCGCTCCGAACCATACCGTCCAAGACCAATGGCTCGCGCGGGGCATCGTTCGTGCGAACGTCAATGATGCTCATTAGCATCGGCGTGTGGACCTCGCCGTACCGGTCCGCGCCGTATTTGAGTAGGTTGTCAAGACATGTCTGGACGCAGCGCCGGTACTGCTCGGCTTTCGACGCGTCCACCTGCCCGTAAGCAGTGGTAGACACTACTCCAGCCATCAGGACACCCGCCATCACATTAAAATGCGACATATTGGCCCTGTTAGTCAAATTTTTGTGTTGACAAACACAATAGATCCGAATATAATTTGACAAATGAAGACTTCAAGACTTCTCCCCGTTTCGTGCCCCTACTGTAACGTGGGCATGAAAACGGTCAAGATGGAATGCCCCTCGTGCGGGGTGGAACTGGGCGGCCGGTTTCGTGAAAGCCTCTTCCAGTTGCTCTCCGACGAAGAGCAGCAGTTTCTCGAACTCTACCTCCTCGCTGGGTTCAGCATCAAGGACCTTGCCGAACAATCCGGCATGGGTTACGCCGCCATCCGCACCCGGCTCGACCGCCTCATCGCCAACTACCAAGCCTTGAAGCAAAACGAAGAAGCCAAGAAACGTATCCTGGGGCAAGTCGCTTCCGGCGAACTCTCCGCCATCGAAGCGGCCAATCGTATAAGGGACCTCGATAATGGACATGACCGCTAATCCTTCGACTTCGCTGGACCAACTGGACGCGATGCTGGCGTCAGGTACGCTTTCGAAAGACGACTACGAGACCCTCAGCGCCGCCATGGCTGCGAAAGCCGCCAAGCGCGGCGAACCCGAACCCGGTGTTCCCGCACGGCCCACGTTGCGCAAGTCGTGGTCCAACCGTCAGCTCGGCGGCGTCTGCGCAGGGCTGGGCGAGTGGATGGGCATCGAAGCCCGGCCTATCCGCGTCGGCTTCATTCTGGCATTGCTTCTTACCGGCGGTAGCGCAATCCTGGTGTATCTCGTGCTTTACTCTGTTCTCCCGTGGAAGGAAACCGAACGCGATCAGGTCACACGTTTTTCATTCCGATTCGCCGGGACTATCTTTGGCCTGTGGCTTGTACTCCAATGCGTGATCCACTTCTGGGCAAGCAAATTGGCGCACCTATTCAGCCACAGCGGAATGCGGCTGCCGTATTCGTCTCGAGTTGCCATCGAATTAGGCCAGCAGAACTGGGTCGGAATCGCTTTGCAGGTGTGCGTGCTCACGGTAATTGCGATCGTCTACAGCATGATACCTGTCACCAGCCCATTGCGCCGTTTTGTCGCCGGGGCCGTCTGCGGCGCACTGATTCTCATTATGCTTGTTTTCGTTCTAGGTTCTATTAGCGCCATCTATACCCTCGGCGTCAAAATACGTTAGAACCGCGGTTGAGGAGCAGGTCACGCGCTCTTGCGGCGGGGCATGGGGGCTGCGAGCCGGATGACGAGCAATTCGAGCGCAAGCGCGCGATCCACTCCCGTGGAACGCAACATCAGCTCGGTCTGAATGCACAGCCGGAACGCCGAGCGCAGTTTCGCGACGCCGAGCTTCCTCGACAGCGGCGCGACCTTCTTCGCGACGATCTTCTCGACCACCTGCTCGGGCTCCTCGTCTTTCTCCTCGATGACGTTCCCGTCGTCGTCCTCGCGGACGACGAACCAACGGAGGCCCGTGTTGCCCAAGGACTTCTGGCTCCCGCTCTACCTCCGCGCCGCATATGATCGGAGGCGTTGACCTCCCGCAAGAAAAAAGGCGAGGACCAGCCCCCGTACGCGCGGTACGCGTTCTGGAACCCGTACAACCTCTCGCTCCTCGCCGGAGCGACGGCGACCGCAGCGGCGACCGGCCACTGGTGGATCGCGGTGTGTGCGGCCGCATCGGAGGGCATCTGGATGCTCTTCGCCCCCGACTCGAAGGTCCTTCGAGCCGTCTGGTTCGACAAGATGTGGGACGCGAAGAAGCAGGCCGAGCTCGAGGAGGCGCGGGATCAGAAGCTCGCGAAGATGTGGCCGAACGACGTGCAGCGCTTCCGGACTCTCCGCGAGCAGCAGGCGCGGATCTTCAAGCTCGCCGCCGAGAAGCCCTCGCTCACGACC
>JACRLJ010000157.1:0-16464 GCA_016215105.1 Candidatus Hydrogenedentota bacterium
CCGTACTTCAACATTGGGCGGAACGATGGCGGGGTCATCTGCGTGTTGAGCTGGGCGGGCCAGTGGGCCGCGGCGTTCGAACGCGATGGCGAGAGTGGCCTGCGTGTACGCGGAGGACAGGAACTGACTCATTTCACACTGCATCCCGGCGAAGAGGTGCGCTCGCCGATGGCAGTCCTGATGTTCTACGAAGGCAGCCCGGTCCGCGCGCAGAACGTCTGGCGGCGATGGATGCTCGCCCACAACTGCCCGCAACCGGGCGGTGAACCGCTCAAGACTCAGCGGTCATTGTGCAATGGCAATTACTATCCGGGCCTGATGACGGTGGCCGCGCAAGAAAGGATCTTTCTCCAACGTCACCTGGACGAACAGATCGGATTCGACTGTTGGTGGCAGGACGCGGGGTGGTATCCCTGCGACAATGTCACGTGGCCGAAAGTGGGGACCTGGGAAGTGGACCCGGTGCGATTCCCGAAAGGGCTGCGGGAACTGAGCGACCTGATGCACGCCAACGGAAAAACGGTGATGGTGTGGTTCGAACCGGAGCGCGTGCATGCCGGCACGTGGATAGCGGACACTCATCCTGAATGGGTGTACGGCGGAAAAGAAGGCGGGCTGCTCAAACTGGGCGAACCGGCGTGCTGCGAGTGGCTGACGAACCACATTGACGAACTCCTGACCGCGCAAGGCATTGATTTCTATCGCCAGGATTTCAACATCGACCCGTTGCCGTTTTGGCGCGGCGCCGACGCCCCCGACCGGCAAGGCATCAGCGAAATCCGCCACGTGGAGGGCTATTTCCAATATTGGGACGAACTGCTTCGGCGGCATCCCAACATGCTGATAGACTCATGCGCGTCGGGCGGCCGGCGCAACGATCTCGAGACGCTGCGCCGCGCCGTGCCCTTGCTGCGCAGCGACTGGTATAACGCCCCCGAAGGGCAACAATGCCTCACGTACGGCCTCGCCCAGTGGATTCCCTATCAAGGCACGGGGTTCATTTACCCCAAGGACACGTACTGGATTCGCAGCAGTTACACGCCCGAGAACAGCTTTGGACCGGCCGGTGAAGGCGTTGACCATGTCGATTTCGCGTTGCTCCGCAAACTCATCAACGAACACCGCGAGATTTCCCCGTATCTGCTGGGAGACTTCTATCCAATGACTCCGTACTGCCTCGCCGAGGACCAGTGGATGGCGTGGCAATTCCACCGGCCCGACCTGCGCGGCGGCGTGATTCAGGTCTTCCGGCGTCCTCGGAGCATCTACGAATCGGGACGGCTCAAGTTGCACGGTCTCGCGTCAGACAAGACGTATGAGATCAGAAATGTGGACGAGACCACGCCGCGCGCCGCGACCGGCGCGGAACTTATGGAGAAAGGAATCTTAGTCGCCGTTCCCGAAGCGCCGTGCGCGGTGACGATTGTCTATAAGCAGAAAGATGTGAACTAGACGCACGGCCTGTTTCGCGCAAGTCGGGAAAAAGACGCTTACCGAATGAGGATAAGGAACATGATACCGCCGTCGCATTTGCTGCTTGCCGGTTTCGTGTTGATTGCGCTTGCTCCGTCCGCCAACGCGGACGAATTCTCCGCGGTCGAACACCAGCGCCAGACGATTTACCACTCCCCGCAATCGCCGGGTTATACGTGCTGGGTAGGCGCGTGGACGATGCAGGACGGCAGTCTGATGGTGAGCTTCACGCAAGCAACGGGTCCGGTCGAGGGACGTCCTCAAGCGCCCAAGGACGTGCAGGCCCGGTTGAATTGGCCGCCGCCCGGACGCCCTGGCTATGACATGACGGGTCTCGACCTGCGCAACGTTCACCTGCGGTCAGCGGACTCGGGCAAGACCTGGGACCAGGTGAGCGCCGATGCGTTTAAGTCCTGCATGAATGGTGTCACGGGCGAAGCCGAGACTGCCTTGCCGGACGGAACGATTGTTCGTGGCGTCTTCGGGTATTACCTCCCCTACAATCCTGAATTGCCAAAGACCGCTTACCTCGAGAGATCGACCGACGGATCCAAGACCTGGGGCAAGCCGGAAATACCGCTGGACCCCAAGAAGTACTCGGCCTTTCCCAAGCGGCTCCGCGTGCTGCGCGACGGACGTGTCATCCTGACCGGCGGCATTGCGTATGTTCCCGCCAACAGCCGCAATCGAGAAGAGTACAGCGGCCTGTTCGAACCCTTGCTCATGGTTTCCGAGGATCTGGGAAATACGTGGTCGAAACCCATCCCTGTGGTTCCCGCGCAGTATCGCGGCAAGTGGGGCGGCGAAGAGTACGACGTGGCGGAACTGCCCAACGGCGATCTGTTGTGCGTGTTTCGACGCTATGTTGCCGAGTTGAAAGCAGAGGCGCGGTGGCAGGGCGCGCTCACGAAGTCCGACGATTCGTGGACCCCTGGCGAAGTGGGGCCTGCTCCGTTCCCCCACAGCGGGCATCCCGAACTGCTCGCCACTCGGGAAGGCCCCATCCTCCATATAGCGACCAGCGGCGTCCACTATACCAACGACGCCGGAAAGACGTGGGTACATTTGGAGACGCCCGGATCGGCGTACTATCCCCACGCGGTTCAAGCGAAGGATGGCCGCATTTACGTCTTCGCGCACATCGGCAGCGACGACGCCTACGGGTCGGTCGACCAGTCAATTGTGATGGATAGTTTTCAATTGAAGAAGAAGTAATGCAGGACTGAGTCCGGTCATGTCCGAAGGCTTGTTTTGGTGTCGCTCAAATCGGTCATTGAACTTCAACACGTCAAAGCGGTAGGTTCAATGCTGCGTATATGTACGAATTGTCCTTGGCGACACCGATTCCTGCGTCCGGCCCATTGGCGCCGCCAATACGATGACAGCAAAGGAGCGCACCATGAAAGCGACCCGTCTCATTCTATCGTTGACCAGCCTGATGCTCTGTCTCTCCCTCGCGCACGCGCAAAGCGCCGGCATGGACCGGCTCCACCAACTCAAGAAGGCCCAGACCCGCTCGATCAGCCCCGAGAATTTCTCCGGGGCGAAGGGTAAAGGCGGCATGGCGGGGTTGAAAGAGGGAAATGCGGCGAACGCCGCCCGCGAATTGGGGCAAGGCTGGAAGGTAAACCCCTACGTTCACATCGAGCCGGGCGCCACGTTTACCCTGGGCCAGATTGATGGCGCGGGAACCATCAACCACATCTGGATGACGCCGGTCGGCGACTATCGCCTCATGATTTTGCGCTTCTATTGGGACGGCGAAACGGCGCCATCAGTTGAGGTCCCCGTGGGCGATTTCTTTGCTTCGGGCTGGGGCATGGGCAATGAACCGCGCATTTCGTCACTGGCCGTGTGTGTGAATCCGCGGAGCGGCTTCAATTCTTATTGGCGCATGCCCTTCCGCAAAGGATGCCGGGTAACGATGGAGAACCTGGGAGATAAGCGGGCGACGGTGTACTACCAGATCACTTATTCTCTCGAATCCGTGGCGAGAAGCACCCCCTATTTCCACGCGCAATTCCGCCGCGTGAATCCGCTGCCCGCCAAGGACGTCTACACCATCGTGGACGGCATCCGGGGCCGCGGCAACTATGTCGGAACCTATCTGGCCCACGGAGCGAACAGCCCCGGCTGGTGGGGTGAAGGAGAAATCAAATTCTACCTGGACGGTGACCGCGAATTTCCCACCATCTGCGGGACCGGCGAGGAGGACTACTTCTGCGGCTCCTACGGCTACGGCGAGCGCAACGAATACGGCAAGGAAGTCTACGATAATTTCAGCAGCCTGTACACGGGCTTCTATCACATGCCATTCGAGGGCGCCCAGCGCCGTTTCGGCGAATATCGCTGGCACATCAACGATCCTGTTCGTTTTGAGAAGGACCTGCGCGTAACCATCCAAAGTCTGGGGTGGCAGAGCGAGGGACGCTACCTTCCGCTGCAAGACGACCTCGCCTCGGTAGCCTATTGGTACCAAGTGGAGCCCCACAATCCTTTCCCGAAACTGCCCGCGAAAGACGCCCTGATCATAAGTGGCGTAGGAGATAAGAAGAAATAGACCGTACTCGCGCCAGCCACCAGTTCCTGCGCAGGCAAAACGTTCAGGCATACTCCCGCGCTAACGGCGATGAAAGGCAGATGAAATGGAGAACAGGGTGATGACGAAGCAAGAGCCCAGTATTGGCCGCCGGAGCTTCCTGGGTGGCGTCGCGGGAGCAGGATTGCTCGCGTTGACCGGATGCGTGACGGCAAGGAAGATTGGTCCAAACGACCGCATCAATATCGGGCTAATCGGCGCCGGACGGCGCGGACGGCAGATTGCCGCGACGCTGCCACCAGACGCACAGCTCGTCGCCCTGGCGGATGTGAACACCGCTCGGCTCGCCGAGATGAACGCGGGCAAGTCGCTTCGTACGTTCACGGACTACCGCAAATTGCTCGAGTCGCGCGACGTGGACGCGGTGCTCATCGCGACACCCGATCACTGGCACACGCTGTGCTCCGTCCACGCGTGCCAGGCCGGCAAGGATGTCTATTGCGAGAAGCCACTGACGTTGACCGTTCGCGAAGGCCGGGCCATGGTAAAGGCTGCCCGCAGATACAAGCGCGTGGTTCAGACCGGAAGCCAGCAACGCTCGATGACGGCCTGCGAGGACGGTTGCCGGGCGGTATCGGAGGGGCGTGTTGGGAAGATAAAGGAGGTACACGGTGCGAACTATCCGAGCCCGTGGGAGTGTGACCTGCCGGAACAGCCCGTGCCGGAAGGACTCAATTGGGACATGTGGCTCGGGCAGACCCCCGTGCGCCCATACAACCTCGATATTTATCTTCCGCGCGCCAAGCCGGGCTGGATCTCGTTCCGTCCATGGTCCGGCGGCGAGATGACCGGCTGGGGCGCGCACGGACTCGATATCATTCAATGGGCGCTTGGCTTTAGCGAGTCCGGGCCGGTCGAGGTGTGGCCGGAAGGCCAAGGTCTCAAATGCCCCGTTAGTTTTCGATACGCGAACGGAGTGGTGGTGAAGCTGGATGGCAAGGGCCCGGATGGGGGAGGACTGTTCGTCGGGGACAAAGGCGAGATTCTGATCGACCGGGGGAAGTTCGAAGTCCGTGAGGGCGGCAATACACAGTCAACCAACAACGGCGCGCCCTCGGACGACAAACGGCACATGATTAACTGGATTGAGTCCATTCGCTCGCGACGGGCGCCGATTGCGGACGTCGAAATCGGACACCGTACCGCCACAATGTGTCACCTTGGAAATATCGCGCGGTGGACGGGTCGTCATCTCAAGTGGGATCCGAAGAAAGAGACCTTCCCCGGCGATGCCGACGCCAACACATATCTACAGCGTCCCATGCGGGCGCCGTACAAACTGTAGGCCGAAGCCGCGCCGCTACCGGGTCTTGGCGTATTGCGCTTGGATCGCAGCAATATCGGGCGTGCCCGCATGCGCGGCGACCCGGTACTTCAGCGTGAGCCGTTTGCCCTTGGGCAGGTCGAGACGGTCATTCTCCAGCCAGAGCATGGGGGTGGGCGAGAAGAACCCGTAATCGCGTGTGAACCACGGCGCGGGATACCAGCGGTTGCTCGGATGTTGAAGTATGGCCAAGCCTTCAACGGCGCCGTTTCGCTCTCCGGAGTAGTCACACCACGCCGACGGCGCGCCAAACGTGCCCTTTTCTCCTTTATTGCCCTTGTCATTGACAAGGGTTCCGCCCTTCGCCGCGCTCAGTTCGGGCGCCATGCGCGCGCTGAACAGCGAATGGTTGGTCTTTTCAATTCGGATATCCTTTAGTGGCACGAGCGTGATTTCGAAATCGATCAGACACAAAGATGCGTCCGGCGCCGAGATGGTGACCCGGCGCGTGTCGCGCATGATTGGTTCCTTGCCCGGCTGCCGCCACAGACACTTATCGGTGAAGACGATCCGCGTTCCCTTCGCTTTGACGAGTTTGGGGCCCTGCGAAACGATTTGCCCCTTCTCGTTGCTTTCCTGCCAGTAGTTCCCGCCGTCAACCCGGTCGCAGCCAAAAAACAGGGAGTGGTGATGCGGGTACGGCTCCGAACTCTCCGTGGTGAGTGACTCGCCCGAGGTCGGGCCGTTCACGGGGTAGAAATAGGGATACTTCTGCGAGTCCGCAAACGTATACGCCGTGAACAGCTTCCCGTCGACGGACACCGCCACGCGGCTGCCTTCGATTCGAGCGGTCACGCGCGCGGGCGCCGCCGCGGCGATCACGTGGGGAAGGACCCACGTCACCAAGAGTGCGCTTGCCAGTCTTTTCATTTTCACCTCCGGTGTTTCACGCACCTATCGTAACAGTGGCTACCCAATGACTCAAGACATGGTGTCCTCGGAGGCGTTCGCAGTACAATCCGTCGGAAAAGGAGATTGCGCCAATCATGAACGTAGACCGTTCAAACATCTTGGAGAACGTACGTCGTCCACTCTCCATTGAACGAATCGATCTCTATCCCGTGCGCTATCCGTCGGTCGCGCATTTCAAGTTTCTCGAAGGACCCAAAGGCGTGATGGGCCGGCCCGCCGTACTTATTCGCATCACAGCCGACGACGGGACAGTCGGCTGGGGCGAGAGCGTGCCGCTGCCGCGCTGGAGCTACGAGACGCTCGAAAGTGCGGTCACCACGCTGGACCGCTATCTCCGGCCGGTACTGATCGGCCTCAATTCCTTCGATCTCGATGCTGTCCACGCCGCAATGAACCGGGAGATCGCCGGCGCGTTCTCGACCGGCTCGCCCATCACGAAAGCGGGCGTGGACATTGCGCTGCACGACCTTCTTGGCAAGGCGACGGGACTCAATACTGCGCGGTTGTGGGGGCGCGAGCCGGGCAAGGAAGTCCAATTGAGTTGGACGCTCAACCCGCGGACACTCGACGAGGTCAACGCGCTCATCGACGAAGGGTTCACGCGTGGATACCGCAACTTCAACGTCAAGGTCGCGCCGGACCTCGCGTTTGACCTCGAACTGTGCCGACGCGTCAAAGCGCGCGCGCCCGAAGGTTTCCTGTGGGCCGACGCGAACGGCGGATATGACCTGGCGACCGCGCTCGAAGCCGCGCCGAAGCTTGCGGACGCGGGTGTGGCGGTACTCGAGCAGCCGCTCCCCGCGAACCGTCTGACCGGCTATCGCGCTTTGCGCAAACAAGGCGCGTTGCCGATTATTCTCGATGAGGGGGTCGTTACACCGGAAGACCTGCTCGAATTCATCGAACTGGGATGCTGCGACGGCGTAGCGATGAAACCCGCGCGCTGCGGAGGGATTCTCTCGGCCTCGCGGCAAATCGAGATCTTGCGGTCCCGCAACCTGCTGTTTCTGGGAAGCGGCCTGACCGACCCCGACGTGTCGCTGTCCGCGTCGTTGTGCTTGTACGCCGCCTATGGCCTAGACCGTCCCGCCGCGCTCAACGGCCCGCAGTTCCTCGGCGCGAGCGTCCTGTCGGAGCCCTTTGCGCCGGCGAATGGCGTGTTACGTGTTCCGCAGGGTCCGGGTCTCGGGATAGATGTCGACGAGCAGAAGGTTCAACAGCTCGTTGCTCAATCCGGAGCGTAATCCGAATAGGGAACTATTCCGTTCTTACTGCTTGAGCAGCCACACCTCGGCAACCTGGACTCCGCGGCCCGTAAGGCGATGCCAAGTAAGTTCCAGCCCACCGTCTTGCGTGGCCTCCTTGGGAATCACGAATTCGAGAGGCGTTACTGTTTCTGGAGCGCCTCCTGCTGCTTCGTCATTCGGACGGTCCACCACTGCGGCGCTATCGTTCTTGACGGCGTACCGCACGCCGGCCACGGTATGGCCATATGCGCCGTGTATTTCGTATTTGCCATCGGCCACGAGGCGGGTGGTCGCATTGAACCGGCCGAGGTACGTGACGCGGAGTCTGTACGCGGCGCTGGGATCGAGGCCCTCGTAGCGCATAACCAGCGGCGTGTCAAACAAGGCCTCTTCCACGTCAAACCATGAAAGCCGGTAGGGTTCGCCCGTGTCGTACGTATGATCTTCTCGGGACGTCGTCACGCCACCCGGATCATCCCATAGCGGTTTGGATTTCACGAGATGCGGTTGCTTCCACGAGCAACCCAAGTCGTCGTAAAAGCTGCCAGGCCCCGAATTCTCCCAATCGGCCACGCGAGCGAGACGGGCCAGGCGCAGGTCGCCCTCGCGGGCGGTTTCGGGCATGGACGAGCTGATTTTGCCGGCGAGGATGGCGTCAAACTCGCTCTCCAACCATAGGCGGTTGTTAAGCGGCGTATCGAGGTACTCAAGTACTGCCCCGCGTTGCGCGTTCGTGGCCTTGTAGTTGGCTACATCCAGTTGCGCGCCGATGCTCTCAAACAATTCCTTCCCCAGTTCCCGGATGCGCGCCTTGAGCGCATTCGTGGCGGCATCCTGGTCCGGCTCCGCCAAGATCGCGCGCGCTTTGGCGATGGCGCTTTCGACGCCGGCCTTCGGGGCTTCGCGCAACGCCGCGCAGGCCCGCTCCTCAATGTCGTTGGCCTTGAGCAGCCGCAGCCGCGTGTAGTGGTCGTAATAGGCGCGCATAACGCAGGACTGGAATCGCCAGTTGGATCGCAGGTTCTTGTCGGCGTGGTCCTCCAGGTATTTCCAGAGCGCGAAGGTCTTTTCGACGCCGGTGTTTTCCGCTAACGAGCCGTCGAACGCGTCCTCCAGCCGGAATATGCCGTCCCGGACCTGCTCCGCAATATCCCAACCGAAAAAGAAACGGGCATAGTCGAGCATGATGTCGTCGAGCTTCCGGTCCGGGTCCCATCCGAGGGCTGACCATACGACCTTGTTCACGTCGTCGCCGATGCCGTCCGAGTACGTGACGAAACCATCGGAGTATTTGTCGTAAAGGTTGTGGATGCGCGCCTCGCCGCGCGGCCGGGGCGCGAAAGGCTCGCGACCCAGCGTCCGTGCGAGAGCGCGGTCCCAGGCGGGTACGGGATACTGCGCTCGAACGCAATGCCCGATATCGTCGTAGCGGCGGATGGGATACTGCTTGGGGACCCGCGCGCGCTGCTCGTCCGGCAGGATGCGCGTCCAAGCGCCATAGACCACACCCGTCAGCCACGTGGGCTGTTCCCGCTGCAGATAATCAAAGAACCAATTGTTTTGTTCCGGCGAGAATCCCTGATTGGAAACCCACACGCCCAGGCCGGGGTGTATCTTGCGCGCTTCAGCGGCAAACCGACCCACCATCTCTATCATGAGATCGGGACGCCGGTGGTCGCTGTCGCCGTCACCTCCTGTGAGATACACGTGATCCAGGTGGGGGAAGGCGCGAAGGGCCGTGAGCCGGTCTTTCATCGAGGTCTGACGTTCGTCCGGGGATTCGCCTCGCTCGCTCGGCGCGCCCGCGAACAGCCAAAACTCGAAGCCGTACTCCGCGCAAATCTTCGACCACGCCTCCGACATCTGACGGCCGGTGAACTTCGCGTGGGGCCCGTCAAGCCCGTCAGGGCTTCGGAACGAGGTCAACTCGAAGGCGTTCGCTCCGAATACTGCCATTTCCCGCATGTACTGTTCATAGGTTTGGGGTGACCAGGCGTCGTACGAGTGCGAAAGGCTGCGATAGGCAATCTGGTGGCCGCGATGTGGGTGGCGCGGCACCGTGGCAATTCGATAGTCTGAAGCCAGTTGAATCTGGCCCTTCTGCATACGCAGTTGCAGCAGAAGGCGCCCCGCCGCGAAGAGGACACCGTCGTCGTCCGCTCCCACGAGCGCAACCGCCGGGGCTGCGCCAGTCGATGTCACCGCGATCG
This sequence comes from Candidatus Hydrogenedentota bacterium, assembly GCA_016215105.1. Classification (GTDB taxonomy): domain Bacteria; phylum Hydrogenedentota; class Hydrogenedentia; order Hydrogenedentales; family SLHB01; genus JACRLJ01. Next base: position 9,766 of record JACRLJ010000157.1, read on the forward strand.
CGAATCCTTCCTCCTTCGTGGGCACGTTCATTCCGGAAACGAAATCGCGCAACGGCGCGGGGATTTCATTCGCGCAACACAGCAGAATCGCGGGTGTTTTGTCATTGGGCAGCGCCACCGCGTGGACCAACGTGATACCTGTGCGCTTGGCGACCTCCTCGACAAGCATCCGCTCCGCGGTCTTGACCACCGGGTTTTCGCTCGATGTCACGACAACGGCCTTACTCAGGTCCAGGGTCTCCGCGATGGCCGCGGCGCACGGAGCCAAAGCGGCCAGGATGACCACAAACCATGACCTGGTAAAGGATCGCAAATACATCACCGTTCCCTTTCGTATACGCGGCGGGTTGCGAATTGGGCATTGTGAGTCAGATTGCTCGATTGCTCGCGTCGCTCTTGCTCGCTCCAGCGTTGACCATGTGAACTCGAGACCCTAGACGACTGCACCGCGATGCGCTGAATCGTCGGCGCGTAAATTCCGCGAAGTGGGGCGCGCTTCCTCGATGGATATCCGCGTCGCAGCCTAAACGCATTGTACGCTTCGATGAGAAGAGACGACAAGCACTCATCCCCTCAATTCAACTGTTTCCGGAAGTCGAAATGGATCCGCGTCGCGGCCGCTCGCGCTCAGGTTTGCCTTAGGAGGATCTGGAGTGAGCGCGGCGGCAGAGTCCATTTGGTGGCCGGTTTGGCCGCCGGCGAATCTGTTGGGACATACGAGTCGGCAGTTTGGATATCGGCGGGGGTACGGCCGTAGTTGGCGAGGACGAGGTGCATTTCGCGGTTCGCGAACGCGGACACGACTACATCCTTGGGCGGCGGCGCCGTAAACAGGGACGAGTCGTCGATCTCGAGCCACGCCCAAGTTCCCTCCTCAGTCAACGGCAGATAGCGCTTGAGCCAGCGCGCGTGCGTGGGCCGGGTCTCGGGGTTGCCGGGCACAGCGTCCCAGGCGCTGTAGGTGTGCAGCTTGGACGGATCGGCCTGATACTGCTTCCACGCGTCGCGGCAGCGCTGCATCCAGAAATCGTCCTGGTACTTGACGTTGGGAATGAACCCGCGTTCGCCGGTGAAAATATGGCCTCCCATGAGCACCGGCAACTGCATGTAGGGAATCGAGTGCAGAAACGGCTCGTCCTCGTTCTCGATGGCGGTGAATCCCATATCGAGGCAGGGCACGACATACGGTGGATAGTTCTTGACTGTCTCGCGCAGAGGGTCCGCGCTCTTCACGCCTTCGCCTACCCACAAGTAGTCGTACACGCGAAGTCCGGCGCCCTCAGGCTGTTCGGCGGCGTTCACGTGCAGCTTGAGGATGCCGCCGCGCCGCTTGACCTCGGCGTAGAGCAGCGCCAAGAGGTCCGTGAACGCGCCATCGCAGTGCGCGGTCTCCTCAAAGGCGGACACTTCGTCTTTGGCGAGCGGCATCTTCTGTTTCTCAGGATGCTGATTCGCGAGATATCCGCCGTCGACGTAGATGCCGTCGGAACCGTACTCGTCCATGATGCGAACGAGCCGCGGAAGCAAAAAGGCGCGCCAGCCGGGACTCGCGGGCGAGCAGCGGGCCATGTCCCAATATCCGACCGTGAGAAAATCGCCTTCGCGGCTCCACTCCAGACGAAAGCCGGGATTGCTGCGTTCGAGGAAACACGACGAGGTGTACGTGAGCACCTTCATGCCGCGGCGGTGGGCCATCTCGATAAACCGGTGGTAGCCGGCCGGGTTGACCGCGGTGTACTTGTCGCCGCCAAAAAGCCGAAGAGAGTCATTCCAGTCGTCGAACACTTGGAGCACCTGGATACCGTGGTCTTTCAGACGGTCCAGTTCCTTCTCGTCGTACTCGCCGGGGTCCCACGGTTTGCGGGCGGGATACTCGCCCAAGTTGTAGCAACACTGCGCCGGAAGATAGTCCGTGATGAGGTGTTTCCGCATGCACGAGCGAATGGCGCGCGTGCAGACGCCAATATTCTGAAGGCGTCGCCGGTGATCCTCCGCCGTGTAGTTTCGCAACAGCGACAGCGGGCCCCCGGCCTCCAGCGACCCTGCCGGCTTTGCCTGCGCAGACGAGGCCGCGGCATGGGCTGTTTGCGACCCTACTGAACTAGCCACGACCGCCCCCGTACCCATCTTCAAGAACTGGCGCCGGCGCATTTTGGACTCCTCCTTCTCGTCCTATCTCTATCTAAGGCTCTCTATCGCGAACGATACGTTCTATTGCATCCAATCGCTGCTCAATGCGCGCCAAAGCTTCGCGTAATCCCGGATCCGTGTCTCGTGTTCGCGACGAACCAGCCGAGATCGCTTTGGCGATAATGAACACTACGAGGAATAATCCAACTCCCATGATTAGCAGAATAACGGAGAGAATGACCAATTCTGTCGAGCCAATTCCAAACATACGCCCTCCTTGTCAATTTGTGTGGCTCTGTTTGCCATCAAAGGATCGTACTCTCACCATGTGTGGATATGCTTGCTAGAATTCCCATATATGGCGCACGCGGCCACTACGGACTCGCGTCCATAGTAGGCGCAACGCCGGACGACATCAACACGCCGAACCGGAACGGAGAATCCTGTCCGTGGACTTTCATAGGCGGCTCAGTATAGTAGACGCGGCGTCCCGCCGCGTCGCCGGAGCGCCGTGAACCCAGCACACAACGATGACCTAGCCGAGCGGATTTCGCCACGGCGCCAGAATCGCCGGCCGCTCTCGTCCCTCTTTCTCCTATCGTCGCGTTCGAGAGTGCAAATGGCCGGTTTGCAGCATGAAAGTAGAATGTCTAATACTAAGGATACGGGCGTCTTTCAAGGGGACGAATGACATGAGCGCAATTGGGCGAATCACTTTCATCACTTTGTGGCTATTGGCCGCAGTTCTTGTGCATCCAAATGCCTGGGGTTCGGGATGGAATGACTATCAGTTCAATCTTCCGGGCGGCTATATAGTGCTTCGCGCGAATGCATCCGACATTCAGATTATCAAGACCGCAGATTCGGGCGAGGCAACGATACTTACGCCTCAGACTGGCGTATTGGTCGAATTGGCCACAGATGAGCGATTCATTTTCGCGCGTAGCGACATTCCATCGAATGCGCCCGATAGCAAGCCGGATCAGTCACAGCAACTCTTGACGATTATTGATTACACGAACAATACCGTGCTTGGCCCATTCCCCGAGGGCGATTTCAATCTCAAACTCCAAGAGCTTGGTATCACACACCCGATAGCCTGGAAAGACATGCGTTCTGCATTGAAGGAAGCAATTCAAAGTGGTCGAGCCGATGCTTCTCAGCCGGACATCGCCCTCCAAGGACAATTGTTCTTCATTGCATTCTCCGCATTCATATTCACGATTGGATACGCGGCACTGGCCCTGCCTCTGGCATGGGCGGTTCGGCGAATAACAGCATACGAATTCTCCTGGAAGGCTCTGTTGTTGGGGTGGCTTGCCACTGTCGGTCTTGGAGTGCTTTGGTTAGCGGCTGGCAGCGTCTATCGCTGGGTAGACATGCGATTCCTTTGACCACCCAAGCGGGCCTGCTGGTCGCGACTGGGTCACGTGAGCGGAGAACTCGAGCAAAAAGTTCGCGGCAGGATTTCTGCTCAGGGGACCAGCGGCCTTTTCACATTGCGTCCGCCCGAACCGTCAGCGTGACGCGAACGAAAGCAGCAACACGGTCTCCGGCGGCGCCTTCACGCTATTTGTCGTGTAGAACGCGGACGCGTCGAGCTCCGCTAGTCCGGCGCGCCCGAACGCGCTGATCTTGGCGCTGTTTGCGGCATTGGGTGTCAGCGGGATGGCGTCGAGACGAACGTTGCAGGGCGCGGTGGTCCGGTTCACGAGGAGAACATTGGTCCCGGCTCCGCCGGGCAATTCGAGCGCGACGGCGTCCACGCCGGGATCGGTGGACGTTCCGGGGTGTGCCCGCGATTCGCGCGGCGCGCCGTGGCAGACGAGTGTCCATGCCTGTCCCGTGGGCCGCAGACGCCACCCTTCGGTCAGGTAGGCCATGAGATTGGTCTTCATCATGCCGCCGTTGCTGCCGTCGTTCGGATCGTTCCCGTCGTAGTAATACTGGTCGTAGAGCCCCCAAAAGAGCGCGCCGGTCATGCCCTCGTTCAAGCCGAGTATGGCGAATTGCGCCACGCAGAACGCGCGTTCGAACGTATACACGTCGGTCGCGGTGTAGGCGCCTTGGTAGTGGCGCGTACCGAGTTCGTTCACGTTGAACGGCTTGTCTCCCCACTGCTTGACGCACTCGCGGACCCAGGCGCGCATGGCATTCGGGTAATCCGCGTCCTGGCAGGAGAAGACATAGCTGTGCGCATTGTAGCGGTCTGCGACGCCGGCCAGATTCTCAACAGTCTGTTTGAGCCAGCCTTTGTGCGAGCTGTCATCGGCGAGGTCCAGTTCGAGCCGTTGGCGCAGTCCTGCGGCCTTCAGCCGCGCGTCAATGGCGCGGCAGATCGTGGCATAGTAGTCGAACTCGACTTTGTTGTCGTTGTTGAAAAAGGTCCAGTCGGGCTCGTTGCAGAAGGTGAAGGCGTCGATGCAGGAATAGCCGCGCTCAACGAAGAGGTGGTGGAGAGCGGCAGTGACGTTTTCTGCGCACTCCTCAACGTCGTTGGGCGCGGAACACCACTGCTTCACGTTCGGAAAGGCCATCCAGTAGGGCGCGCCATCGCTCTGGCGCCGTACGGGCGCGCACCACCACGTAATGTTTACGCGGATGCCGGACTTCTGGCAGTAGTCCAATTGACGGTACAGCGAGCACATGGGTTCGCTGTCCCACGTGAACGCCTTTCCATCTGTGCGGGCGGGGTCGCTGTTGTCGTTGTCGGGCTCGTACCAGTCAGGCAGCAGCATCATGCGGACGCGGGCAACACCAATGGCCCGAATGCGATCCAAGACGGTTTCCCAGGCCTTTTCGTCGCAACCGCGCCGCGTGTTCGGCGCCCGCCAGAAGTGCGGGTCCCACTCGCCGCCAAACCCTGATACGGGGTGCTTGTTAGCAGTTGGTAAAAAAGTGACGACGGCGTCCTTCATCGGGGACTCCTCTCCAGCGGCCGTAAACGCGAGCAGCAGCGCGGCGGCCGTGACAAATCGAACGGACATTACTACTCTCCACGGTTATCCAGCGTCTTCAGTCGAATTGCGGGTTTCGCCGTCTCGGCGGCGGAATCGTTGTTGACAGTATCGAAAGAACGGACTACATTCAACGCGGCGCGGCGCCATGACCGCGGGAACGAGGGCGAATCGATGTCAAACAAGACGGACGTGACGAGGCGCGAGTTCATCCGCGCCGCCGCGGCGGTGGCAGGAGCCGCCGCAGGAACGCGGATTACGCATGCCGAGACAGCCGAGAGACAAGAAATCTCGCACAACGCCGCAAAGGGAATCGTAACCATGAGCGACTACTCGCACGTTCGGGGTTTCAACTACCAGCCAAGCTACGGAAGCCACGGCCTGGAGACGTGGGGGGACGCGTTCGACATCGCGGTGATCAAAAAGGAATTGCTGCGCGGACGCCAGTACTTTCCGAAGATGAACACCATCCGGCTCTGGCTCTCCTACGACGCCTATATTCGGCAACCCGGCGCTATGCCCAAGAGGTTCCATAGCGTCATCGATCTCTCCGAAGAGCTCGGAATCCGTTTCATACCGACGCTCTTCAACGGGTGGCATAGCTGCCCGGACTTCGGCGGGATATCGGTCGAAATGCTCGGCTACTGGGGCGCCGCCGATCGCTTTGCCGGCGCCTTCGTCCCTTACATTGACGCCATCGTCAAACCACATGCGAACGACGCTCGCATCCTACTCTGGGATTTGTGCAACGAGCCGTTCAACAGCGCCGGGTGCGATGCCTCGAAGAAAGTAGTTCTGGATTGGCTCGAACGCGTCCGCCGCCAATGCAAGGATTCCGGCGTCAACGCGCCAATCGCCGTCGGAGCTACGCCGAGCATGGACGCGATCCGCATGCTCGAGCCGATATCGGACGTGATCACGTTTCACCCGTACTATGCGTGGAACGCCTGGGTAACGACCCCGCAGCCGTTCGAGAATTTCCTCGATGAGGCCGTCGCGTTCGGCAAGTCGGTTGGGAAACCCATGCTGGCCACCGAGACGGGCTGGGGCGCGTTGGATGACAAGAAGCGCTCCGAAGTGCTCGCAATCGAGCTGGGCGCGCTCACGAAACGCGGCCTCGGCTTCGTCGCCCACCTGCTTCACCATACGCTTGTCGCCGACGGCCACCGCCCCGAATACGGCCCCATCAGCGGAGCCGGCTACATGGCCTTCGTCGAAAAGGACGGCTCCCTCCGCCCTCACCACGACATCTTCAATACGTTCTAGCCTGGCCGGACGGCCCCGGCGGCGTCCTTTGCCAGTCGGCCAGCCCGAGAAAAGGAAGTTCGGAACACGGGAGGATGGAACATGAAATTGCGAATGCAGATCCTTTTCATCGCGTCGATGGTGTTAGTGGCGCCGCCGGGCGATGCGCTCATGCAATTCTTCGGGGCCGGCAGCATGGGCGTGAGCTCGGGTTGGCCCAAGGGGCTGGACGAGCTCATCAACTGCGATGCGCGCGTCGCCGGAGCGTTTGGCCCAATCGCCGACTGCACAGGCTACTACACCGGGGACACGGCGCGATTGAACGCGTTTCTCAAAGCGTATGCCGGCGTGCCGAATGCGCTATCAC
>JACRLJ010000157.1:16526-29715 GCA_016215105.1 Candidatus Hydrogenedentota bacterium
CCAGCTCGAGATGAAGCGATACGATAACACCGAAAGGGTGGTCACTATCGACTGGTCGTTGAGCATCTCGGAGCACACACCTGGGCGCGCGAACGCCCTGGAATTTGAGGGCAAGATGGCACTGACACGTCTCGAAATTTGGCTCGGCGGGCAGATTGACCTCGATGCGCTGGATGTCCCTGCAGACTTGGAAGTGCGATCCGGGGATGAAATCGAAGCATTCATCAAGCGGCACACGGAAAAGCGGAAACGACCAGACACGAATAAGTGAAGCAATACGGACAATCTGGAGCCGAAAGTCTTGGGTGTCCGCGCCCACGTTCGCCCAACGGGCTGCGCAGCGGTCTCCGCCGGTCACTGAGTCGCGGTCATGCGGCGGGATGCGCTCTGGGTCTCAATATGCATGAAGAAGCCCGCAAACCGGATCTTCGCAAACAACTCGTCCTTGGTACACGTGTAACGGCCCATGAGCGGGTCCCCGACGACTATTGCGCCGTTTTCCTCGCCCAGGATGCAAATGAAGTGGCCGGCTTCGCCCATCTTGATCCCTGCGATGCAGGGAATTGGGAGTTCCCGTGCTTTCGGGTCGAGGACTACGAACGTAACATTTAGTCCGCGTTTGCGCAGTGCGCGTGCGAGATACCAGTTCTCCGTACCTGCGACGTAGGTGAAGCATTCCTGCGCGATCTGGCGCTCGGTCATGTCAAAGCCGAATAGTTTCAGGAAGGTGGCGGTACAAGCCGCTCCACAACTTGCGGTGCTCTGCAAGCAGACGCCTTCGCTCCATCTATCTTGGAACACACCTGGGGCAACCGGCGCCAGTACGGGCTTTGCGTAGGGCGCGGCAACGCCAAGGGTCAAGAGAACAAGGAGCGCCATGTCTACGAATCGACCCCGAGCGTGGAAACGACGCGCCCAGTGCGCGACAACACCGGCAAGCAGACCTGCCCCGGATGCGGTCAACTCGGAATACGGCAATGCGCGAAACGCATAGTACGCGGCCCAATGGTCGTATAGGTGCGTGTAATAGAGCGGCATCGAAACCGCCGGCAGCGCTCCGAGCACGGCAGCTACGAACCACGCGGCTTGAAGCGAGACGCCCTTGATACGCCGCGTCACGGCGTAGGACGCGAAAGCGAGCGCGTACGCCAGCAGTAGTGTCGGCGCGATCAGGGGATTAACGTTCATTCACAGGGAATTCAGGGATAGGGGATAGACGCCTGCAAATCCGTATGCGTGCTGTTGTTCCCAATTACGCGGGTATTCCTTTCCTTAGCGCGTAGGTCATCTTTTGGATATGGTCTGGCTCACCTCGATCCAACATTCTCTTGGCGGCTCAAACCCGCCAAACGCGTCGTTGGAGGCGTCAGCGCCGGCCGACCTCGTTCGCAACCGTGCCACCATCGTCTATCTTCAAGTCCCGATGACATTGAGGAGCTGAAGACGCAGCCGCGCGCATATCTCGACGGCCTGCGCCGCTTCCTCGCGATCGGCCGATTCGCCGGGATATCGGAAGGCGACGGCGGCCCGTGTCAGAAAGCGCAACTCTCCAAGGGGAAGACATCGTGAGGACCGTGTGGCTCCATCTGCCGCGCCAGTTGGACTAGGTCATGCGTCTTGTGGGGTAAGGCAGTTCGCATTATGATCGCTGCCTTTAGGAGTTTTTCGATGCACTGCTGGGCGTGAAAACACGCCGCGTCGTAGTTGGGATTATCAGCCGCCGCGAGTTCCCGGTTCGCAGTGGCAAAATCACCTTCCGCTTTACGAACCCATTCTTCAACTACTTCGTTCATAGAGGACCTTTCCATGGTCCAGCGCCTCTCGGATGAGAGGGTCCCCCAATTCATAGCGGCGCATAGTGTCACTGGGGCGGCGAGCCAGGATGTCGGTGGGAAACTGCGGATCGACCCGGTTAAGTATTTCAAGGGACTTGCCAAAGCTTTTGCCTTGGAAAGGCATGAGCACCAGCAGGTCAACATCGGCGTCCACGCCTGGCGTTCCGTATGCGTGCGACCCAAACAGGATGATACGCTCCGGATGAAATTCGCGCGCGATTCGATCTGATAGCTCGCGAATGCTCTCCATACTCACTGCCATGGCGTCTCGATTCTCACTCCTGCGGGAAATCGCTTCTTCGACTGTATGCCTATAGTGGACCCGATCCGCTTTAGAAAACAACTCGACCCGGGTGTCTAAGCCGCCCGCAGACGCTCGAATTCATTTCGCCGCGATTAACGCCCTCCCGGCGGCGATGGCCTGCTTGACGATCACCGGGCCGAGCTGATCGCCGTAGAACGATACGCCGGGTTCGTAGCCGCCCTTGGTGTATTCCTCGGGAGGAAGGATGTAGCTGATCCATTCGTTGGCGAGGCCCGCGATGATGGGATGAGGCGCGCCGGCTTGCGCGAGCGCCTGCTTAATCTGGACGCCGAGCGACGAGGTCATTTCGCCAGGAATTCCGATCGCAATCAAGTCGCCGACGCGTAACACGCCCAAATACGACGTTGTGGGCGCGATCGCGTTGACGAGCGCGCCGACGTTTTCCTTGGTGAGGCCGTACTCCGGCCCAGCGGCGTCAAGTAACGCGGGCGGAGTGGCGCGTTCAGGCAGTTGCAGGGCCGTCATCGAGTAGTCCAGCGGCGCATTCTCCGCGGTCTTGATATTCGGATACAGGCCGAACGCCTTGAGCGCCAGTGCGCGGCCATAGGCCTCGGCCTTGGCGAACGCGCTCGGGCCGTCCACGCCGCGCGGCGAGATGTCGCCCTCGGCGCCGTTCGCGTACATGCACGTCGCGCCAGGAACGAGCGCCTCGAGTTCGCGCTGCAAGTACCCGGGCCATTCCGCGCTGACTTCCATTACTTTGGCGTCGACAAACGTCGGATGGGCGGTCCAGTTGACGAAAATGACAAACGGCTTTCCGTCCAACGTATCAATGCGCGTAACGGTGAGCTCATCGTCAACGACGGGGCTTTTGCGCCGGTTTCCGTTCATGCCTTGCACGTGGGCGGAACTCGTCCCGGCGCGGACCGGTTGAAAGGACTTGTTCGCGTTGATGATCGCCTCGGCAATTCGGTCGGCGGTGAACGTGAGCAGGCTCTCGTCGAAGATACCGATGGCCTTGTTCTCAAACGTATTGGCGCGATTCATCGCGTTCATCTCCGTTGCCGCGTGACTGTGGCTGGCGGTGAGCATGAGCGTGTCCGACGTTATACCGGTTTCCGCGATACGCTTGAGCGTTTCCTCGCGCAGCGACCGCGGAATGCCGAGAAGATCCGTCGTAACCAGCGCGAACTTCTTGGGGCCTTGCTTCAGCACAAGCGCCTTCGCCAGGGTGTAATCGTGTACGCCAGTGGCGGGCGCGTTCTGCCGCTCACCGTAGCCGCCGAGAGGAACGTGGAACTTGGTGGTGTCGGGCGTGATGTTCGCGGTAGCCACGCCGGCGAGCAGCGGTTCCGCGGCGTACGCGCCGCCGCAAAGCGCCATGATGATCATAGAGGTGATTCCAATCCGGAATGCCGCAGCGCACGAGGCAAATTCGTATGGCATGGGGTTTCCTTTCCGATCATGCGACCTCGAAATATTGGACAAAACTTGAGCGTAACCATACGCATCCAGGGAAATCACTGTCAATCGGACCTTATACGACAGGTCCGACTCGTCCGACCGGTCCGACAAGTCGAATGATTGCAGGAAGCGGGCAGTCTTAATTGACAGTGTGTGGGCGAAGTTGTAGACTCGTTTCAGCGCATGATGCGTCTTGCGGGGGGTTACCTCTTGCTGGGCGCGTCGATGCGTCGAGCCGCGTGGGTTTAGGGAAGAGCGGTGAAAATCCGCCGCAGTCGCGCTGCTGTAACCGGGGACGAAATCGGCAAAAGGCCACTATCTAACTTGGATGGGAAGGCGCCGAGAGTAGGACGATCCGGAAGCCAGAAAACCTGTCCACCAGTTCATTGCCGTGCAGCAACTTCGCGGGAAAGGTTGCAGCAGGACAGGTGTCTTCCAATAGCCTTCCTGCCTTTGGTTTCCCATCACAATCGAACGTACACTGTGTCGCCCGGGCGGGAAGCGATCCATCATGCGTCACGCAGTAATCCTCGCGAGTGTCGTCGCCGTGGCAGTGGTCATTGCTTTGCTGATGATTACCCGCTCCGCGCACGCGCCCGGCGAAAAACGCACGCCGGTCCCGGCCGAAGCGCCACCGGCGCGAATCGTCTGCCTTTCTCCAGGGATTACCGAAACCGTGTTCGCGCTGGGCCTGGGTGATCGCGTCGTTGGCGTGACCTCGCACACGTTCTTCCCTCCCGAGGCCGCGCGAATCGCGCAGGTAGGCGACTGGCTGGCCACCAACTGTGAAGCGGTGGTCGCGCTGCGTCCCGATTTGGTCCTGGTGTCTTCCATGGAGGCCTCCGTGGCGGAACAGTTCAAGACGCTGGGCCTTCATTATCTGGTGGTTAAGCAGGACTCTGTCGGCGACATTCTGAATTCCATTACCGAACTCGGCTCCGTGTGTGGCGTTCCGGAGGCCGCACAGACATTAATTGCCAGCATCAACGAACGCCTTCAGCGCATCGAGAAAACGTTGGAAGGCCGGAGCCGTCCCCGGGTATTGGTGTGCGCGGGCCGCGACTACACTTCGAGCAAGTTGGATCAGGTGTATATCGCTGGACGCGACAGCTTCTACAGCGAACTGGTCCGGATGGGCGGCGGCGAGAACGCCTTTCAAAACGGCGGATTTCCATTTCCCACGGTCTCCGGCGAGGGCATTATGCAACTCAATCCGGAGGTAATCCTGGAAATCGTTCCCGAGCGCGAACAACAGGGCCTTGATCGCGCTACGCTCCTGAACGCATGGAAAGCGTTGCCTGACGTGGCCGCGGTGAAGAACGGCAGAGTCTACCTGCTCGACGGTGACTACATTTCCATTCCCGGGCCGCGTGTGGCGGAGGCGCTCGAGGCGATCGCGCGGGCGCTCCATCCGGAGGCGGGCCTATGACCGGCGCAGCTCCGATGATCGAAGCGCGGGGCCTCTCGGTGGCGATCAACGAAACGACCATCCTCCGCAAGATCGATCTTGCGATTGCGCGGGGTGAAAGTGTCGCGATCATCGGACCGAACGGCGCGGGCAAGACAACTCTGCTGAAGAGTATCGGTGGCATGGTAAAGACCACCGGCGGACACGTTCGCGTCCAGGGCAAGGACGTGGCCGCCTATTCGCCGAAAGACCGCGCCCGGCTTATGGCGTACGTGCCGCAGTCCAGCGGCCTCGTGTTGTCCTGCACGGCGTTCGAGTTCGTCCTCATGGCGCGATACGCGCATTTCACGTCGCCCGTCAGCATCGACACGAAGGACAAAGCCGCGGCTCTTTGCGCCATGGACACGACGGGCACGGCGGACTTTCGGGATCGCCGATTGAACACCTTGAGCGGCGGTGAACGCCAGAAAGTGTTCATTGCGGCGGCGCTGGCGCAAGACGCGCCCATCGTGCTGCTCGACGAACCGGCGGCGTTTCTGGACTACAAACACGAGGCGGAACTCATCGCGCTCGCGCAACGCTTGAACAAGGAATCCGGTCTCACAGTGATTTCCGTGAACCACGACCTGAACCAAGGTGTATTGGAATGCGGCCAGGCTCTTGCCCTGAACCACGGTCGTTTGGTGTTCTCGGGTTCGCCGCAGGGACTCACCGAGCCGGGCGTACTACAGTCCATCTTCCAAACGCCTTTCGACATCGTCGAACATGACGCCACCGGGCGGTCCATCGTGATCCCTCTCCGGAGAAGCTCATGAAGAGACGCGCTGTTCTTCTGATGCTTGTGGCGGGTTCTATCGGCGTCCTCGCCGTGGCGCCATTCGTCGGCTCGCGGGACGTCTCATTCGATACTGTTTTGCGTCCGGGCGCGGACGATTGGGCCGCGTCGATCTTCTGGAAAATGCGCGTGCCCCGTGCGCTCACCGGCTTTCTCGCGGGGTCGAGTCTGGCGCTGGGCGGCCTGGCGTTTCAGGCCTTGTTCCGCAATCCACTAGCGACCCCATTCACGCTCGGCGTGTCCAGCGGCGCGTCGTTCGGCGCGGTGCTCTGTCTGCGCTTGGGTTGGACCTTCTCGTTTGCGGGCGTCCCCAGCACGGTACTGGCGGCGTTTGTGGGCGCTGTGCTCTGCGTGCTCGCGGTCTACGGTCTCGTGATGTCCACCGGATCGTTTTCGACGTCGCGCTTGTTGCTCGCCGGAGTCGCCGTCAGCTTCTTCTTCTCCAGTCTCATCACGTTGGTGCATTACACCTCCGGCATGCTGGACAACTTTCGGTTGATGCGTTGGCTGATGGGCGGATTGGCCATGTCGGATTATTCGGCGGCGTTGCGCTTGGCGCCATTCACCGCGGGAGGCGCGCTGTTGCTCGGTTTTCTCGCTCACGAACTGAATCTGCTGGCGACCGGCGAAGAGCTCGCCTTGAGCCGCGGCGTCAACGTGGGCCGGACGCGCTACACGCTGTTCTTCGCGACCGCGCTAATGGAAGGCAGCGTCGTGGCGGTGTGCGGTCCCATTGGCTTTGTCGGCATCATGGTGCCCCACATGTGCCGCCTCGCGCTCGGAACGGATCACCGCTATCTGCTTCCCGCGTCATTCCTCGCGGGCGGCGCGTTCCTGGTGCTTAGCGATTCGATCGCGCGAACCATCGCAATGCCCGCCGAAATTCCGGTCGGCGTGATTACCGCCCTATTGGGTGGCCCGTTTTTCCTGTGGTTGCTGCTCGGCAAGTCTGCCGGGGAACTCGAATGGTGAGGAACCAGCGATAAAGATGGATGCGTTTGTGGAAAGGCAAATGTCCTTTGATAAGGTGGCCGACCTGTATGACAGCATTCGTCCAGGTTATCCAGACGCGCTCTTTAAGGATACTATCGATACGTGTCAACTCTGCCCGCAGAGTCGAATACTCGAGATTGGTTGCGGATCGGGCCAAGCCACCGCAAAGTTCGCCGAAATCGGTTGCGCGATCACTGGGATAGAAGTTGGGGAGAATCTCGCGAGAATCGCCGCCAAGAAACTTTCAACCTTTACCAACGTCGAGATTGTCCCTATAGCCTTCGAACTGTGGGAGCATCGAGGCCGGAAATTCGATTTGGCGATATCTGCAACCGCCTTTCACTGGATAACGCCTGAGGCCGCTTATACCAAGACAGCCAAGGTCCTCTCAGATGGTGGACACCTGGCGATCTTCTGCAACAATCACGTCAGGCGAAACGAGGGTTTCTTTGAGAGTGTGCAATCAATCTACGACAGGTACCGCCCTCCCGCCGTTCCTTCTTCCCTAAACGGTGAAAGCGCGCCGGCGCAACGAAACCAGGCATTGGAGCAAAGCAGGGACGAGCTTTTTCAACATCGGTTCACGCGAAAGTATCCCTGGTCCGTAAGCTATCGTGCCGAGGAGTATACGCAGCTATTGCTGACATACTCCGACCACTTCGTGCTTCCTGAAGAGACACGCTCACGCCTCCTAAACGATATCCGAAATGCGATCGTCACAGACTATGGCGGCACAATAATCAAGCACTATGAAACCTTGCTCGACATATGGGCAAAGAAGGGATGAAGATGGGCTTGTTGGAACAAACGCTCGCAGAGATTACCCCGCAAGACACCGAATGGCGCGGCCGCGCGACGAGCCGTCTGGAACAACTCACCATGCCGCATTGGGCCTTGGGCCGTTTGATGGACTTGGCGGTCGATCTCGCCGGAATTACTCGCTCGCTCGATCCACCAATCGCGCGGCGGGCCGTGGTGGTGATGGCTGCGGACCATGGTGTGGCCCTCGAAGGTGTGAGCAAGTACCCCCAAGAAGTGACGCCGCAAATGGTGCGCAACTTCGCCGCAGGCGGCGCGGGCATCAACGCGCTGGCCGAACCCGCCGGCGCCAAGGTGGTCGTGGTGGACATGGGCGTGGCGGGGGACCTCGAGGATCTGGTCAAAGCCGGCAAGATCATATCCAAACGTATCGCGGCGGGAACACGCTCCTTAGCGCAAGGCCCAGCGATGACGCGCGAACAGGCCATTCGATCCGTCGAGGCCGGCATCGAGATGGCGCGCGGCTTGGCGTCAGGTATTGACGTGTTTGGAACCGGCGAGATGGGTATCGCGAACACCACATCGAGCAGCGCCATCATCGCTGTTCTGTGTCAGGCGCCCGTCGAGGAAGTCACCGGCCAAGGCACAGGTATTGACGAGGAACAGCGCCGTCACAAGATCGCCGTTATAAAGAAGGCGCTCGCGATTAACCGCCCCGATCCGGCCAGCGGTCTTGATGTGCTGGCCAAAGTGGGCGGGTTCGAGATCGGCGGTATCGCGGGGTTGATTCTCGGCGCAGCGGCGCTGAAGAAGCCCGTCATAGTGGATGGCTTCATTTCCACCGCGGCGGCTCTGATCGCCAACGCGCTGGCGCCAAATTCGCGCGAGTACATGATTGCCGCCCATCGTAGCGCGGAGCGCGGACACCACGTCGCGTTGGAGCATCTCAAGAAAGCCCCACTGCTTGACCTCGACTTGCGCCTGGGCGAAGGAACCGGGGCCGCGTTAGCAATGCACATGGTCGAAGGGGCCGTGCGTATCCTGACCCGCGTGGCGACGTTTGAAGAAGCCAGCGTATCGAAGGCGGACAAATGATCGAGGTAAAAGTGTAATGCGATCCTTCCTGGCGGCGGCGCAGTTCCTCACCATTCTGCCCATACGGACCTCGTTCGATACGGCGGAGATCGGACGTTCGACGCCATACTTTCCCGTCGTGGGACTGCTGATCGGCGGCGCCGTCGCTGCGCTCGACCATTACGTGTTCAACGTGTGTTTTCCTCCCGCCATATCCGCAATGTTGAGCGTGATTGCGTTGGCTGCCGCGTCCGGCGCCCTTCACTTGGATGGATTGGCGGACACGGCCGACGGATTTCTCAGTTCCCGCCCCAAAGAGCGCATCCTCGCAATCATGCGCGACAGCCGCATCGGTACCATGGGCGCCATCGCGCTAATCGCGATCCTCGGACTAAAGGTCGCGGCATTGGCCTCGACGGCGGACGCGCTGCGTTGGCGCGCGCTGATGCTCGCGCCGATAGCGGGACGCTGCATGTTACTGGCCGCCATGACCCGCGCGCCCTATGCCCGGCCCGACGGCGGATTAGCCGGTGTCTATCTGAGCTATCGCAAGACCTGGCACGCGCTGTTCGCTCTAATCGTCTTCGCGGCGGCTGCGTACGCGTTGATGAATTGGCGCGGGCTGCTGATTGCCGCCGGGTGCATTATCGTCACGATCACATTCAACGCCTATTCGCGCCGCAAAATCGGAGGCATTACCGGCGACACCCTCGGTGCGGTGTGCGAGCTGGTCGAGACATTTGTCCTGCTGGCCGCGCTGGAGATTCCGGTATGACACTCAAAGGCCGGTTTCCCTTCCGCCTTGGCACAACGTCCTACATTATCCCCGACGATGTCATTCCCAACGTACGGCATCTGGCGACACAAGTGGACGACATCGAATTGGTGCTATTCGAGTCCGATGAAATGTCCAACATCCCCGATCCGAACGCCGTCCGGATTCTTCGCGATCTTGCCGATGAGCACGCGCTCTCGTATACGGTTCACCTCCCGCTCGACACCTACATGGGCCACGCGGACGAACGGATACGGCGCGGTTCTGTCGAGAAATGCCTGCGCGTGATCGAGCGCATGGCGCCGCTCGATCCATTCGCATACGTGACTCATTTCCACGGCGACCAACGGGGGCTGATTCCCTCGGACGATATGCCGCGATGGCTCGGCAACCACCGGACTTCGATGGAGGAGTTGCTGACTGCCGCGCCGCCGGATCTCTTCTGCGTGGAGACCTTGGACTACCCCTTCGCGCTCATCGAAGACATTGTTGCAGACTTCGGCGCCGCGGTGTGCCTGGATATCGGACATCTCATATACTACGGCCATTCGCCCTCGGACCATCTGGACCGGCTCCTCGAACAGACTCGCGTGCTCCACATGCACGGCGTCGCGGACGGCAAGGACCATCGTGACCTTTCCAATTTGGACCGGACGGTCTTGGAAGACGTGCTGCAACGCCTGTCGAGTCCTGGCGAGCCGGACCGGGTGTTTACGATGGAGATATTCGGCGAAGACGATTTCACGCGGTCCATAGAGACCCTGCGGAGGTACGTGCCGTGTCTACAGTAACTTTGCTCACCGGCGGCGGGCGGAGCGGCAAGAGCACACACGCCTTGCGCCTCGCGGAGCCGTACGCGCGCAAGGCCTTCATCGCCACCGCGGAAGCGTGCGACGACGAAATGCACGACCGCATCGCGCGGCACCGCGACGAACGCGACCCGCGATTTGTCACCATCGAAGAGCCGGTGGACCTTGCGGGCGCCATTCGCGGGCTCAACGGCCGCGCCGACGTGGCCATCGTGGATTGCCTGACCGTATGGCTCGCCAACGTGATGCACTATCGCGGATACGACCAATCCGGCTACGCCGAGATCGACGATTTCATCGCCGCGCTTGCGTCTCCCCCCTGCGACCTGATCGTGGTGACCAACGAAGTCGGTATGGGCATCATCCCCATGGATCCCATGACCCGCCGCTACCGCGATTTCGCCGGAACCGTCAATCAACGTGTGGCCGCGTCAGCTGACACTGTAATCCTCATGGTAAGTGGAATTCCTGTGACCATTAAGCCTGAATTCGGCGGTTGATGCAGACGTTTGATCTGGAAGGGGCTAGACCGCAACGAACGACAGCAGCGATGACACCGCCCAGCAAGCGAACAGGGCATATACAACGGGCCGCAGCCGGGCGCGGCGTGTGAGGACATCAAATCCCGCGGCCGCCAAGAGCGCATAGCACGGC
The DNA here is from genome assembly GCA_016215105.1 of Candidatus Hydrogenedentota bacterium. Lineage (GTDB taxonomy): Bacteria > Hydrogenedentota > Hydrogenedentia > Hydrogenedentales > SLHB01 > JACRLJ01. The sequence goes on from JACRLJ010000157.1 coordinate 27,398, forward strand.
ATAGCCCCCAACGTGTAGAAAGCTTTGGTAGTGCAGTAGAAGGGTACCGTGAAGCACAGGTGAAACAACGCGGCGCCGAACACCCCGGCGCACGCGCAGCACAGCAGGAGCGCGCGGCCACGGGCGCTATTCGCGTGGCGAATGGTCCATACCACGCCCGCCGCCATGGCTGCTGTCGGCGCCAGCGCCAGCCAGACAGCCGTTGCCTGAAACTCATAGTTCCACGGCGGTCCATGGCGAAGACCCATGAATCCGCCGAGGTAACTGTCCGACCAGAACGTCGCATAGACGCCGTCCCAGACCCCCGTCACCCCGGCGTAGATCGGATGGGTGAGCGCCGCGCCAAAGCGCAGGAACTGTCCCCAATCCCGATAGCCTGGGTCCTGCCACCACTCCAAGTCGGCCCCGCGGCGCGGGTCCCAGCCACCCATGAAAGGTACTCCCATCAAAATCCAATTGCGCACGTAGTACCATCCGCTCACAACCAAGGCGGCGCCAAAGACCGTTCCGCCGCTCCGCGTGAATGCGGGTAGAAAACGGCCCCCCGGTTTCGCGTTCATTCTTGCCGCATACGCCAGCGCCGCGGCGATCGGCGCGGCCAGCAGAACGGCGCTTACTTTGGCGAGCATCGCCAGCCCGAAGATCGCCCCGAGGACTAGACATCGCCGCAACGTGACCGTGCCCGGCCTGGGACGATAGACGTACGGGAGCATTGCCAGTACTACAGCGGCTCCCAATGTCCCCGCTAACGGCTCATTGCTGACGTAGTGGGCCATGTAAATATTCATCGGGACACATCCCGCGAAAGCCGTGCCGATCGCCTGAAGGTCCTTGCGGCCGGCGAAGACGTATCGCAGCGCGCGATAGGCGATTTCGACCTGAGCCGCGCCGCAAAGAAGCGATACGGACCGCAAGGCGTACAGCACCGCGGCGGAATCCGGGTCTGATCCGAGCGCCGCGTACAGGGGCGCGCAAATCAGGTAGTACAACGGCGATTGAAACAACTGCCAGCCTTCCGTCGCCAAAGGAATCCGTCCATGTTCGACGACGTATTTGATGTACTCCATGTGCCCGGTCGAGTCGAATCCAATGTTCGCCGGCAGCTTGGTGAAATTGACTAAGCCGAAAAGGCACCAGCACGCGAGCATGGCCCACCGCACGGCCGACGGAGTTGGCGCAAACCGGAGCAGCGAGGGCCTCCGGCGCGCCAGGACAGCCGCGATGAATACCGCGAGGCTTAGGGAAACGTACAAAGGCAATTGGGCTGCCAACGCCGAGCCGGCCTTTGGAGCGCCGAGGAATGGGGGCGGAGCTTCGCCCGTCGCGGTGCGCCGCGCCGCAACCCACGTATGTCCATCGCGGGCCGCTTCCCATCTCTCCGCCGTGCTGAACCCCGGAATCCGTGACTGCGCAAGCAACGCGGGCGGGCCCATGTCGTTCGTAACGGCGACGCGCACCTCGTGCGGTCCCGGCCTGACGAGCTGCCGCAGATCCAGCGCCCGCCAGTCCTTCCAATTCGACGGATTCGGGCCGGTGTCATACACCATTCGATTGTCGATGAAGATCTGACCCGCGCGAAACAGTTTCAAGCGGACCACGCTGTCCGGCGCGGAATCCGCCAAAAGAAACGTGCGCCGAAACTCGACGACGTGCGGCGCCCGCGGCCTTCTCCTCAGACTCGCCGCGTCGTCAAACCGGATCCATTCAGCGCCGCCCTCGGATTGAAGAAAGGCGATTCCCGGATCGCGATAGACGCGATAGACGCTCCAGATCGCGTACGAAAGAAGGAGCGCTGCCGCCGCCGCAATGGCTACCCTGGCGAAACGTCTCCCTAAATCAGTGTCCTCTACCGAAATGTCATTCACCAGTCGAATTCCATCTTTCGTTGCGGCCGCGAAAGACAAGACTAACCCAAGAAGCATAGCGGCCGAGGGCGTAATTATCCGTTCATCGGCGTTGGCTGTCAATGTGCGATGGAAGTTCTCTTGCGCGTGCCCCTCTTGTTCCTGACGTGACGTCCGAGAGTCCGCGCACGGATAGGGTTGACAGGCAACTAAAAGGTTGCATATAATGGAGTCATGCAGGCGGATATGGACAAGGTGTTCAAGGCCCTCGCCGGCGGCAGCCGGCGGCAGTTGCTGGACCGATTACGAAGAAACAACGGACAAACCCTGAGCGAGTTGTGCGAAGACCTTGACATGACCCGGCAGGCCGTGACCAAACATCTCAAGCTGCTCGAAGCGGCGCAGCTTGTTGTCACGATCCGGCGGGGCCGCGAAAAGTTGCACTATCTCAACCCGGTCCCAATCCACGAGATC
>JACRLJ010000152.1 GCA_016215105.1 Candidatus Hydrogenedentota bacterium
CAACGGCGCTTACGGAGCGGCTGGCGTCCGCGGACAGCGACGCCCGCGCGGCCCCGGCGAAGCCCTGTCCGGATTGGTAATCCTTCAGGATTACATCCTCTTGCGTGCGCGCCTCACGTTGCAGCCGCTGAAAGTACGCCGCCGAATCCACCAGAACGCGGTGGGAAGGTGTCAGCACCGCTTCCTGAATGTTATTCTCCACGTCGGCGTAGTACAGGTTCCGGTACGTCGGATTGGCCTCCGCCAAAGGCGCCGTGCTCGACGCCACCAGTTTCCCCAATACTCCCAGCCGGTACGCGTAATACGGGTCGATCCGGTTGCCTCGAACGGACTTCAATAGGTACATCTGTGTCTCAATCGCGCCCAGCGGATCCGTGTCAATATTCGGACACAGCTTGAGCGCCATTTCGTGCGAAATCGATGCCCCGACCTTGATATCTTTCTCAAGGTTCGATAGGCGCACGGCGCCGTCTTGTGAAATCACGTGCGCCGCAGTGCCTACGATGGCGACCTCCGCGCGCGGGCCCCACGCAAGCGCCGGGAGCGCGGATACGGCCAAGGCCAATGTCAACGTTAGCCCTACGCGGCTGTGCAGGCGGCGCGTCATGACAGTGCTCCCGAAGTAGTCGCGGCGGCGGGCGCTGGAGCAGGAGGACCCTGTTCCGAAGGTGGCGCCGCCTGTTTCAGTTGGTCGACGAGGGCCTGGATCTCCGTAATCCGTCCCGCTTCCTGAATCGAAACCGAAGCCAGTTGTATGTACCGTTCCAGCTCTCGTATCCCTTCCGTCAATACCTGGCGCTTTACATACAGGAGACCGTTCTCCAGGTGAGCCGGAGCGTAGTTGGGGTCCGCCTGTATCGCCTTCTTGAACATATCTTGCGCGTTGGTATCGTTGTTGGTTCGAGCCAGGATGCGGCCCCGTACCGTGAGTAGCGGCGCGGTATTGTTGCCTTGGGCCGCAGCCTTGTCAGCCGTGTCCCGCGCCTTGTCCAAATTCCCCTGCGCGAGATGAATTTGCGCGAGATTCACCAGCGCGGCGCCCGCGTACGGCCCCGAACCTTTCGATTGCGCTTCGAACTCACTAACCGCCATATCGAGCATCTCTTGCCCCTGCATGGCTACCGCGTGAAAGAAGTCAGCCGTCTCGTTGCGTCCCAGTTTCCGCGCGCGATTGAGATAGTCCTCCGCGTCCGGGAACTGCCCTTGCTGAATCATCAACAGCCCGAGCTGAACCAGCGCTTCGGCCTCGACTGACGTCTTGCGTTTGACCGCATCGGTCAATTGCTTGGCGGCGGCCTCATTGCGGCCATTAATGCTTTCCGCCAACCCGGCCGCGGCGGCGGTGTCTCCGTTCTCTTCCTGTTGCTGCGACGCTGCGCCAAACTCCTTGTCGGCGCCGGCAAAATCACCTTGAATTGCCAGCGCGGCGCCCAAGTATCGGTGCGCCTCCGCCCGGCTCGGGTCAAGTGTGATCGCGTGCTGAAGCGCGTCGATCTGACCCGCCGTATCTCCATTTGAGCCCCGCGCAAGACCCAGCAGGTACCAGCACTCCTGATCGCTGGGACGGCGCTTCACCTGATCCTGCAATATTTCGATTTCCCGCGGCCGGTTCGACGCGTCCGCCGCATCAGCAAGGCATGTCACCGCGAGCAGTGCGGCTTCACGGTTTTCGGGGTCAAGCTTGACGGCCTTTTCAAATGGATCGAACGCCAGTTTCGCTTGGTTCGTTTCGTACAGGATCTTCCCCAACTCCAGGAATACGCGCGTATCGCTCGGCTGCTTGGCCGCCAAATCCTGAAGCAATTTCGTGGCCTCGGACAATTTCCCGGACGCTTTCAACTGCAGCGCCTGCTTCAGCGGATCGCGGGTTACCATATAGAGCACAACCGCGGCCCCGATGACCACAATCAATCCGACCACCGCCAACGCGATGCGCTTACCCGCGGGCGACGGCTCTGCCACCGCCAAGCGACGCTCCTCCGCGATCTTCTGGCCCGTCAGTAGATTCGTGCCGCACGCGACACAGATGATGTCCCCATCCTGCACCAAGGCGTGACACGATGGGCAGGTATGACGTTGCGCGTCACCCTTGGAGCCGGACTTCCGTTGCAGGAACCCGCCGCAGTGAGGACAATTCTCCAGTTTTGGATCGGTCAATTTGCCACAGAACGGGCAGTTCGTCATCGCAGCCACTTCCGTCACCGAACCTTTCTTGTTCCGCCCCGGCGCATCTTCTCGAAGACACGACGAGACCGTAACTGAGGTAAGAGCAATACCACTCGGCGCTCAAGAAATCAAATGAATTGAAGTATCCCTCCGAGAGCGCGGCAAGCCCTAAGTCCTTTATCGGCGGCTCTCACGCACTCTGAACTGACCAGATCCAATTCCGTTGTCACTTCGTCCTGGAGCAGCGCCCTAGAGGCGCGGCCAGAAGACCTCCGCTTACCAAAACCCGACAAAAGCGAGCGCCGGTGTTAAACAACTTACAGAAGCTTTCTGGCCGCGCCGCGTCAAATAGCCGGCTTTCTGGCCAAACTCCTACACTTCATCCGGAAACGGCTGTCCACACTTCCCGCAGGTCTTCGCGTCCAATCCGCTCCGAGCACCGCAACTTCGGCACTTCTTGCGGAACAGAGACGGCGCGGCGATAACCGTGACGATCACGATTACCGCCAACATAGCATAGAGATACATGCCTTCCTCGGGAAACAGGGCAATAAGTCCTTCCGCAATTTCCCGGCCGTTCGCGTAGATGCTGATGACAGACAAGTCATAACAGTAGCTACACCATTGCGGCTCTAAGCCGTCATTGCCGTGTACAGCCCACGCATCCGGCCCAGTCCATCGCGCTGTCCCTATTTAGATTTTAGTGGGCAATCCACACAGTGTCAAGAGTTATCAGTCTCGGGCCGGAATCCGATTCTGCCCGAAACATGCGAAGCACGAGAATCGCAACGGCTTATGAGGCGCGGCCCCGCGGTAGACGCGCCATCTCGCCGAGGCGTAATGACCCTGCCCACGCGTTGGCTGTGATGGGCGAGATCGCCGCCGGGTAGGGCGGTCTTGCCAAGACCGCCGTCCACGGCACGGCCACCCACGACTACGTACTGCGCTAATTTGACTTACCCGACGCCTATCCGATATAGTAACTGCCGTTGTTTCAGCCGATTTCGGCTGGTTTCTGCATCGGTGAAAACACGCGAATCGTAACATCGGTCCGCGTTTCAGCGCCGGTTCCTTCCGTTGTGTGCGCCTTCCGGGCGCTTGAAAACCTCCGGCGAGGTTGGAATTCGGTTGGACCGCGGCATTTGACGAAGGCCAGAGTAGAACCCGTAATGCGTTGCGCATTACCGGGATACGACTACCAAGGAGAAGGGTGTGAAGAGGACATATCAACCGTCCGTAATCAAGAGGAAACGTGACCACGGATTCCTGGGACGTATGGCGACGGCCGGTGGCCGTAACGTGTTGCGCCGCCGCCGTGCGAAGGGACGCAAACGTCTGGCCGTCTAAGACGGGACCTCGGCGTCTGAATGGTCGAAGGTGGTGCTTCTCTGTCAGCGTCTCTCGCGCTTCGCGTACGGACGGGCTGACAAAGAAGAAGTTAACTTGAAGGTGGTGAGCCTGTGGCGTCCGGCATGCACAAGTTTCCGCGACGTGAGCGTCTTACCCGCCGGTCTGAATACCTCAAGGTATATGAAGCGGGTAAGAAACAAGTGGACCAGGCGTTCATTTGTTATGTGCATGCTCAACTGGGACACGGACGGCAGTTCGGGATGGCTGTATCCCGCAAAGTCGGTGGGGCCGTAGTGCGCAACCGCGTGAAGCGGTACTTGCGCGAAATATACCGCCGCCATCGCGGGCAGCTTTCCAGCGATCTGTGTACTGTGGTTATCGCCCGGCCCGCAAGCGCGCGGCTGACGTTCCACGAGTGCGAAACGGCGTTATGGCGTCTACTGCAACGGGGAGGCGCGATTGGTGAGTAAAGTGTTGATTGGCCTCGTTCGCCTATATCAGTGGGGCATTTCCCCGCTTCTCGGCGCCAATTGCCGCTTCACTCCAACCTGCTCCCGCTACGCGATCGAAGCCATCCAAAAACATGGCAGCGTTCGCGGGATCGGGTACGCCCTGTGGCGTATCGCGCGATGCCAGCCCTTCTGCAAGGGCGGCCTGGACCCCGTTCCGTAAGTCACAGAACGCGGCGGCTCACCCAGTCACTTGGGAGACCCCGGTGTTGGATGATGATGATGACAAGGGGATGAAACGCAATCAGTTGATTGCGGTCGTCCTCTTAACAGCAGTAATGTTCGTGTGGTTCCAGTGGTTTCTTCCGAAACCACCGCCGCAGCCTGATGCCTCGACGGCGCCCGCGAAGACCGGTTCTGCGCAAGAGCCTCCGGCGGAAGCGCCTGCCGGGAAACCCGGCGCCCTTGCTCCAGCGGGCGCTTCGCTTCCTAAGTCCGATGGTACGCAGTGGCCATTTCTACCGCCCGTTCCCGAAACGCTTGATTCCGCGACGGACGAAATCACGCTCGATAACGACAATCTTCGGTTTGTACTGACGCGCATCGGCGCCCGCCTCAAACGCGCCACTGTCCTCCTCGGATCGAACAACGAAAGTTCCATCCAGTTGGTTCCCGAGACGGAAGTCGTGGCCGACACCGACGAAATCCTGCCGCTCGGACTCCGCTTTACCAACGAGGCGATTGGCGACGAATTGGACCGGCGCCGCTGGGACCTTGTGTCCTCTAACTTGGATGGGCCGAGTAAGTCCGTCACCTTCTCGATCACCCTCCCCAACGTGGCCCTCATTCGAAAGACATTCCAGCTCGAGGCGGGCAGGCGGGTCATGTCCGTGTCCGTCGAATATCAGAATCTCGAAGCCGCGCCCCGCGTCCTCGGCATGGATACCACTCCCGCGTACTACCTCAACTGGGGTCCCAATGTGACCTCTCACGACGAGACAAAGGGGGTACTTCAGGCCTTCCTATGGCATACCGCAAAAGAGAACACAAGCCTGCTGACCTCGAAGTTGACCGGGGATAACGGCGCGCCGCTCGTCAAGACGGTCGACAACACCGATTGGATGGTGCTTAAGAGCGCGTACTTCATGGTCGCCATCAAATCGGGCTTCGAGCGGGCTCAGGGCTGGGCCGCGGGTACGCCGAAAGACTTCCGCTTTGGTCTCGGGGTTCCTCGCGAGGAGATAAAACCCCAGGAATCGCTTCGCTCGAGTTTCGACATCTACGTAGGCCCCAGCGAGATGTCCTCCTTGAAAGCCGCTTGGCCCACGCTGCCGCAGGCATTGCGGTTCTTCGATATGTTCGAATTCATGGACTGGTTCGCCAAGCTGCTCCTCGGCCTGTTGAACTGGTTCCACAATAACATGGGCGTCAACTACGGCGTCGCCATTATCTTGCTCACGATCCTCGTGCGCGCCGCGATGATTCCGCTTACGCTCAAGAGCATGAAGAGCATGAAGAAGATGCAGCTGCTGGGACCCGAGATGCAGCAACTGAAGGAGAAGTACAAAGACGATCAGCAGGAACTCAGCAAGAAGACCATGGAAATGTACCGCGAGCGCGGGATCAATCCCGCTGGCGGGTGCTTCCCGATGCTGCTCCAGATGCCGGTGTTCATTGCCCTGTACACCATGCTGAATAGCGCTTTCGAATTGCGTGGCGCGCATTTTGTCTGGTGGATCACCGATCTATCCCAGCCGGATCGCCTATATCAATTCCCTTGGGCGCTGAACCTGCCGCTGATCGGTTCGCTCGAGTATCTCAACCTGCTGCCGATTCTGATGGGCGTGGTCATGGTGATCAGCCAGAAGTTCATGCCTACCTCCGGCCCCGCCATGGACCCGACCCAGAAGACCATGATGAACATTATGCCCGCCATTTTCAGTCTGATGTGTTACACCATGGCCTCGGGCCTGAGCCTGTACATCTTGACCAGCACCATCCTCGGTATGCTGCAGCAGCACTTTATCCGGATCAGCGATACCGAGTTGTCAGAGAAAAAGAAGCCGAAGAAAAAGCAGCACTTCTACGCTGCGGCGCAAGCGAAGAAACGCCAGCGTGTGCGCGAGCTCAAGGACGAAAGCCGGCGCTTGATCACCGATAGAACAAAGGGGAACGTGCCCGGCGCCAAACGCGCGGACGCGGACGAGACCAAAACCGACTAAGACTTAGGAGATTCCGAGCAATGAGAAGCATCGAGGTGTCCGCCAAAACGCGGAAGGACGCCATTCAAAAAGCGCTGGACAAGTTGGGGGTCGAACTGCACGAAGTCACCATCGAGATTCTCGACGAAGGAAGCCGCGGAATTTTCGGATTGGGAGCGCGGGACGTCAAGGTCCGCGTGAAGGCCGAGGGCCTGCCGGATCTTCCGGAGAAGCCCGTCGAGCGTCCGGAATCGCGCCCGCGCCGGCCTGAACATGCCCCGCGGCCCGAACGTGCGGAACACCCGGACCGATCAGCGCAGCAACGTGATCGCGCGCCGCATCCCGACCGCGGCGAACGCAAGGATCGTGGTCCTCAGCCGGCCCGCCCGGATCGAGGTCAGCAACCCGCCCGCCCGGATCGAGGTCAGCAACCCGCCCGCCCCGAGCGCGGCCCGCAACCGGCCCGTTCGGAACGTCCGGAACGCGCCCCTCAGCCAAACCGCGCCGAGCGTCCCGAACGCGCGCCGCAAGGAGACCGGGGGGAACGCCGGGATCGCGGTCCGCGGCCAGAACGTGGTGAGCGCCGCGACCGTCCGGCCCAAGGCGCCGCGCGTCCGTCGGGTGATCGTCCGGCGAGGCAGGGTGGAGAGCGTCCGCCGCAACAGGAGCGTCCGAAGCGCGAAGAGCGGGAGCGTCCTGAACGTACGCCACGTCCGGAACCGGCGCCGATCGACGAGGCGACACGTCTCGCCAACGAACGCGTCGGCGCCGAAGCGGCCGCGCTGCTTCAGGAAATGATCACCTTGATGGGGCTCGAAGCCCAGGTGACCAGTACGGCCAGCACGGACGGAGGCATCGTCTTGATGGTGCAGTCACCGGATTCAGCGATCCTGATCGGACGAAAAGGCCGCAACCTGAGCGCAATGCAGTATCTCATCAACCGCATGGCTTTGTCGGGCGAAAACTCCGAGGCCGTCGAGCGCCTAACGGTGGACATCGAAGGCTATCTGGATAGACGGCGCGCGAACCTCGAAGAAATGGCCCAGCGCATGGCGCAAAAGGTCAAGGAAACCGGGAAAGAAGTGCGCCTCCAGCCGCTCAATCCGCAAGAGCGCCGCGTCGTCCATCTCGCGTTGCAGGACGACGCCGATGTGCGCACGTTCAGCTTAGGCAATGCCGCCTTCCGCAGCGTCGTCATCGCGCCCAAGGACGCGCCTCAGAAGCCCGCGGGCGATCGTCCGCGCCGTTCCCGAGGCGGCTCGCGCCGGGGTGGTGGCCGCGGCCGCGGACACGGCGGGCCCAACCACAACCGTTCTGCTGAGGCGGTTCCCCATGCGGATGCGGGGGAAAGCGTTGAAGGCGTTGCCCAAGAGACCTGAAGATACGATCGCGGCGGTATCGACGCCACCCGGTGAGGGCGGCATCGGCATCGTTCGTCTAAGTGGCGCAAACGCCGCGGCCATCGTGCGCGGCGTTTTTTTCTCCAGCCGTAACCGTCCGCTCGATCAAGGCCGGGTATTTCACGGCGAGATTCGCGACGACGACGGAACTCCCCTCGACGAAGTTCTCGTGCACATCATGCGGGCGCCGCATAGCTACACCCGCGAGGATGTCGTCGAGATCAACTGTCACGGCGGCGCCGGTCCTGTCCAGGCAGTCCTCGATCTCGTTCTTCGTCATGGCGCGCGGCTCGCCACTCCAGGCGAATTCACCAAGCGCGCATTCCTCAACGGCCGCATCGATCTGGTGCAGGCGGAAGCCGTCATTGATCGTATCCGCGCGCAGACTCGCGCCGGACTGCGCGCCGCGTCGGCCTCAGCAGGGGGGGCGCTCTCGCGATCCCTCTACGAACTGCGTGACGCGCTGGCCGACGCCCTGGCGCATGTCGAGGCGGCAGTCGATTTCCCGGATGAGGATTTGCCGGACCTTGTCAACAAGTCACTCCGTGAAGGACTCGAACGGACCCTCGCGCGCATGAACGAATTGCTCGCGACCGCGGAAGCGGGCCGGCTGTACCGCGAAGGCGCCCGCATGGGGATAGCCGGCCGCCCCAATGTCGGCAAGTCGAGTTTGTTCAATGCGCTGCTGCGCGACTCCCGCGCGATTGTCACACCCGTAGCCGGCACCACCCGTGATCTCATCGAGGAAATCATCACCATCTCCGGCATTCCGGTCCGTCTTACCGACACCGCCGGTCTCCGGGCCTCCGAGGATGAGGTCGAGCAAATTGGCATCGAAGTTGCCCGAAAAGCGCTCGGGCAATCCGATGCGGTCCTGTTTGTGATGGACGCTTCAGTCAATGCAACCTCGGAGGATGAGGAACTGGCGCGCGAGCTCTTTGCCTTGGAAGTCCCCGTCGTGCTCGTCTTGAACAAGTGTGACTTGGCGCCTGAAGCTGTTGCGCCGGCATGGACGAACACTGCCGCGCGGACCTGCTCCGTGTCGGCGAAGACCGGCCAGGGTCTGCCGGAACTGGAAGGCGCGCTCAGCGAACTACTGCTCGGCGCGGCGCCCATTTCCCCCGACCAAGGGCTGATTACCCGAGCGCACCAGCGGGACAGCCTGCGCCGGGCGGCGGCGGCGGTGACGCGGCTACTGGACAACTTCGACGTATCCCCCGAATTCCTCAGCATCGATCTCCGGGAGGCGCTCCAGGCCGTCGGCGAAATCACCGGTGAGACGACGCCGGACGCAATTCTGGAGACCATCTTCGCGTCATTCTGTATCGGCAAGTGAAGGCGGTTATTGGCGGGGACTGACACCGTAGTTCGCACGGTAGTTCTATGCGAAATATGGTCTGGCTTTTTCGTTACTCAGAAGTGCTTTCCCAAAAAATAAAGATGGGTCGGAACGAAGTCGTTCCGACCCTATATACAGAACTCGCAAGGCCGACATTGATCTCTCGACCGCGAGTTATTTTAGAGGCCCAGGAGTGGGAACGTCCAGGGCCTCCGCGGAAGGAGAAACGCCACATGTGGCGCTGACCAACTTTATTTTACCACAGCTCAGGCCGGAACGCAACCATTTTCCTCGCAACTGTTTACAGGCCAGTTCGTCTATACGCTTCTTGCGCAAGTGACGGCTCTATGCCAAGAATTTACCTCGCTTTCTCGTCTATTAGTGTTCCAACTTGGTTCAAATACCCGTTCTGTCGCGGTAAGCTGCGAAAGCTGCGCCCGGCCCGGCCAGAATTCCACTGCAAGTCCCGCTAGAAACGCCGCTCCTAGCGCCGTGCTCTCGGAAGTCCGCCCGCGAAGCACGGGAATTCCCAATACGTCGGCCTGATGCTGCAATAGAAAGTCGTTCCGCGCCGCGCCTCCATCCACGCGAAGAGCGCGAATAGTTTGGCCCGAATCCGCTTCCATACAGCGGAGCACGTCGGCGGATTGGAACGAAATGGACTCGAGCGCCGCGCGCACGATATGCGCCCGGTTTGCGCCTCGGGTTAGTCCGGTAATGACTCCGCGGGCGCGCATGTCCCAATGGGGCGCCCCGAGGCCGACAAACGCGGGCACGAGACGCACTCCCCCCGAGTCGGGAACCGACAGCGCGAGGGCCTCGCTTTCTTCCGCCGAGGCGATGAGGCCGAGTTCATCCCGGAGCCACTGAATAACCGCCCCGCCGATAAACACACTTCCTTCGAGCGCGTAATCGACCTTCCCGTCGACGCTCCACGCGAGGGTGGTCAGCAGCCCGTGCCGCGACTCGACCGGGTTGGCGCCGGTATTCATGAGCAGGAAGCATCCCGTGCCGTAAGTATTCTTGCAGTCGCCGATGTTGAACGCGGTTTGACCGAACAGCGCGCTCTGCTGGTCCCCGCACAGCGCCGCCACGGGCACATCCGCGCCGAGGACTTTGGTCGTTCCATATACATGGCTGGAAGGCCCCACGGAAGGCATGATGGCGCGCGGGACACCCACATGGCCGAGCAACACGTCATCCCAGTCCAACCCGTGAATGTTGAACAGTAAGGTCCGCGACGCATTGGACACGTCGGTAGCGTGTTGGCCGGTGAGCTTGTAGAGCAGCCAGGAATCAATGGTCCCGAAGCACAACTCCCCGCGCTCAGCGCGCGCCCGCGCTCCGGGAACGTGATCCAGTATCCACACGGCCTTGGTGCCCGAAAAGTACGCGTCAATGACCAGCCCCGTGCGTTGCCGAACTTCGTCCGCGAGCCCCGCCGCCGAGAGCCGCTCGCATGCCTCTGTCGTTCGCCGGCATTGCCACACGATGGCGTTGTAGATGGGACGTCCGGTGGCGCGTTCCCATATCACGGTGGTTTCACGCTGGTTCGTAACGCCAATCGCGGCGATCTCGTCCGGGCGCACATTGGCCTCGCGCAGGACGCGGCGCGCGGTTTCGAGTTGCGTGTTCCAGATCGCCTCGGGATCGTGCTCGACCCAACCGGGCTGCGGATAGATCTGCTCGAATTCCTCCGCGGCCACGGCCGCGATGCGGGCCGACTCGTCGAAAAGGACACTGCGCGAACTCGTTGTTCCCTGATCCATCGCAAGAATGTAGCGTTTGCTCATCAAGCCTTTCCTTTCACGCGCCGCTTTGGCCGCGAGTAGCCTAAGCCGCGGCGCTCGAACAGCGCAAGTAGACGCGCGAAGCGGTGTCTACTACAATGGTCATTGCTGGCCGTTTGCCGCGTTCGTTAGAGCGAAGTGAAAGCGTGTATGTCGTGAAGCATCGAATCCTAATCGCCGGGGCGGAGCATCCCGTCATACTGCGCAAAGCGCATTCGCTGGGCATGGACGTGGTCCTGGTCAGGCGAAGCCATGCCGCCACCCAATCCGGCGAAGCCAGCGCCGTTGTGGTCGCGGACATAACGTCGGCGAACGAACTCGCGCGCATCGCGCGCGCGCACGGGGCCCACGGGATCTACGCGTCCACGGATGACGCCGTATTCGCGGCGGCCGAGGCCGCGCATGCGCTGGGGCTGCCGGGGCCGGATCCGGCAGCGATGAAGCGCATCCATGACGTGTCAGCGACTCGCGCGGCGCTGGCGAGCCATGACGTCGCGTGTCCGCGTTTCGGCGTCGCGTCAACGTTGGATCAGGCCCGCGAGATTGCGCTAGAGATTGGTCTTCCCGCGAAAGTCGGCGCCGTCCACGCGCTGGCGGGGTTGCCCACGTGGCAAGTCGACTATATCGAAGACCTTGCTCTGGCCTTCTCCCGCGCAATCAAACGTTCTCCTTCCCGCGAAGTGATTGTCGAGACCGCAATACCTGGCCGCCGCTACTACATCGAGGGAGTGATAAGCGCATCATTCGCGCCCGCCGGGGTCATAGGCCGGATTCCCTTTGAGTTACCCTTCGATTTCGACGACGGGATATTCGCTCCGCCCGCGCTCGAAAGCAGTGAACACGCCGAGTTAATCGGCGCCGCGCGCCGCGCCATTGACGCCGTTGGCCTCGACTCCGCGTGTGTCCGCGTAGAGATCGCGATGGCGCCCAAGGGGGCGTGCGTCTTGGGCGTTTGTCCCTGGAGACCCGGTGGACAAATCCCTTCCGATCTGGTTCTACCCGCGTATGGGGTGGACCTGTTGGGAAACGCGCTACGCCTTGCCGTCGGCGAGAGCCCCGAAGGAGGGACGGCTTCCGGCGCCGGTTGGGCGCTGAGATGGATTCCGTCCGGCTCGGGCGTCGTTACCGGCGTCGAAGGCCTCGAACAGGCGCGGGCCGTGCCCGGCGTTCGCGCTATTGAAGTTTTCGTCACGCCCGGAGAGCGAATCGGGCACCTGGTCGATGCGACCAGCCGTGACCGGATCGGCTACGTGCTGGCCACGGGGGATACCGTGGACCGCGCTCTCGCCGCCGCCAACGAAGCACGTGGCCTGTGCCGCATCGTGACGGCGCCGACTGTCAGCGCGGCCCCGCCTGCGGACAAAGGCCCCCATTAATATAGGCGTCCTGTTTCGGGTAGGTAACCGCCGCGGGAGGGTCCGCGTCCCCGCGGACCGTAACTTCTGGCCGCTCAGATCACCTCAAGATAATCTTTCTCCGGCAATGTGGGGAACACCGCGTGCGGTTCGGCCTGATACCAGAACACCGTCGAGGCAATATCATCCTGCAACGGCAAATACCGTCCCTGACTCCGCCAGCCCAGCGCCTGAATGGTGACCTTCAAGTCCTTCTCAAAGCGAACCGGGTCCATGATGTGCCAGCGGTACAGACCAAAGCGTTGCTGTGACTTATACGTTCCGTCGGGGCGAATGACTTGCGGAAGACCGGCGTAGGCGGTCGAAAACTCGGTGTACTTGCCGTCGCGGTCGAAGTTGTACGAGCCGCAGAAATAGTCTTCCGTGCCGGTGCCGCAGATGGTCGGCCACGCGTCGCCATCCAGGAAGAACTTGATTTCGCCTTCGCCCCACCAGCCCGTGTTGTTGACGCCCCACGCAATGTAGGTTCCGACGTAATGGCCTTTGCCGCGAATGCCATCCACCAGTACATGGTCCTGCTTGTACGGCAGCGGATTGCTGCGGCGCCATTGCGCGTGCAAGTACGCGGCGTCCGCGGACACCTCCGTCAGCGTGTAGTTGATCTGATAGTAAAGCACCATGGCCTCCTCGCCGATGTTCTCGAAGGTCATGCGGCAATGCTTGCGAAACGGCATTTCCCAATAGCAGTTGAATGCGCTCCCGGGATTGACGCAGACCGGCAACGAGTTCACCGGCGCATACTGGCCCCAGCCCATGCAGAAGAAGTCGCCGATCGGAACTTCGATGCTGGGCGTTTCCTCGCCGTCCCAGTAGACCCGCAGAATGGAGTAGCGCCAGTTCCCGGTCGGAGTCATCCAGATCTGCTGGATGGCGCCAGGCCCGGCAATATCCGCCAGGTCGAAGACCTGCTTCGGTTCAATGCGAACGCAGGGGGAAATCTTCCAGCCCTGGCCGAGTTCGCGCGCGCACTGCGCCCCGGTTCCGTCGGTGGCCATACCGCCTTTGCCTTTTTCGCCGTTGAAGTTCTCGGGAGAAAGCGAGCGGGATTTGGCGTTCGAGAGCAGCGAAAGCGTGCCCAAACCCATATTGAGTCCGTGATACATGGCGTGTAATCCCTATTGGTGAACAACGGTCTAATCAAACACAGTGGAAGGGCACTGTAAGAATTGGGACCTCATATTTCAACTTGGGACTCTAACTGTGTCGGAGCGAACGGGAGGGCGAATGTCCTCATTCGCCAGTCTTACTTGCGTCTCAGTCTTCCACCTGCTCTAATGGATTCCGGCGTGAGACCTAACCAGAAACGATTTGACCCAAGGAGATGTCACCATGGGTGAGCCCGTGATCGCAGAGAAACGTCCGGCGGTGTTGGAACTGGAGCCGGGGAGTTATTGGTGGTGCCGCTGCGGACAATCCAAGTCGCAGCCGTGGTGCGACGGCTCGCACAAGGGCACCGAGTTCTCGCCGATTGAAGTCGTAATCGACACGAAGAAGAAGGTGGCGATGTGTCAGTGCAAGCATAGCGCCAAGATTCCGTTCTGTGATGGGTCGCACAAGAATCTGTAACACAACGGCATTTCTTGGGAGTAATTGATGCCCGGCGGGCGGGCAACGAGGGAGGCATACGATGAAGATTCTGATTACCGGCGCAGGTGGGAGTTTGGGTTCGGGTTTGGCCGAGGCGCTGGACGTGGCGCACGAGTTGGTGCTCTCGGACTACTTCGATATGAAGACCGACTCGGAGTACCGGCGGGCGGACATGCGCGTGTTGGACGAAGTGCTTCCACTGGCGCGCGGGTGCGATTTCATCGTGCATACACCCGCGTGGCACGGTATGCACGGCGGCCAGAAGAGCGAGGCCGATTTCTGGCAATTGAACGTGGACGGCACGTTCAACATTCTCCAGTCGGCGCTGCAGCACAATGTCCGGCGGATGGTGTGGATTTCGAGCGTGTCGATCGCCCATTGGGAAAAGGACAAGTACGGGTTCACCAAATTCATCGGCGAACACCTGTGCGGCTATTACCATCGCGTTCACAATTTCCGGATCTGCATGCTTCGTCCCTGGGACTTCACGCCCTACGGCAGCGATTTCATCCGCTACGGCGAGCGGCTGCTCGGCGGCGGTGTGGATCGGCGGGACGTGATCGCCGCGACCGTGCGGGCCATCGAAGCGGTGAACGAAGGCACGGTCCAGTACGACGCGTTCGAGATTGGCAAGGATCATCCGTTCACTCCCGAAGAGTTGGCCGCGTTCAAGACCGATCCCAAAGGCGTCATCGAGAACCTCTGGCCGGGCTATGGCGACATCATCGACAAGTACGACATCAAGTTCCCCGAACGCCCGCTGGTGTGCGACCTCAAGCGCACCAAGGAAGTGCTGGGCTATTCGCCACGCTACAACTTCGGATCGTTTCTCGCGGAGTTGCAGAAGCGCGACGCGGGCGGGCGCCCGGTGCGGTGAAAAGCGGGAAGTAACAACGTGTGGATAGGGGTAACACGACAATCATCTGTGGGGTGGCAGCATGCGAAAAGGGTGCGTGGTCTTGTTGTGCCTGTTGACGGGGTGTTTCATGTCACCAATCAGCAAAGAGGAACTGTACGGATCGTACTTAGCTGTAAGTTCGCTTGGATCTGAGACGCTCGTGTTGAGGAAGGACGGTACGTTCCTTCAGGTGTTAGTTCTGGCCAGTGGGAGTGTGTCTGAGAAGAGGGGTAAGTGGAAATTCGCCCCAGCAGAGGGAATATCCGGTTGCACCGTGGTGCTAGACTCAACGCTATCCTTCTATCTCCTGGACGGAGTTTCCCTCGCAGCGGAGGGGGCGTTCGGTCTTCGCCCCTTCCGCTCGATGGGTAAGATCTACATCGGTGCTGGCCAAGACAATATCCCCTGCTTCAAGCCGCTGAGTGGCGGTTCGCGATAGGATACGTTGCGCGAGTACAAGTCAAGGAGCCCCGTGATTAGAAGGGATAACTCTGAGTGATCCCCAGTTTTCGTAAGTTACGCTGTATTATAGTATTACAAATAGATAACTATTGACATGGCGAGTTCGGATATAGAAAATGGGCTGAAC
>JACRLJ010000160.1 GCA_016215105.1 Candidatus Hydrogenedentota bacterium
ATTGCCTATTCAAACGCCATCGCGATCCCGTTCCACGGCGACGACTACGCCGTGGTAGTCAATAACACCGCCTTGCACAGCCCGGCGTCGTTTGCGCAAGCCCTTGACCCGAAATGGCCGCGCCCCGTCGCGATGCTTACCCTGTGCCTCAACTGGTGGCTGACCAAAGGCAACGCCACCAGCTTCCACGTCGTCAATCTAGCCATCCACCTCATTAACGGCGTGCTTGTCTTTCTGCTGTGCCGGCTCCTGCTGAAAGGCAAGGCCTCCGAAGCCATCGCCATGCTCGCGGGCCTAATCTTCGTCCTCCACCCGGCGCTTACCGAAAGCGTCAATCTCGCGATCGGACGCGCGGAACTGCTGGCGACGCTATTCTCGCTTAGCTCATTGCTGCTCTACGTTCGGGCCACGAAGAATCCATACCGGCCGCTCTACCGAAGCTTGTGTCTATCGTGGCTCTGCTATTTCCTGGCGTGCTACAGCAAGGAAATCACGATCTTCCTGCCAGTGGTTTTTCTACTGTTCGATCTCTATTTGGCCTCACCCGATCGGCCATACCGAACGACTCTACCACTTGAAACCGCGCATTGGACGCTCTTCGCGATGGTAGCGGCACTTGGCGTTCTTGGGATAGGCGGGAAAGTCTTTGATTTCTCTGCGTCGAATTATTCTCCGGCCGTCACCCTTGCGCACTTTGGAGAACTGTCGATCTACTTGGTGCGGCCCGTCTCGCTGAATCCGGAACACAATCTCTATATTGCTCTTCCGGCTCTGGCCATGATTGTCCCCTGGCTGCTCGTGCGCGTCCTGCGAACTCCGCCCTTGCGCGTCATCGGCGGTCTCGCCGCCGCCGCGCTGGTCATCACTGCCGGGGTCGCCACCTTCTTGCGCAACAACGTCTGGATTGACGAACCCACCCTTTGGCAGGACGCCGCCGCGAAAGCGCCCAACGCCGCCAAGCCGCAGCGCGTTCTCGGGCGCTACTACCTTGCGCTCGGACGCGATCAAGTCGCGCAGCTTCAGGCCGCCGCCGCGCAGGCGAACAAAGCGCCAACGGAGCAACAGGTTCAGGCCGCTACGGAGCCGTTGCGGCAGGCCGAGCAGTACTTCACCAAAGCGAAAGAACTTGACGCGCAGGATTCCGCAACCCTGGCGGACTTGGGCGCTACTCAATCACTTCTCGGGAAACCCGGCGACGCCGTCGAGAACTTGCTAGCGGCCCTGCGGCAGGATACTTCGAGCCAGTCCACGACGCTGGAGTTGGCGACGGCCCTCGACGCCAGTTGGCGCGCAACGGGCAAGCGCGACGATCTCCTGCGCGCGCTCGATTACTTCAAGCGCGCTGAAACGCTTGGGCCGCTGCCTCCGGACGCCGCGGTACGTTACGGGATGGCGTTGCTTCTTGTCGGCAATTCAAAGGACGCTGAACCGCTCCTTCAGCGAGTGATAGGATCGGACACCAATTCGCCGCTGTCCGCGCCGCTCAAGGACGCTCAGGAGCGCCAAAAGAAGATCGACGCGAACCTGCCCAAGGCGCTGGCTCTCTATCGGGACAATCCGCGCAGTCCCGATGCGCTGCGGCTGCTTGGCCAGCTCTACATCTTGTCCGGGCATTTCCAGAACACCCTGTACACGGCCAATCTCGTGCTGAAAGACTCGCCGCAGGATCTGGAGGCCTGGATTCAGATGGGCGTCGCGGAAGCCCGGATGAACGCCGTTGACCAGTTCGCAACGGAGTGGCCGGCCCCGGCGGCCGCGGACTCTCCGTGGCGGCAATTGGCGCTCACGTGCGCCACGGTTGGCCTGTGGGACGAAGCCTTGGCCTATCTTGGGAAAGACAGCGTCATCGCGAAGTCCGCCGCGCTGCAGATGGGAGAGTTCGCGATCCAACTGAAACAGATGCGGCGCGCCTGGGACTACTTCCGTCGAGCAACTGAAGCCACTCCCGGCGATCCCCGCCCCTGGCTGCGCCTGGCCGATATCGCGGGCGCCGCAAACGACACGAAAGCGGCCAGCGACTTCCTTGTAGAAGCCGCGAATCGTAACGCCGATCCCTCGGAGGTCGCAGCCCGGCGTCAAAAGCTGGGCGTGCCCGCGCCGGCGGCGCCATCGGGAACCGTGAAGAGCATGATACGCTAGTGTAGTGGTTCAAAACTGAGGCAACGTAACTGAACACCACAGTCGAGCGAAAACCGGGGACTGACTCGCTTTTCGGCAGTTTGAAAAGCGTGTCTGTCCCCGCTTTTCGCGGCTTTCGTTTCCGAAGATAAGTTGCCCACAGCATGAATCAATACGCTTGGCTTGCCCGTCCTGAAGGGCGCCGATACCGGTAAACAAGCGAGGGAACTCGAAATGAACATGATAGAGATTCTTCCGGACATCCTGTGGAGGCTGACCTTGGCGGTCTTGTTGGCCGGGGCCATCGGCATGGAACGGGGCCGCCGCGGCTACTCGGCCGGGCTGCGCACGCACGTCCTCGTGTGCCTCGGCGCTACGCTCGCGATGATAGTCTCCGACGTGATCGCCAGGGAAATGGTGATTACCAATCCCGCTATTCCGTTTGATAAGACGCGCATGGCCGCCGGCGTCATCACCGGCGTGGGCTTTCTCGGGGCCGGTACCATCATGCACGTCGGCACCACGCAACGCGGCCTCACCACCGCGGCCATGATCTGGTTTGTAGCCATGCTTGGAATCGTCATTGGTGTGGGACTCTACGTAATCGCAGCCTCTGCGACTGCGTTCGCACTTATCGTCGCCATCTGTTTCGAGTTTGTAGAAAAGAAGCTTCCGATGGCCAACCGCTTCTCTGTCGCCATCCGCATGCCGAGCGGGCTACAGCAAATGCAGGAGATTGAAGAGGCGATCCGCGCGGAGGGGTTTCAGGTGGAGGCCTCGCGCCTGAAGATCTCCGGCGTAGGCGAAAGCGTCGATATGAACTACCAAGTCGTGTCCAAGTCGCCGAAACACGTCGAGCAGCTCGCCATCATGCTCCAGAAACGTTTTACGTCCGCGACCCGGATTGTGTGTGAGCGGTAGACCAAGGCTGGTCGGTTTCTCCTCACGTCGTCAGTGCGGTTCTATCCCGTCTCTGCAATTCTTAATTCGTAATTCCTATTTCGTAATTGGTGACGCAGTGCAGTGGGGTTCAAAAATCCACGCCCCAGTTTACCGGCCCTGCGGCGGCGCAATGGAATGCTATCGTGAGGACCTTGCCGTCTTGCTTCGTCTGGGCCGAACCTGCGCTGACCGCGACCGTCTTCATGGTGTACTCATCCGGGACGAGTACCTTGAGTTCGTAGTCCGTGTCCGCAACCCCATTGAAGGCGCCCGCTAACCGCTTGCCAGTGTCATCCCAGCTTAACGCTGTGCAGTCCGTTGCGCCTTGGGTGAAGTGACGATTCGTTGACAAGAACATGGGATGCCCCTCGTAGGGCTTCAACCCCAGCAGGCGCACGCTGCCGGGACCTACCGCAACGTTGAGCTTGCCCTGGGCTGTCCCATAGTACTTGTCCGCCCAGAAATCGAATACCGTATACACGCTCGACGGACTCATCCCCAACTGGGCGAAGTCCAGCGTCACTTTGCGCTCGCCATCGGTGTCCCAGTTGAAGACCCCGGCAATCTCCCAATCGCCCACGGGCGAGTGTACCGGCAGCGACCATATCCGCGGAGAACCGCCATCGAACAAGTCTACGGGTCGGGCCGGGCGCGCCGGTACGGGTAACAGCCTTCGCAATACGGAAAGCTCGGGCGCGGTCATGCCGCTGAAGTCATCGCCGACTTCGACCACGCCGCCAGTCAATGCCGCGCCAGTGAACCACGCGATACTCTGGTTCATGGTCAGAGGCGGCTGCTCCAGCATGTCCCAGCGCTTGCGGGTATCCCCGTGCGCAAAGAAGGCGCAGTCCTGATCCGTCGCCCACGTGTAGGACCCCATATAGTAGCGGCGCGCCGCATTGGTCAACGCGTCCACGCAGCCCCAGGCCCATTTGCCTTCGGCTTTGCGCCATACCGGCGCCGTGTCATCGCCGATACGCAAGGAATCCAGATACGGACCCGCAAGGACACCGGGAGGAAAGCTCATCAACGATTTGTCTTGGCCGATCCCGTCGCGCAGCGCCCGCATGCCGGTCCGCAACACTTCGGCGCGGGTCATCCGCGCGGCGCGCCACGTATCCATGAACAACAAGTAATACGTGTAGTCCGCCTTGACGGCGTCGTAGCCCCATTCCTTGGTGATCGTCGTCATCAGCGCCTTCACGTAATCGCTGGCGCCGGGCGCGGTCACGTCGAGTATGCGAGTTTCCTCGCCCACAAGCTCCTTGCCCACGGCGTTCGGCGCCACAAGCCAATCCGGATGCTGCTGGGCGAGTTCTGACTTGGGGTCAACCTTGAACGGAGCAACCCAGATTCCCGCCGTCATGCCGCGCGCGTGAACTTGGTCCGCAAACCACTTCATCCCGTGCGGAAACTTCTGCGGATTGGCTTGCCAGTCGCCGAGCGAGACCTGCCATCCGTCGTCCATCGCGAAATGGGTCCAGCCGTAGCGCTTAAGATTCTTGTCCACGAAGTCGAGCGTGCTCAGCATCCGCTCTTCGTTGATATCCGTTCGGTACTTCGTGCTCCACGAGTCCCAACTGTGCGGTACGACCCGTTTAGAGCTTTTCCCGCCGCTCATGTGCGAGACAGCATCGCCGTAGCGTTCGAGTCCCACGAACGGATCGGACTCGCTGACCGCGATATAGAGCAACTCCGACTCGAGGCGTCCGCCCGGTTGGACTTCGATAGGCGGATCGTAGACGCATTCCGCCCGGAACAGGCCTATCGATTCGGAGTCTTTTCCGGCCCGCTCGATGCGCACCTGCGGAAACGACGATATTGCTGACAGGAATCCCGCAATGAAAGGACGCTGCGCCGTGGGGTTGTAGCCGGCCACACTTCCGAGACTGAGCACGTCGCCCTGTTCGATCGTCGGA
>JACRLJ010000077.1 GCA_016215105.1 Candidatus Hydrogenedentota bacterium
GATGACGCCGTGGGCAAGCCGGCGCATCTGCGGCTGTGTCCGTACTTTCACCAGGGCTGGGATCACCAGGCCCCGAAGGCGAGGACCGACTCGCGGATTCCGGATCGGGCTACGGCGGGGCAGGAACGCAACGTGTTCGCCCGCGCGGGCAAACATGAATTCAGCTTCTCGGAAACGAACGAAACTGTACGGACGGAACGCCTGGCAACGATTCCGGGAGGCGCCGTATCGGTCTACAACCGCAATCCCGGTCAAGCGGGCGCCGGGTTTGACGACAATCCCGCGTTCAACCGGGGTTTTACGCTGACAATCAAACATCCCAAGGCGGGCGTCGAATTTGTTGACGCCCCAATGGCGAACCGATACACCACGATCATCGTCCATTTCCCTTCCCACAAGAAGGGGACTGTCTACGAGTTCTCTTTCCGGTACTGGCACGGCACGGAGAAGTAGGATGACCGAACACGAAAGTCAGATCGTGGTGATCTTTCGCGCTTGGGTCAAATCGCAGCCGTCGGTGGTAACCGGGGCGTAGGGCATGGCGCCGCCACATTCTCACGTTCACGCGTTGTCCATCCTCGGATTCCTTGAGTACGGGTTGGCCACGAAGAATTTCGACACGAATCCATTTCCATCATCTTGTCAAGGGAGAAGGCAAGGTATATGATAGATAGGGGTTGATGACTCGGAGGTCTCGCGCATGAATGCGGAGAAGCGAAATTCGATTCACGGGGTCCACACGCGGCTGGCGCTCTATGGGGTCTTGGTCGCGCTGGTTCTTGCCTATCCCGCCGCCGCGGCCGCGCCTGCAATCGTCTTGGTGGTTCCCGATTACGTCACGCATGCTGGACCAATCGAGATTAAAGTATTTGGTTCCGGGCTCTATCATGCGCAGGAAGTGCGGTTCAACGGCGTTTCGTCGCCGTCCATCACGCCGGTTAGCGATGTTCTGGTGGAGGCCTTGTTCCCTGAGGAACTCGGGGACGGTACGTACGACATATCGGTCGTGACCGACACGGCGACTGCAGAGCTTTCTGATGCGCTCGAAATCAATAGCGGGGGAGGCGCCGCCGCCTGTGGCGGCACTGGCGGTTCTGGCGGTTCCAACGGCGGAGGCCCAACGCCCCCTACGCTGGTCGCCGCCGTCTGGGACGGACTCTCCAGCAATTACGCCGCTATCGACGGTTCGAGCGTTCAACTAAATCCGGGCAATTTGACTGGCTCGATGTTGGCGCCCGGCGTGTTCACGTTCACCGTGCCGCGCGACTCTTACACCGCCGTGGCGTCGGCTCCGGGGTTCGACGACTGCCACGTTCAAGCAGACCTCTCTTCGGGAGGTACCTTTACGGCGGAATTCGCGATGGGGACGTGCGTCAAGAACACTCCCGCGAAACGCGTCGTCGGCCAGGGTGGCGATTCGCCGGTGACCATTAGTCAACGGCTCAGCCGGCGTCTCTGGGATTGTCTCCTCCTTGTTTCACCCGTCGGCGTGTTTACGGCGCCGTCGATTCGCCGATTCATTCAGCGGAGCAAACGCAGCGCCGCCGATTAGCGCGCGGAAAGTACAGTTCATCATCCCACGGAGTGACGCCGCATGCACCCTGTCTTAGCGACGGTTTGGGGCATTCCAATACACACGTGGCCACTGATCTTCGCTACGGGCGTCTCCCTCGGGTGGTGGGGCGCGATCCGCGCTTCCGAACGAGCGCGTCACTCACCGCTTCCGCCGGCGCTCGGGGTGTTGGCGTTTCTGGGCGCGGTCATCGGCGCCAAAGCCCTCGCGCTCGTGCTCGGTCCCTACGGTTTCAGCGGCGGCGTCAGTCTTTTCGATAGTGGTTTCGCGGAGTTGGGCGGGCTCGCCGGGGGAGCGATCACGTCCTGCGTCTATCTTCGGCGCCGGCGAATCGCAATCCTACCCGTCTTCGACGTCATGGCCCCGTATGCCGCAGTCAGCTTGGCATTCATCCGGCTCGGCTGTTTCTTCAACGGCTGCTGCCGCGGGACTCCGTCTGACCTGCCCTGGGCGGTGCGGTTTCCGCAGGCGGAGGTTGCGTCCGGGTCTGCTCTCGCTTCGTTCCACGCCGCCACCTTGCATCCCGTGCAGCTATACTACTCGCTGTTTTTCCTTCTGCTGTTCGCGTTGCTCTGCGCCGTCGAAACTCGGTGGAAGCGTCCCGGAACAAAGGCGTATGTGTTCCTGATCGCGTTTCTCGCTGTAAAGTTCACCCTCGAATGCGTTCGACAAGACGACGGGCGTTATTTCCTTGGACTCAATTTCTCCCAAGTGGCAGCCAGCTTTGCCATACTCGGCGTGGCGGCTTGGACACTCGCGATGCGTCTCTGCGGCAACCGGCGGCTCGCGATGTGATGAGTCGCGGGGGGCGGCGCTGTTCCATGCCGTTGGGGTGCGCGGAATTTGGGAGTCGAGTACGAAACTCTTAGGCGGTTCGAGTCTTTGTGCGACGGAGTGAGTTGAGGTATCGGGGGGGTAGATGCTTCGCTACGCTCGGAGTGACTGCCGGGGGCATTCGCCTATTTCATCCGCTGCGTTGCCGTTAACGCTTGACGGGGTTCCAGAGGTAGGCCAGTTGGACGTAGCGCATGGTCTCGAATTGAATTTCGTTCCAGCGGGGAGAGAGCGGGGTAGCGCGGCCGAGTTGGTAGGCCTGGTCGAGACCGGGGAGGAACGTCGGCGGCATGGCGGACGTCCGCACGGGAGCGGACCCTCGTTCCGCGGCGGTGGCGCCTTGCAAGGTGGGCCCGGTCAGGAAGTCGAGGACACCGGCGAGCGAAGAGCGCTTAGCGGCGGCGTAGCGGTTGAACACGACGATGACGTTTTCGGATAGAAGGGAGAGGGGACCTGTCTTTCCGGGCACGGGGGCGACGCCGACCTTGAGCCCGCACTTCTGCGCGCGGGAGAGGTGTTCGCTTGAGGCGACGGTCATGGCGACGCGTCCGGCTTCGAACAGGTTGAAGGCCCGTTCCGTGTTGCCGAGCACACCCGGATCGGCCAGGCCGGCGGTCCGCAGTCCGAGCAGGAAGTCGAGCGCCTCGCGGGCCTCGGGATCGCTCATTCCGCTTCGTGCGCCTTTGACGAGTTCACCGTTGGCGGACCACAGCGTCTCGAGAAAGGGGAGATCGCCGATGGGGATGATTCTATCTTTGCCGGTGGACGGTCCTTGATTGGAGAGTTTCGCGGCGGCGGTCTTCAGCTCGTCCCAGGTACGCGGCGCGGTTTCGCCAACGAGGTCCCGGTTGAAATACAGCACGCTGCAAAATCCATCCGCGGGCATGGCGTAGAGGCGCCCGTTGACCGTAAGCGCGTCACGCGATGGCTTGCGCAGGTCATCCACGAGCGCTGGGGGTAACACGGTGTCCAGCGCGGCGATGCGGCCAGAGCGGACCAGGCGCTCGAACCAGGGACGTTTCACCAGCGCGACATCGGGCAGGTCTCCGGCGGCGACGGTGACGGTGAACTTCTGCACGGCAATGTTCCATTCGCCGATGAATTGGCTCGAAAGGGTCACGCCCGGGTGGGCGTCGCGAAACGCGGCCAGCGTCTCGGGACGTGACAGCAGACTGGAGTAGATCGGATGCTCGAAATACCAGAAGCTTACGTCGTTGGGTTTGGCTGGAGTTTCGGCCGGGACCGGCGGCGCCGCAGTGTCGGGCGTTGCATTCACGTCTTTGAGAATGGAGTCGCCCCGCGCGGCGGCTTTGGCCAGGGCCTGATCGGGCGGCAGGGCTTGTTCGCCTGCGAGGCAACCCGCTGTCAGGAAGAGAATGAGGGCAGTTGCCGAGATTAGTTGGAGGGCCAACCGAGCCGGCTGGAAGCCGGCGCTACGACGCCGACGATGTCGGCCGCCGACTGGCAATTTCGTTAGCGCGTATAAGAAGAGTCCGCTCACACTGCACGGCGGCTAAGGACAGCCGCCCACCCGAACTGGGCGCCTTTCTCGGAGGGTCTACACGAATGGGCTGGTGCGTTCGATAGTTTCTTCGCGGCCAGGACCGACGCTGACGATTGCGACCGGAATGCCCAGCAACTGCTCGATGCGCAGGAAGTACGCCTTCGCGTTGGCGGGCAGTTCGTCCCAGGTCCGGCACTTCGAGATATCGGATTTCCAACCGGGCAATTCTTCGTACACCGGTTTCGCGACCGACAACTTGGAAACTTGCGATGGGAAATCCAGCGTACGCACTCCGTTGATCTCATACGCCGTACACACTTTGATGGTGTCAACCACGCCGAGGATATCCGGTTTGGTGAGCACGATTGCGGTCGTACCGTTCAGCAATGCGGCGCGGCGCAATTGCACACAGTCGAGCCAGCCGCAGCGGCGGGGACGTCCCGTCGTCGCGCCGAACTCGTTGCCGGTCTTGCGCAGCAACTCGCCGGTCGCGTCGAGCAACTCGGTCGGGAAAGGACCTTCGCCGACGCGCGTGGAATACGCCTTGACGATGCCGATGACGCCGTTAACGTGCTTCGGGCCTATTCCCGATCCGGCGCACACGCCGCCTGCGACGGTTGTGGAGCTGGTGACGTAGGGGAAGGTGCCGTGGTCCAGGTCGAGCATCGAGCCTTGCGCGCCTTCAAAGACGATTTGTTTGCCGGCCGCGTACGCGTCGTGAATGATCTTGACGGTGTCCGCCGCGTAAGGACGAAGGCGGTCGGCGTACTTCTGGAAATCCTTGAGGACGGTGTCGTAGTCGAGCGGCGCTTCGCCGAAGGAGTCGCGCAGAATGGTGTTCTTGTACTCGAGAACCGTCTTCAGTTTTTTCGGAAAGACGTCGGTGTCGACCAAATCGCCCAAGCGGATGCCGAAGCGGTCGGCTTTGTCGGCGTAGGCGGGACCGATGCCACGGCCCGTGGTTCCGATCTTGTTCGCGCCGCGGAACTTCTCCTGGGCCTTATCGAGAATGGTGTGATACGGCATGATGATGTGGGCGCTGTCGGAGATGAATAGCCGGCCGGCAAAGTTGCGGCCGCCGGCCGCGAGATTGTCCAGCTCCTTGATGAGGACGGCAGGGTCGAGCACCGTGCCGTTGCCGATAATACACGTCTTGTCGTCATGTAGAACGCCGCTGGGTATCAGGTGGAGGACGGTCTGTTTCCCGTTCACCACGAGCGTGTGACCCGCATTGTTGCCGCCTTGGTGACGGACGACCAACTGCGCGTACTGGGTAAGGAAATCGACGACTTTGCCCTTGCCTTCGTCTCCCCACTGCATCCCCACGATGACGTATGCCGACATTTCGGCCTCCTTACTTGGTGAACTACCCCCGGGCGCGCCGCGATCGGGTGAACAAACTGTTGTTCCGGCGGGTCGCGCAAATCGCGGGCCGGCGTTCAGGAACCACTAAACGATTCGAGGCGGGACTTCCAGACTCGCGGCTCCGCGAAGCTGGGCCTCCTGGACATGCTGGGCCACCATGACGTAGACACGCTGCGCCTCAGCCAGCGTTTCCGTCAAGGCTCCCTGCTCCTCGGGCGTCAAATTACCTTTGGTCTTGTCGCGCAAGGTCACCAGCGCCTCGATCAGAAACTGAGCTTGGTCGAGATCGACGTAGACTTCCTTCTGATCCTTGGGCGCCATCAAGCCAAGCGCGTACATCGCCTGCATCGCGAGGGATGACACCAGCGCGAGGAACGGATTCTCGGGTTCGTGATCCTCGGCGGCGGGGGGCGCGGCTGCTTCTTGTTGCGCCACCTGCTCCTTTTCGCGCTGGACCTGAGTCTTCCAGTCTTCGTCGACAAATATCTTTGGGCCGTCGTCAGCCACGGTGTCCGTCCTCCATCAGTTGTCTCTGCGCGAGGGGAAAGTCCTCGACACAGAGAACCGGCCCCGAACCTCGGGGCCGGATAGTATCAGCATATCGAGAGAATGTGGACGAGCAGGCTTACGCCTTACTTGTTCTTGTGGCGGTTCGCACGACGCTTCTTCTTCCTCTTATGCTTCGCGATCTTTGCGCGCCGTACCTTTCTTCCACCAGCCATGCACACTCCTCCTTATTCGCTTTACCACATCCACTATTTATAGCGTAACCGCGTTAGCGGTTGACCAGCCATTGCCCGTCGGGCATTTCGTAATTCCACAATTCATTTTCGGCGAAGTACACCGCGATTTCTCGGGCCGCCGTTTCCGGCGAATCGGACGCGTGCACCAAATTATTCTGCGTGTTCAGTCCGAGGTCTCCGCGGATGGTGCCGACGTCCGCCTTCTGGCAGTTTGTCGCGCCATTCATCTTGCGAACGACTTCGACGGCGTTCTCGCCTTCCCAGACCATCTGAATCGACGGGCCGGAAGTGATGAACGCCATCAGCGATGGGTAGAACGGCTTGCCCGCGTGTTCCTCGTAATGCTTTGCGGCCAGCTCCTGAGAGATGATCTGCAGCTTCAGTCCAGCCAGCTTGAGACCCTTGGCCTCGTACCGCCGGATAATCTCACCGCTTCGCTCTACCACCGTGTCTTCCTTCGTCTATTCAATTGCCAGCGCGCACCGGATTCCCACCACAAGAGCGCTCCCGTGATTACGAGAGCAGAGCAGTCGAATAGCGCGGGCACACCACTCCAAGCGGGCGATTATAGCAAACGTGTCCGGCCATCCGCAAACGGCTTTCGGCGCTGCGCCAAGCGGGCCCTGCGGAGGCGCCCCGCCGAGGCCCAATCGCGCGTAGTTCGCCGGGCGGGACACAATGAGTCTGGCCGAATGCGAAGTAGTATATTGACGCGCGGAATTTCGAGATTGTGGTGGGCGAGGCGGGACTTGAACCCGCAAGCCCTCACGGGCAGCGGATTTTAAGTCCGCCGTGTATGCCGATTCCACCACTCGCCCTGGCGCGGGAAAGACCTAGAAAGAAAGAAATGGAGGCGGCACTCGGAATCGAACCGAGAATCAAGGTTTTGCAAACCTATGCCTTACCGTTTGGCCATGCCGCCCTGACTGATTCCATTGTAGCGAAGCCCCGCGAAAAATGTCAAACGACCGTGGGCGCAAAGGGTGGCGCGCGGGAATAATTGACATTTGTTTGGAAGACGCACTACGCTGTGGATAAAGCCGTAAGCACATGCTGACCGCCGTTACGCCGCGTTGGAAGTTGATCTTGTGCGGCGCATAGGTTAGGCTTGGCTTGATGGGCGCGGGTTGGATCTAAACGGGCAGCGCACTACCGATTTTACCCCTTGTCATGGCGCGCGAAAAGCGTGATAACTAGAGATTGTTGTGAGAATGAAAATTCATCCTTCCGCCATTGTAGACCCCAAGGCTGAGATCGACGAGACGGCCGAAATCGAGGCGTTCAGTATCATCGGGCCCGACGTAAAGATTGGTCCTGGTACGGTGGTTGGGCCGCACTGCGTTATCACCGGGCGCACTGTAATTGGCGCGAACAATCATTTCTTCAGCGGCGCGCAGATCGGCGTTCTGTCCCAAGACCTGAAACACAAGGCGGGGCTGGTGGGCCGGACCATCATTGGCGACGGCAATTCGATTCGCGAACACGTTACCGTAAGCGCCAGCACGATGACGACCTACGATGACGACCACCGGGTGACTTCGATCGGTAACGAATGCCTCTTCATGGCGTACAGCCACGTTGCCCACGATTGCCACGTTGGCAACCGGGTCATCATGGCCAACTGCGCCTCCCTGGGAGGGCACGTGGACGTCGAGGATCGCGTGACGATTGGCGGATTGAGCGGGGTTCATCAGGAATGCGTCTTGGGAACGATGAGTTTCATCGGCGGACTTTCCCGGGTCGCGCAGGATGTTGTTCCGTACATGATTGTTGACGGCAATCCCGGACGCTGCTACGGACCCAATTCTGTGGGGCTGCGAAGGAATGGTCTCGACGCCGCCGCGCGAAACCGGATCAAGACGATGTACAAGGCGATGTTCCGATCGGATTTGAACACGACGCAAGCGCTTCACGAAATCGAGGCCACGGTCGAGGACAGTGAAGAGCGCACGACGTTCGTGGAATTCGTCCGGAAGTCCATTCGTGGTATTACGAAATAGGGGTTACGGCGCGTTCGTATCGTTGAGCTGCAAGTGGGTGACAGAACCTGTGTCACGATTGATACCAGGGACGAACCGACTTGAATCCGCCGGTTTGGCGCGTTCATGATTCGCTCCAGATTGCGCTGCGATTCAGTTGCGTGCGCCGGCAGTACACGCGCCGCCGAGGCGGCGTAGTTACCCTTCCTGTGCGAACGGTTCCTCAAAATCGAAAGGATACCTGCTATGGCCGTTGTTCGTACCGGCGTGATCGGCGTCGGTCATCTCGGCTACCACCACGCCCGCAACTATACCGCGATCAGCGGGGCGCAGTTGGTGGGTGTCGTGGAGCCGGACGAGGGACGCGGCGCAAAGGCGGCCACTGATTTCGGAGTTCCGCGGTACTCGGACTTGGAATCGCTGATCGAGGCCGGTGTCGATGCGGTTTCGGTGGTGACGCCCACTACGCACCACTGCGAAGTTGTGCTTCGGCTCCTGGACGCTGGAATAGACGTCCTGGTGGAGAAGCCCATCGCGGCTACGATTGATCAGGCCGCGGCGATGGTCGCGAAGGCCGCTGAAAAAGGCCGCATACTCCAGGTAGGGCACATTGAGCGCTTCAACGGCGCGGTGATCGCGCTGTTTGAGTCCGGCATCACTCCGAAGTTCATCGAGTGTCACCGGCTCAGTCCGTTTCCCAATCGCGGAGACGATGTCAGCGTGGTGCTCGATTTGATGATTCACGACCTGGACATCGTCCGCGCGCTTGATGCGTCCGACGTGGTCTTCGTGGATGCGGTGGGCGTTCCGGTGTTCTCGAAATCGGAAGACATCGCCAACGTGCGCATCCGGTTTGCGTCGGGATGCGTCGCGAATCTCACGTGCAGCCGGGTCTCGATGGAGCGTATGCGCAAGATCAGGATCTTCTCGAATGACGCGTACGTATCGACCGACTACTCGGAACAGGCCGTGGTGGTGTATCGGAAGAAGCCTGGCCCACTCGAACCGGGTATGACGCCGATGGACCTGATTACAGTTGAGTCCATGAATGTACACAAGGACGAGCCGTTGAAGCTCGAGCTGGCGTCTTTTGTCGAGTGCGTGAGGACACGAAACCGGCCTCTGGTCGCCGGCGAGGACGGTCTCGCGGCGCTTCGTCTCGCGCAGCAGGTCATTGGTTCAATTCGGGAGCACTCGTGACACGCATTTTCTTTTCGGCGGGCGAGGCCTCGGGCGATATGCACGGCGCCAATCTCATTCGCGCGCTCCGGGACATTGACGGGCGGGTCCAATGCGAAGGGCTTGGCGGCCAGCGCATGACCGACGCCGGGATGACTCTCCGCTTCGACCTTGCCGGCAAGGCGATCATGGGTTTCACAGAGGTGGTGAAGTCGTTAGGCATGATTCGCCGCCTGTTCAATGAAACGGTCGCTTATCTGAAGGAGAAGCGTCCCGACTGCCTTGTGCTGATTGACTATCCCGGTTTCAACATGCGGCTTGGCAAGCGCGCCAAGGCCCTTGGAATTCCGGTCGTCTATTACATTAGCCCGCAGGTTTGGGCGTGGAAAAAGGGGCGCGTTTTTGAGCTTGCCAAATTCGTCGAGAAAATGCTAGTAATTCTCCCGTTCGAGGAAGAGTTGTACGCCCGCGCAGGCGTCCAATGCCGGTACGTCGGCCACCCGCTGCTGGATCACCTGAACGTTGCGTCCATCGCGGGACGTTTCCGTGGTTCGACGGTGATTGGCCTCTTGCCGGGCAGCCGCGAGCAGGAGATTCGCCGTCACATGGACGTGATGATTGAGGTGGCGCGCGGTATACGTATGAGGTATCCGAAGGCGCGGTTCATCGCGCCGTGTGTGGACCATGCGCGGGAGTCGCAGGTGCGCGCGCTGGCCGGGGATTTCCCTGTGGAAACGGCGGTTGGCGGCATGTACGAAGTCCTTGATGCGGCCCGGTTTTGTCTTGTCGCGTCCGGCACCGCCACGCTGGAGACCGCGCTGTTCGGCGTACCCATGGTGGTTATGTACCGAATCTCTGGGCTAAGCCATTGGCTTGCGCGGCGCTTGGTTTCGGTGGCGCACATTGCGATGGTGAATATTCTTGCCGGGCGTGGAATCGTTCCGGAATTCATACAAGACGAGGCGCGCGCCGAGATCGTGCTTCCCGCGGCGCTCGACTTAATTGCGGATACGCCGGCGCGCGCGGCCATGTTGCGGGATCTAACGGACTTGCGCGCCGGGTTGGGCGGTGACGGCGCGTCCCGGCGGGCCGCCGAGGAAATCATGAACGTTACACTGAAGAGTCAGAATGCCTAATTGCATATTCCTCATAGACGGAACCGCGTTCGCCTACCGGGCGTTTTTCGCGATTCGCGGCCTTACAAACTCGAAAGGACGCCCGACGAACGCGGTGTACGGATTTGCCCGCGTGCTCATCAAGATTATGAGGGAGCATAAGCCCAGCCATATTGCGGTGGTGTTTGACGCTCCGGGCAAGACTTTTCGCGACGACCTCTATCCCGAATACAAGGCGACCCGCGACGCGACGCCCGAGGACTTGGTGTCGCAGTTTCCGCTCATCGAAGAGCTTGTGCGGGCGTTCAATATTCCGACTTTCCGCGTTCGCGGAGTCGAGGCGGACGACGTGATCGGCACGCTGGCTCGCCGGGCGGAAGCACAGGGTATGGAGACGGTAATCGTCACGGGCGACAAAGACGCCTTACAGTTGGTTACGGATCGCGTACGCGTGTTCGATCCAAACAAGGGCGACAACGGGGCATGGTACGGTCCCAACGAGGTCAAGGAACGGTTCGGCGTCGAGCCGCAGCATGTCATCGATTCGCTGGCGCTAATGGGCGACACGGCGGATAACGTGCCGGGGGTGCGCGGCATAGGCGAGAAGACGGCCCGGACGCTGCTGGAAAAGTACGGGAGTCTGGATGGCGTTTACGCGCATCTCGATGAGCTTAAGGGCAAGCAAAAGGAGCGGCTGACCGAGGACAAGGAGACGGCGTATCTGAGCCGCACGCTGGTCACGATAAACTCCGATGTGCCTCTGGATAGAGGGGTGGAAGACTGCCAGAAACGGGAATTCGATCGGGAGCACTTGGCGGAGGTGTTTGCTTCCCTTGAATTCAAGGCGCTTCTCGAGGAGTTCCTACCGAAAGGGGAGTCCACGGAGACCACAGACTACCGTTTGGTTCTCACGGAAGCGGAACTGGCGGCGGTCATCGCCGAAATGCGCGCTTCTGGATGTTTCGCGGTGGATACCGAGACGACCAGCACGGACCCGATGCGCGCCACGCTCGTGGGGGTTTCCATGAGCTGCCGGCCCACCACCGGATACTACATTCCCGTCGGCCACGCGCCCGAGACCTTTATCCCGGCGGGACAGGAAGACGAGCTATTTCCGGACCAATTGGCCCATTCTCTGACCCGGGAGCGCGCACTGACGATGCTCCGGCCGCTGCTCGAAGATCCCAGCCTGGGCAAGATTGGGCATAACATCAAATACGACCTAATTGTGCTCGAACGGGCGGGCATACGGCTGGCTGGAATCGTGTTAGATACTATGGTAACATCGTATTTGACAGACCCATCCCGTTTCAGGCATAATCTAGAGGAAGCTAGTCTCCAATATCTCAGACGCAAGATGATCCCCATATCCGATTTGATTGGTTCGGGATCCAAAGCGATCACCTTCGATAAAGTCCCCGTACAGCGCGCGTGCGAGTATGCTTCTGAAGACGCGGATATCACGTGGCGTCTAGCCGGGGTTTTCCAACCGCTCTTGCGGGAGCGGGCCTTGGAAGCGCTATTTGGCGAGGTCGAATTACCCCTCATTAGCGTCCTTGCGCGGATGGAAATGACGGGGGTTGTTATTGACCTCGAGGTGTTTGAAGGGCTCCGGAAGGAAATTGGAACCCGCCTGCGGGCCTTGGAAGAGGAGATCTTTGTTGCCGCTGGCGGACCATTCAGCATCAATTCGCCGAAGCAACTTCAAGAGATACTTTTTACGAAGCTGGGATTGAAGCCCACGCGCAAGACGAAGACGGGCTACTCGACTGACGTGGATGTACTCGAGGAGCTCTCCCGGGACCATCCGCTCCCGGAAAAAATACTTGAATACCGAACCTTGGAAAAGTTGCGGGGCACGTACGTCGACGCGCTACCGAAGCTGGTCCATCCTGAAACCGGCCGCATACACACCTCATTCAATCAAGCGGTAGCGGCGACGGGCCGATTGTCAAGCAGTGATCCAAACCTTCAGAACATTCCCGTACGAACTGAGATTGGGCGCAGGATACGTCAAGGATTTGTTCCTGGCGGGAAGGGGCTAAAGTTAATCTCGGCGGACTACTCGCAGATTGAGTTGCGAATACTCGCGCATCTCTCCGGCGATACACAGTTGAAATTAGCCTTCCAGCAGGACGAAGATGTCCACCGTCAGACGGCGGCCCGTGTGTTTGGGGTAGCTCTCTCGGATGTAACATCGGACATGCGCCGGCAAGCCAAGGCCGTGAACTTCGGTGTGGTGTACGGGATCAGTCCGTTCGGACTCGCCAAGAACCTTGGGATTCCCACCGCCGCCGCGGCTCAATTCATTGACCAGTATTTTGCACAGTATCCGGCGGTGAAACAATGGATAACGGACACGCTGGAGCGCGCGGTCTCGGACGGGTATGTGACAACCCTGCTGAATCGCCGGCGGTATGTGCCGGAACTGAACAGTTCAGAGGTAAATACGCGCAAGGCCGCGGAACGCGCCGCGATCAACACGCCGGTCCAGGGGAGCGCAGCGGATATCATCAAACTGGCAATGGTGCGGTTGGACAATGCGTTGGCAGGCACAAGCGGGCGGATGCTTTTGCAGGTACATGACGAACTCTTGCTCGAGGCACGGGAGGACGAGGCCGAGGCGATTGCAGCCTTAACAAAGAAGACGATGGAAGAAGCGGTAACGTTGGACGTACACCTCCGGGTGGACGTGGGGATAGGAAACAACTGGGACGAAATCCACTGACGGTTCAGTCCAGATGGCGTGGACCGCGACGGTAAGAGAATCAGTGGGGCAATTCATCCCATTTTGAGAATAGACGTAGGCGGCTTGGCCGTAACCGAATTGCCATTGGCGTGACTTCTTTGTCAACAACGTCTACACGTATCACAAGGAAGTTGCTGACAAAGAAGCTAACCACTATAGCGCGAACATGCCGCGCGAACTTCGTATGAAGAATCGAAAGGAAGATGAATGTCGGAACGAATGAACACGGATCGGTCTCAGAATAGGCCCAAGGGCAAAGGCATGCGGAAAAACGGCTCGGGCGGCCAGAACCGCGGCCACGGCCGGCCACCCGTCCGGCACAGCCCGCCGCGTCAGTCGCATGGCAATGGTCTGCCCGATCCCAATAACGATGTCGAAGCGGATCTGCCAGTTGGCGAACCCACCGGCCCGGTATTGGCCATTCACGACCTGAAGAAGATGGGCGTGACCGAACTGACCGACACTGCGCGGCGCTTGGGCCTGCACGAAGGCTACAGCGGCTTGAAGAAGCAGGACCTGATCTTCAAAGTGCTTCAGCTCAGCATCGAGAAGGCCGGCGCGGTCTACGGCGAGGGCACGCTGGAAATCCTTCCGGACGGGTTCGGCTTCCTGCGCTCGGGTGACTACTCGTACTTGCCGGGACCGGATGACATCTACGTTTCGCCATCGCAAATCCGGAAGTTTGCGTTACGCACCGGCGACACCGTGCAAGGGCACGTGCGTCCGCCGAAAGAGGGCG
This sequence comes from Candidatus Hydrogenedentota bacterium, assembly GCA_016215105.1. GTDB lineage: Bacteria > Hydrogenedentota > Hydrogenedentia > Hydrogenedentales > SLHB01 > JACRLJ01. Next base: position 13,781 of record JACRLJ010000077.1, read on the forward strand.
AACGCTACTTTGCGCTGCTCAAGGTCGAAGCGGTCAACTTCGAGACTCCCGAAGTGGCCCGCGAACGTATCCTGTTCGACAACTTGACTCCGTTGCACCCGGACGAGCGGCTGCGTCTCGAGACCGTGCCCGAAGAAATCGGCATGCGTATCATGGACCTGATTTCGCCCATCGGTAAGGGCCAGCGCGGTTTGATCGTTGCGGCGCCCTTCACCGGCAAGACGGTGCTGCTCCAGAAGATCGCCAACAGCATCGCCGTCAACCACCCCGAGGCGCACGTCATCGTGCTGCTCATCGACGAACGCCCCGAAGAAGTCACCGATATGGCCCGCTCCGTCAAGGGCGAGGTGATCGCCTCGACCTTCGACGAAGCGCCCGAACGCCACGTCCAGGTCGCCGAAATGGTGCTTGAAAAGGCCAAGCGCCTCGTCGAACACAAGAGAGACGTGGTCATTCTGCTCGACTCGATCACGCGTCTGGCCCGCGCCTACAACGTCATCGTCCCGTCGAGCGGCAAAGTGCTGTCCGGCGGTGTTGACGCCAACGCGCTCCAGCGCCCGAAGCGTTTCTTCGGCGCGGCGCGCCACATCGAGGAAGGCGGCAGCCTGACCATCCTCGCCACCGTGCTTATCGAGACCGGCAGCCGCATGGACGACGTGATCTTTGAAGAGTTCAAAGGCACGGGTAACATGGAAATCCATCTCGACCGCCGCCTCATGGAAAAGCGCATCTTCCCCGCCCTCGACTTGCACAAGTCGCGCACGCGTAAGGAAGAGTTGCTGGTCGAGGCTGACGAGTTGCAGCGCATCTGGCTGTTGCTCAAGATCCTCAGCCCGCTGGGCGTCTCCGAAGCTACCGAACTCCTCGTGGACAAGCTCAAGAAGACCAAATCGAACCACGAGTTCCTGGCGATGATGCAGAAGATGTAGCCGCCTGTCGAGTATTCACAATAGGGCCGGGTGTCCGCGTAGGACGCCCGGCCCTGTTTGTATCGGGATTCGGGAGGTCAGACCTCCTTGCCGACCGCGTCGACTGCTGACACATCCCAGTCCCTCAAGACTCATATTTGCCCAAGCTTTCCGGCCCGTATACAATGACGACGTTCCTATAAGACAGTTCGAGGAGGGGCGCCGAATGAGCTCGTTACCTCGTTATCTTGCGATGATAGGTGGGATACTTTCCGCATGTGTCGGACTAAACGCGTTACGTCTACTAATCTTGTTAGGGTTTGACCCCCAATTCACCCCGATTGATGTTGCATGTGTCGTTCAAGCTCCATTCATGACAGGACTTTCTTTGCTGATCGCCCGTGCCCTACGGGCGCGGCGACAGCAGCCAAGAGCGTTGCTCACTACCGTGGCCTCCCTCTCGTTCGGATTCTTCGGTTCGATATTTGTACTGATGCCTGTGGCGCAGGGCCTGTGGCGCGTGGGCGCCTGGAGAGAGTATGCGGGGGAACTGACGCAGGTTCTCCTGATCGGTTGCTACTTTTTGGGCTGCGCTCTTGCGCTCCATGTTTGTCGTTTGTACATTCAGAGGGATGCCGTTTCACGTTCTCTCCTGCCGTCCGGTCTGATCCCGGCTCTATGGTTAATACCTGCGCTGGCGCTTTACCTTCCTGAGATCGTCTTGTCGCTTCTCAATGTGGATTGGAAACCATACACGGATGACGCATATAAACGCACTCAGCATTTCGGCTATGGACTCAACGCGATCGCAGTCGGACTTGTTCTGATCACTCTGTCCCTACGGTGCGCTCGTATGCTGAGAAGACCCCCATACGAATCTTTAGGGTTGACCTCCAAAGAATCCGGAATAGTGCAGCCGTTGCCCTAGAGATTCTGGCTGCGCGATTTCTTTATTGGGTCTGCAGTAAATACGACAGGAGGGACTCTGATGCGAACAGCTTGCCGAGTCATTGCGGCGCTGTGCGGTATCTATTTTGGCTATATAGGGGCGCTTCGCGGGTACCATATTGCCGTAGGTCTTCTGGGCGCCGGCACGACTCTATTAGATGTTGCAGGATGTTTCTTCGGCGTCGTCATGCTTTCCTTATCAGTCTTGACGTTACGCGTCCTTCGCAATCGGTCTTCTTGTGCAATGTCTGCTCTTCAACTACTGTTCGTTCAAACTCTCGGGCCGTTATTCGCTGGCCTAATCGGTTCTGCCACCTTGCTCGCGCTCGCGGCAGATGGAATTGAGACGATAGGTAAGTGGCCGGCTTTTCTAAGTGACCGCGGACACGCAGGGCGCGTAACTTGTTACGTGCTTGTAGCTTTACTTAGCTTATGCTTGAGTCTCCGCGCCATCTGGAAAGCGAATTCTCTGTCGTCAGAAAGGCGGCCACTCTTCCGACAGAGCGCGTACGGGGTGTTCCTGGCCCTGTTCGTTCTCCCGTTCGCGTTAAGGATGTTTGTCGATATCGCGATTTATTCGGACTTAGACATGGACGGGGTACCTCTTTCCAACGTTTCCGCCGTGGACTGGAAGTGGCTGGGAATGCAAATGGACCACGTCGTAGTTGGAATAGTGTTCATCGTGCTCGCTTTCAGCGCTGTCCTGAGAAGCCGTGACAGTGGCGGCGAGCTTGGGCAACGAGGATTAGTTGCCGAGGTCCCGTCTAGCCAGCCAGGCAGTGAGACTCCTTCACGTCCAGAGCGGCCGGGTATAGAGCAGTCTCAGGCGCCTATTTCTCCAACTGCAGCTCAAACGTAAGCACTTTGTACGCCGGGCACGTGAAGGGCACAGCGCCCTTCACGACTCGAAGCGGCTTTTCGCGCTTCTCGTTCAGATTCGTTAGATATGCTTTCTCGATGGCGCGGAACGCTGTTAGCGTAGTCTTGATTGGCGTTGCGCCGGGATTGTAGACGCGCACGATTAGCGTGTTGCGCGTCTCGCACTTTTTCAGTGCGCTGAGCACGAGCCCCTCATTCCCAAAGTCAATGAAACTCCCGTGGTCAGGCAGGCGGCCTTCATGCGGGACGGGCCGCATGGGCTGCTCGCGCATAAAGGGGTCTTGGAACATTTCCAGTTGTTTCACCTCGGTTCCGCTGTGTACGTCGCAGCGGGTGACGCATACACCCAGATTGTGGCTCAGGGCCTCGCGCATTACCGGGCCGCAGTCTCCGCGGTGTGCCATGAACGCATAGCGGAACTCCATGGCGCGGAAACATTGCGCCTCAGGTGTTGGCAACGGCGGGCCGACGTAGAACGGGCGCGTGGACAAATCGGAACGGCACAGCCAGCCGACGGCCCGGAACAGGGTTTGCGCGAGGGTGCGGCGCCCGCCCCGGCAAATAACCTCAAACTCGGGCAATCCGTCGTTGATGATGGCGAAGCCGCGCTTGCCCTCGCGCAGCGACGCGAACCGCCGCTGATGGCGGGTTGGGTAGGGCGGCTGATTCCCGCGCACGGGCGGTTGAATCACACTGCGCTCGACCACGGCAAAGTGGCCGTCCACTTGCACCGTGTCCGTCTTCAGTGTGGTTGGGAACAATGCGCGCAATCGGTGATCCTTGGCGATGTTGTTTACGCGGGTGACGACGTCGATTCGCGGCGAACCCGCGTAACAGGTCACTTCGGAGACGATATCCAGCGCCACGCGCTTCTTCGCGCGGGCCTGACGGTCTGGCGTCAGACTTTCCGGCACGTTCAATACATGCGCAATCCGCCAGGTCGCGGATAACGGCCCACTGTGGATCCGCTTGAGACGCGCTTTCGATTTCGCCGTCGTAAGCGGTTCGGGCTTCGACGGAAGATACGACCAGTTGTACTCGTCGCCGCAGTCTTCTGAGTCCTCGAATATGAGCAGGCCCGGATAGGTCTTCTTCGTGGCTTTATCGCGCAGGTCGAGCGAACCGTTGGACTGGATCGCCAGGGTGTAGTGGTCATTTTCGAAACGGCGATCCATTACTTTCACAATAGGCCTTACTGCCGCAGGCTTTCCCTCCCTCACGTACAGCGTCCGATATCCCACTGGTGGCAAGTCTAGGCGCACGCGCACGGTGTGCCGCCGCAGTTCGAAGCCCTTAAGCGGTTCCATGCGGAATATTTCTTCGCTTCGAACCAGATCATACGGGACTTCGCGTCCGCGTTCATCAAACAGCGTGAACGACTTCCATGCTTCGCCTTCCCTTTTCAAATCAATATCAATTGTCATCACCTCGGTACGGCGCGCGCCCGCCGGATTGAAGACCATGACCGGCACACCCGCCACCCGCGAGTTGTCGAGGTCTTGCGCGATGGCGCGCAGAGCCACCCGTGACAGGACGGCGCCCACCGTCTCCACTTGGTTGTAGCGGTGCTCGTTTTCGCGGTGGACGGCGTCCATGCTGCATCCGCTGATGTCGTCGTGCGGATGGTTCTTGAGGAGTTCACGCCAAGCGTGCCAGAGCGTGTCCTGCGGATACTCGCCGTTTTTCGTGGCCCACGCCAGCGCCGCCAAGGGCTCCGCATTCGCCTCCAACAGATCCTGGCAGTGTTGGTTGCGCGTCTTGAGGTACATGCGGGTGGAGTAGACTCCGTGCAGCATTTCGCCGTAGTGATATGAAAGCTCGCCTTCGAGCCGCTGCAATTTTGCGCCGCTCAGTTCCCGCTTGACCGTATTGATGTATTCCTCAAAGGACGCGATCTTGAACCGGTATTGCGGAAATTCCCTGGCCGCCTGCGCCAACAGTTTGGGCAGTTCCGGCTGGTGCTCGGAATGATCCACGCCGTTATTCAGCAGCAAGGTTCGGCAACGCGTATGCTTCTCTAGACTCGCGCATGCCTCGCCGATTCGTTTAATCGCGAGCGCGCGATCTTGAACCAGGTTTTCCGAGTCCCCCCAGACAATCCGGTAGCCGAGGAACGCGGCATTGTTATAGAAGAAGCGCTGATTGCACGCCAGGACGCGGCTTCCGTCCAGTCCGCTCCACTCGAATTCGAGCTTCACGTCCTTTTCCTGGACGTCAAGACCGCGCGCGAACAGAAACGTGTCCAGATCGAACCCGTTGAGAATCTGCGGTAATTGCGCGACGTGCCCGAACGGGTCTGGCACATACCCGACCTTCATAGTGTGCCCGAATTCGGCGGAAATGCTGTGGCCGAGCATCAGATTGCGCACGAGCGACTCTGGGCTCACTAGGAACTCGTCGGGCAGGACGTACCACGGCCCGACCCACAAGCGGCCCGCGCGAACCAACTTCTTGATACGTTCTCGCGCCTCGGGCCGGTTTCTTACCGAAAGCTAGTTTGAGTCCTTCTCAAGGGTATCGCACACTCTGTCCACCAGCCGTATCAAGCGCAGCCGGAATTCCTCGAATGGCAGGTACCAAGCGCGATCCCAGTGGGTATGCGGAACCACGAGAACGTTCATCGTTGCGGACATTTAACACTCCCGGTTGAATCATTGGCGCACAATTGCATCGTTCGTTCGAGGGCACAAGCTTTGGCCGGATTACCCTCCCGACAAAGCGCCCCTCAATCTATCAGAACGGGCCCACTCGAATCGAAATGCCGGCAGGGGGCGTGTGTATGGCAGGCGCCTGGATTCCCAGGATTGCCCCGCCCACCGTTTCCCAAAGGCCGAACCCAAAGGAATACGGGGTTTTCTTACGTTAGGGCGCGGAGGCTATTTGTCTGTTCCATGCGGCCGCCTTTGTTTATGCGATGACTCCCCGCTGCACAGTAAGCGGCATTGATTCGCCTGGGTTTGCATAAATCGCGGACCAGGTGGTAAAATCCGTGACGTGTGAGATCGTCTTAGGTCCGCTCTATCCGTTACCAGGAATGCGGCGAGAAAGTCAGCTTTTTGACGCGGCGCGGCCAGAAAGCGTCTGTAAGTAGTTCAATAACAGCGCTGCCTCGTGCGGAGTTTTGCTATGCGTAGGCTTTCTGGCCGGGCCTCTAGTAATCGGCCTGGCGGTTGTATGCAATTATTGGTTTTTCATAGTTGTTGGCGCTCGAAGGGGGAGCATCGTTGTATCAAGACGCTCGCCATTCGCTGTTAGTCCTGGCTGGGGGAGAGATACTCCGTGGCAAAGATTCTTATAGTAGACGACGACAAGAACACAGCCGAGACGCTGAAAAGGCATCTCGAAGCGGCGGGTCATACGTGTACGATCGAGTCGTCGGGGGTTCGCGCGATCGATGCCGCTCGCGCCGTGGGGCACGACGTAGTGGTACTGGACGTGATGTTGCCCGGCGTGTCCGGCTTTGAGATCTGCCGGCGTATCCGCCGTGACGCGGACTTGTACACGCTGCCGGTCCTCATTTTGTCGGCCATGAGCAGCGAAGAGGAAGTAATGCACGGGCTGTCTCAAGGCGCTGACGATTACGTTACGAAGCCATTTGATATCAACAATCTGATTCAGCGCATCGAGAGTCTGGTTCGAGCCAATTCCGATATGAATGCGGTGGACGCGTTGACGTCGCTTCCGGGCGCGGACAGCACCAAGCGTGAGTTGCAGCGCCGCATCAGCCGGCAGACCGGGTTTGGCGTAGCGTATGTGGAGCTTACTCAGATTCGCGAATTCAGCTATCGCTGTGGCGCGGAGGCCAGGGGCAAGGCGATACGCCGCTTGGGCCGGGCCCTTGTCCAATGCGGGGCCGATCTGCAGACGCCTGACTTGCTGGCGGGGCATATGGGAGGAGGCCATTTCGTTTGTGTCATGGAGCCTTCGGCATGCGAGTCCTTTTGCGGCGCGGTATACAAGATCTGGACTGAAAACCTGGGGCGTCTGTATATGTCGCTGGGTCTGGAACGCGAGTACAACGCCACGGTGAATAAACTGACGGACGGCCCGCGGATTCCGTTGCTCAACGTGCTGTGCTGCATAACTACTCACGATGGCAAGGAGAGCGTCAACTCCAAGCAGGTTTTCGAGATTCTATCCCACATCCGGCATCGCGCGTTGGAGTCCCAGTCCGGCGGTATTCACCGGGACCGCCGGGCCGTGGCGGGGTAGAGCGTCACCGGGGGGCGCTGGACCACGGGTGAGTGTAATCAAGGGTGTTCTGTTCGGCGGATGCGGATAACGCATAATTGATTGACAGTGTGATCGTCTTCCCGTTTGCCCAGCCGCGTAAAAAGAGCTAAGTACATGCCAGATATCGGGGGATCAATGAACGGAGTTTTCGGCGTATTTCTAGCGAATTCGAGCATTCCCTGCTTCGCGGGAAGCGATTGCTTGACATCGGCTAGGGTAATCACTTACGATCTTAGGCGCCCGTGCCGAGGTAGCTCAGTTGGTAGAGCAGCGGACTGAAAATCCGCGTGTCCGCAGTTCGATTCTGCGCCTTGGCACCATTTTTTTATGCTGGAGTAGCTCAGTTGGTAGAGCGCATCACTCGTAATGATGAGGTCCGGGGTTCGATTCCCCGCTCCAGCTCCATTACTTTACTGTAGTAATCCGGCACGCAGGCCGTGACAGGCCGGACGTTACTCTCCATGCCACACGGGCGTCCCTCACTGGAGGGCCTATCGCGGTTTGGGGGCTTGGCGTGTTCAAAATATCGTGCGGTTGAGAGATGACGGGATAATCTCGTATCTTTGGATTGGGCTCACCACTTATGGACATGAAACAGTCGTTCAGCACATCAGAGGTTGCACGGTTTTGCCACGTTACGGCCGATACGATTCGCAAATGGGCTGAGGCGGGACGAATCCACGTTTTCAAGACACCCGGGGGCCATCGGCGTATTCGCCGCGAAGACCTCATCCAGTTCTTGCGCGAGAATAACATCCCGATTCACACCGATTTGGACAATTCGGGCACGCGGGTGCTGGTTGTGGACGACGAGAAGGCAGTTGTCTCGGTAATTCGCCGGTTTCTCGAGCGGTCGCAGACATCATTCCAAGTCGAAGTGGCCATGGACGGTTTTGACGCCGGTCACCAGGTGGCGACGTTCCGGCCCGACGTGGTGTTTCTCGACTTGCGCTTGCCAGGTATCGACGGGTTCGAGGTGTGCCGCAGGATAAAGGCGTCCCCGGATCGCGCCAATATCCACGTCATCGCAATGACGGGTTACTACGACGGCGATACGGCCAGCAAGATTATCGAGATCGGCGCGGCGATGTGCCTGCAGAAGCCGTTTACTCCCGATGATTTGCGGCGCGCGCTGGCCAAAGTGGGCGTGGAAGTAAACTGAATCGCCGAAAGGTCTCCCGCAGCGGGAAGCTTGCCGTGCGAGGGGCCGTACTCCATATACTACGCGGGGGCGTTACTACCAGTCCGGCGGCGAAGCCGCCAATTCCTCAGGCTTTGTTTTTGGCCGCTTTTTCGCGCTCGGGGGCAACACCATAGTCGCGAATCCGAATCGTCCGGCCGTTCTGTATCGCGGACTGGTGGGCCACAATCCCCGGCATCGTATACGCGATGGCCTCGTAGACGTCCACCGAAGGCGGACGGTCCTCGATGACGGCGCGCACAAACTCATGCGTCAGGAACGTGTGGGAGTTGTGATGGCCGGTCTGTACTCGCATGGGTTCGGGAAGACGGTCGAAGTAGTCCGGAGTCTTGTCGGGATCGATATGCACATCGCCCTCCGGGTATCCGTTGGTGTCGAGGGTGGTCTTCCCGTCTTTGGCTATTGTTACCAAGGAGTTCGGCGAGCCCTCCGGCCGCGCGGCGCTATAAGACATACGATCTCCGTAGAATGACGCGCGTTCCGTTCCGCCCGCGGCGACGTGCCAATAGACCGCCACGCGCGCTGAATGACCGCGCGCCGTGCGGAAAAATGCGGTCGTGTTCCAGAATGGGTTGCCGTAAGTATTCGTTCGCAGGATTTCGTGGTCGTCTCCCCAGCCGATTGCGGAAACCGCTGTTAGTCGTTCGCCGGTAACGGGGACGATCATGCCGGTGCAGTGCGTCGGATAGTGCATGGGCGGAAATCCGTGGCGCCATGTGGGGAGCCCGCGGTCGTCGTACATTAACGCCTTCAGTCCCTCGTGGTGATACTCGGCCTCCGAATAGAAAATGGTTCCGAACTCGCCTGCCTGCGCTTTTTCGCGGCAGGCGATGATTTCCGGATGGTAATAGCTGGTTTCGGCCATCATGTAGGTCATACCGGTGGATTTGACGCAGTCCAGCAGTTCCTCCAATTCATCGGCGGACATCCCGGCGGGGACCGCGCTAATGACGTGTTTTCCGGCCTTCATCGCCTCGATCGCCATCCAAACGTGCAACGGAGCCGGTGTAAACACTCCAACCGCGTCGAGTTCGGGGTGTTGCAGCATCTCGCGGAAGGTCTTAAAGGTATTGGCGCACCCGTACGTCTTCGCGAGGCGTCCAAGGGCTTCATCTCGAATATCGCAGACCGCGGTGACCTTGCAATCCGGATCCAGATGCCATTGAAAGCCGGCCCCGAAGTTTCCACCGACGACGCCCATACGGATCTTCGCGATAGGCGCCCGCTTCTTGGGCTTTGCCGACTTGGTTTCCGACGATTTCAAGGATTCTCCGGCTGCGGCGCCGGCCAAGGCCACGGCTCCCACACCCGCGATGAAATTCCGCCGCGAGACTTCTCCATGGGTTTTGTCAACCATCAGAATTCCTTCCTCCTAGCGCGTTATTCTCGCGTCGTTGGGCGGGCCAGCCAGCCAACGTGATATTCACGCGGTGTGGCCGAACGGCAATGTACTGACGAAGGATAACAGAAACGACGATACGCGTCGAGGTTGAGGAGTTTGGCGGCGCTTGCTTGTGTAGATTCCGGGTAGGCGGCGAGATCCGCCCGCTCGAAATAAAACTACGTCAAGGTACTTTTGATGCAGACTTTCCTACCGATTCGTAGATAGTGGATTGGCGGAGAAGGGCCGGGCAAAGGGTTCCGGACGCCCCCCGACGCGTAGAGGCTACGACAACAGGCGGAAATTTCGCGGTGTCTGGCGCGGAACAGGCAAATTCATACCGAGGTCTCTGGCAAGGCGGACCGCACCGATCTTGTTGGCATACATATTGCTCTTTGAGGAATGGCGAGTGGCGCTTAGCGCATCACCGGGCGGTTCGCGTGTCGCATTTTGCCCATCTTGCGGTTTCTCAGAACTCTGGACTATACTCCGGGATTCACTCTAGTTTTGGCAGAATGCACGTTTTGAAAGGGTGTAGCCGTGAAAAAAGTAGAAGCCATCATCAAGCCCTTCAAGCTCGAAGAGGTGAAGGAGGCGCTTGCAGGTGTCGGGATTCAGGGGCTGACGGTCTCGGAGGTCAAGGGATTTGGACGCCAAAAAGGGCACAAGGAGCTGTACCGGGGCGCGGAGTACGTCGTCGAGTTCCTGCCCAAGGTGAAGCTTGAGATCGTGGTGAGCGACGACGTGCTCGAACGCGTGCTGGAGACCATCGTCAAGGCGGCCTCGACGGGGCGTATCGGCGACGGGAAGATATTTGTGTTGCCCATTGACGAGGCCATTCGTATTCGCACCGGCGAATCGGGTGACATCGCGTTAACATAGATCGCATAAACACACGAAGTACTTACGCTGCGGAGCTTATTCAACGGAGGAAGTTATGTACAAGAACTTTGGCCCGAAAGATGTAGTAGACCTAATTAAGAAGCAGGAAGTTAAGTTCGTCGATTTCCGATTCATGGACTTCCCCGGACTTCAGCAGCACTTTACCATTCCGGCGGGGTTGGTACAGGAAGACACGTTTGAAGATGGCTTGGGCTTCGACGGATCGAGTATCCGCGGCTGGCAAGCGATCAACGAGAGTGACATGCTGGTCATGCCGGACCCGAAGACGGCGACGATCGATCCGTTCTCCGAGATGAAGACGCTCATCATGTATTGTAACATCCTTGACCCGATCACGAAGGAGCGGTATTCGCGCTGCCCGCGCTGCATCGCGCAGAAGGCCGAAAACTACCTGCTTACTACCGGGATCGGAGATCGCGCGCTGTTCGGTCCGGAAGCGGAGTTCTTCGTATTCGACGATGTGCGGTACGATCAAACGTCGCACTCCGGGTACTATCACCTGGACAGTTCGGAAGGCATCTGGAACAGCGGCCGCGATGAGAAGCCTAACCTTGGTTACAAGCTGCGCTATAAGGAAGGGTACTTCCCGGTTCCCCCGTCCGATTCGCTTCAGGATTTGCGCAACGAAATGGTTGCGACCATGCTGGCGTGCGGTCTGAATGTCGAGTGCCACCACCATGAAGTCGCCACAGCGGGCCAGTGCGAGATCGATCTCCGGTTCGATTCGATGACGCTGATGGCCGACATGCTGACGATGTACAAATACGTCATCAAGAACACGGCCAAGAAGAATGGCAAGTCTGCGACGTTCATGCCCAAGCCGCTCTTTGGTGATAACGGGTCCGGAATGCACGTACACCAGAGCATCTGGAAGGGCAACAAGCCCTTGTTCGCGGGTGACAAGTACGCGGGTCTCAGCCAGGAAGCGTTGTGGTACATTGGCGGTCTGCTGAAGCACGCGCCGTCGTTGGTCGCTCTGACCAACCCGACCATGAACTCGTACAAGCGTTTGGTCCCGGGTTTTGAAGCGCCGGTGAACCTCGCGTACTCGAGCCGCAACCGCAGCGCCTGCTGCCGTATCCCGATGTATTCGGCCAGCCCCAAGGCCAAGCGCGTCGAGTTCCGCGTACCGGACCCGTCCTGCAACCCGTACATGGCGTTCTCGGCGCTGTTGATGGCCGGTCTGGACGGCATTCAGAACAAGATCGATCCGGGCGTGCCGCTGGACAAAGATCTGTACGATCTGCCGGCGGAAGAAAAGGCCAAAGTGCCGCAGGTTCCGGGCAGCCTGGACCAGGCGCTCAAGAACCTCGAGAAGGATCACGCGTTCCTGCTCAAGGGCGACGTGTTCACGGCGGATGTAATCGAGACGTGGATTGAGTACAAGTACAAGAACGAAGTGCAGGCCATCAATATCCGGCCTCACCCGTATGAGTTCTTCCTGTATTACGACATCTAGTTCAAGTTGTTCGATTAGGACGTGTTGCGTTTTTTGGTGTCACTAAGCCCCCCCTTTGGGACGCCGAAAAACTACTGATAAACGGCTGGCGCTGCTCGTGACGAGCGGCGCCAGCCGTTTCGCTGTTGAGAGGGCGATGGTGGTTTCGTTCAGAACGCGAATGCGCGCTCAGATTGCATCGTAGGGCAACGCGGCGAGTTCGTAGAGCTTCAGAATGTTTTCGAGGGGGACATCCAGCTGGAACGCGTGGGAGGGCGACATAATGAACTCGCCGGCCCGGCCCGCGTGTAGAAGGGGAGGCACGAACTTCGTCTTCAAACACCACGCCGCGCTTGCGGGGACGCATCTCCTGGGCATCAATATTCTGTTTGCGATACCCCGCGGGATACGTTGGCGGTGTTCGCTATTCTGCGGGAACTTTGGGTAGTATAGGGCATGGGGAAAGCGCAGGGGCGTGTGGTTGCTCCTCCTGGCGCGTGAAGGGCGTTGGAGGCCGATACGGGCTGTTTCGCGGAAAGGAAGACGGCATGAAGCTGGGTATGGTGACCTACAACATGGGCAAGGACATGGATTGCCCGCAGTTGATTGATCTATGCAAGAAGACCGGCCTCAAGGGCGTCGAACTTCGCACAGGCCATAAGCACGGAGTCGAGGTCGCGCTGACGAAGGAAGAGCGGACCAAGGTGAAGCAGCTCTTTGCCGAGTCCGGGATCGAGATTGCTGGACTGGGTTCGGCGTTCGAATATCATTCCACGGACCCTGCCGTAGTGAAGAAGAACGTCGAGGACAGCATCGCTTACGCGCAACTTGCGGCGGACGTGGGGACGACGGGCATCAAAGTCCGGCCGAATGGGCTGCAGACGGACAAGGGCGTTCCCGCGGAGAAAACCTGCGAACAGATCGGTCTTGCCTTGAGGCAGATTGGCGTGTTCGCCGAGGGCATCGGCATTCAGGTGCGGCTCGAGGTGCATGGGAAAGAGACTCAACGGCCGAAGAATATCAAGATGATCCTGGACGCCGCCAATCATCCGAACGTGTACGCGTGCTGGAATTCCAACGCGACGGACATGGATGAGAAGAAGAGCATCGACGCCAGCTTTGCGCTGTTGAAGGACAAGATTGGCCATTGTCACATTACCGATATCGGCGTGTATCAATATCCCTGGCAAGACCTGTTCAACAAGCTCAAGTCCATCAACTACGCGGGATGGTGTCTGGCGGAGATCAAGGAGGTGGGCGAGAATCAGACGCAGGCGCAGGCGGAACGGTTCATGAAGTATTACCGGACGCTGTTTGATTTGTATACGGGCGCGTATAAGTTCCCGCAATAGGGCGGAGTACATACGTATACCATGGAGTTCGGCGCGCGCACACCAGGCGGAGCGCTCGAAATGCGCGGGGCAGATTACTCACTTTGTTGCTAGGAGTCTCTCAATAGTAGAGACGGGGCGAGCGGGAGGGCGGCTGTCCCCAGCCGCCGGGGCCAACCGTGGCCTTTTGTTTTGGGTGCCCTAAGCAACCTATTTGAGTAGGGGCCGGTCGAAGCGCCCAGACCGGCGAATGAGGACATTCGCCCTCCCGGTCACGGCGTTCTTGCTCGGTGTTCTTGTTACAAGCAGCCCTGTCCCGGTGTCCGCAGCTCAAAAGAATGACACGTTAGCAGTCACGTATGCGAACCGAAAGTATAGGAGCCTCTTGGGAGGCTTCCTCATACCACCAGCTCGGCTCGTGGTTGCCGATTCACGGCGGATCGGGTTACTTCTTGGCGTTGTAGGCCGCGATCCAATCTAGAACCTCTGGACGCAAATAGTCATGCCATTTTTCCCACGAATCTTGGTAACGCTGATAGTAATACGTGGCAAGTTCATCGCTTCCCGTTAGAACGGCGAGTTGTAACGCGTTACACGGCGCCGATGCTTCGGCCGAGGGATTCACGGGTTTGGCCGCGCAGGATTCCTCGAGAAGTGCCGCTACGACGCGGGGGTCCTCCTCGAGCCAAGCCAGCTTCGTGCAGTAATAGCCACGGCGCTCTTCCGTTGAACGGCGCCGTACACAATCGCGAAGATAGGCGCGCGCCGATTCGAGATCGCCAAGGTCCCAAAGATACCGGTCGCCGATGGAGCCATGTATGTCACCACAAAACCGGTCTGCTCCGTCGCCCCCGACGGAAGAAACCGCGCTCGTTACTATTCTTCCGACGAGAAGTTCAGCTTTTCGTTTTGTCAACTCGGCGGCTGAAAGATAGTTCGGCTTTCGTCCCGAATCGGGGTCTAGAGCGAAATGCTCTCGCACCTGTTTCAATGTTGGTAGCGCCGCAAGTTCGGATGGGTGTGGCGCGGTGTACGCGGACGGAGAAGGCTCCTCGTTGACGGAGAGCGAGTGATCCGATTCGGCGTCTTGTTGGGATGGCGCGGTGGAATGTGGCGCAGGGCGCTGGATTTCGTCGACGGTTAGGGGCTTGACGGTTGACCGCCATTGGATGTCTCGGGCGGACAATGTGACTACGAGTATCAGCGCGAAGAGAATCAGAACGCCTACGGAAATCCCAAGCCACTTTAGTGCCTTCACCCGACGCCCCTCCTGTGATGAGTCCACCGCCGATATCGTGTGGCGGGTGTATTGTGGCAGAGAGGTCGGGCGGCGGACAAGCGTTAAGTATCCCTTGCAGGGAAGCCGGATGGGTGGGCGCGTGGTCCCAGGGGAGGCCGCCTTCGCGAAGCCTGTGGCTGCCACCCCTGGGCTAACTGATATGTTTCGCTTTCAGCGAACAAGCTGGGACGTTATTCGCGGTCCGGCTCCTAGTACTACAACGCCAGTTTGCCTGACAAATTGCGCTGTACCCTCTCTGTGTGTATGGCAGTTGCATAGAAGCAGAGAAGTAATACCGGTACTAGACCTAGCGGCCCTCCCGCGAGGTCAGGTCACGGCGCACGATCGTTCGCGCTGAGAATGACGTATAGGTATACCCTGGCTAGCGAATGTGACGTGAGACCATCCATAGCGCGCCCTTACAGGGCTTTCAAATCCTCCATCCCGATTTCCCAGGGCGTTGCCCTGGGCTGACATAGCGCCGCCCCTATCGGGGCTATAATGCGGCGCTTCGCCGCGTCTTTGGACTGATAGCATCGTCGTATTAGTTGCGATAGCGCCGCGATGGACTATATTCCTTACGCCCCTACCGGGGCTGACTGCAGGGTGGGGCACTACGTGTACCCACGGCTCACGCCGTGGGCTAGCCTCTAACGCCCCTACCGGGGCTAGTTGCGGCTACGCCGCGTTTTCACGCCAATAGCGTTGTAGTGTTAGTTGCAGCCACGCCGCGATGGGCTAAACGATATGTTTTGCTTTCGGCGAACAAGCCGGGGCGCGGTTGTGAAATGGGTAGACGATTCGCCCCTCATTGAACGTGGAACAGCAGAATCGGTGGATTAGCGTTAGCTTAGTCTCGCCTTGCTGGGATTACTTCTTCGCTCGGCGCGCCGCGATCCATACTCTGATGTCACTGTCCAATTGATCGTGCCATTGATCCCACGAATCACGGTAACGCTGATAATAGTACGTGGCCAGTTCATCACTTCCCGTCACGATGGCCAGGCGCAATGCGTTTTGCGGAGCCCGTATATCAATCTCCGCCCCCGGGCTAGACTTCGCACAGGACCGCTCCAGAAGGGCCGTCGCGACCTGGGGATCTTCCTCTAGCCAAGCCAACTTCACGTAGTCATATGACTTGCCAAAATAGTCCCGCTCGATGCGAATCGCTGCGCGTAAGTAATTTCGCGCCGCATCAAAATCTCCGGCGCGGAGGTATCCTTCACCAATTTCGCCGCGCATCTGACCGCAATACGAGCCTCCAAACGCTGTTGCGACCGCCGATAAGAGGGTTCGCGATGCCCGTGCGCGCGCCGAGCCAAAATCCCGCGCGTACTCCGAACTCCAGGCTTCCCGAATCTGTTCATGAGTCGGCGCCGCCACAAGCCCAATCGAATGCGGAGGGATAACGGCGGCCGGCACATCCGCCTCATAAGTACTAGGCGGTATGTTGGATTCTCTTTCATACTCGGGGGAAGCAGCGGAAGTCACGGGGAACGATCTCTGAATCTCTTCAAACGTGAGGGGCGTGACCGTTGTTTGCCATCGCAAATCCCGTGAAATCAGTGCGCTTACGATCAGGATTGAGAAGAGCGCCAGAGCGCCGCCCAGAATACAAAGCCGCTTCATAAGCTTCATCTGATGCCCCTCCTCTGATGAGTTCACCGCCGAGTTCGAGTGGCGGATGTATTGTGACAGAGAGTTTGAGCGGTGGGCAAGCGCTATGTATCCCTTACAGGGAAGACGGAAGGTTGGGCGATTGGTCCCAGGGGAGGCCGCCTTCGCAAAGCCTGCGCCGGCCACCCCCGGGCTAATAGATATGTTTCGCTTTCAGCGAACGAACCGGGGTGCGTTAGGGGGCTTTAGTCTGACGCGGTGTTCGCTTCTTCAGGATCGGCGCCGGAAAGCGCGGGGTTGACACTATCGGAAAACGACAGGCCGAGGGTGTCGCCCTGGACTTCGACGATGACTTCACCACCTTTTTCGAGGCGGCCGAATAGCAGTTCGTCGGACAACTGGTCCTTTATGGCGGTCTGGATGAGGCGGCCCAGGGGGCGGGCGCCGAAGTTCTTGTCGTAGCCATTGGTCGCTCGATGATGGGAACGGGCAGCGCGTCGAATGCGACTATCGCGTCGAGGCGGTTGCGGAACTCGGGACTGAACGCCTTTTCGATGGCCTTCAATCCTTTGCTCTTCGCGTCATCCGGGGCCATTCCAAAACCGATGAGGTTGGCGGTAAGCTCGCGGGCGCCGGCGTTTGAGGTCATGATGAGCACGACGTTGCGGAAATCGGCCTTCTTGCCGTTGTTATCGGTCAAGGTGGCGTGGTCCATGACTTGCAGCAGGATGTTGAAGAGGTCCGGATGCGCCTTTTCGATTTCGTCCAATAAGAGAACCGAGTAGGGATTCCGGCGAATCTCGTCCGTCAACAGTCCACCCTGATCAAAACCCACATAGCCGGGAGGCG
Organism: Candidatus Hydrogenedentota bacterium; assembly: GCA_016215105.1. Classification (GTDB taxonomy): domain Bacteria; phylum Hydrogenedentota; class Hydrogenedentia; order Hydrogenedentales; family SLHB01; genus JACRLJ01. The sequence goes on from JACRLJ010000077.1 coordinate 30,748, forward strand.
CGCCGATGAGCCGCGCTACGGCGTGCTTTTCCATGTACTCGCTCATGTCGTAGCGGGCGAAGTGAACACCCAAAATACCCGCCAACTGCTTGGCCACTTCCGTCTTGCCCACACCGGTCGGACCAGTGAACAGGAAGCATCCGGTCGGCTTTTCCGGCAAGCCCAATCCAGCGCGCGAGCGCTTGATGGAAGTAGCCACCGCGTGAATCGCGTCGTCCTGGCCGAAGACTACCCGCTTCAGTTCTTGTTCCAGCACACCCAGTTGCGCTTTGTCCGAGGACGACACGCTGCGCGCCGGAATCTTCGCCACCAGCGAGACGACCCGCTCGATGTCAATGGGCCGAATGGTTTTCTTGGTGGACGCCGGCAGCAGGCGGACGTATGCGCCCGCTTCATCAATCACGTCAATGGCCTTATCCGGCAGAAAGCGGTCGTTAATGTGTTTCGCGGACAGCTCGGCGGCCGCCTCGAGGGCGCTGTCGGTGTAGCGAATACCGTGGTGTTTCTCGTAGTGGGACTTGAGTCCGCGGAGGATTTGCACCGTTTCTTCGACGCTGGGTTCACCAATCTCCACCTTCTGGAATCGGCGCGACAACGCGCGGTCCCGCTCGAAATGCTTCTTGTACTCTTCGTATGTTGTCGAACCGATGCACCGGATTTCGCCGTTGGCCAGCACCGGCTTGAGGATGTTCGAGGCGTCCATCGACCCGTCCGATGTGGAGCCGGCGCCGACGATGGTGTGGATTTCGTCGATAAAGAGGATGGCCTTGTCTTTGCGCTTGACGAGTTCGGTGATCACGGCCTTGAGACGCTGTTCGAAGTCGCCGCGGAATTTGGTGCCAGCCAAGAGCGCGGCCAAGTCGAGCGTAAGGATTTCGATGTTCTTGAGCACGTCGGGCACAAGCCCATCGCGGATGCGCAACGCGAGACCTTCGACTATGGCGGTCTTGCCCACGCCGGGCTCACCCACGTAGATGGGGTTATTCTTCCGTCGGCGGCACAAGATCTGGATAGTGCGGCGCAACTCATCCGCGCGCCCAATCAAGGGGTCGATCTTGCCTTCGACGGCGCGCTTGGCGAGGTTGACCGTGAACGCTTCGAGCGGATCACGCGATGGCCGCCGCTTGTCCTTCCCGGTTACTTCCGTGATCTCAGTTTCGGACTCGTCCTCGGCGCTGTCGGATTCGAAACCCGCCTTGGAAACGCCGTGCGAAATGTAATTCAGGACGTCGAGGCGGGAAAGCCCTTCCGTGCGCAGGAAATACGCCGCATGCGAGTCCTTTTCCTCGAACATGGCGGCGAGAATGTCTCCCGCGTCCACTTCCTTCTTCCCGGAGTAGTGGACATGGGCAATAGCGCGCTGCATCAGGCGCTCGAAGGACTCGGTCTGCTGAAGGTTATGCTTGGCGCCGTCCGGGACCCGGTCTAGTTCCGTAGAAAAGAAATTCTCCAGAGAACGCTTCAGATGGGCGACGTTTGCCCCGCAATTGGAAAGGATTTCCTTACCATAGGCGTCGTCGAGGATCGCATAGAGCAAGTGTTCGGTACACAAGTATTCGTGGCGCCGGCTTCGCGCTTCGCGCAGGGCCGCGCCCAGAGTCGCTTCCAGGGATTTACTTATCATTCGCTGCTATTCCCACGGGTCGGACCGCCGCGGCCGTTTCCCGCCTGTAAGTGTGAACTAATCGAGCTTCTAGCCTGCGCAGCCAATCCCGCCCCGGAGGACTTGCCGCACGCCACCTTCAGATACCCTGTCAGAGAATCTACACGAGAAGCGCGGAAACGTTTCTGACAAAGGATTTGCGCGGCGTCTCGGGGGCCGGCCTACCCACCTTCACCCAAAGTATATCATATGGAACGCCGCCGCGATACTTGACGCGGCCTCTCCCGAGCGTGAGATCGCGCCGCAGGCTTCCAAGTGTGTGTAACCGGATACTTGGCAATGAGTTGTGGATGCTGATTTCTTTGCGCCGGGGTACGCCAATTCCGAATCCATCGTTGCGCTCAGTGTCTATACCTCGCTCACTCCTTGGGGACGCGTCTCTCCCGTGTCCGGCCAATGATTTTCAATTTGCGGGAACACGATTCGTGCTAGACTGTTTGGGAGTTCTTGTCGGGCTCACGCGCGGGCGCCGCGCAGTGTGTTTGAACCTTTCGCGCGAATTCCGTGTCTATAATAATGTTGCGTCGACGCGCCGGTGGCGCGTAGTGTGTTGATGCAGAATACCCATCAGCCGATGCTTTAATTCGGGTAATTGGGGCGGGGCTGGGGAGATTTCACACGGAAAGGGGTAATCATGAGCACGTTTCTGAAATTCGGCGGTTGGATCGTGGCGGTTATTGCCATCGTCGTCGCGGTAGCGCTTGGACTGAAATTGCGGGAGGCGCAACAGCAACGGGACACCGCGCATCAGTGGAAGGCGACGCTGGAAAATCAGATCGAGGATCTGAACAAACTCCAAGTTCTGGCCAAGGCCAAGACGGACGATATCGAAAAGAAGCTGGACGAAGCCACCAAGACGGTCGAGAAACTGAAGGCGGAACCCGGAAAGGCCAGCGCGGACGCGCTAGCAAGCAAGGACCCTGCGGCAGCGTTAAAGGCTTTGTTCAAAGGCGCGGCGCCCGGCGAGGAAGGGAAAGCGGACGAGGGGAATCCGTTTAAGGGTCTAGGGGAGATGTTCAAGGGGGAAAAAGGCAAAGCCCTGGCCAAGATGAGTGTAGACATGCAGGTGAATGCGATGTATGGGCCATTCTTCAAGGACTTGAATTTGCCAGCCGACGTCGAGGAGCAAGCGCGGGGTATCGTGTCCAAGAATCTCGAGGCGCAAATGCAGGCGGGACTCAAGATGATGTCCGGCGAGAAGGTGGACACGGAGCAAATGGGGAAAGAGAGTCAGAACGCCCAGAAACAGATACGGGACGAGTTGAGCAAGGTGCTCTCGGCCGACGAGTTGGCCAAGTATGATCAATACCAGGAAGACATGCCGCGTCACACGCTCGAACAGTCATATGATATGCAGTTGAGCATGTCGGGATCGTCCATGAAGCAAGAAAGCCGCGATCTGATCAAGCAGACGCTTGTGGAGGAAACGCTGGCCAGCGTTCCCGATTTCGGCAAGCCCGGATCGTCCACGGAGAAGAATCCGGCGAGCGCGTTTGACGCCCAGCTCGCAGCCATTGACCGTTCGCGAGAGAGGCTCCGTACGCAGTTGGATGAAGAACAATATGCCCTGGCCGAGCGCTTCTTGAACCAGCAACAGACACAGGCGCAGACAATGCGCGACATGATGAGCACCATGTTTTCCGGGAACAAGAAGCCCGAGGCGCCGAAGCCAAAATAGCCGGCAGTGGACGGTCATGAGGCCGTACGGGCGCGGCGGCCGGCCGCAGGCGGGCGTTACCCGACTAGTCTCGCCAGGGTCGTTTGTGTCGGCTAATTCTTGTGGAAAGGGTACGCTTCCGCGTAGAATTCGGCCTTCGTTCCGGAGAATGCGCGCCGACACACCGTGCGAGACGCGGGATTCTCCCCCGGCAAACCACTATCGAGCGTGAATTCTGTGCGTATCCTGCGATTCCTTCGGCCCATCCTCGAGCGGCGTAACAGTATTCTGATTGCAGCGATCATTGGCGCGATCCTAGCTGCGCCAAGTCTTTGCGGCGGGTTCGTGGCCGATGATCACTTCATGCGAATGGTTACCCAAGGGTTTCCCGGCATGGAGGAGCTTGCCCGATCTCCGTTGAACACCTTCGAGTTTGCCAGCGGCGATGCGGCCTACAATCTTCAGTTTAAGGATCGAGGACTGATTCCCTGGTTCAGTTACGACACGGTCCGCCTATCGTTTTGGCGGCCCCTGGTCTCGCTCACGCACTACTTCGACACCCTGGTCTGGGGGGACCACGCCTGGGTCATGCACCTCGAGAATATCGCCTGCTACGTTCTCGTAATTTGCGCGTGCGGAATTCTGTATCGGCGTTTGATCGAGACCCGCTGGGTCGCGGGTCTGGCGGCGCTCTTGTTCGCGGTCGATAAGGTTCACGCGATGCCGGTGGGGTGGATCGCCAATCGGAACGCGCTCATGGCCGTGTTTTTCGGCGTACTGACGCTCATCGCGCATGACCGATGGCGGCGTGATGGGTGGCGCCTTGGCGCCGTACTGGCGCCATTGGCGCTGGGGGTGGGGCTGCTCTGCGGTGAGGCGGCGGTAGCGGCGGGGGCGTACCTATTCGCATACGCGCTCTTCCTAGACCGCCGGGGAAGGTGGTGGGGGCGGTTGGCCGCGCTCATACCGTACGGGGCGCTCGTAGTGGTGTGGCACGGGGCGTACGAGCGGCTTGGATACGGCGCCGTGGGGTCCGGCATGTATCTCGATCCCGGCACGGAAACCGGCCTTTACGTTCAGGAGCTTGTCAGGCGTTTTCCGGTGCTCATGCTGGCGCAATTCGGAGGGATTCCTTCGCCGTTCTTTATCTTCATCCCCGAAAGCATGGCGTGGCTGGCGTGGACCTATGTCGGCGTAGCCGTTGCGTTCATAGCCGTCATGCTCTATCTCGCGGCCCCGGTTCTTGCGCGCAACGCGACTTCACGATTCTGGTTGCTCGGCACAGCGCTGGCGGCGCTTCCGGTCTGCGCAACGTTTCCCATGGATCGGCTTCTCCTTTTTGTGAGCGTGGGCGCCATGGGGCTGGTGGCCGAGATGCTGGGATTCATCGTGGAGACGACGGCGGCCGGACCGCTGGCTAGTGGCGCGCGAGGCCGGGGCATGCGGTGGCTGGGCGTGTATTGGGTAGTTGTGTTTCTGGTAATTTCTCCCTCGGTCTTTCCGTTTCGCACGCATGGAATGCGCCAGGCCCAGCAAAGCCTGAACGAGGCCAATGACTCGGCGCCGGCTTCGCCGGATATCGTTCGTAAGGACTTGGTGATTGTAAACGCACCCAACGACTTCATGGCGTGGCATCTTCCCATTATGCGCTCGTCATTGCGCGAGCCGACGCCACGCCACTGTTGGGCGCTGAACATGGGAATTCGTCCAGTTACCCTAACACGGACCGACGCCAATACGCTGATACTTCGTCCCGAAGGAGGGTTCGTGCAGGCCCCGTGGGCGCGCATGTTCCGCGGCCCGGCGCACTCGTTTTCGGTTGGTTACTCGGTGCGGCTGTCGGGCCTCACCATCGAAGTGCTATCCGTGACTTCGCAAGGGATGCCCGACGAAGTTCGCTTCCGCTTCGACGTCCCACTCGAAGACCCGTCCCTGGTTTGGGTCGATTGGGAAGGCGACTTGCATATGTACGTAAATCTCGACGGCCGGTACCATCCGTTCACTCCGCCAAAGGTTGGCGAGTCAGTGCGCATTAGCGTGTTTGACGGGGATTCCGCGCATCGCGACACAGCCGTGACCGAATCCGCCGCGGACGGGGCCGCCCATGGCTGATGGCGGCGGGCGTCTTTACGTATCCGATTTGGATGGAACGCTCTTGCGCAACGACGCTACGGTTTCCGAGTTCTCGTGCCGTCATCTCAATGAGCTCATCAACCGAGGGATGCAGTTTACTGTAGCCAGCGCGCGAAGTGTCGTGTCCATGGGCTACGTGCTGCGCGGCGTTCGGATCGCGTTGCCGGTCATCGAGTTCAATGGGGCCTTCATTTCGGACCTGCAGACTGGCTATCATCACGTTGTCAATTCTATCGCGCGCGATACCGTCGATGAACTCTACGGTTTGATACTACGGCAGGGCATGCGGCCTTTTGTTTCGTGTGTGGACGACACCCAAGACGACCTGCTGTTCTATGATGAGGCGATAAACGAGGGCATGCAGCGGCACGTGGACGAGAAACTGCGTATGGCGGACCGGCGGCTCCGTCGAACGGATGCTCTTCATGAAACCCTGCTGTATCGGGTGGTGTGTCTTACCGTGATGGATCGACGAGGTCCGCTCGAAGCGCTCCTTGCGGAAATTGTTCAAACCTGCCGGGGAAGTATAGAACCGCACCTATTCGAGAATCCCTATCAAGCTGGCTGGTATTGGCTCACACTTCACGATACGAAAGCGACAAAGGATCAGGCCATTCGCGCTTTGGCTGAGAACTTCGGGATCGCCGCGAGTCAGCTTACGGTGTTCGGAGATCACATGAACGATCTTGGCATGTTCCGAATCGCCAGCCACGCCGTTGCAGTCGGTAACGCGAAAGAAGAGTTGAAACAACACGCCACATGCGTTATCGGCACGAACGAAGAAGACAGTGTTGTGAGATACCTCGTGGAGCATTCCGGACTCGGAGACCTCGAACAAGTCGACGCGGCTCCGCATCGCCCGCATCCACTTTGACAGCGTAAGGCTTTGGCGTCACAATTGACTGGTGGGTAGCGCTCGCTGGACCAGGCTGCGCACAACACGGGCGCGCCGCCCGGAAAGCCAGGCGATTGGCGCGCCAGAATTTGGTTCTGACACCGGACTACAGAGGAATCTCGATGGTTTCAAAGACAGCAGTTCATGCGCTGCGGGCGATGGTCGTCTTGGCGGGGCTGCCAAAGGGGGTCTATCTCGGAGCGGGCGCAATCGCCAAGCAGGCCGGCGCCCCGCAGAATTACCTGGGCAAACTTCTCCAGACGCTGGCGCGCGAAGGACTCGTTATATCCCAAAAAGGCTTAGGAGGAGGCTTTCGGTTGGCCCGCGATATCCACGAGATTTCGCTTTTCGACGTGGTGGACCCCATCGACCAACTCAGCCGTTGGTCGGGTTGTTTTCTTGGTCAAGCGCGGTGCGACGGCAAAGCGCCGTGCGCCCTACATTTCCAATGGCTGCCATTGCGTGAAGCGTATCTAAAGTTGCTGAGCGAAACCACCGTCGCCGATTTGGCGGAGACACCGGAACTGTCCAATAACCTGATCGGATGATTCGAGTCTTGGTGGTCCTCCTAACTCCGTCTGTTCGACGCTAACCGCGCCACTTGATATCCGCCGGCGGGAAGTTGTCGTAGCGGTACGGGTCAGGCGTTTCAAAGTCAAACGTGTACTGTGCCTTGTCGATGGCGACCTCCGTGCGGTCCTTCATCGCCTTTGACCCATTCAGCGACACGATCGCGGCAAGCAATCCGACCATCTGATTCGCCTTGGGGACCTTCTTCTGGAAGATGTCATTGGCGAACGACTCAAATTGCAGCGCGTCAACGTGCCTGGTTTCCGCCATGAACAACTGTTCCTTGCTCTCGTCGGCGGCGGTGGAAACCTGTAACGACTTGCCCGAGGTGATGTCCTTGGCGACGCTCGCCGCGGTAACGATGCCGCCTGCGTCCCATGCGCCAACCGCAGCGGGCTCGGTGTAGCCGAAGCAGGCCGGCTCGGTGAGCTCCAGCGTGCCCTTGTCGCCTTGCATTATTTCCGAGGAGCCCCGCTTGGCGTTTGCGCAGATACTGGTGTAGGTGGCGCGGACGGTATAGGGCCGATTCATCGTCTGCATGCTCAAGAAGGACGTACGCTTATCCATAGTGCCGAATGCGGGGTTAGACGGGACCATGTCGTACTCGTAGGTCAGGGACACGTTGTCATATACATCCCGGCCATCTCTCCAGTAGTCGATTCCGCCGTAGCCAAAGACCCGCGACGGGGGCGTGTGTAGAAACCAGTTGCATACGTCCAGTTGGTGCGTGGCGAGTTCTGTCATCAGGCCGCCGGCCGAGAACTCATTGTAGAGGCGCCAGTTGATGTGTTTCTCGAGATCCGGGATCCACTTCTTTTCGTCGGCGGACAGCACGTAGGCAGGGTCAACGGGCCGCCGCCAGTCGTTGTTACGGTGCCATTGGGCGGTGATGTGGTTAATGCGGCCCACCACGCCTTTTTCGCGCGCCAGCCACAGCGCCCTGTTGTAGCCGGGATTGTAACGGCGTTGGTGCCCCACTTGGACCCACAATCCGGTTTCGTTGCACTTTTTCACCAGGTTTCGGCACTGCTCGACGTCGTAGCACATCGTTTTCTCGCAGAACACGTATTTCTTCGCGTCGAGGCAATCCATCGCGATTTGGTAATGGGTGTGGAGGGGGGTGGAGATAATAACCGCCTCGAACTGCTCCTTCTCAAGCATTTCGCGGTAGTCCATATACTTCTTGATGTTCTTTTGTTTTTCTTCCTTTTTCTTGGGGTCCGCGTCCTCGACCGCGATGTCCCAGCCTCCGTTCAAATTGGGGGTATAGACATCGCACACCGCCACCAATTGCAGCGTCTTTATCTTGGGCAGGCCCAGGCGCAAGTGCAGACAGCCTTGTCCTCCGGTACCGATTGCCGCCACTCGGACGACTTCGTTCTGAGCATAACTAAATGGCGAATAGCCCGCGGCGATCGCGACTCCCGTTGCGATGCCCGCGGTCTTGATGAAATCCCGGCGCGTTACCTGTGTATCCATGATCGCTAGCCCCTCCCAAACAATGGTCGTTAGCCTTAGTTTCGAGCAGATTCCGGCGATTCTCCTGGGCACTGGCTCAAGACGCCGGCCACGGTTTCATTGTGCGCCTGTCTAGAGCATTTCGCAAGTGGGAGCCCAAAAAAACAAAAAGCCCGCGCCGGGTTGGCGCGGGCTCTGCTTTGAAAGTGTTCTTTCCGGACCGACTATTCGACCCCAACTGGAAACTACTGGTTGGCCGTCGGTTTGGTTTCCGGGGCGGCCTTAGATTCCGGAGCTGCCTTGGAGTCTGGGGCGGCTTTAGTGTCCAAGGTCGCTTTGACATCCAGTCTGATCAGGACGTCGTCCTTAACCGCGTAGTCGCCTTCGCCGGCGTATTCGATTTGCCACTCGTGACGGTTTACCGAGAACTCGGCTTTCGCGGTCAATTCCTTGTCCTTCAATTCGATCTTCGCGGGGAATGCGATAGCTTTTTCCACCCCGTGGAGATTGAGATTTCCCGTGATCATGTAGGTCGAAGAGTCTTTCTCATCTTTCACGGCCTTGGTGGATTTGAAGGTTGCTTTCGGGAATTTGTCGACTTCGAAGAATCCCTTGTCACCCTTGAGCTTCGGCGTCAGGATGCCAGAGTCCGAGAAGACGGACGGCATGTCGATCGTCAAATCGATCACGGTGGTGTCCAGTTTTCCATCCGTCACGGTCACCTTACCCTCGAAGTTTGAGAAGCCGCCTTCGCGGCCGCCGATCAGGTTATAGCCGACGAAACCGATGGCGGAGTTGTCACCGGAGAACTTGAAGTCCCGGGGGGCTTGAGCGGCCGGCGCCGGCGTGGGCGGCGGAACCGGAGCCGTGGTGGGCTTAACCTCTGGGGGTTTCGCCTCCGTAACTGGCGCGGGAGTGGAAGGAGTAGCAGTCTCCTTCGGAGGCATTTTAGCCTTTGGCGTGTTCTTGGGCGGCTGATTGCTGCAGGCCGCTACCGCCACGACCAGGCCGAAGCACAATGCTTGGGCGATGTATTTGATCGGTTTCATCACGTTAATCTCCATAGTTGGTTCGCTGTTTCCGGTGATACAGGCGTCCGGTTTCACCATCTGAAGCCGAACGCGGATACACATACTACTTCCTAGCCCTTCTTGCCAGCCGGCGCGGGTTTCGCTTTCGGTTCGGTTCCGGGCACTTCGCCGGGATCGTCAAACCGGTACGGATCCGGTGTCTTGAAATCGAAGGCGTACAGCGCCGGGTCGATATCGATGGTCTTCCCTTCGCGCATGGCCTTCTCGCCGGACAGCGCCGCGATCGCGGCCATCAAGCCGACAATCTGATTCGCCTTGGGAACCGCCTTTGCCTTGATATCCTTAACAAAGGACTCGAACTGCAAAACGTCCACGTGCGGCAACATTTCGATGGGTTTGCCGTCCTTGCCAGTGTCACCGGGAACGCGTATTTGCTGGTTCTCGCCCTCGGCCTTGGTGGACACTTCGCGCGACTTCCCGGAGGTGATGGCGTTGGCGACGCTCTTTGCGTCCACGACTCCACCGGAATCGAACGGTTTGGCGGCGGCGGGTTCGCGGTACTTGAAGCAGGCGGGTTCGGTGAGTTCGAGTGTACCGATATCACCGTGCAACTGTTCGCCTGCGCCGCGCTTTGCGTTCGAGCAGATACTCGAGTACTCGACACGCACGGTATACGGCTGGTTGATCTTCCTCAGATCCTGGAAGGCGCTCCGCTTGTCCATGGCATAGAACGCCGGATTCGACGGACGCACCTCGTATTCATAGGCCAGCAGCACGTTGTCGTCCACGTCGCGGCCGTCTTTCCAGTAGTCCACGCCGCCGAATCCCATCACGCGCTTGGGCGGTGTGTTGAGGAACCAATTGGTGACGTCCAATTGGTGGCACGCGAGTTCGGTCATAAGGCCGCCCGCGGAGAACTTGTGATACAGGCGCCAATTGATCCACTCGTCCAGCGGCACCTTGATGAACTTCTTTTCCTCGTCGCTCAAGACGTAGTTCTTATCCACGGGCCGGCGCCAATCGTTGTTCCGGTGCCACTGCGCTGTGATGTAATTGATGCGCCCAATCGTATTGGGTTTGTCCTTCGAGTCCTTGGGGCGGTATGCGGCCAAGGCCATGGCGCGGTTGTAGCCGGGATTGTATCGGCGCTGATGGCCGACTTGGACCCAAAGGCCGGTGTCGTTGCATTTTTTTACGACTTCGCGGCATTCTTCCACCGTGTAGGCCAAGGTCTTCTCGCAGAAGACGTACTTGCCGGCCGACAGACAGTCCATGGTGATCGGGTGATGGGTGTACAGGGGGGTGGAGATAACGACCGCATCGATCTTTTCTTTATCGAGCATCTCGCGGTAGTCCATGTACTTCTTGACGTTCTTCCGCTTGGTCTCGTCTTTTCCCACGGCTTGTTCCCAGCCGCCGTCCAAGTGGGGTTTGTACACGTCACAGACCGCAACGAGTTCAATATCCTTTGCTCCGGTCAAGCCGTAGCGAAGATGGAGACTGCCTTGGCCGCCCGTCCCGATGGCGGCGACGCGCACCTTATCATTCTGCGCGTAGGAGAATGGGGAGTAGCCCGCGGCAATGGCGACACCTGCCGCAGTCCCCGCGGTCTTGAGAAAATCCCTTCGACTAAAACTGGTCTTCATATCGCGTTCACACTCCTATGGTATGTTGATGTGTTCTGGCTTCGGTTCGCCGGCCTGCGGAACCGGCACCACTATCGCGCTGACGTTTGGATGCGTCTTGCAGTAGCGCCGTGTCCATTCGGGCCCGTTGATCATGATTGGCTTAGTGAGCGCATCGCTCATGGTTCCTGGTCTATCGCTTGACTTAATGATGACTGCTGCGGTGAGCATGCCCGTGATAGGAGTTCCTGTGCGGGGGTCAAAAATGTGGCAAATTGTCTTGCCACCCGCTTCCAACTGAGACCCGTAGCACCCGGAGGTGGATAGCGCCTCATTGGCGATCATCACGTGATCAATCGTATCACTATCCCGGTAAGGATGTCTAATATTAACGGTCCAGCCCTTCTCGTTCGGCGGGGCGCCCATGGCGAGGATGGAACTGGCGCCTCCGTTGAGCAAGGCGATGGAAATTCCGTTCTTCTTCAGGACAGCGGCGGCCTCGTCGAGCGCCAACCCCTTGCCGATGCCGCCAAAGTCCAGCAGCATGCCCGGCTTCTGCAGGAACACCGTCCCTTCGGCGTGGTCAATGACAACCTTGTCCATCCCGACCTTCGCGCGGGCGTCCAACAGTTCCTTGTCGGAGGGCAGTTTGCCCTGTTTGCGATACAAGCCGTAGAGTTTCAGCAATGGCCCGACCGTGACGTCGAACGCGCCGTCGGATTCGCGCCAAAGGTCCTTCGAGTACGTGACCAAATCGACAATATCCGCCGCGGCCCGGGTGGGCTCCTTGCCCGCGTCGGCGTTAATGGTGGAAACCTGGCTCGACGGCCGCCAGTTGCTTAGGCGGGTTTCGAGGTCGTCCACGGCATCGAATGCTTCATCGGCGATGTACTTCAGGTTATTCGTCAGCGGATCGCCTTTGGGGACGTAGAGGGTGATCTCGAATTCCGTGGACATGGCTTGGTGCGTGAACTTCTGCGCGACGAACTCGGCGGGGGAAGGTTTCGGGACCTGCTCCGCGAATGCGTTTGGGAGAGTTGCGCAACAGAGAAAAGCGATGAAGACACCTATTGCGCCGCCCGTTCGGTGAGGGGCCGCGCGCCGCGTGACCTGACGTGTGGCTGGAGAGCGCATTCGCTAATTCCCTTGAGGCGGATCAACCGCGACATCGAGTACTTGGGTGTGACTTCCCTGTCTGCAATACCTGCGCGTCCTGCGCTGTTTCCAGCCACGCGACTCGACCGGCGTGTCCGAAGCAAAGCGCCCTTCTACAGCGCAAAAGAGGGTGATATCGCCGTTGCCCTTACCGCAAGGGTTTCGAGGCCCAAGACAGCCTGCTGAGATACTCCGTGACGCCCGGTATTCCCGCAGTGGACACAGGGTAAACCCGCAAAGAAGAGCAGCGGTCACTTATCTTTGAGTGTAACAGTCTGCGCCGGGCCGCGCAACTCTATCGCGTTCCCATTCCAGTCCGTGCTACCATCCTCTATACACTTGATTCGAGGGGGGCATTTGATAGGCTGTGGCCGCACGGAGCGGCTGGGCGGGGAGGTATGCACGTGACGCGAGATAGACTCTGCAAGATGATAGAACACACGTTGTTGCGTGCTTATGCGACTCAGGAAGATATCGATGAGCTTTGCGACGAGGCGGTGCGCTACGGATTTGCCGCTGTCGCCATCAATCCGGCATGGACCGGGTATTGCGCACGGCGTCTTTCGGGGAGCGGTGTCGGCGTTGCGGTGGCCGTGGGTTTTCCCTTGGGCTCGAACACGTCCCATATCAAGGCGGAGGAAACGCGCGAAGCGGTCCGAAATGGCGCCACCGAAATCGATATGGTAGCGAATATCGGCGCGCTCAAGTCCGGCTATCCTCAATTTGTCGAGCAGGAGATTCGCGCCATCGTGAAGGCGGCGTCGAAGGCGTCCGTTAAGGTCATACTCGAGACGTGCTATCTGACGAATCAGGAAAAGATCGCGCTGTGTGAAATAAGTGAGCGAGCTGGGGCGCGGTTCGTGAAGACCTCGACCGGGTTCGGGAACGCCGGCGCCACCGTGGAGGACGTGATGCTGATGCGGGATTCCGTGGGGGACCGGATTGGCGTCAAGGCGGCAGGGGGGATTCGAACGTGGGAGGATGCCTTGGCGATGGCGGAGGCGGGAGCGGCGCGAATCGGCACTAGCGCGGGCGTGGCGATTGCGGACAGTTTCGGGCGGACGCCCTCGTAGACCGCCCTCTCGGCGGTTAGTGGCCTCCTGGATTGCCCATCATATCCACAAAGATGCGGAAGAAATCCGGATCGAGGTCCGGCGCCATCTCGTCTTTCATTAAGCGCAATGCAGGAAACGAATTCATCGCCGGTTTGTAAGACCGCTGTGTCGTCAAGGCGTCGAAGATATCGCAGATTGTGCAGATGCGCGTCCAAGAACTGATCCCGGCGCCGGAGAGGTTATCGGGGTACCCCCCGCCCCGTATCTTCTCGTGATGATGCCGAACGACATCCAGGGCACGGTCCGTGAGCTTTCCATTGTCCTTCAGGATCTCATAACCGTACACCGGGTGCATCTTCATGAGCGCCCATTGTGCCTCGGTGAGGCGGCCTCGGCAGTTTATAATCGCGGGATCCAGCATGCTCTTGCCAATGTCGTGTAACAACGTTCCATCGCCAAACTCGCGCAGCGTGGCGACATCGTTCATGCCGATGCGCTGAGCGAGGGATACCGAGAAGACGAAAACGTTGACGCTGTGCGTGTACGTGTAATAGTCGAATGAGGTTACTTTGAGCAGGTGCTCGAAAGCGTCCTTCTCTGCGAAAAGGTAATTAACCGTGTTTTCGACAAGCTCCTGGCTGCGTTGGATAGCCTCTCCAGACCTTGGATCGAGCATTACCTCCTTGACCAGATTCTGCGCGGAGCCGTAAAGAATGTTCGACTTCGCTTCTTTGTCAATGTGGTCATCGGTGAGGATGGCGGCGAGGTTGCTCTCCATGTAACGAAGATAGGCGGCTTCTTCCGCGGACAGGATGTAAAGGCATTCGATTCCGTTCTCGGCCAAGCGGCCGCGCACGTCATCCGTAAACGGAAGGCCGTTTCCGCGATAGAGTACGGGCGCATCGCCGGCGTGGGGTTGGACGTACAACTCGAAGTCGGTGACGGTGTCCACCCGCAAGCTTTCCAACTGAATGGGCAGGAAGACTGCGCCAGAAGCACTCCGTACGGGACTTGTTGCTTGTGTTGCACTCATGATCGCCAGCACCCCGTCCTCAGTTTAGCCACCACTCACACGAGAGTATCATTTCGCGATCCCCCGCGCAAAGTGTTCGGAGAACGGCCTTGCTGCGGCGGCAGGTCATTCGGATCAGGCTAACACTCGCACGAGACGGGGTATTTCCCGGCGGGATTCTTGTGGGATATCCTGCACGCGTCTGAACTGGCGCTTACTTCGGCGAAACGCTTGTTCCCTGTCGATGGTCCGCGTCAACATGTTGAATTGTCCGCACCACGGGACCATCGTCCAATTCGACCGGTTCGCTGCCGGGGCATCGGACGCCCCTTCGCTCGAGAAGCGACCCCTCGAGGCGGTAGAGGTTGACGATGGCCTTCAAATAGGCGGTTTTTGCCTGTACCTCATTGATCTGGGCCGTGAGCAGGTCGCGTTGCGCCTGGGCTACGAGCAGAACGGTCGATTTTCCGACCCGGAACTTCTCGGTCTCGACTTGAAGCGTCTCGTCCTGCAAGCGGCGGGTGGCGGACGTGGCGGCGATTTGTTCGTGTGCGCGCCCGACCTCCACATAGCCGCCACGGACATCTTGTTCCACCAGTTGCGCCATATTGGCCAGCGCGCGAAAATCCCTTTCCCGGGTGAGTTTGGCGCGCCGATCTCGGGCGCGGGCGGCGCGGTTGCCGATGGGATAGCTGAATGTGGCGCCAGTCTGGGTGGTGTAGCGGCTGTCTTTCCGGTCTTCGGTAGACACCAAGAACGACTGGGCGTAACTGGTGTTGTTGATGTCCTTGGCCAAAGTTAGAAATAGGTCGAGTTGCGGGAGTAAACCGTTTTTCGTTTTCACGACCTCGAGATCGTCCCTCTTGATCAGGAGCCGCGCCTGATTGAGGTCCGGGCGCATGCGCCCGGCAAGCGCCACGGAGTCGTCGATACCTGCCAGTGGTATGTCCGGGGTGGACGGGTCTGATTGCGGGTGGATGTCCGCGTTGCGCAAGGCGTCGCCGGATGGGTTGAGCAGGCGTAGCAGCGCCAGACGCGTCGTGGCAAGCGTGCTGCTCGTTCTTCAATCTCGTCCAATTGAGACTGTGCGACGAGGACGGAGTGTTCGTAAATCGCGATTTGGCGTTGAGCGAGAACGTAGTCCCAATAGGTTTGCTCGACCTGCGAAACAAGCGTTTCCGCAACGCCGCGGAGCTCGTAGTCCGACGATTGACGGTCAATACGAGCCTGGCGCAGGCTGGCAAGATTCACTCCGAGGCCAGCCCCGCGCAACAGACTTTGAGTGACCTGGAGGGAAAGGCTAGGCGAATCGGAATCTGTATCGACGCCGCGCGCCAGGTTCGAGTTACTCGTCGTGTTGCGCACTTTCGTCTGACTCTTGCCGACAGTGAGGCTGATGTCGCCTCCCGTAGGCAAGTGCTGCGTGATACCGGCAGTGAGGTCGTCGGTTTGTGTTCTTGCTACCGTCTCGACAGGTTCTTTTACCGTGATATTGCCGGTTCCGAAGATGTCGGGCAGCGACGTTGTGGTAGTGACCCGAAGATCGCGTTCGAGGCGGTCATCCGTCCGGGTGTATCCGCCCACAAGTACTGGGTCAAACGCGGAGCGCTGCTCGGTGACATATGTCTGCCGGATCGCGGGGTTGACTTCCTCCACCAGGAGATTCTGATTGTGTTCGAGGGCCATCACAATGGCGCCCTCGACCGTGAGGTTGAGGGGCGTGATAGGTTCTGACGCGGTAACAACCTGGGGTTCCGCGCTACGGTTTTCGTTCTCCAACGCCGGTGGCGACGGGTGCTCCGCGGCGCCTGGGGCTGTTTCAACGCGCAATTCGGGAATGGCGGGGTTCTTGCCGGCTTCGGCGGAGACGCTCCCGAGCCCAACGCATATGATCCACACGGCAATCCATGCGGTTCTCTTTCGTACAGTCACTTCCGCTCCTATCGCTTCGGCTTGGCCTTCTTTGGCGCCGTCGGCTACTCGTAGCGTAGCGCGTCGATTGGGTTTAGCTGCGCGGCGCGCCGCGCGGGATAGTATCCAAAGAACACCCCTACGCTTGCCGCGAACAACATCGCCATGATAATGCTCTGCGGGCTAAGCACCGTCGTAAAGGTCGTCAGGCTCGATATGGCCTTCGCGGCGCCGACTCCGACCAACACGCCGATCAGTCCTCCCAATCCGCTCATGAGTATCGCCTCGAAGAGGAACTGGCGCAGGATGTCTCGGTCCTTGGCCCCGATGGCTTTGCGGACACCGATCTCGCGAGTTCGTTCCGTTACCGTCACCAACATAATATTCATAATGCCGATACCGCCCACCAACAGCGAAATACTTGCGACCGCGCCCAGCAGCACGGTGAAGGTCTGCGTCACCGCGGAAGCGGTCGAAAGCAGGTCCGCTTGATTGCGGATTTCGATGTCATCCGGCATTTCCGGGCGGACGCGGTGGCGCCGCCGAATTAGCCCGGTGACGGCATCCTGCGTCTTGTTGAGATCGGTTTCCGATTTGCACTGGATGTCTATCTCACGCAAGTAGGTCATGCCGAACAACTGCTTCATGGCTGTAGTATAGGGCACCGTTGCGGAGTCGTCCGGGTTAAACCAGCCTTGGTCGCCCTTGGACTTAGTGACGCCAATGACCTGGAAATTGATGCCATTGAGTTTCACCGTGGCGCCGATGGGCTCCTCTGTCTCCATCAAATTCGCCGCCGTTACCGGGCCGAGAATGACCACCCGCGACTGACGATCTTCTTCCGCATCCGTGAATAGCCGGCCTTTATCGATTTCAAAATTGCGTATGGGCAAGTACGGAACGGCTACCCCCTGTACCGAAACAGAGGAATTCTTGTCGAGGTACTTCAGTTGCGCCCGGCCCTGAACGACAGGAGACACCTTTGCCACACTGGGTATCTCCGCCAGTATTGCCAACGCGTCTTCGACGGTGAGATTCTGCTGGGTGCCGGACATGACACCGCCGGAGCCGCGCTGGGCGGGCCGTACCACAAGCAGGTTCGTGCCCATCGCGGAGATACTGGATAGCACTTGGGACTTCGCGCCGGCGGCAATGGCCAGCATGGCGATCACGGCGCCGACACCGATAATTACGCCCAAGACCGCGAGAAACGATCGCAGCTTGTTTGCCAGCAGGCTGTAGATGGCGACTTTGACTAAGACTAGAAAATACATGCCGAGCCTCTCTTACTCATCCATGATGTGTCCGTCGAGGATACGGATGACGCGCCCGCTCCGCTGGGCGACATCGGTGTCGTGCGTCACCACCACGATGGTGCGTCCCTGCGCGTTGAGCGTCTGAAAGAGCTCCAGAATTTCCAGACCGGTCTTCGAGTCGAGATTTCCCGTGGGTTCATCGGCCAGCAACATCGCGGGATTGGTGACGATGGCGCGCGCTATGGCTACGCGCTGGCGTTGGCCCCCGGAAAGCTGGTTGGGGCTGTGGTGCATTCGGTCCGCGAGGCCGACAATTCCCAGCGCTTCGGCGGCTTGCTCTTTGGCGTCCCGCCGGTGCGCGTAGAGCAGCGGCAGTTCGACGTTTTCCTGCGACGACAGGCGGGGAAGCAGATTGAACGTCTGGAATACAAAGCCGATGCGCTGATTGCGAATTTCCGCCAGCCGGTCGCTGGACAGTCCGGCGACGTTTTCTCCAGCCAGGCGGTAGATGCCCGAATCCGGCGTATCCAAACACCCGAGAATGTGCATGAGGGTTGACTTGCCGCTTCCCGACGGACCGGTAATGGCCACCATTTCGCCATCATTAACGCGCATACTGACTTGGTCGAGAGCGTGGACCGTATTCCCGCCAAGTTCGTACGTTTTCGACAGCGATTCGACCTGGATCACCGGCGGCCGCCTCCGCCACCAGCCCCGCCGCCCATAGTGCGCATCATCATGCGCTGCTGCATCGCGGGATTTTGCCCGCCGGCCTTCCAGCGGCTTTCATCTTCGGGGTTCTGCAGGACGACTTCGTCTCCCTCGTTTAGACCGCCAATGATCTCCGTCTGAGCGCCGTTGGTGATTCCGATTTCAACCGGGTGGAGATCGCTGGCGGAAGCTTCGGCGGTCTTCAGCGTGACAAATTCGCCGTCTTTCCTGCGGGTAATGGCGTTGGCCGGAACCTGAAGGACGTCGGGTTTGTCGGCGACGATGATGTTTACGGTGGTGGTCATCAAGGGTTTGAGCAGGCCCTTGTTTTCGCTGGTCAGTTCGATCCGCACCTCAAATGTCACCACATTGGATACGCTGACGCCCTTGGTCGCGATGCGGTCAACTGTTCCCGAGAACTTCTTGCGAAGGAAGGAATCCGCGGTGATCTCGGCCTTCTGACCGATCTGGACAAAGCCGATATCACTCTCGTCCACCGAGGCGTAGCAGTACATATGGGAGAGATCCGAGAGGGTTAATACTGTTGTGCCTCCGCCGACGTTGCTGATGCCGGAAGAGATGATATTGCCAATTTGGACGTTACGGGCTGCGACCACCCCGTCGATGGGTGAGAAGATGCTGGTGTAACTGAGCTGCAGTTTGGCGACGTCCAACGCAATCTGACTGGAATCGGCCTGGGCCTTGAACAGCTTGATATCTTGGCGCTTCGTTTCCAGATCGAGCTCCTGAGCCTTGATCGATTCGAGCTGGGCCTGGGCAGTTTTCAGGTCCTGCTCGGCCTGTACCGCGGTGGTCTGGGCCGTCTCG
Organism: Candidatus Hydrogenedentota bacterium; assembly: GCA_016215105.1. Lineage (GTDB taxonomy): Bacteria > Hydrogenedentota > Hydrogenedentia > Hydrogenedentales > SLHB01 > JACRLJ01. Next base: position 49,708 of record JACRLJ010000077.1, read on the forward strand.
AGTTCTTCCGCGCTCGAGAACTTCTTGGCCTGGAGTTCTTGTTCGCGTTTGGCTTTGGCGCCGGAGTCGGCAACGCGCCGCTCCGCAAGTTGGACTGCCGCCGCCGCCTTCTGCCGGTCGGCCTCGAGACTCTTTTCCGCCACCGCCAACGCTGCCTGGGCCTGCGCCAGCCGGGCGTTCGCAGCCGCCACCGTTGCTTGGGACTGTTGCACTTGCCGTTCTTGATCGACGGGGTCTAATTCCAAGAGCAGATCCCCTTTCTTCACACTGTCACTGATATCAAAGGGGAGTTTGACAATCTGTCCGCTGGCGCGGCACTTGATGTCCACATCCAAGTTCGATTGAACCGTTCCCGTGCATTGCACAACTTGACGCAGGGGGCCTCGTTTTGCTGCCGCCGTGCTGATCTTGGCCTGAGCGGTATTCGCGCCGGGGTCCGTTTTCGTCCACCAGCGAGACCCCAAGTAGCCCGCGGCGCCGACCATCCCTGCGAGAACGATCCACGTAACCGTCTTACCCCATTTCATTTCGCTCGACTTTCTTTTCCATAGCTGGCCCGCGTCCCATAATACATCGGGCGAATTGGCGAACAAAATCCGGCTGGTTTACCCGTGATGTTTCCAGCGCCGGCTCTGAAGACTATTCGCCAGCGCCGATCTAGGAGGTCCCTCGATGGAACAGGCGGCCATTTTATTGCGGATCGTACTCGGGTGTCCCAATGAGCGAAATGGCCTCGCCGAAGCGCACCGTCCCCGCGCGTATCACGTTCTCGGGGCGCCCGAGGGCGTCAGGAGGATGTTTCGCATGGAATCTGGAAGCGCATTTGCGAAGTACACCATTCCGGGTAATTGACTGACAGTGTTCAACACAGGTTTCGACTGTAAATCGCGCCACGGTGTTTGTGCGAGGCGCAGAAGGCCGTCCCCTCTTGGGGCTTCTGTGACCGCAGTCTTGAGAATATGGTGGCGTCAACCCGATCCGGGAGGGTGTCCGATTGGGATATGCTTGGCTGGCTTATACCCCAAATTCGACTTGAAACCGGCTCATACCCCAATTCCGCCATAAGGGTGTTTATTGACTAGCTTCGTAAATTATTATGTCGCAATATGTTGCGGCGTATTCGCGGGGTGGCATGGTAGATGCTTCCCTGTTACCCCAGAATGGCGCCCGTAACCTAGGTGGATAGAGTCGCGCCTGCTAAATATGTGGAATCGACGGTTCTGGCGCTTGGGATTCTCAAGTAACGCGCCTGGAAACGCTACGGAAAGGCTTGACGAATGAAGAAGATTGTCGTGACCGGTATAGCTGTGGCGGTGGCGCTGGGACTGTTCGGATCGACGGTATCGGCCGCAGCGGCAGAAACAGGGCCGAGAAAGCACCAGGCGTCGAAGTCTGCGTCTACCTCAAAGAGTTCGGCGGCGGACAAGACGACAACCAAATCAAAACATAAGAAACATCACAAGAAGAAACACGCCAAGAAGCATAAGGCCGCGAAGTCGTCGAAGAAGAGCGCACCTGCCCAGGCGACGGTGAAGGACGACAAGAATAACGCCAAACCGGCGGCGGCAGATACAAAGTCCGCCACTCCGGCTGCGAAGTAGTACGCGGAAAAGGTATAGCGGCGCTAGTGGCAGTCTCAATCCCGCGCTAGGAATCCGGCCAGAAAGCCAATTTTTTGACCGGGCCTCTAGACCAATACTTCGTGATTGTGTATACTTGGAGATTCTGACAAAACACACGCCGGGACGATTTTGGGGGGCTTGCCCTCGACCGCCGGTTTCTTCGCGTAACCTTTTATTAGGCGCTCTAAGCTATTTGTGAATGAAAGGCGGTTTGTGATGCCGCCATTCAGTATAGTTCCAGAGGGAACGGGTCTAAGTTAGAAACAAGAAGGAGAGTTTCAATGAAGAAGTTTATGGTTCTTGCGACAGTACTTGCGTTTGCGCTGACGATCAGTGGTTTGGCGTTTGCCGCCGATGCCGCTCCGGCCGCTCCGGCCGCTCCGGCGAAGCCCGCTGATAAAGCCGCGGACAAGCCCGCCGACAAGCCTGCGAAGGCTGCCGATGTGACGCTTGAGGGTAAGGTTACGAAGGATGGTGACAAGTTGGTCATCACGTTGGACAAAGACGGCAACGACCTGAAGAAGGGTGACAAAGTCACTGTTAAGGGCGGCGGCAAAGAAGGCGACACGAAGGTCACCGGCCAGCTTGACGTTGCGAAGAAAGAGATCACCGTGAAGGCCGATGCGAAGAAAGAGCTCAAGAAGAAGGACCGGTAGTAATTGAAGGCGTCACAGCTTTCAGCGCTTTCTCTGATGACTCTCTAGCGAGTTACAGATAGTTACAACGCGGGCTTCGAGACCGGAAACGGTTTCGAGGCCCGCGATTTTTTTGAGGGTATTGGTCGCCGCCGCGAGCGCGGCTATTCGTCTCCGAGGTACGCTTCTCGGACGCGCGGGTTCGCCAGGAGCCGCGACGCATCGTCCTCCAAGACGATTTGGCCGATCTCGATCACGTATCCGCGCTGCGCGGTCTGCAGCGCCAGATGCGCGTTCTGCTCGACAAGTAATATGGTCATACCCTCCTTGTTCAGCTCTCGAATTCGTTCGAAGATTCGGGCGGTCAGTATGGGGGCCACGCCCATCGAGGGTTCGTCCATCAACAGCAGTTTGGGACGGCTCATGAGCGCCCGCCCGATGGCCAGCATTTGTTGCTCGCCGCCCGATAGTGTTCCGCCTGCTTGGGATTGGCGTTCGCGTAGAATTGGAAAGAGGTGAAACACCTTGTCGAAATCGGCGCGGATGCCCGGCTTGTCCCGGCGCAAGTAGGCGCCAAGTTCGAGGTTTTCCAGAACGGTCAAACGCGGAAAGATCCGGCGCCCTTCGGGCACTTGCGCCAGACCGCGGCCCACCAGGGCATGGGCGGGAAGATCCGTAATGTCCTCGCCATCAAAGCGGATTCGCCCCTGGCTCGAACGAAGCATACCCGAGATGCACATCAGCGTCGAAGTCTTGCCCGCGCCGTTGGCGCCGATCACGGTGACAATTTCGCCCCTGCGCACCGTGAGAGAGACGCCGCGTACCGCCTCGATAGGGCCATATCCAACGTGGATGTCTTCGACCGATAGAAGAGTTTCCGTCATACGTCGGATGTTCCAAGGTAGGCGGTCTTGACTCGAGCGTCGGCTTTGATCGCATCGGGGACTCCTTCCGCGATCTTGTTCCCGTAGTCGAGAACGACAATGCGGTCCGAAACGCCCATGACCACATTCATGTGATGCTCGATCAGGAGAACCGAAATCCCGGTGTCTCGAATCTTGCGAATCAGTTCCATAAGTTCGGAGGATTCGGATGGGTTCATTCCCGCCGCCGGCTCATCCAGCAAGAGGAGCTTAGGCTGGCTGGCGAGCGCCCGGGCAATCTCGAGCCGGCGCTGGTGGCCGTACGACAGGCCCGCCGCAATCGCGTGCGCCTCCCCCTCCAGCTCGACAAAGCGAAGGATTTCCATGGCCTTGGAGATCGATTCCCGGTGTTCCTTCCAGTAGTGCGGGAGGCGCAGGAGCGCGTGCCAGAATCGCGTCGTCAAGCCGGTTTCCATCCCTACCAGAACATTTTCCAGAACCGTCATCTGCTGGAATAGCCTGATGTTTTGGAAGGTTCTTGCCACGTGCGCCCGGGCGATTACCTCCGGGCTGCGGCGCGCCCGCTGCCAAACCGAATACGCGCCCGCCGCGCCGAGCAGCGCCCCAAGAAGTAACGGTCCGAAGGTATCAGATGCCGGCTGCTCCCCGAGGTACTTCATGCCGGAACTGGCGATCTTCTTCCAGGGAAACGGCTGCTGGTAGATGTAGTTTGCGGTGATCGTGGCCTCCCAGAGGCCTTGAACGTTGTGGGCCACGAGCAGTCCTAGCGCGGTGCAGAGTCCGACAAGGACAAATCCCACCAGCGTTCTTATCGCGAATGGCCGCCGCGCAAGCCGTTCCTCGATCAGAATCCTTCCGTCGCTGGGGTCGTAGACGCCGGTGATAGCATTGAACACCGTGGTCTTGCCGGCCCCATTCGGGCCGATGATCGAGAGGATCTGTTTGGCGTCCACGTGAAAATCGAGCGCGTTGACTGCGGTTAGACCGCCGAAACGAAGAGTCAGGTTTTCTACGCGAAGCAGGCTCATTTCGCGGCCGCCTTCTTCGCGCGCGCCATGCTTTCCCGGTGCATCAGGTGCAACTCAGCTTTTACACGCCGCGATGGCAGCAGTCCTTCGGGCCGAAACCGCATGGTTAGGATCAGCGCAAATCCGAAAATCATGTATTTCCAGTTGTTCGGATTGGAGAGCACGTTACCGCTGCTGATCATCCCTTTCTGGGTGAGGAAACTGGAGACTTTCACGAGCACGATCGAATTAAAGCCGATCATGACAAACGCCCCGAGCAATACCCCGCTGACGTTGCCCATTCCGCCGACGATAACGATGCAGAGGGCAATCGTGGATATCTGGAAATCGTAGTTGCCCGGTTCGCCGCTCGACCCGAGGTAACAGGCCCATAGCGCGCCGGACAGGCTGCACAGTGAAGCGCCCATGGCGAACGCTAGGAGTTTGGCCGCCATCGGGTTAACACCGGCGCACGTGGCCGCCAGTTCGTCTTCGCGAATCGCAATCCAGGCCCGGCCAATTCGCGAATGTTCGAGATTACGGTTCAAGAGAACCATGACACACAAGATACCCAGGAAGAGGTAGTACCACGGCAAGTGCTGGTCCGGGCGGAAGGTGTAGCTGAATAACACCGGATTGGGTAGCGGATTAATTCCCTGTATGCCTTTGGTGATGGATTCAAGGTTCTTGAGACTGTCCTGAACCATTTCACCAAACCCCAAGGTGACAATCGCCAGGTAGTCGCCGCGCAGGCGGAGCGTGGGCAAGCCGAGCACGGCCCCGGCGCACGCCCCGATCACGAGTGTCAGCGCCAGCGCCGGCCAGAATCCAATCTGAAAAGGATAGATGTCACACGTAAGGATGGCGTACGAATAGGCCCCGATCGCCATAAAGGCCGCGACGCCAAGATTGAGCAGTCCGGTATAGCCGGTAACGATGTTCAGCCCCAGTCCGAGAACCGCAAATATAAAAATGGGGCGCATGAGATCCGTGAACTGGTATTCGCGCGGAATAACGAGATCGAGCAACGGTAAGAGGAGCGCGAAGGCCAAGAGTATCCAGTGTGTCTTCGTGTAGAGGATACGCGCGTACCGTACTCCCGCCATCACACTTTCTCCCGAACCGCGGCGCCGAGCAGGCCCGAAGGCCGGAATATCAACACCAGGATCAAGATAGAGAACACGACGGCGTTGGTCCACTCCGTCGCAATATACTGATCGCTCATGGCCCGCACAACGCCAATCACTATCCCTCCGAGCACCGCGCCCGGCAGATTGCCGATTCCGCCCAGCACCGCCGCGGTGAAGGCGTCCATCCCCGCGCGGTAGCCCATCTGGAAGTAGATCGTGTTGTTATAGATGGCGTATACGACGCTCGCAACGCCCCCGAGCGCGCCGCCGAGTACAAACGTTGCGCCGATGACGCGATCTACGTCGATTCCCATGAGGCGGGCGGCGGTGGCGTTCTGCGCGACGGCGCGCATGGACTTTCCGAGCCGCGTGTACTTGACCACAACGGTCAATCCAATCATGAGCGGTATGGTCATACCCATTACCAGGAGATCTTTCGCCGTGAATTGGATGACACTATCGCCCAGCAGATTCCGGTTCGACACCAGCGCAGGAAAGTCCTTGGGCGCCGCCGCCGCCCCCCCCATATTGAACACCTGCATCGGCGCTCCGCCCCAAAACAAGCCGAGATTGAGGAAAACGAAGGAAACTCCAATCGCGGACACCAGCGGTGCGAGCCGCGGAGCGTCGCGGAGGGGACGGTACGCGAAGCGGTCCACTCCCCAATTCAGCGCGCCGCAGAACACCGGCGCTGCGATGAACAGGGGAAAGATCCCCCAGGACACCAGCGAATCGACGCCGACTTGGTCCAAGCCCAAAGCCCCGATAATGGTCAGCGCCAAGAACGATCCCAGCATGAACAGATCGCCGTGAGCGAAGTTGATAAGCTCGACTATCCCGTAGACCATCGTGTACCCGAGCGCAATCAACGCGATGATCATGCCGCAGGATAGTCCCGTGATGAGTTGCTGGAAGAAGACCTGTAAGTCGGTCATGTGCGGATGGCCATTCCTGTCCCTGCTACGGCGCCGTACACGATGTCCAGGCGCCGGGACTGATACTCATGCGATGTTTATTCTCCCAACACTTTCACAAAAGCGTATTCGCCGTTCTTCACGGTGTTGCCACTCATGGTCTTGAGCGTGGTATCGCCGTTGGCGTCGAATGACCACTTACCCAGGGCGCCTTCAAAATCTTTCGTGGCCGCGGCCGCCGCGACGATTGCGCCCCGGTCCTTCTTCCCCGCGCGAGCGATGGAATCCAGCACGACTTTGGCGGCTTCATAGCCGTACGCCGCATAGCCTTCCGGCTCGCTGTTGTACTTCTTCTTGTAGTTCTCGTAAAACTCCTTGCCTTTGCCGGTCAGGCGATCTGGTGGAACGCCGCCGAAGGTGATAAATGCGCTGCCTTCGACATTTTCCGCGCCGGCCGCCTGAATGAACGCCTTTTCATAGCACCCGTCCGGCACCATGTATTTTACGTTCAGTCCGGCGGACCTCAAATCCTTGGCAATCTGGCCGGCGTTGGTTTGGGTCGTGCCGCCAAAATACACCAAGTCGGGATTCTTTTGACGTATCTTGGTGACCAGCGACTTGTAATTGGATGCCTTGGGCTCGATCCCTTCGAAGCCGGTGATTTCCAATCCAAGAGCCGGGGCCGATTTCTGGAACATGGTCGCGACGCCCTTGCCGTAGAGCTCTCGGTCGTGGAGAATAAACACCTTCTTGCAGTTCATCTCCGCGGCCCACTTTGCCGCCACCAAACCCTGGATATCGTCCGCGGGCACCACGCGAAAGTAGGTGATGTTGCCCGAGGGGCGATACGTCATCGGTTCATTGGCCTCGCCGATACCCGGCTTCGTCAGCCCGGGCCACGTATTGGCGGGACTAACCATTAGCACGCCCGCTTGATTGAGCTTGGGCATCGCGATCTTGGCCGCGCCGGAATTGTACGTGCCAATATAAGCCATTACATCCGGATCGGCGATTGCCCTGTCTGCGTTGGCGGCCTCAACTGCGGGGTCCCACTGGCCCCGTTCAGGTGAGGCGTCATCCCATGGTTCGTATCTGACGGTAAACGGGCCGGCCTTGCCGCCAACTTCGTCAATCGCCATGCGGATACCGTTGACCATGGTCGAGGTCTGAGCGTTCGCGCTGCCGGTTTGAGGCAGGCTGGACACGATCTTAATCGTGTTTGGGTCCTGGGCGTAAGCCACGCCCAACGCTCCCAAAAGGCACGCCGCGATCATGCAGACGCACCGAGATGTCAATCCAATCATCTTTCCACCTTTCGCGCAGTTGCGCCAGCCTGCCTGGCGCGTCACCCAAGGGATTGCCTTCTCAAGATCGGCCTCGCGGCTCGCTTCCCAAGTGTACGGACCCTTCCGTCAGGGAACAAGGCCGGAATGCTTGCCCTTCATAATCTGTTTCCGCATTGTATTTGCTGACCTAAGCAACGGCAGGCCGCGAATACATACTATAACGATGAGTAGACAATCATCAGCGTCCGGAAGACGCAATATTCACCAATCTGTCGCCAAATATCTGATGGTCCTTGCGCCGATGGTCTTAGCGCCGAACACAAACGCGGAGTTGACCCATCCGGCAAGTTACGATAACACTGCACACGAGGAGAGCGCAAACGTGACTCCGCCTACCCCAAAATCGCCCGCTCACGCCCACCGGCTAATCCACGAGACAAGCCCCTATTTGCTTCAGCACGCGCATAATCCGGTGGATTGGTTTCCCTGGTGCGACGAAGCATTCGCCAAGGCGAAGCGCGAGGACAAACCGGTATTCCTATCCATAGGTTATTCCGCGTGCCACTGGTGTCACGTGATGGAGCGCGAGTCCTTCGAGGATGAGATGGTTGCGGCGTTCCTGAACGAACATTTTGTGAGCATCAAGGTGGACCGCGAGGAACGGCCCGACCTGGACGCTCTCTACATGAAGATATGCCAGGCCATGACCGGCAGCGGAGAGTGTCACGGGACGCACCGGCGCGCGCGCCGCGCTCACGGCAGACCTGCTCAAACGCGCAGCGGCTGACCTGAAGTCTTCTTTCGATAAAGACTGCGGTGGATTCGGCGGCGCCCCCAAGTTCCCTTCCGGGCCGAGTATCTCCTTATTACTGCGGCAGCACTTGGTCAGTGGCGATAGTGACCTGCTGCGCATGGCGCTGTTTACGCTCGACAAGATGGCGTACGGCGGAATGTACGATCAGTTGGGCGGCGGTTTTCACCGCTATTCCGTGGACGAGGAATGGCTCGTCCCGCATTTTGAGAAGATGCTGTATGACAATGCCCAGTTGGCCCAAGCGTACCTCGACGCCTACCAGCTTACGCGCAATCCGCTCTACCGGCGCGTCGCCACGGAAACGCTCGACTACGTTCTGAGCGACATGACTGATGAACGTGGCGGTTTCTATTCCGCCGAGGACGCGGACAGCGAAGGCGAAGAGGGTAAGTTTTACATCTGGACACGCGACGAAATTCTGTCCGTACTAGGTCCGGACGACGGATCCCTGTTTTGCTTGTACTACAGCGTCCAAGCGGGCGGGAACTTCTCTTCGCATGAAACCTACCATCGCGGTATGAACATTCTGCATATGCCGCACACGGCCGCGGAAGTCGCAACGGCTGCGAATTTGGATACCAGAACGATTGAGGAAAGGATCGCGGCGTGCCGCGACAAGCTGATGCCCATTCGCGCCAAACGCGTTCGTCCAAACCGGGATGACAAAGTGCTGGCGTCGTGGAACGGGCTGATGATTAGCGCGCTGGCGCGCGGATACCAAGTCCTGGGAGCCCCCCGTTATCGCGCCGCCGCGGAGAAGGCGGCGGGATTCATTCTTCGAGACATGACAAAGGACAATGATCTCCTCCGCTCCTACCGCAATGGCGTGAGCCGGATTCCTGGTTTTCTGGACGATTACGCCTTTGTGACCTTCGGGCTGCTAGACCTCTATGAAGCGACCTTCGACGTACACTGGCTGAACGAGGCCGACGCACTGGCCACAACAATGATTCGACTATTTTGGGATGCCGGCGGCGGGGGCTTCTTCTTTACGCCTGACTCGAACGGAGGACTTATTGCGCGAAGCCGTCCTACCTACGACGGCGCCGAACCGTCCGGCAACTCGGTGGCGGCGTTTGCGCTATTGCGCCTTGCGAAACTCCTGGACAATGCGGACTATCAAAGCAAAGCGGTCCATATCCTGGAAATCAACCGGGACAATATCGAGAGCGCGCCGCGCGCGTTCCTGGTGATGCTGTGCGCGGCGGATTTTCTGCTACACTCTCCCAAAGAAATTGCCATCGTGGGTCACCGGAATGCCGATGATACAACGGCGTTGTTGCGGGCTGTCCAGGAGCACTATATTCCGAACAAGGTGTTGGTGTTTGCCGACCAGGGTGATCCGAACTTGGCCAGCCTCGAATCCCGGATTCCGTTGTTGGCGTCTAAACACGTGATCGATGGAAAAGCGGCTGCGTACGTCTGCAAAGATTTTGCGTGCAAGGCGCCGGTGACAACTCCGGACGCCTTGCTGGCCGCATTGGAAATAGATAAAAAGGGAAGGCCGTGAAAGTTCGTCTAGTCATCTCGTGCCTGCTATGGATTGGCGCTACCGCAATAGCCGCCGCGCAGACCGGCCCAGTGCCCGCGAAACCGTCGCTTGCGACAGAGGTGAAGCTCGCGTCGGACGCAGGGCGCCCGGGTGAACCGATCCGCGCCGCAATTGTGGCCACGTTGAGCCCCGGTTGGCATATGAACGCTAACAAGCCGCTTGACAAGTACCTCATTCCGACGCAGATTACCTTTGAGCCTTCTGACAGCTTCCGTGTGGATGAAGTGGTCTATCCCGAGGCCCAGACGGTTCAACTCGCGTTCTCAGACAATCCGTTGGCGGTGTATGCGGGGACCATCGTAATTGGCGCGCAGTTTCACGCGGCGGACACCTTGGCTCCCGGGAGCTATGTGATCAAAGGGACCATCCGCTATCAAGCGTGTAACGACGCCCAGTGTTTCGCCCCGCAGAAAGTCCCCGTCGAAATTCCCGTTACCGTGGTTCCGGTATCGCAGGCATTGGCGGCAAAGGAAGCGGAGATCTTCGCGAAGTTGAACTTCACAGGCGTGGCTGGCGCAGTCTCTCCGGAAAGTGCGCCACAAGCGCCGAAGGAGACCGCCCCTGCCTCGGCGCCTGCCGCAGCGAAAGAAACTCCGGTGTCCGAGGAGAATTGGCGCTCACTGGCTGAGCGGTTTACGGTTGCTGGAGAAGGCGGTGGCTACAAGAACGCACAGGAATTCTTGGCCCTATTGGCCAGCGCCGAATCAGGCCAGACGCCACATGAGGCGGGGATGTTCGAGGGGAAGAGCCTTCTGTTGGTCCTGTTTCTCACATTGCTCGGCGGCCTTGCGCTTAATCTGACGCCGTGCGTGCTTCCGCTCATTCCCATCAATCTCGCGATCATCGGCGCCGGGGCCCGGGCGGGGTCGCGCAGCCGGGGCTTTATGCTCGGCGGCATGTACGGTCTGGGAATGGCGCTGGTCTACGGAGGACTCGGCGCCGCGGTCGTGCTGACGGCTTCCACGTTTGGTGGAGGAATTAACGCCTCGCCGTGGTTTAACGGGGCCATCGCAATCGTATTCATGCTGCTCGGTCTGGCCATGTTTGACCTGATCGTAATTGATTTCTCCCGCTTCCAATCCAAATTCGGCATCAAGAAGAAGGAGAAAGGCAGCGTAGTCGTCGCGTTCGTCATGGGCGCAATCGCGGCGCTGTTAGCAGGGGCGTGCGTAGCCCCGGTCGTGATTGCGGTCATACTCTTTTCGCGCGACTTATACGCACAAGGCTCGATCGCGGGACTGCTGCTGCCTTTTGTGTTAGGCCTGGGCATGGCGTTGCCATGGCCGGTGGCGGGCGCGGGCATGTCCCTGTTGCCGAAGCCGGGCAAATGGATGATACGCGTGAAATACGTTTTTGGCGTGGTCATCCTGGGGTTGGCGGTGTACTACGCGCACGAATCATATGGCCTATTCACAGCCCGCTCCGAAGCAAGCCGCCAAGCGGTCGAGGCCAGCGCCAACTCCTTGGCCGAAGAGGGCTGGACCACTTCGCTGGCAAGAGGCTTGGCCGAGGCGGAGAAGACCCAGAAGCCGGTGTTCATCGATTTCTGGGCGACCTGGTGCAAGAATTGTCTGGTGATGAACGAAACCACCTTCAAGGACTCGCAAGTCAAAGAACGCTTGAATCACTATGTGAAGGTCAAGTACCAGGCGGAATTCATGGACGAGCTACCGGCGCGGGATATCGTGCAATACTACGAGGTTGTCGGTTTGCCGTCCTATGTGATTCTACATCCGAACGCGAAGCTGTAACGGAGTTGCGCGCGAAATACCCCAGGTGATTCGTGCTTCTCCTGGAAATGAACTCAAATAGAGAAGGACTTCAAAGATGAAACGGACTTGTGTGGGTATGGCCGTGATACTTGCGTTGGTAATGACCGCGAATTCTGCGTATGCGCAAGGTCCTGGCGCCGGACATAGCGGGATGGGGCCGTCTGGGCAAGACATCATGAGCCGGATATTGTGCGACGTGGAAGGCTTGTGGTTCACTGCCACATTCGAGGCCAAACTGGATGCTGCCGCGCTTGACAAGTTGAAGCCGGTATGCCAGAAGGCCGCGGAGTCCCGTGCCAAAGAATCGGCCGTGGCAGATATGGGAGATCGGGCAAAACGCGCGATGACGATCAAAGGCGTTGGCGACGAGATGGCGAAGGCGGCTAAGGAAGCGCTGGGCGCGGACTCCGCCAAGCTGGAGGGCTGGTTCCAGAAGCGCGACGACGCCATGAAGGCCCTGGAAGAACGCCTGAAGAATGCCGGTGGCGCCGCTCGCGGTCCGCAGCCTGCGCCGGCCCCGTCGACGCCGAACGCAGCTCAAGCGCCCGTTTCAGCTCCTGTTGCGCCAGTGGCTCCGCAAGCGATCAGTAAGTAAGACTGCTTTCTCGTCATCTGCTGGTGCGCCAGAACTAAACCGTATTGACGGTGACCGAGCTTGGTAATGTCACTTCGAGCACGACCCTAAGCGCCTACGGGTACGCCTGCGCTCGATGAGCGCAGGCGGTCCAGGCGATCATGAATCGTATTTTCGTGTACGCTGCCGACGGCGATACATTCGTCGTCCTATCCGCAGGATGTTGGGCTGGTCCGTTTGAAGACGCAGGCGGTGAATCTATTTGGCGGACCGTTCGAGGTATTCCCGCACCGCTTTCAGAATAGCTTCCAACGATTCCGCTTGGCGCCCACATTGTCCTATAATTTCGGCCAATCGTCCATTGGTTTTTGTGACTTCCTTTTTCACAAGGACCAATTGGATTGCTAACAATGCGATCATGACAATAATAAACGTCATATCCAGAATCATCGCCATCTCATCTCTCATCGCACATTCTCCAAGTTGCTAACCGACTTCGAGGGACCTGCGATACCACCGTTACGGCAGAGAACTAGATGCTGTAGTCGGAATATCCCGCGTCGGAGTGATTCATCTCTCTGGCCGGTTCATGGCCTGCGTGATAATGCGTAACCTTGGCGGGCACGCCTACGGCTGTGCAATGCGGAGGGACGGGATCGAGGACGACGCTGCCTCCGCCGATGAGCGCGCCTTCACCAATTTCGACGTTGCCGAGGATTTTCGCGCCGGCGCCGATAGTCACGCCTTTTCGGATCTTCGGATGGCGGTCGCCGTGTTCCTTGCCCGTACCACCCAGCGTTACCTCGTGCAACATCGAGCCATTATCCTCGACCACGGCTGTTTCACCGATTACGACGCCGGTTGCGTGGTCCATGAGGATGCCCTTGCCAATGCGCGCCGCCGGATGAATATCCACGGCGAACACGGACGCAATACGGCTCTGCAAGTAATAGGCGAGCGGTCTACGGTCGTGTTTCCAGTAGTAGTTGGCGACCCGATAGGACTGAATCGAATGAAACCCCTTGAAATAGAGCAAGGGGGTCGAGTAGCCGCCCGCCGCCGGATCACGGTCCACCACGGCTTGAATATCCGCGCGTATCGCCTCGCCTATCGCCGGGTCATGAGCGAAGGCCGTGTCAATCAGGTCGCGTAACGAGATGGCGGGGATGGTGGCGCTTTCAAGTTTGCTGGCCAGGTGGAAGCTGAGCGCGTCTTCGAGTGTCTTGTGGTTGAGCACGACAGAGTAAAGGAAGCTAGCCAAGAGCGGTTCGCGCTCCGCGTCGCTCGCCACCTCCGTCCGTATCTTTTCCCAGACCGGATCGCCAACCCGTTCGCTCATTGCCCATCTCCCTGAAGTTCATCAGTTTCAAGAACGGCTTGGCCAACCCTGTGCGCTTAATGCCGTTGTTGCTTTGACACCGGCGTCCGTCCCATCTTGGAGATGTTACCGAAGGCACAGACCGCCAAAGCCGCCGGAAGTATACACGCCGGTTCAGGCCGAACGGAAACCGGCTGTCTGATCTCGGCGCTATGCGCAGGCGGTCTGAAGTGTTGCGGCCTGAGCGAAAAGGAATTGTGTCTGGGGCGGCTACTGCCCCGGCGAGTTCAACGCGCTGGAGATGATGCCTAGCAGGTCCGTCACCCGGTACGGTTTCTGGATAAACCCCGCAAGACCGTGTTGCCCGAATCTCTCCATGGTGTCTTCTTCAGAGAACCCGCTGCTAAGTATAACCTTGGCGTCTCGTCGAAGCTGGCGAATCTCTTGGAAAACTTCTCCGCCATCTTTGTACGGCATCGTCATGTCGAGCAGGACCAAGCTGATCTTATCCGCATTGTCCCGAAACCTCTCGACGCCCTGGCGGCCATCGCCTGCGGTGATCACCCGATATCCCGCCCGTTCCAGCGCCTTGACGGTCAAGTTGCGAACGGCCGCTTCGTCGTCGACGACCAGGATCGTCCTGCCAGCGCGTTTGTCGGTCTG
>JACRLJ010000070.1:0-45084 GCA_016215105.1 Candidatus Hydrogenedentota bacterium
CCGAATGGCCACTCACCAAATTCGCCGCTCGCGAGCGCCGCAACTACCGCTCGCGTTAGGCCGTTTTCCCCGCTCGCGCTACCCCGAATTCACCAACTGCTCGCGCCCGAAATATGCAACTATGGTCCGGAATTCGTTGAGGCTGTGGCGATGAGGTATGGGCATTCCGACCTCGGAAGCCTTAGACGCAAGGTCCGGTACTACGCAGTAGTGGACCAAGTGGACACTATTCTGCACGGTGGAAGTCGTGCCCTTGTTGGCCAAAAAGCGGAGGCGTGGCGCCGCCTCAGTCAGTTCCTCCAGTAAGGGCTGTGAGGAACTTGCACTCTCAAGTAAACGCGCCGTGCCGGGCCCACTAACGAAGAAAGGACCTACATCGCCTCAAATCCTAAGCGCCTACACCCCCCGAAGTCATCGGCGAACACGTAACGCCGGCTTCCAGCCGGCAAAGTCCAGTCGCCACGACGCCGACAAGATGTCGGCGCTACATCCGATGACTAACGGTTTTGTTACACGTTCTAAGAGCGGAAGCAACCTGACGAAACCGCAAATCCGCCACCGAGACTTCACGAACCGCCGCGCAGTTCACGCCTTCGACAACTACGCAAATCGCGATTTTGTCAACTAAATCACCCTCGTCTCGCCTGCGAAGCTAACCACCCTGGACCCTGAACCCCATCCAATCCCGTTCCGATGGCTCCTCTCCAACCAACAATGCCCCAACGACTTATATGCGCTTACCCCTTGTATCGAAAGCGCTGTCATTCGCCCACGTCCAACCGAAGACCTCTCTCCGGCCCCCTTGTTTCGCGCACGGAAGCGCCCACCCGCACCCGCCTCTCCGCGTTCCTCCGCGTTCCTCCGCGCTCTCCGCGACTCTGCGTTACGGCTCTTCGCACTCCTCAAACCGCCTCCCAAGCCGAAACGACTACCCCTTACATATAGGGAGATATTGCGAACGGGCCACACGACGCATTACTCAGAAACCGACACGGTGCTCGTGGCGGTGAGTCCAGCGGGTTCCGCCGCTGGCGATATCTCGGTTCAGAAGCGCAGTCCAGGCGGCCTTGCTCAATTCGCTTTCGCCAACCGCAATGCAGTTCGCATGAACGTGCCCGTGCCCGCTAGCGGTTCGTACCGCGTGTCGGGTCTCGAACCAGGCCGCTATACCGTTGTGGCTGTCCAGGCGCCGCCCAGAAACGAGATGACCGATCCGCACACACCCGTCGTTCGCGTCGTCTCGGCCACCGTAGACATTGCCCAGGAAACCGAATATCGCTGCGACCTGAACTTGGAATAGAACCACCAACAAACGAACGAACGAGAGCAAGGCCGGTCGGCGGGGACGCCGACCCTCCCGGGCTGGCACGCCCTATCGCACGCTCTGCGATGCCTTTTCGAGACTTTCCTTGACGAGTTTCAGACTGAACAGCGCCTGGCGGTCGGATTCTTCGAGGGAGTCCTGGACGTATTTCAGGGTTTCTTCGTAGTCGGGGATGAGGATTTTTTCGAGGGCGTTGACTCGGCGAATCGTTCGTTGAATCGCCCGGGCGAGGCGCACTACCGCGATCCGGGCTTCGGCTAGGCCGGCGATGGCGCGCAGGGCGTCCTGGAACCGCGCGACGGCCTCGTCGAGCCATACCGAGGTCGTGAACGTGCCGTAGACGCCCATGACGCGCCGCTCTATCGCGGTAATCTTCGGCTCGACGTTTACAGTCTCGGCCGCCGAGGAGACACCGGTCACACCGTTCGCGATCAACGCCTCTCGCAACGCGGCGTAGGCCCTTGCCAACTCCGCATCGACCTCCTTTTGGGCGTCGGCAGCCCGGGCCGTAAGCTGCTTGAGTTCGAGCAGCAGTATCTGCCGCTTCTGTTCGAGCAGTTCATGGCCTTCTCGGACCAGCGAGAGGTCCGACTTGATGCCGAGAAGATTGGTGCGGGTCGGGGCTACTTCGTATCGAGCCATGCCTATTTCCCGTAGTACTTTCCGATTTCTTCCTCGGTAATCCGGTGCAGTTCTTCCCGAGGTAGCGACGAAAGTACATGCCAGCCGAGGTCCAGGGTTTGTTCGATGGATCGGTTCTCTTCGTAATCCTGCTTGAGAA
The DNA here is from genome assembly GCA_016215105.1 of Candidatus Hydrogenedentota bacterium. Classification (GTDB taxonomy): domain Bacteria; phylum Hydrogenedentota; class Hydrogenedentia; order Hydrogenedentales; family SLHB01; genus JACRLJ01. The sequence goes on from JACRLJ010000070.1 coordinate 2,106, forward strand.
ACTTCTGCTCAAACGCGTCGCCGAACTGGAGGTATTGGTGGTCGAGGGGGCTGAGTTCGTCTTCGCCGATCACGGACGCTAAGGCGCGGATTTCCTTGACTCGCGCGTATCCGGCAAACAATTGACTGGCGAGGTGGGCGTGGTCTTCGCGGGTCATGCCCTCGCCTATTCCGTCCTTCATCAACCGCGAGAGCGAAGGCAATCCCGCGATAGGCGGATAGATGCCCCGTTGCGCCAAGTCGCGCTCGAGCACGATCTGGCCTTCGGTGATATACCCGGACAAGTCGGGAATCGGATGCGAAATGTCGTCATTGGGCATCGATACGACCGGTACTTGCGTTATCGAGCCGACCTTGTCTCGGATCATTCCGGCGCGCTCATAAATGCTTGCCAAGTCGCTGTAGAGGTAGCCGGGGTATCCCTTTCGGCTCGGAATTTCTTTCCTTTGGGTCGATATCTCGCGAAGGGCTTCACAGTAGTTCGTCATGTCCGTAAGCACGGTAAGCACGTGCATGCCCAGGTCGAACGCCAAATACTCCGCGACGGTAAGCGCGGTTCGCGGAGTCACGAGCCTCTCGACAGACGGCGCGTCCGCCAGGCTCAGGAACACGATGACCCGTTCCATTGCCCCCGAATCCTCGAAACTCTTGAGATAGAACGTGGCCTCGTCGTGCTTGATGCCCATCCCCGCAAACACGACGGCAAACGGCGCGTCTTCGCCGACGATCTTGGATTGCCGCGTGATCTGCGCGACCAACTGCCGGTGGGGAAGCCCGCTGCCGGAGAAGATGGGAAGTTTCTGGCCTCGAACCAGCGTGTTCATGCCGTCAATCGCGGAAACGCCGGTCTGTATGAACTCTCGAGGATACGCACGCGCCGTGGGGTTGACCGGCAGACCGTTTACGTCGCGCTCTTCGCCGATGGGATCGGGACCGCCGTCAATGGGCCGCCCCAAGCCGTCGAAGGCCCTGCCCAGTAACTCCTCGGAAACCGGCATGGCCAGCGGCTCGCCGCGGAATCGTACCCTGGTGTGTTCCAGCGTCAAGCCCGACGTCCCCTCGAACACCTGAGCCACGGCGGCGCCCTCGGACACCTCGAGCGTCATCCCGAGCCGTACTTTACCCCGGCCGTCGGTGATTTCCACCAGTTCGTTGTATCCGACGTTGTGGATGTTCCGTATGGCTACGATGGGCCCGGAGACCTCGTCTACTCCGAGATACTCACGTCTATCGAGCAGTTTGGCGTTAGTGACCTCATGCGGTGGCGCCGGCAAGGGCATGGAATGACCTTTCGATGTTTTCCAGGAGCTCGCGCAAACCGGCCGCGTTGTCGTTGGCGTACTGATACTTCATGCGCATGACGTCTCGCATAACCGGCAGTTTTTGGATGGCCTCGAGCGTTACCCCATTCTTTATGGATTCCGCCGCGCAATTGTGCAGAGTAACGATCGTCTTTAACATTAGATACTGTTTTTCCGCAACGCAGAATGCATCCACTTTGTCAAAGGCGCTTTGTTGCAGGAAGGCATTCTTGAAGATGCTGGCGACTTCAAGGATAAGGCGCTGGCTGTCGGGCAGAACGTCGGCGCCGACGAGTTTGACGACCTTCTGCAGCCGGGCCTCCTGTTGCATGATCGAGAACAGACCGGTTCGTAATCCGTACCACTCCCCGTTCGTTTTCCCCGACCACCATTCGGACACGTCCTCGACATATTCGCTGTAGCTGTCGAGCCAGCTAATAGCGGGGTAATGCCGGGCGTTGGCCAGTTGCTTGTCGAGCGCCCAGAACGCCCGCACGAACCGTTTGGTGTGTTGGGTCACCGGTTCCGAGAAATCACCTCCCGGTGGCGATACCGCGCCAATCGTGCTGATGGACCCTTCGGCGCCGTTGAGCGTCCGAACCGAGCCCGCGCGCTCGTAAAACTCGGCCAGCCGCGTGGGCAGATATGCGGGGAACCCCTCGTCGGCCGGCATTTCCTCCATGCGGCCTGACAGCTCGCGCAACGCTTCCGCCCAGCGCGACGTTGAATCCGCCATGACCGCGACGTGCATTCCCATGTCTCGAAAGTACTCGGCAATCGTGATTCCGGTGTAGATGCTCGCTTCTCTCGCCGCGACCGGCATGTTGGACGTATTTGCGATCAGTATCGTCCGCTCCATCAGCGACCTGCCGGTCCGCGGGTCCGTCAACTTCGGGAAATCCGTCAGCACTTCGGTCATCTCGTTGCCGCGTTCGCCACAGCCGATATAGACGACCAGGTCTGCGTCGCACCACTCCGCGAGCGCATGTTGCACCATGGTCTTTCCGGTGCCGAACCCGCCGGGAACGACCACCACGCCCCCTCGGGCCACGGGAAGCAGCGTGTCTATTACCCGCTGTCCCGTAATCAACGGCGTCGAATGAGCGAGCCGCGCCGTATACGGTCTCGGCGCACGCACCGGCCAGGTCTGAAAGAGCGGAAGCTCGAGCACGCCGTCTATCGTGCGCACTCGCGCCACGGTGTCCGTAACGTGGTATTCGCCCTCGGCGGCAATCTCAACAAGTTCGCTGCTCATGTTTGGCGGAACCATGATCTTGTGTTGAATCAGTTCGGTTTCTTTCACGGTTCCGATTACCATCCCGGCGCTCACCGGACACGGCGGCGTGACGGACGGAACGAAGCGCCAGGTCCGCATACGATCCAGCGCGGGCATGCTGGCTCCTTTCGAGATGAAATCGCCCATTTGCAGCCGGATCGCGTCGAGCGGACGTTGTACCCCATCGTAGATGCTTCCGACCAGCCCAGGACCGAGTTCAACCGAAAGCGGCCTCCCATAGCTCGAAATCGGAGCCCCTGGACGCAGCCCCGTCGTATCCTCATACACCTGAACCCAGGCCGAGTCACCCTGGATGTGCACGACTTCGCCAACAAGCCGATGCTCGCCGACGAGCGCCAGCTCCAGCATTTGGACACGCGTCGTTCGCCGCGCTTCCACGACGGGGCCGACGACCCGCTTCACGTCTCCTACGACGCGGTCATTCACGGCTCTTTCCGATCTCGTCGATAATCGACGGCCCAATATGCGTCTTGGCTTCGGTAAGTCTCCGCGCAAATGTGTTGTCCAGACGCACACGTCCCCCCAACGATGCCGCGACGCATCCACCGCCCAGATCGCCATCGTCAAAACGCAAATCGGCCTCGATGTCGAAGCCTAGTCGCTGATTCGTCCTCGATTTCACTTCATCCATCAGGACGTCGTCCACCAGTCCCCGATCTGCCGCGCCTAGTGTGATAGCGACGTTCTTTTCCGCTACACCTTCAATAGCTTCGCTCATGAGATACACCAACGCGCGCCGGTAGCGCGCGGGATCACTCTTGATATCCTTCAGCGACCGTTCAACCAGGGTAAGCACATTTCGGACACCCTCGTCCCGCGCCCGCATTAGAATTCGCCGGGCCTCGAGGCGCGCATTGGCCAAGCTCCGTGCTTTCAGTTTCGCCGCATCCCGCTCCGCGCGGGCGCGGGACTCGGTCAACGCCACTTCGGCCTCCCTGGACGCGTTTTCCAGTTCTGTCCGCGCCACGCCCTCCGCGTTTTCCACAAGCAACCGCGCCTGTGACTCAGCATCCCAGCGAATGCTGTCCACCATGGCTTGCTCCGGCGCGCCAGTCGTCTCGTCGGTCATAGATTCATTCCCACCGCCCGGCGGACCGCGTCCTCGACAGTCAGACGGCCCGAAACCGGACCGGACGCATCGGGTATGTCTAGGACTAGCGGGAAACCGTGCCCATATAACCGCGCATCGAACTCATCGCGAATGCTGTTCGCGACCTTCTCGGTCACGAGAATTAGGCCTACGTCCTTCCGCGCGACAGCTTCACGTAGCGCGGTGGCCGCTTCCGCCTCGGAGGTCACGACAACACCCTCGACCCCGGCAAGACGGAATCCTAGCACGGCCTGCCAGTCTCCGATAACGAAGAACTTCATCACCTACACCTTACCCAGGATCATGATGGCGATGATGAGACCGTAGATGGCGATCCCCTCGGCGAGACCGACAAATATCAGGGCGCGGGCGGCAATCCCCGGATTCTCGGCCACACCCGCGATGGCGGCGGCGCCGACATAGGCGACGGCGATGCCGGCGCCCAGACAGCCTAATCCCACGCTAAAGGCCGCGGCGACATACGCCCACTTGGCGCCATCCTGGTTCAGCGCGGCCTCGGCGCCCGGCTCCGCGGCATAAGCCGCGGCGTTGAGCGCAAGTATCACCAGCGGTAGGGCAGCGAACAGCAGCCCACCGGTACGCATTCGGAACCGGTTCATGGTCAATCCTCCCGTCGGCTGGCATAGCGCCTAGCTTCGATACTCCCCGATGACATCGGCATAGCGAACAGGTTTGTATTTCACACCAGACTCGTTAAAGAACTTGCCAAAGAACTCGTAATACTCGAGGCGAAGAACCTGAATGGTCGCGACGACACCTTCAAAGACGATGACCAACGCATTCCCGGCGACCAGCACCACAACAGACATCAACCCTCCGGCCGGGGCGTGGCTCACGATGTCACTCACGCTGAACACGGCGACGAGCAATCCGGCGTGCGCAAGACCGAACGCGGCTACGCGAATAAAGGAGACCGTGTTGGCCAGGTAGCCCATGACAAACTCGGCGATTTCTATCGTGCCCTCCATCCCGTACATCAACATGCCCTCGGGAAAAACACGCTCTTCTTTTCCAAGGAGACGCAGTACCGGGCCTTTTAGAAAGAACGACAGCAAGAGCGCCGCAAACACCCACAGCGCCGCATTGAGATGCGAGAATTCCAGGGACGGCGATACGAGTTTGATGGCGATCCCCACACCGAGCCAGTAGGCGGCAGCGCCGAGCGGTCCGGATGGCTCGAAGAACCGCTTCGCCAAAGTATGTGTTCGCACCGCGTTAACAATGCCGAGCAAAATGCCCAGGCTGAGCAGGGTCACCCCGAAGCCGATCGCCGCCGTGAACAGGGTTTCAATGTTTTCCGTCGGGCGAATCCACAGCGCACGCAACAGTGTCTCGAATCCGAATACACTGCCGAACAGGACACCAAACACCGACGCCGACGCGCCGCAATAGGTAATGAGTCTCCCGGCATTCCGAAATGCCGGGTATTTCACCGCCAGGAAGATACCAGCCGCGGCGAGAACCGCCCCGTGACCCAGATCCCCGAACATCATGCCAAACATCGCCAGAAACGCCACGGACGCGAAAAGGGTTGGATCGATAGTCCGGTAGGCGGGAACACCATAGTTCTCCAGGAGCGGCTCAAATGGTTCGAGGAACCGGGGATTCCTGAAAAGTACAGGGACATCGATTTCGATGCCATGTTCTCGGGCCACTTCTTCAGCCGCAACAACGTCAACAACCGCCCTGCCCGCGGCGCACTTTTTCACCGCCACGACGAGTTCGACCGATTTCGCCCTTGGAAGCCACCCAGTAAACAGACACGACGCTCCGGTAACTCTGCACACGGATTTGATCCTGGAAATAGCTGCCGCGGCCTCGATATGTTGAAGCGCATCCATCAATTCGGGCAAGGCGGTGGTACGCGCTTCCTCGATCTTCTTGGCGGCTACGGTGAGTTCGGCCTCAATACGCGCAATCTCGGCGCGAAGAGCGGAATCATCACCACTCGCCGCGTCAATCAATTCCGAGGGAAACGTTAGCTCTCGAAATCCAGCCGCCTTCAGCGATTGCTCCAGCAGGCTTTGATCCCGTCGTAGCGCCACGCAGACAAGGGTGACGGCGGCGCCCTCCTTCCGAAGGGGAATCATGACCGTCGGCCCTAACGCCAGGAGACTCTCCAACCTTTTCAATTGCCCTTCGTCCACCGTGCCCACAACACTCACGAGGAATGGCGACCGCGCAAACAACGTCACAGGCGCCCCGATAGCACGAAATGAATCGAGTTGCGCCAGTGCGGTTTTGAGCGCCTCACGTCGTGATTCGCTCGACTCACGTTCCAGGAACAGTGGCGTGACGCCCGCTTCGATACGGGCAATCACGGCGTCGCTCTCGTCGAGGGTTGCTGGCCGGATCTCTCGTACTTCTTCCCTGACTGGCCGTTGATGCTCCCTTCCCAGTTTATCGAGGAGCTGTTCTATTCTCTGCCGTCTCTTGCCGTACTCGTTTTCCGAATCGGGGGCTTCGAGGGCCTCCAATTGCCCTGCCCAGGCGTCGATTTCCTCCACTCGGGCGGGATGGAGCAACCCTGCCTCGGCAATCGCCGCGAAAACGGTATCGGCGTCTTCCCTCAGAACGAGCACGCTGATTCGATCCATCTTCTCCGCGAACAGCATCGTCTACGCCCCCCGCTTCTTCGATAGCACCGTCTGAGCGAGGCTCGCAGGTGCTGTTGACAACGAAACCTTGGCGTTGACATGGGCATCGCCGCCGAACCGCTCCAGGCCGTGGAGCTTCGCCAGGATAGCCTCGCCGTCGAGGCCACTCGCCTTTCCCGCAAATACGGCGCGAAGATTCTTGAGCTCAACTCGTTTGAGAATGTACAGCGCGAGAATGCAGGTAACGCGAAAAGGAAATCCGCTGAATGACTTCCGAGCCAAATCAACCGTCAATTCGATCATCATGGTCTCGAGCAACGCGACCTTGTCGAGCAACGGGAGCTTCGCTGCCATCCCGGGAAAGCTTCCCTGTAGATGCGCGAAGAGAATGTCGTTGAACGATTCCGGGGTCAAATCGGAATCTGCAAGGCGGCGCGTCAATAGTGACAGACTGGGAATGACCAGTTCGCTGAGGTCCCCGAGAGCCGATCCTTGGTAGTAGTGGAGGCGCCTCGCAATCGCGGCGAGATTCAGCACATCGACCTCGGCGGCGATCAGAGTTTCGGCGTCGCGGCTGTCACTGTTGCCTAGAGCCCTCACTGCGGCAAATAGCCGCTCATAGTAGTTTCTCTCCAGAGCGGTCTCGACGATGGACATGGACCGCTTCTCTCCGTAGGCGGGCGCGATCTTCAGAAGCGGACTCCCGTACGGTGTCTTGCGTAGCGCCTCGGTGATCTCCAGCAGGTTTTCAGCCTTCGAAATCGCCGCGGTCGAAAGGTCGTCAACCAGCCCAGGGTAGTTGTATTCGTCCCCTTCGGAACGCGCCTCGCCGTGCCAACGCCTTAGTGTCAGTATGAGCGCGTCCAAGTCCCAGCGGGACAGTAGTATCAACGCCACCTTGCGAGGCCTTCCTCGAAGGCTGCTGATGGCCCTTCGAAATCGAGACCCAGTGGCGATATGGAGCAGCCGCTCCACTTCGAGCGGAGTTTGTTCAGAATAGTGCGGCAGAAATTCCCCGAAAGCGGTGTTCTCTAAAACCGCCCAAGCCCCTGCCATCGAATCGGCTTCCACGATTTCGGTGAGATCTTGCTTTGTCAGGATTTCCGAAAGTGATACCCTTGCCCCCACGTTGCCGATGGCGTACCTGGTTAGGGATCTCATCATTCCAATCCGGCGATTCTGTTGATAATGCTCCCCAACGCGGCGGGATCTACTCCGCGTGACCGGTTGATGAGGCGTTCCGCATCGCGTTTCGCCTCGTCGACAATTGCTTGGCTTTCGATCTGAATTTCCGCGGCGGCGCGATCAAGAACGATCTGCGCCTCTTGCCGCGCACGCTCGGCGGATTCGTCGACCTGCGCTCTCCCCCGGGCTCGAGCTTCGTCCATAATCGAACGAGAACGCTGCTCCGCCTCCGCGATTGTGCGCTTTGCCTCTTGTTCTGCGCGCAGAATATTCTCTATTGTTGTTTTCACGGATCCGTGGTCTCCCCTCGAAACCCCGTTCACCGTTCACCGCCATTGACTAGCGCTGTCGGCCTAAATCAAGTGTACCACACCCGTTTGGTCAACTTTGCGGGGCGCGATCACGTTAAGACTCACAACCGATTGTAGCCACTAGACTTACGCGACAACAGCCCCATCTCGTGGAGCAAAGCACATTGGTTAACGTGCGTGTCACACGCTATTAATTGCCGCCAATATCGAATCGACCGTGAACGATTTGGCCCAAGTCGGCCTCTTTCCATACAGCGGGTTTGGCCACGCATTCGTTGGCTCGATTTTGACCGCGACGAGCCCCATTCCTTCCTCTTCCGATTTCTGAATTTCGAGCCACTGCCAGTTCCGCGCCCCAATCCCATCTTTGTCCTTGTGGTACTTGTTGGCGCAACTTCCAACGATTACCAGCATGTGCGTGGCTTGGTGGAGACGGCGAGCAAGTTCCTCTCGTGTTTCCGTGATGTCTTTCTTGACGGTTTCTTCCGGATTGAACTCCTCGAACGCGACCTCGGAGTTGGGCAGGGAAGACAGCGCATTGAGCAGGTCGCGATGCTCGCTATCGTGGCCGTAGTCGAAACTGATGAAGACGTGCTTCTTGGCCATGACAGGTCCTCCGATAGCAATTATACCCCATTTGTCCGCGTGCCGCAGGACCTTTCCTGTGACTCGAACACCCAAGTATCTTTGAATTCGGCCTGCGCCAGCTCGCCGGAATGCGTCCGGCTACAAGACACCCCGTCCAATCGGAAACAGCGCCGTCAACGTGTCATTCTGAACGACGTGAAGAATTTGCCTCGCGCAAATCAGGCGCTATGCCTATTACGCGTGGCTATCGCACCTTGGCCACAGATCCTTTGCTAGCGGCGCGGTCAAAAAGCCGACTTTCTGGCCGGATTCCTGGCGATCAGGACGACACGGTGCGGGGCCTTTCCAAAGGGCGGAAGAACGCCGCAGGCGTAGAAATTATCGTCCGTAAAGTTACCCGGATTACTTTCGATTGAGCCGAACCCCACTGATCCTGTAGATTCAATGCCGTAGACGTAGTTCAGTGGCGGCGGTGACGCTTCATCCTGACGTTCGTTTACCCAGTTTACTGTACATGCGTTCTCGTGTCCGAATCGCCAATCGCGGAGTTTCGAAGATGAAACAGCAAATTTCCCGCAGGTCCTTTATCAAACAGGTCTCCGTTCTAGGCGCGGTTGCGCCACTCATTCTCCCGCGCTTGAGCTTCGCCTCGCCGCCGTCAAGCCGCTTGCAGCACGCGGCGATCGGTGTGGGCGGCCAGGGGGCCTATGACCTGCAGAACATTCACGAAAGTGGGAAGGTCGATGTCGTCGCGTTGTGCGATGTCGATGAACTGACGCTGCAGAAGGCGGCCCAGCTATACCCGGGCGCGCGGCTCTATCGAAACTGGCGCGAGATGATGGAGAAGGAAGAGAAGCGTATCGACTCCGTAAACGTCTCGACCCCGGATCATACGCACGCCCCGGCGTCAATGACGGCGATTCGAAAAGGGAAGCACGTCTTCTGCGAAAAACCCCTTACCCACGAAGTGTACGAAGCGCGGCGTATCACCCTTGCGGCCCGCAAGAAGAAAGTCGCCACCCAGATGGGCATTCAAATCCACTCCCACGACTTCTACCGTACCGGAGTCCAGTGGATTAAAGAAGGCGCCATCGGCAAGGTCAAGGAATGGCATTCCTGGTGCGCCGCCGTCTACACCACCAAGGATAAGAAACGCCCCGAAGGCTCGGACCCAATTCCCCCAAATCTCGACTGGGACCTCTGGCTCGGCGTCGCGCCGGAACGCCCCTACAAGGACAAACTGTATCACCCGTTTTGGTGGCGGAACTGGCGGGACTTCGGCGGCGGCACGATGGGCGACTTCGGCTGCCACATCTTTGACCCCGTCTTCACCGCGCTCGACATTGCCCCGCCGCTCACCATCGCCTGCGACGCGGAGTGTATCAGCGACGAGGTCTGGCCCGAATGGATCAAGGCCACGTACGTGTTTCCCGGCGGCAGGATGATTGCAGGCAAGACCATTCAAGCCACTTGGATGGACGGCGGTAAAATGCCATCGGCGACGGTATCCCCTCATCTGCCCAAGGACTATGAGCTTCCCAAGAGCGGGTCCATGCTCATTGGCGAAGACGGCACCATGATACTGCCCCATGTCGCCGCCCCACTTTTGTTCCCTGAGGAGAAGTTCAAGAACTACCCCAAGCCCACACTCGAACCGAAAAACCACTATCACGAGTTCGTCGAAGCGGCGCTTGGCAACGGAAAAGCGGGCGCAAATTTCGATTTCGCCGGCCCCCTCGCTGAAACCGTCCTCCTGGCCAACATCGCCAATCGTTTCCCCAACAAGACCCTTGAATGGAACGCCAAGCGGCTGCGCTTCACCAACTGTCCCGAAGCCAACAAGTACCTCCGGAGAAAATACCGCAAAGGTTGGAAGGTACGTGGACTCTGAAGATGATACTACGTCAATCTTAGCGCAAACGAAGCGGCGCTGCCAGCCGCGATAGGGCTTCCGAGCATCGGAGCGAAGGACTTGACCGAGTCGTCCAAAGATACAAACAAACGCTGCCCAGCGCCTGAACCATCAACACCGATTCCCGCTGAATGGCTCGCAGAATTTGAGGCGGCGGCACAGCGGTCATTGGAGACACGCATCCGTTACGCGTTCATCCATACCTATAAGCCAGTCCTAGATGATGAACCCTACCGCGCCTTCGACACCATGGCCGAATATCGACGCTGGTGTGAGGAAAACCTCCCCGATTGGCTGGGCTATGGCCGCGTTTGAATACCGGCAAGCCGAGGAAATTCGTGACGCGTTTGCAGCGCACGGAGTCCGCTATCTATTCATCGGCAAGTCAGGAGCCATACTTCTTGGCTTTCCGGACACGACGCAGGACGCCTACCTGTACGCCGAGAAGAGTCCAACGAACGGCCGCGCCATTGTAGCCGCATTACGCGCTCTTGGTTTCGTACTCTCAGACGAACATGCGGCGGAAATCGAACGTGGTAAGGACTTTGTCCAATTGAAGGACGGTCCATTCGACCTCGATTTGGTCTTTGCGCCCGACGGCATTGAACGATTCGACGACGCGTGGCAGCGGCACGTGGAAGTTGAAGGATTCCCCGTATGCCATTTGGATGACATCATCGCAAGCAAAGAAGCGTCAGGCCGGGCCAAAGATCTGGAATCACTCCCGCGCTTGCGATCATTTAGGACCTACTGGCTCGCACACCACAAATAGGAATCGAGCTCCACGCATCGATGGCTCACCAAGGCGTATCAAGACTCTCTCACTCTTTCTTGTTGAAGTAAAGGGATTCAATCCGCTTGCGGGTTGCATTCAATACGTTCGGCAACGAGTCCTTCGTGAGTATATCGACGATCCATCCGAGGCCGGCGGGAATCTTCCCGGGATCGGTGTAGACGTGATGCACGGCCAGGAGATATCCTTCCTTATCGGCCGGCACGACGGTCCAGTTACCAACCGTATCCGCGATGGTCTCGTAGTCCTTGAGCCCCTCCCAGGGCACTTTTGTCCAGAATATCCTGAGTTTATTCTCGGAGCGCTCACTCCAGAGCTTCAACCGATACTTCTTGATTTTACCCAACGGCAGTTTCAGCGTGTAATTGACCGTAGTTTCGTTATCCTTGCGCTCGACAATTTCCGTGGCCGACACGTTCGGCATGAACTCTGGGTACCGCTCGTAGTCGCTCAACACCGCATATGCCTGATCGAGTGTGCCGCGCATCAGCGCAATAGCGTCGTACGTCTTGCCCGGCTTACCGAGATTGGCGACTTCCCGGACCACCACCCCCATACCGTCCACACGCGCCTTCTCAGCCGGGCTCAAGGCCGGCGCAGGAGCCGGCGTCGTGTCCGCAAACGGGCGCGCGCCCAGCGTCACCGCGAGAATCGAGCAGCAGATTAGTATCCGCGAGAGTACTTTCATAGCTGTTCCTGATCGTGAACCGGTATAGTAGACGGCGCTTACGCCCTAATATTCTATTGGACCTGTCACCAGCTAGATCCCGGTGTAACGCATAAGGCGTGAAGCCACGCTGCGCAAGATGGGAATCTGAGTTGATTTGCCACGAGCACAACGATATCTTACAACCCCATGGTGACATCAACTTGTAGCAAAGGCCAAATCGCATTGGCGTCTTATCTGAACCATGCAGCCCAAGAATAGTTCTCGCCGGAAAAAGAAGCCAGGACTCATTGAAACCGTCTGCCTGCTTCTTGCGGTCCTTTTCGTGGCCTCCCTTTACGCCATTGGGTTTGTGGGCGAAATAACGGGGAAAGTTCGCGAGACTAATAGGGAAAGACGTGCCGCCGAAATCATAAAAGGCCAGATCCAGCCGCCACTGCCCGGCGCCGCAATGAAAAAAAGCATTGGCGGGCAATCTGCCGCGGGCGCAGAGAAGAGATGATCCAAGTTCGCTTGAAATCTTACAGCGAGACCTCTACGCTTCCCATACAGACGTTTCCCGCGGAAATCATAGCCGCACACAGAAGGAGCTGATCATGTCCACCCGTTTCGCGCGATGGTCTCTGGTACTCTCGATCGCACTAGTCACTACTCACGCCTTCAATGCAATGGCTCAAGCTGACTGGCCAAGTTTCCGAGGTCCAGATCACGATGGGAAGAGTCCCGATACGGGTCTGCTTAAAGAGTGGCCCGCGGAGGGGCCGAAGTTGCTCTGGAGGGCTCCCGATATCGGAAAAGGCTATTCCAGCGTTTCGATTGGCGGCGGCGCCATCTTCATTACCGGTGACGTCGGTGACAAGCTCGTGATCTTTGCCCTAGACATGGACGGCAAGCTAAAGTGGAAAAAGGACGCGGCGCCTGCCGGAGCGCTGGACCGTCCAGGTTCGCGTGGCAACGTAACTCTGGACGGCGATACGGGGTTTCTTCTTTCCGGGACAGGAATCCTGTCTAGCTTCGACGCCAAATCAGGCGACGTTAAGTGGTCGAAGAAAATGGAAGAGTTTGGCGGCGCTCCCAGCAACTGGGGATACGCGGAGTCTCCGCTCATCGCAGGTGATCGGCTCGTCGTCAAGCCCGGCGGCGCGAAGTGCATCGTCGCCTTGGAGAAGGCGACCGGCAAGCCGATCTGGGCCAGTCAAGGGTTCTCGGCGGCGCCGGAATATGGCTCCTGCCTTCCGTTCACGTTCGACAATGTCCCCATGATTGTCACGGGCACTAACGCCGGTCTTGTTTGCGTGAAAGCTCAAACCGGAGAACTCGTGTGGTCCAATCCCTTCTCCGCGAAGAACACTGCAAACTGCCCCACGCCGGCCTTCTCGGATGGCTACGTCTTCTGGGCGAACGGCTACGGAAGAGGCGGCATCTGCCTGAAGCTCGAGCCCGGCGGAAAGGCCACCGAGGCGTGGAAGACAAGCGAGATGGTCTGCCACCACGGCGGCTACATCATTGACAAGGGCTACATCTACGGAGACAACGGAAAAGGTATTTCCTGCCTGGACCTCAAGACGGGCGAACTAAAGTGGAAAGATCCCGCAGTGGGTAAGGGCTCGCTGTGTTGGGCAGATGGAATGCTTTACCTCTTCAGCGAGAAGAACGGTCAAGGCGCGCTGGCCGCCTATTCACCCGCAGGCATGCAGATCAAAGGCCAAGTCAAGGTGGATGGGACCGGTCCGAGTTGGGCGCATCCGGTGGTAATCGGAGGGAGACTTTACCTGCGCTACGACACGACGCTTTACTGTTTCGATATAAGGGCGAAGTAGCAGACGATACCTAGGCCGGTGGACGATTACGGACGTCTGCCCGTCGTGCCCTCGTCAAGTCTTCTTGGCGGATGTTCGCGGCGTAGCAGAGCGGAACCTTTCGAGGCACTGATCTGCTGACGCGCACCATTTGGCGCAGCCAAGATCGATTCGCGGGTTGCGCACTTCCCGCTGACACCCGGGACACATCCGAAATGGTTCGTCTTTCCAGATTTCGATCTCGCTTCCACACGAAGGACACACGGCATACGCGATATCCTCCGGGCGCCACTTGCTCAGGTCTTGTCCGGGACATCGCGACTCAGGCATTGGACTGCACTCCGTGGCGCGGGGACGTCGAACGCATGTTGAGTCCAATCACATTCATCGCTCGGCCAATTGGGCAGATACGGTAGGGAAAAGCTCCGCGTGCGTGTGGGGAAGAAACATGGCCCCCATGTACTCTTCCATATACCCAGGGTAATTGCTGAGGTCCACATAGGTCATTCGCCGAGCCAAATCTAATTGGCGCTGGCGGTAGTCTTGCGACACCACCACCATGTACGAGCCCATCAGCGACGCATTGCCGATGAACTGAAACCGATGACGCTCGATATCGGGAATGAGACCAAGCGTGATAGCCTTTTCCAAGTCGAGGTAACGGCCAAATCCACCTGCGACGTAAATCCGAGCGAGATCCTCGATTCCAACACCCACTTGTTTGAGGAGCACAGCGCACGCGGAAAAGATCGCTGCCTTCGCGCGAATGATGTTCTCGATATCCATCTCGCTAATCGCAACAGGCTCACCTGTCGCGCTCCGGTCGGCGGGAGCGATGATATAGCGCGCCTGTTTGCCTTTCACCTCAATGTTTGGCGAATGCCGAGTCGTATCTAGCTTCCCAGCCGGATCCAGCCAGCCCGCCGTGAATAGGTTCGCAATTACGGCGATCATGCCGGACCCGCAGATACCCCGGGGCGGCGCGTTGCCAATGGTCCAGTACTCGCAGGCGCCGGTTTCGGCGTCCACTTCGACGCGCTCGATTGCGCCAATGGCCGCACGCATTCCACAGCCGATGCCTCCGCCCTCAAAGGCGGGGCCTGCCGAACACGCGCAACTGATCAGGAAATCGTTATTGCCGATAACCAATTCGCCATTGGTGCCGATATCAATGAACAAGCACAATTCGTCGGTCCCCGCCGCGATATCGGTACACAATAGTCCGGCCGTAATGTCACCGCCAACGTAGCTGCCAATGCTGGGCGAGAAGCAAATCCACGAGTCCGGGTTGATGTTCAGCCCTACTTCGTCAGCGGTTACGTACGGGGTTTCAAGGACGGTCGGCGTATAGGGAGCAAGGCGTATGAAGTCCGGCTTCAGACCCAGCAATAAGTGGGTCATCGTCGTGTTTGCGGAGACAACCGCATTGGTGATCTCCTCGAGCGCAATGCCGCGATTGCGAACCAACTCCGTCAACAAGCGGTTGATCGTTTCCAACACGCGCGTACGCAATCCCTCCAGGCCGCCAGGACGCCCCGCATAGTCAATGCGGCTGATGACATCGAGCCCGCACGCGACTTGGTCGTTGTACGCGCTTTGGGTGGCGACGATCTGCGCCACCGTAAGATTGATCAACTGCACTGCGACGGTGGTCGTGCCGACGTCCACCGCGATCGCGTAGTGTCGCGTAGTTTGATCGCCCGGTTCAATGCGAATGACGTTCAGCTTCCACTCGTCGAGAACCAGCGTTACCGTAGCCTGGCCTTCGGACGCGCGCAAGACGTCCGCTGTTTCGCGTATGATCCGTATCGGATACACTACCTCCAGCTTGCCCCACTGTCGCTGAATGGCTCGCGTCAGACGGTCGATATCCGACATTCCATCTTCTGGCTGCGGCGAAGCCACCTGAAGCAACCACTTGACGGCGAGTGGGCCATACTCCCATTTCGTCGGCAGTAGTTCGCGACGGACCAAGTACGTTTCGTCACCGTCACCAAACTGTCCCCCGGACCGGGCGGCAATTTCTGGGGTCTCGACGGTGATCGGGCTATCCTGAACGCGGGTCTTGCACGCCAGCACGTATCCCTCGACCACCGCCGTGTTCGGGAGCACCCCCAGACTGTCCGACTCCACGTCGCCGTCCACGACGCGAACGATGCAACGGCCGCACGTGCCTTTGGCGCCGCAAGGCGTGTCGATCTCTACGCCCGCGCGCCGCGCCGCTTCGAGCAGTTCCGTGCCCGGCGGCGCGTCGATGACGATGGATGACGGCAGGAACGTTATTTCAGGCATTGTGATTCTTGCGGCATTGTATGGTCATATCACGACGCCAGCGCCGACTTAACAAAAGTTTCCAAATCACCCGCCTCCTGCGGACCGACAATGACCTCCCATCCGGGCATCGATTCTTCAAGTTCGCCCGAGATTTGGGCCACGTATCCTGGGATGATGATCTTGCGGCCCCTAATCTGCTCGTTGAGACCAATCTCCTTCGCAAACGAGCCAATCTTAGCGCCGCTGAATTTGCCTGCGGCCCACGCGGTGAGACCGCTCATGCCTTCACACTCCGGGATAAGCAACCACGCAGACACGGTTCGACCTGTATCGGCTTCTGAGGATCGGTATAGATGTTCTGGCGCAGCGCCAGCAGGGAGACAAACGTGGACGGATCAAAAGTTGGCAGGATCGCTACGCCGCCGTATTTCACAATCTCAATCCCGGCCTCGACCGCGTCATCCAACGCGTTCCCGGTGTCGATGTATCTCAACATGGGATAGCCCAAGTCCTTAATTCCCGACTTCAGCGCGCCGCGGCGAATGATCGTATTGTTCTGTACATGCTCGCACAAGGTATCGGCGCTCAATTCCAGCAGGATGTCCTTGAAGTCGATAGAACGGAGCGTCTCGACCATTTCAGCCAATTCATCGAACTCGTCCGACGCGACAGCCAGCGCCGCTTCATTGGCCTTGGCGATCTCCCCCAATTCCTTAACCGTGTCAGGTGTCGCCGAAGCGAGGAGCGGCCTTCTTCCGCGCAGGGCCTCCGCGGCGGCGCGCAAATCGCTCACCTCCGCGCTGCGTACGACCACGACTTGATCCCACAACTCGGCCACCCGCTGTATCACGGCGAGAAACCGGGCCGAAGATCCGTTCTTGCGGGCCACGCTCACCACATTCGGGCGAAGCTCCTCGCCTACGCGCTCCAATCGGTACTCGGCTATCGCCTTCACGCGCCGCTCGATTTCGTCATCGGTCAACGTGTCGTCCACGGAGATTCCTAGACCCATCGCGTTAACGAAGGTCTTCTCGTGGCGAAACATAACCGTCTCGCCGCCAACCGTTATTCCGTTTGGCGCGCCAAGCTTGACGGTACGGATTGGCGGCTCCGCTGCTGCGCCCAACTCCGCCTTCGCCTCTTCCGAGACATACGGACAGGCGGACAATTCCGCCTTCTTCGCGGCAAGCTTCATCGCAAACGCGAGGCACGTATTCGATCCGCATTCCTTGCAGTTCGTCTTCGGCAGCAGCTTCTGTATCTGTAGGCCGGACAATGGGGCCATGGTTATTTCTCCATTCGTTCCGCGCCACGCGGAAAGAGCTTTGCGACGTTCCGGCGAAGCGCGGCCAACGATTCTGGGTGATAGAGTACGACCAGATCCGCCCCCGAAAGGACCAGCGGCATCGCAGTCTGAATCTCCCAAAGCACGCTGCGTTTTGCCCGGTCACCCCACTGCGGGAACGCCGATTCCGGCGCATGACCCTCTTTTGCCTTCCACGCTTCCTGACCGACGTGGGCGATCATTGGAAAAGTCAGTGCCGCGTCTCCACCGAGTCCCGTCAGCCGTATTCGCTCCATGACCGAGTACGTGTATTCCAGGCCATACCCTAGCGCGCCCGTCATCGGGTCCATCACGATCCGATCACGTGGCAGGTCCATGTTGGTGAGCAGGATGTTCAGTTGCTTTGCCAGATTGACGTCAATCGGACTCTGCGCGACCAGGCAATGGCCATACGCTAACGCCGCGCCGGCGATGGTCCGATAGTTGTCTCCTTCCACCCAATTCAAGAGGAGTCGCTCTCCCTTGCATCCGGCCGCAATTGCCTTCATGACCTCGTTAGTTGCGTCATAGTGACTGTGGCCCGTAATGATGAGGGGCACATCGACTGCGTTAAGGACCCCCCGCACCAGCGCCAAGGCATCCTCGGGAGACTTCCCGCCTTTCTCCGGATGCGTACCTTCGAGACGAATTGAAATCGCATCGGCCCCATGTTGCTCGACGCACGCTTTCGCCATCTCCACGGGATTGCCGAGCAGATCGCCCCACGTTTCCCGTAGCACTGGCGAGAGTTTGGCGCTGACGGTATCGAATACTTCGAGCGCAAATGCCGGCGGATGCGGAATCGTTCCCTCAAAATGATGGAACGCGAGACAGTTCTGGCCCCCCAGCGCCAGCGTGCGGCCGCGTGTGCCACCTTCCTCGCGCGTCGCGCCCAATTTCACTTCCTGTATGCGTTCGCTCGATTCCTCTTTCGGTATTGCGAAACTCCTGACTGCGGCAAGCTTCTGCTCAGCCGAGCGAACAATTTGCTTCTTCGTTGAAGCCGGAACAGACGCAACAGGCTTCGAAGCCACTTCTTTTGCTGGCGCCGGCGCCAACGCGGGTACGTTCGCCGGAGGCTTAGGAACTTCTGCCTTTGGAGCCGGGCTAGACGGTGTGACCACTTCAACCGCGCGATGCGCAACCGGCGCCAAGGGCGCTTTCATTTCTGGCGCTGAGGGCACGGACGGAACGGATACTATCGGAGCTTTTGTCTGAACCGTCTGCGCGGGCGCAACGCCATTGATCGCTCCTAATAGGGACGCAGCGACTTCTCGCGTGATATCTTGCCTCAATTCGCTCGATATCGGTCTCAACTTCTCCTGAATATCCGCTTTCAGCATTTCGCGCAGTTCGCCGGCAAGCTTGTCCTTGATTGAGTCTGCTATCTGCCGTGAAACCGAAGATACCATCTGCTGGAATAGAGCCGACATCAGCGCGACGGGATCGGCGTCAAGTTTCTGAGGCGGCGGCGTAGTAACGATGGCGTAACAGGGGCTTCTGGCGCTTTTGCCACAGGCTCGCGCTTGCTGGCCGCGTCGATGATCGGAGTCGCGGCCTCCGGCGCGGCTTTCAACGGCGCGGCGTTCTGAACTACGCTGGGCAACGGTCCCACACATCCGCGTCCATGCCGGTGCATGGGCTGGTCTACCGGGTCGAATGACGATTCGGCTGATTTCGCGCTGGACGAACTCGCCTTTTCAACCCTTGCGATCTCCCCCTTTCCGTTCGTAGGCGCCGGCGCCGCAACCGGGACCTCCAATCCTTCCCACAAGGTATCCATCGCGGGAAGCTCCAGGGCCGGGTGTCCCACCTTCTCCATGTACGTGCGAATGTCACCCGGCGCGGTCGCGATGCTTTCGTCCGCTATGAGGTCCCACAGTTCCGGAACGCCGTCCGCCTCAATGCGCGCATGAAAATCGTCGGATATGATTCCCTTCAATTCTTTCGGCATCCACACTACGCGCCGGACACCGCCTTCCGCGGAAAGAAACTTCGGGCTGCACAGGAAGGCTTTCCCCACGCCCATAAAGCCGGGAGTCTGCACACCTCCGCCCACCATCCCCGCCAAAGTACTGAATGTCATCCCCACCGGGGTATCGGCCATGAACTCGCGATTCACAATCATCACGCCATTGCACTCGGGTACGTAAGCGATAATCGCCTCGAAACAGCCGCACGAGGTCATTGGGTGACTCATTAGGCTGTACGCGGTAAAGATCTTCGTCTTCTTATGGGAGTTCTTGAAAACGTACTCGTTGACCCCCTCCCAGACACCTCGCACCGGATCCAGGCATCGCCCTTTCTCCACAGGCTGATTAGGTCCTGTCTCATCAATTTCGTGCGCCGCTTTGCCGTCGAGCCAGTTGTAGGCCCCGCACAACCCCAGCCGCTCCGGCGTGATTACGCATACATGGTCAGGCGCAAAGGATTGGCACAACAGGCAGCTGTAAAACGTGTCTACCGACTCGTCGGT
Organism: Candidatus Hydrogenedentota bacterium; assembly: GCA_016215105.1. GTDB lineage: Bacteria > Hydrogenedentota > Hydrogenedentia > Hydrogenedentales > SLHB01 > JACRLJ01. The sequence goes on from JACRLJ010000070.1 coordinate 21,740, forward strand.
CATCGCCGCCAAGCGGTGGTTCCGTTCAACGTACACCTTGCGGGCGTGCTCGAGACGCCGCTCCACCTCGTCGCGGTCAGTGATGAGCGTCACCTTCACTTTGTCCACGATCGCCGGGTAATCGTTTAGGAGTTTCGTGTGCAGAATCTCGCCGTAGTGCCGCAGCCGGAATCCTCTGGCAAAGGCGTTCTTGCTAACACGCGTCCAGATGATATCGCGCTGCCCCATGTGCCAGATCCCCTCTGCACTATTGATCAGATGGTGGATTTGGCGTTCGAGAATGGGTTCGAAGTCGCTCTGCATCTTACGGCCCGCCGCTTCCACCCAAATTGCGAGCGGCAACGCCGTGCCTTCCGGGACCTCATCAATATCTGGGCCGATGATTTCAATGGCTCCATCTTCGATTTCATCAAGACTGGCGGATTGTACAAACTCGAAGCCCGGTGTGATGTTCCCCCCGAACTCCGCGTGAACGTCCACCTTACGGATGCGTTCGCCCTCGAACGCCGGACCGAACGCCACGGGGATCGGCACTTTGGCAATCTTTACCTTGCAGCCGCGTACTTCCAGCGCTTTGGCGACGATCTTGTCATGAGGCACATTGCTTACGACGTGCTCGTAGGTGCAGACGCCCGTCGGCAGAATCTCCGGAATATCCGTATCGGCAATGGTCGGGAATCCGTAGTTGATCGCGCCCGCGGCAGCGGCGTATTTCTCGTCGTCCACCTCGCCCAGAGCCAGCACGAACGCGAAGATGCGATTCTTGTTGTAGCGCAGGTTACGCTCGAAATCGCCCGGCGCCACGCCACCGAACGACAACGCCGCGCGATTGGCAAATCCGAGCGCATAGATCGCCGCCGACACGTCCCTGCCAAACGGAACTAGCCGCGTTTCCCACCCCAGTTGCACGCCTTCGGATTCAAGCTGCTCGGCGAACGTGACACCGTCCACAGCCCCCGCCATGAATACATACAGATTCTTTTCTTGAAGCTCGCGGGCAATCCGCACTGCCGTCTCAGAGTCCGGAGCGGCCCCGACCACCGCAGCAAACCCCGGGGCCGTTCCGTCTACGAACTCGATTCCCCGCTCGCGCATAATGACGTCGTTCGCCGCGCCAAGCCAAATCCCATCAACCGGACTCGGGCCAATTACGGTCTTGCATGCCTCGATCACTTCAAACGCGAACAGCGTTGCTGCGCCTGCGTCCAGCGCGTTGCCCAGATAGGGTAGCCACACGTCATCGGACGGTGGCGCCGACACCAGCCCGCGGCACTCGTCAAGGATCGCCGTCATGTCGCCAAGCTTCTCGACCTTGCTGCCCGTAAATGAATAGATTACCGGAAGATAGTAGGCCGTGTCCGGAAACGCGACCGGATGATCTGCTCCTTTCTCCGCGATGGCCTGCGCCAATATCGCGTCCGCGCGCTCGACCGTGTCCCTGGCCCCAATGATTGCGCTCGAACAAATGAGCTTAGACATGCAACTCTCTCCGATCTTTCATGTCCAGCAGCTTGCGCTCGACTTGCTTGTTAATGCCCAGCGCATTCCGCTTCTTTTCGAGGTGCTCACAGATAACTTCCACGGCCCTCGCCGGATTGGAAATGTAATGGAACTTTGCGCCAACTATGGACTCGAGTTCTCCGCAAAGCAGCTTAGTGACGTTCTTCGATCCCATCGTATGGAACGGGTGGCCAAGCACCACATCGACCCCGGATGCCACAAAGTAATGCCCAATCGCGATGGCCTTCTCGCTCATCCATTCCGGCGCCGCGCCAATCACCGGCGCCTCCGACAGGTCCGCGCCAAGGCCCCCTTCCTCGACGATGTAGGTCACCGCCATGAGCAACCGCGAGTTGTCGACGCACGACCCCATGTGCAGCACGGGCGGAATGCCTACCGCTTCGCACACTTCGCGCAGGGTTGGCCCGGCCATTTCAAGGGCCGTTTCCGGCGTAAGAAAACCCGCCTTGCCGCAGGCCACCGCCGCGCAACCTGTCTGGAGGACTAATACGTTACGGGCGATCAATTCCTGCGTCAACGTTAGAATGTACTCGTCCATCTTCCCGCGCGCGTTCGTGCAACCGACGACTGCGCACACCCCGCGAACACGTCCGGTAATGATGGCGTCGTTCAGCGGACGGAAACTCCGGCGGAATCGGCCGCCCAGCATTTCGAAAATGGTCTCATTGCTAAACCCCGCGACCAGCGGCTTCTGTTGATTGGGTATCGCCACTTTCTTCGGATCGCGATGGGGATAGTTGGCTATGGCTTTCCGTAGAATCTCTTTTGCGCACTTGAGGCCCTGCTCGGGCTCAAAATGCACCGCCTCCGCGCCGTCATTGCGCGCCAACGGATTCGATGTCAATATCTTCGTGTGGTAGCACTTCGCTACCTCCGGTAGCGACGCCATGCAGCACTGTACGTCCGTTACCATGAGTTCCACGGCCCCGGTAACGATGGCCAATTCCTGTTGCAGGAAATTCCCGGCCACCGGCACGCCGTGACGCATTAACACTTCGTTCGCGGTGCAGCAGATTCCGGCCAGGTTCACCCCTTTGGCGCCGACGGCCGCCGCCGCAGCCCGGATCTCGGGGTCGTGCGACGCGACCACAAGCATCTCTGTCAGAGCCGGTTCGTGCCCATGCACCAACACGTTAACCATGTCCGCTTCGAGCACGCCCAGGTTGGCGCGCGATTTCACGGGTTTTGGTGTGCCAAACAGGATGTCACTGATCGTGGTGGCTATCATCGAACCGCCCCAGCCATCCGCAATAGCGACTTTGAGCGCGCCCTTAATGAGATTGCGGTAATCGTGGTCAACGCCCATGTTTGTGCGATGCATTGCCTCGACAATGGTCCGATCAATTCCCGATGGCGCTATCTCCGCGCGCTTCCACACTGCTTGGCGTGGCTTCGGCGCCAACTCCAGCGTCTTCAAACTGCCGTCCTGAAGCCGGAACTCCTCTGTAAAAAGTTCAGCAAGGCGTCCAGCGCATTCAAGCGTCTCCAAGTCGTGTTCCTCGATACCCCAGAGGCGCGCGGCGGCCCGAAGACGGGTCTCATCGCTAATCCGATAGTGTCCCCCGCGGCCTTGGGCGACATCCGCAAGCAGATGCACAAGGTGTCGCGCGTGGTCAGAGTGGGCGGATGTTCCAGCGGCTACCTGACGCAGCAGATTTCTTGCGGCGACGGTATCCACCGTCGCTCCGCATACCCCTGGCGCATATTCGGATATCTTGCAGGGCCCCATGTGACAGATGCGGCAGCAGACGCCGTCCGTGCCAAATACGCACGGCTTGCCCTGCTCATCCGCGCGCGAGAACGCATCGTTCTCGACTCCATCCGCATCGGCTTTCTCGAGCATCGCGATGCTCGCTTCGTCCACGGCGATCTCGCGGGGACTCCGTTGTCTCTCTTCAGCCATCCATCTCTCCAAGCCGGCCTCAGCCGGTTTCGCCAACTTAGACGGCGCCTACCGTAACTTTCGCCGACTCCACACATCGTTTCATGAGTTCATTCAGCGCGACATAGACCGGGTTATTCGCAGGCAATCCCAGGATCGGGTCTCCGGCCTCATCGCGTTGTCCGAGTTCCGAATTCTCCGGCAGCGCTCCCAGGACCTCAACTGGTGTGCCTGCAAACACCGCGCGGGCCCGGTCCACGCATTCCGTGTCGCGCGCCCGGTTCAGCACGACGCCCATACGGCCCGCCGTGATCCCCATTTCGAGCGCGAGCTCGTAAAGCCGACGGGCGGTAGTCAATCCGCGAAAAGATGGGTCTGTGACGAATACCAGCACGTCCGCCACCTGGACGGTGCGCCGGCTCAGATTCTCGAGCCCCGCCTCGTTGTCGATCACTACCGTGGGGTAGCGTTCGGCCAGGCGGCCCAGCACGCCGCGCAGCACATTGTTTGCATAGCAGTAGCACCCCGGCCCTTCGGAGCGGCCCATCGCGATCAGATCGAACTGGTCAGACTCGATCAGCGATTCCTGAATCTTGAGATCCAGCAATTCCTGCTTGCCAATCCCCCCTTGAGCAATCTTCTTTGCGTCTTCCCGGACGGAACCAACGGTATGATGCGCCTTAACCCCAAGCAAGGCGTCGAGACACGTGTTCGGATCGGCGTCCACCGCGAGGACGGGACCTCGTCCGTGTTCTCCGAGCCAACGCACGGCCATCGCCGCCAGCGTAGACTTGCCCACACCGCCCTTGCCCGTAATTGCCAATGTCCAACTCATGGCAGGAATGTCCTATGTTGGGAGCTAAGCACGATTAGCCGTTCCCGCGCATCGTTGCGGCGACAACTCGAATGTGCTCGGGAGACGATCCGCAACACCCGCCGATAAACCGCGCCCCAGCTGCGAGCAGGGGAGCCACTGAACTCTGGTACAGCTCCGGTCCCGCGTGATAGCGTACTTTTCCGTCAGCCCCAAGCTCCGCTTTCCCAGCGTTGCCCTTAATCCAAATCGGCAGTTCCTTACCACAGGCCGCGAATTGCTCCGCGATATTTGCGAATGTCTCAATCCCCGCCCCGCAGTTCGCTCCAACGAAGCTCGCGCCGCCCGCCTTCGCCAACGCGTACGCCTCCGCCACGCTGGCCCCCATCATCGTGTGATCGTTATTCGCGCCGGCGTCGAATGTGAACGACACCCCAACGGACAGATCGCACGCCCGCAAACAGCCCCGAAGCGCCGCTTCGGCTTCCACAAGATCGGTCTGGGTTTCCACGACGATGGCGTCCGCGCCACCGTCAGCCAACGCCGCGGCCTGTTCCGCCGCCATTTCCTCGACTTCTTCCGGGCTGGCTTCGCCCATCATGACCATCTTCCCGCAAGGACCAATCGACGCGAAAACATAAGCCCGGCTTTGGGCCGCGCGTTTCGATATCTCCGCGCCGGCTTTGGAAAACTCCGCGGCGCGCTCCGCCATTCCGTGCTTCGCCAGGACGAAGCGATTGCTATTGAACGTGTTCGTCAGAATGATTTGGGCGCCCGCGTCCACGTACGACTTCGCGACGGAGAAGACTTTCTCCGGTTCGCTGACGTTCCACTCGTCGCACATCTGGCCCGGCTGCGCGCCGAGCTTCGCCATTTCCGTGCCCCACGCCCCGTCGGTGCATAGCGGTGGAAGCGCGTTGAGGTTCTTCCGTGTCAGTTTCACAGTCGAATCGAATCCCATCGTTCGTCTCACTTTCTTGGTGTCGGTTGCGCAATTGGCCGGGCACGTGCCGCTGCCTACGCAAAACCGTGATTCTTCCTCAGCTGCTGGCTTGTTTGTCCCAAGAGTTCAAATACCCGCTCCGCATCGGCCACTTCCATCGAGCCCGTACCGCAGGACGGCGTCACAAATGACCGCTCGACGATCAGGCGCTTATCGATATGAGCCTTCTCGGCCAGATGCTCCGTCAAGCGTTCAAACCGCTCGACGAGGCTGGACACGGATTCGTTGCGGATCGCGGTACTGGTCGGCGCCACGCCCCACGCCAGCGCGTTCTTACGTTCGACCAGATGCGTTCTCATTTGTTCGGGATACAACGCCACCGTTTCGCCGAACTGAAACGCGTCGAAGTTCACGATGTCCACTCCGGCGTCCACCAGGATCGACCACTCCGTGTTCCCGCAGCAATGCACTCCCGCGAGGCCGCCGTCGGTGTGAATAGCCGCCACAACTTCACCGATCTTCGCGACCACGTCATCCCGCTGCACGGACACATAGGTCGAGCTGCCAAACGCCGAGAGAATCGGCTCGTCAATAAAGCACACGACATCGTCGGCGTACTGCTTGAACTTCTGCACCTGCCAGCGGCACTTCATCGCCAGTCCTTTGACCACCGCATCAACGAATTCCTCATTGTAGAATATAGATCGCTATCGAACAGTCCCCCGTGTCCTCCCCGGCCATATACCCCTCGTAGAAGGCCGCCAAGTCCTCTGAATAATCGCCGCCTGTGTTGAAATACATCCGTGCCTTGGCTTCATCAATGACAACGCGCGGCATTCCTTCCGAATACTGAATCTCCATCTGTTCGTGCAGACCCCGCTTGGAAAGCTGCGGCCAGATCGGCGCGTCGGGAATCGTGCTAAATATGACGTCCATCGCCCGGGACGGTTCAGCGTACGGCATCGAACCAATGGCCGTCGCAATACACCGCGGTTGAATCTCCATCGAATGTCTCCTCGCTATTCCTGTCAGTTCATTCCCCAATTCGTAATTCTCAATTCGTGATTCATAATTTCCTTGTATTCTCTGCCGCTCCCGAGCCCGCCAGTTCCTTCACTTTGGCCCAAAGCCCCCGGAACTCCCCCAGCAACTCTGCGTCCGCAATGTCCACCAGCGGCACGCTCTCCCTATCCGCGCGGCGAATCGTTTCGTTGTACGGAAGAACTCCCAACAACGCCGGTCCAGGAAACGCCGCTTGGAGAAACGCACGATCCTCTGCAGTCGCGATCTTGTTGCCGATGACAACCACCCGCTTGACGCCAATTTCGCTGGCCATCTTCTTCACGCTCGCTGCAGTCTCGACGGCCCGGCCACCCGGTTCCACGACCACAACCAACAAACTGACGCCCTGCGCCGTCGCACGCCCCAAGTGCTCCAGCCCGGCCTCAAAATCGATGATGACGCAGTCGTCTTTGTACAGCACCACGTCCGTCAGCAACGCCCGAAGCATAATGCTCTCGGGACACGCACACCCCGTGCCCCCACCTTCAATCGCCCCCAACACCAACAGATGAATTCCGCGAAACTGCGCGGACTCGTTCTCGGCGATGTCCGACACATCAGGATTCAGTTTGAAGATTTGTCCGTACTGCTTTACCTTCGCGCCGGTCCTCTCTTCGATCAACGCGCGTCGCTGCGACAGTGGGACAATCGCCTTTCGGTCCTCGGGTGACATGCCCAACGCGGCAGCCAAGTTCGCGTCCGGGTCCGCATCGATCGCGATCACGCGAAGCTCCTCGGCGGCAAGGTGCGCAAACATCGCAGCCAAAGTGGATTTGCCCACTCCACCCTTACCGCTTATCGCTAGTTTTAGTCCCAACAGGGCCTCCGTACAACGCACTTGAGAATCGCCACAACGCAATAACCATCACATCCCATCACATACAGAGAGTACATCAAGCCGCAGTCACCTGTCAATGGAAATCCAATTATAAAATAGCATAACTTGGTGCTATTAAATGAACTGCGTTGTAAGATGGACAATTGACAGCGCCAATTGGATACGGTATACTCGGAGGCGTGATGTGATGAAGTCAACGTGTGATGTGATGGAACGTTCACCATATGGAATCGACCCCAGAGACCCACGCCCCGATATATCAACGCCTCTTCGAGCGATTTCGGGAGGACATTACCGCGTTCCGCCTCCCTCCAGGCGCCCAGATCGATTCGATTACGGAACTCCAATCGAAGTATCGGGTCGGACGCGAAACGGCCAAGCGAGTCCTCGGTATGCTAGCCGACGAGGGCTATATCGTCCAGTTGCGAGGTAAGGGATCGTTCGTGGCCGACCTACGGCCTCGTCAAAAGGTCTGGGGCCTCATTTTCCCGTTCTACTCCATTCAATACGAAGAGCTGATCACCGAAATCACCGGACACGCCACCGCTCACGGACGCACGCTCCAGCATTTCTGCAATTACAACAGTTACGAGGAAGAAATCCGGCTGGTCAGCAAGATGCTCCGCGAACGCTATGAGGCGGTCGTGGTCATTCCCACTCTGGATGAGTCCAAGACCTGGAACAGCTTCTATTCGCGCCTCCCCACCGCCGAGTCGTCTGTAGTGCTGCTGGATCACACGATGATCAGCAGCGATTTTCGATTCGTGGTACAGAGTTACGACCTCGGAGTCACGCGCGCGCTCCAGTACTTGCTGGAGCAGAAACCCGGCGGTGTCGCGTTTGTCGAGAATGAGCTCTGGGCAGGGCGAAACATGGTGCTCGAACTCATGCGCGGGACCTGTCTCGAGCATCTGCGGGTGAATCGGCCCGACCCGCCGCCGCTGCTCCTTTCCCGCGCCAGCTTGATCCACGCAGATCTTCTCCGCAGACACGGAATTACGGGGGTGTTCTGTTGCGACGACACCAGCGCCATCCAGGTAATAGGCCAACTACGCGAACAAGGAATGCCAATCCCGGGCGAGGTAAACGTCGTCAGCTACGGCAATACCGGTCTGGCGCGCTACTTCAGCCCACCCATCACTTCCGTGGACCCCCACAACCGCGAAATGGCCAGCATCTTGAGTGACCTTCTTACGGGAAACAACCGTAAGCCAAGCGAGCGGCAATTCGTCGTACAGCCGGAATTAATAGTCCGCGGCACATAACGCTAACGGGAGATACGTGAAGCACGCGACTTCGAATGGGTATTAAATATACAATATATATCACGTATACTATTAGCTTGTATGAATGGACCATTCAACAACAAGTCGCGAGAGCCTTCAGGTAGCTCCTCATCGTGGGCCACATGGTTTGATATAAAGCGAAACGGCTGTTGTATTTAGAACGCTGGCCGCTCTGGGGTTCGAAGGCGCGATCCAGCCGAACGACCGCTTCCGCGCCTTGCTGGTGGGTTCGATACACTCCTACGCCAACCCCGGCCAGGATGGCCGCGCCGAGGGCTCCGGCTTCAGTCTGCTTCGGGCGAATGTGCGGTTTACCAAACACGTCGGCGCTGAGTTGTACCCAGGCGTCGGATTTACTGCCTCCCCCGACTACTCGGAACGAGTCAATCTTGATTCCGGCGCCGGGCAGAGTTTCGACACACTCACGCAAGTAGAACGCCGCCCCTTCGAGAATCGCTTTCGCGATTTCACCCCGAGTTGTATCTAGCCTCAGCCCGGCGATCACCCCGCGAGATTCAGTTATGAACTCTGGGGGTCCGGTTGCGGCGAAATGGGGTAACACCATGACGGAACTGGGCCCCTCGGGCATTTCCGACAGCAGTTTGGAGTAGATGTCGCTACCTTCCGAGAGTGCGGCTTCTCGCTCCACGCGGGCGAAGGTGTCGCGGTACCACTTCAGCAGGCTGCCCCCTTGGTTGTAAATGAATGACACAAACAGCCCTGGAACAGAGTGGTGTTCGGTATTGAGGCCGCGCGGCAGCATTAGCGCAGGCGCCGGCGACTGGCGGTACACGGGCGCGATACACAAGTAGGTGCCCATCCCCAGCATGGCCTGGCCTTCCTCAGTCGCGCCGCAACCTAGCGCGTTGGCGCACTGGTCATGTGCGCCGGCGGCGATAAGCACTTTGGAGGGCAAACCGAGTTCCTGTGCGACATGCGGGTCAACCCGTCCGACAACCGTTCCGGATGGAACGGGCTTTGGCAGCTTGTCTGCGTCAAGGCCCGCAGCTTGCAGCAATTCGGCGGACCACGTCGCCTGATGAATGTCGAAAAGCAGGGTGCGGTTGGCCAGCGAATAATCCACCGCGGCCTCTCCGCCCAACATGAACGAAACAAATCCCGACCAATGCAGGAACTTATACGTCTTGGCGTACACCTCCGGGCAGTGGTCCCGCATCCACAGCAGTTTGGTTAAGGTGTAGTGGTTACCGAGAGTATTGCCGTTGACCGCGTATAGCCGCTCGGGCTTTAGCGCGCCTCCCAACGCCTCCAAGTATTCCGAACCGCGGATGTCTTCCATCAAGATCGATGGGCCGAGAATGCGGCGATCTTCGGTCACAGGGATGACCGCTTCGCCCATGGACGAAACGGACAGGGCCTTGATGGGGTCGTCTCTTGTTTCGCGAGCAACGATTCCTATGGTCTTCTTAACGGTTTCCCAAATCGCATTCGCGTCCAATTCCGCCCAGCCCGGGCGTGGACGGATCACGTCGTATTCGCGGTACGCGGACGCAATCACTTGGCCGGTCTCCGAAAAAGAGATAACTTTGCAGCCGGAGGTGCCAACGTCTATCCCCAGCAGGCTCATGCGGCGGCCACCGCCGAACAGATCCGGCCGCGTGTTCCGGACAGTTCAATGTAGGACTCCAAGTATCCCATCGTGCGCTCGTACACGGCCTCCTGGGCCTTGCGCACATCTCCGGTCTCTTTCAGAGTCACCTCGTAGGGCTGGCGAATCTCCGTCGCCACGTTGACTTTGGCAATACCGCAGGCTATCGCGCCCAGCAGATATTCTTTCTTTATACCGGTGCCCCCGTGCAACACCAGAGGCAGCCCCGTCGCGTCGGCAAGCCGCCCGAGGTGGTCGAGGTCGAGGCGCGCTTCGTCCTTCTTCCTGTCTTTGAACGCCGCCGAAATCGCGCCGTGAATGTTCCCCGCCGCTACGGAAAGCCAGTCGCAAGCGGACTCGCGCGCAAAGCGCTCCGCCTCATCTACGCGCGTGAATCCCTTGCCCGCTGCGAACAACTCCTCGTACGGAGGTAAGGGGCCGGACTCGTGGCCAAGAATAGCCCCCAGTTCGGCCTCGCACGGAATGCCGGCCGCGTGGGCGGCGTCGGCCACCGCGCGCGTGGCCGCGATGTTTTCGTCCAGAGGCAATCGCGAACCATCCACCATCACGGAATCGTAGCCGAGCGCGATTGCGGATTGAATGACTTCCAGATAATCCACGAGAAGCCCATCTTCGTCAATGACGGGCACGTGGTCGAGATGCAAGCGCACGTGTTTCGGATTCGCGTAGCGCCGGTATTCCGACAACGCCTCCGCCAATCCCCGCGCCTCGAACTTGATCCACTCCAAGCGCGCCACTTCCAAGAACGCCACCGCGTCCGAGTCCACTACCGCCCGGATGATCGGCTCGGCCATCGGCAGGTATGGCACGTTAAACGCCGGAACGGCCAGGCCTGCTTTTCGCGCGGCGCGGACGAGTTCAGCGCTCGATGCCGGCATACTTTCCCCCTTGCGGCATCGCCACCTCGAAATCCAAGTAATGGTTGAGGGCTTCTGCCAGCGCCGCTGTGTGCGACCCAGGAGTAATGTTCACGTGATGACGATGTCCGACCCGCCCAACGTGCAGAAACACGTCTTGCAGGTTGTCGATCGCGGCAACCCCCGCGACTCCGAAAAAGCGCTCGTCTATGGGGTCGCTCGTGATCTCTCCCTCGCCAAAATAGAACCTGAGCTTGCCCGCGTCCGTGAGCATGTTGCCGAACGTGAACGCGACCGGCGCGATACGGCCGACATTGGGACCATAGGAGCGCCCAGGTCCAAGCGTGGTGGCAAGGATCGAATGGTCCACGACGCGGCCCTTCTCCGTCATCATTGACGGCGGCACCGGTCCGCAGTGAAACAGGATGCACTTGTTGTCGTCGTCACCGTAGTTGTTGTTCCAATCCAGACACGCGGTGGGGCCGTTCGACGCCAGACCGAGCGCGTGCATCGCCACGGCGCTGCCAACATCCACCTCACACGCGGAATGCAATCCGCGATCGTTAAGTTCACCCATTACCAAACAGGGCGAAATGCCGAGCAGCTCCTGCAACTCAATCCAGCAGCGCACCGCAATGGCGTTTAGCTTGTACTGGTCGACAACTTCGTCGATAACGACCCCGAGCTTGGCGATGTTCTGAAACGCCGCTTCGGGAACGCCCTCCCACCTCGTCAGGCCCCGAAGTTTGTCCGCCTTGGCCTTGTACGCTTTCGCGGCGGTGTCAATCGCCAGCGTGCGCGCAATGATGCTCGACATGTCCAAGGTCTCGACCGTAATGCCGTGCTTCTGCAAGGCAAGTTCGTCAATGCGCACCGTCTTGAACGGCGTCGTCCGCGCGCCCAAGGCCCCCAGCACGAAATTCCGCATGCCATTCACGACGCGGCACACTTTGTCGAAGAACTCGATGTTCTCGCGGAAACGCGGACTCGTCGGGCTCACCGTGTGGGGCTTCTGTACCGTAAACCGGATTCCGTACTGGCAGAACACGTCCATGATTGAGAACTTGCCGCAGAACGAGTCGCGGCGTGATTCCGGCCCCAATTCATTCGGATCGTCCGGATACGCCTGGATAAAGATCGGCACGCCGGCTTCCCTAAGCGCCGTGACCGCCCCCGTTTCGTCGCCGAAGTTGGGCAACGACAAAATGATTCCGCCGAACTTCCCCCGGTTCTCGCGCAGCCATTGGGCGTACTTCTCCCCCTCTTCCGGCGTTTCGACGGAACCATAGCGGGTCGCGTCGGCGGGCATCATCAACGAGTCGTAACCCATCGCTTTCAACGCGCGCGGCAATTCCTCGCGTGCCCCACTCATGTGGGACGCCGGGAAGAATCCCCGGTTGCCAAAATACAGCGCAAACGTGGTCTTGCCGTTATCGGCCTTCATCGTATTACCTCCCTGAAACCGTACCCGCTTTTGCGAGCACACACTGTTTAGCCGGCGCCCGTGACATCGCGGCGACCGCGCACTCGGTAAAATTCTGGAGCACAGAGTCTACCCCGTTTCACCAACCAGAAGAAACCTCGAGCAAAACCAGCGATGAAGCGAATGGGAGGGCGAATGTCCTCATTCGCCGGTGATGAGTTCTGGACCCGAACGAGGCGTCCCTAGCCCGCCGCGCGTATCCACTCCAAGCTCCGCCGCATATACGCCAAATCCGCCTCCGCCGCCACGCGCGGGTCCCCCGCACCGCAATACTCCACGCACATCGGCCCGTCATACCCCATCCCGGCAATCTTCTCCAGCCACTTGTACACATCGATGTGCCCATCGGCCAACCTCACGCTGAAGTCGTATGCGCCGCGGTCGGCGCGGCAGTTCTTGAAATGGTAGTACCCGATGCGCCCTCGAAGCCGCTCCAATTCTTCCGGGTCCTTCTCCGCGGTCGAGGTCGCGTACATGTTGCCGCAATCCGGATTCGCCCGCACATTATCCAAGCCAATCAGATCGAGAAGCCGCGACGTCGAATTTATTGTGTCAGTCAGCATATTCATGTGAATCTCAAAGACAATCGTAATGCCGCTCTTGGCGGCAAGCGCGCCCAGGTGCTTCATCGCGTTCGCGGCGCGCTCGTAATGAACATCCTTGGCAAGCGCTGAACCGTTCTTTCCATAATCAGTCGTATCCACCGCCAACCGGCCGACACCTCCATTGATCAGGACGACCCCGCAACGGGCACACGCCTCGATATCCCGTTCCATACGCGCGACTTCCTTCTCGACGACTCTTGAATCGTCATTGATAAAGTCGCCGCCGGAATCCACGCACCGGATCGCAACACCGTATTCACGCCCAAGTTCAACAGCGGCGGGCAACTCCACATCAAGCTTCCCACTATCGAAATGGCAAGGCTGCAATTCAATTCCGTCCCAGCCAAATCGCTTCGCGTTCACGAACGCCTCGCGCAACGAGTAGGATCGAAAGGTGTAACTGTGCATGATCAACTGCATGGCGACTTCTCCTGTTCCATCTCAGTAGCACGTTCGCCCCAAGAACGCCGGCCACCGTCACTTTGCGCTAACCGCGCATGCCCTAAAATACCAGCAACACGACGCTCTACGCCAGTTAGCCACAGCTCATTTGCGGACAGCCCCGCCAGGCCGCATAATGCGTGTTACTCACGACCTGACGATTTGCGGTGCGAATCCGAACCACGGGAGGAACGAAGACGGTGATAAGCGCGCAGGATCGCAATATTCTAAGGGAACTCGCCGGACAGATTGCAGAAATTGCCGCACTCCCGGCACAGCAGGAGACCATCTCGCTCTGGAAGGCGCTCAACGCCCTGAAGCCGGTACGCCCCATGGTCATGATCGACCAGATCCCCTGGCACGAGATGGAGGTCGAGCATGAACTCACACTGCAGTGCGAAAACGATTTCTGCCGCGAGTACGAAACACGTCTTCGCCGCACCCTGTATCGCTGGAAACACTTGCGGGGTGACATGGTCGTCGAGCCGATGATCGATGTGCCTAGAGTAATACACAACTCCGGCTTCGGGATCGATGTGGTTGAGAACAAAGCCGTGCTGGACCCGAAGAATGATGTCGTCGGCCACTACTATATCGATCAGATGAATACGGAAGAGGACGTTCAGAAGATCCGCGCCCCGCATATCGAACTCGACCAGGAAGCCACTGCCCGCGCGCTCGAAATGACCCACGAGATCTTCGATGGCGTCCTCACGGTACGCCTGCAAGGCGTGCATCCTTCATTCGCCCCGTGGGACGTCATCGTCGGATGGCACGGTGTCGAGAGTCTGCTGCGCGACCTCATCGAGCGGCCTGAATTCATGCACGAGATCATTTCCCGCCTTACCAACGCCTATCTCTCCATGCTGGACCAACTTGAAGGGAAGGGGCTGCTCGGCGCCCCACAGGGCACGATTCACTGCTGCGGCGCGTACACCGACGAGCTTCCCGCGCCGGACTACAATCCCGAGCAGGTCCGAGCGAAGGACCTCTGGACCTGCGGCATGGCGCAGGTTTTCTCCGCCGTTTCACCAGCAATGCACCAGGAGTTCGAACTGAATTACGCCGTGCAATGGTACGAGCGCTTCGGCCTCGTGTATTACGGATGTTGCGAACCCCTGCACGACAAGATTGATATCATCCGCAGGATTCCGCACGTGCGCAAGATCAGCATGAGCCCCTGGGTCGATACCGAGAAAGGGGCCGAACGGATCGGACGGGATTTCGTATTCTCCCGAAAGCCCAGCCCCGCGTTCCTCGCCGTTCAAGACTGGGAACCGGACGCCGTGCGCGCGGACCTCCAGGATACCCTAAGCCGGTGCGCGCGCCACGGTTGCCCGCTCGAACTCATCCTCAAAGACATCAGCACCGTCCGCTACGAGCCGCAGCGGCTATGGGAGTGGGCGGAAATCGCCATGAAGTTGGTCCAAGGATAGAGAACTATCCGCCGCCTCACTTCACGGACGGCTCAAGCTTCACGTAGTCCAGGCCGACCATGTACGCCGGTTTCGCCTTCGGATTGGTCCCCGTAATCTCAAACGTCAGTTTGTGGTCACCCTTCTCGAGCTTCTGGACGCCAAGATCGACGACGCCCGAAGCGGCGACGCCTTCACTGTATAGGTCAATCGGCGAACCCGCCTTCTCGCCGTCAACATAAACCTGAACAATCCCGTAGTCAGGCGCTTTCGTAAGCTGCACCGTCAGCGTATAACTGCCCGCTTTGGCGACTTCGAGACGGAGGTCAAGCTTCGCGCCCGGCTTGGCCTCAGTCCACCACAGTTGAGCCCCGCCGCTCCACGCGTCCCCGAAGCCGTCCATCGCTTGCTCTTGCGTCGTGCCGGCCGTCTTACTCAGCACAGTCATCTTTTCGCATTCAATCACGCCCTCGAGGCGCTTGACCACCGGCTCGGGCCAGTTCAGGCGGTCCGCCAAGGGAACCGGTCCGTACGGGTCCTTGCCGCCCGGCGCCAAATACCAAAACGCCGTACACGCGTACAAGGTCGGACGGCTGTTGGGAAAATACTTCTCGATACAACCCTCGAACGACTTTTGGAACGGAACGTTATCATTGATATGCCAACGGTTCACCGCAATATGCCCCGCGTTGTTCATCGAAAGGACCTGGTTATGGTAGGGACGCGAAAACAAACCAGGATCGCCCCACGCGTAACCGAAATAGTCCTCAGACCCGGTGCCAAAGGTCGAAGGAAACTTCTCGCCGTCCACGAAGAATTTCTCGTCACCCTCACCCCACCATCCGCCGCGCGGATTCCAAACATGCAACAGCACGCCGCAAAAACGGCCAACACCCTCGGTCTTGAGCATCGGCCAATCAATCTTGCGCTCCGGCTCAGCGGGCGGGAAGGCATCCAAATGCCATTTCGCATGAAAACGCCCCAGCTTTTCAATGGACATATTTGAAGGAAAAGGCTTGGTCATCCCGATGAAGGTGACGTTCCGGTCGGTCTTGCCCTCATTGTGAAGCTCGACGTGCGCCTTCTTCGCAAAGGGCATGTACCAACGCGAGTAAAACGAACCATCCTTGTTTAACCCCGACGGCAACGACGCGTACGGATTTGCGCCGGCCGCCGTACCGAAGAAGTCGCCCAACGGCGCCCACACGCTTGGCTTCGGGTCGTCGTCCCACGTAATGCTGATCGTCAATTCTCGCAGCACGGTTCGGTCGCCTGGCGAAGGTGGAAGATTGTCTACCTTGACCCATATTCCCGAGAAAGCGCCAGGGCCACTATTAACATCCCAAGCATCTACGCCACCAGCCTTGAGTAAATGCCCTGACTGGCTGTCCACGTCTCCTCTTACCCCCATGCCCGTTTGCGACAACTCCCGATCCGCCGCGTCCAGCGCCGCGGCATCCTGTGCGGACAGCGGAAGCCTAAACGTCGGGACCTGCGTGCCTCGTGGAAACGTGGTGTACGTGAAATGGAAGTAATTTCCCCATCCTTTATCCGCGACGACCTTGCACGACTTCTGATACGGAATCGGCACGTAGCAGTCCCAGCCCTTGGCGGCCTCGTAGCACAATGACTTCCGTGTGAACGGCTCGCTCGTTCCATCGAAGTATCCCTTGAACGGCAAATCCACGGCCGGTTCCGCCGCCCCATCGAGATAAATTCGCACATGGCCGTCGCCCGGCGCCGCGGACCAAATCCGCCTTATGCAGCCCGGTCCTTCCATCTCCGCCATGACGATTTGGCCATTCTCCTCTCGAACAAACCCTTGGCCGTCGCCGTTAGCGTCCCACGCCACGTATTTGCCCGTCTTCTCATCGTACCGGCTCGCCCGGTCGTAGCTCGACCACTGCGCGCACGTCTCCCCCGGCGCGGGCAGAGTCGCGAGGTACTCCACATCTGTCAATCGTCTGGCAAGATCCGCGTACGTAATGGTCCCCTGCGCCCCAGCCATAGGACACAGTACCGCCACTATCGCCATCAGAGTCCCAATCCGCCGCGTCATCGTTCCATCCTCCCGGACCAATGCCCGTTGATCTGGTTTGCCTTTGCCACAACGCATCGCACGGTACAGAACACATCCCAAGAACTAGTGCGCTAGCGATTGACCGGCTCCACGCGATCCTCCTTGACGCGCACGAGTTGCGCAACCAACGGCTGACTGCGCTCGGCGTTCATGTAGGCGCACAACAGCACGTCCGGTTCAACTTCGACGATACATCCCATTCCCCACACTGGGTAATCAATGACCGTGCCGGCGTCCCAGTTGAGTCCGCCATCCCTGCTCACGTTAACCGCGCATTGCGGATAGCGGTGCGCGCACACAATCGCGCCCGATTGCGTCCGCGCAATGGACTGCGCGTACCCTGGAAAAGTCGCACGGGACGCCGCGTCCCAGGTAAGCCCCGCATCGCTCGACCAGCACTGCCACATCGTCTCGCTGTACACTGGACGCACGAGAACCGTGACGGTATTCCCCATCACCACCGCCGACGGCTCGGTCAAGTCCAGCGATCCCGGAAACTCGCCGCGCTTGGCACCGGTCCACGTCGGCCAATCCAGATCGATCGGGGCCGACCAGATTGCCCCTTGGTCCGTGCTTCGAGTTACGTAGGCTTTCGCGTGAGTCGCGCCCCACGTCCGCACGTCAGTAAATACCGCGCCGTCTTCCTTAGCGCCCCCCAGCAGAAAGCGCAGCCAAGTACCGTCGTCCGTGATCAGTACCGGCCCGTACGGCACTAGGCTTTTCGGAATACTCGGCCAAGCCGCTGCCACTTGGGAGGGTACCGGATCCGACCATGTCGCGCCGTTGTCGCGCGATGTCGCAATGGCGATCTCCGGCGCGGGCTTCTTTACGGCGTCCTGGGGCCGATATACCATAACACGCAGCGTGTCGCCCGCGCGGAACAGCGCGGAAGTGTAGTCGCCCACGTCGCCGAGCGACGCAGGCAGCGCTTCCACCGCGCCCCAGGTGCGTCCGCGGTCTTTCGAGCGGACCAGTTTGCTCGCCTGCGCGAGTATCACGTCGCCATTCGGCGCGATGCATCCACTCGGCATGATCTGACTGTCAAGTCCCACGGTAAAGCTGTGCGAGGGAAGCGGCACAGGCTTCCACTCATCCGCCTGTGACGCCGCGCCGGCCACGCGCACATTGCGAAACGCATACCACCCGTACCCGGCGAATCCTAAGCGGCCACGTGAGTAAGCGTTGTCCGTCACATCCAATGCGGCGCGCCCGTCTACCCAAACGCGGATGCGCGGCCCTATCGCCTCGACCCGCACGTGATACCAGCGATCGGTCTCGCTCGGCACGCCAGGCACGTATTCAAACGCGACGTGTCTCTGGTAAGCGTCGCCATCGATCGTCGCCACACCCGCCCAGAAATGTTTCGCGCGCAATTGCTGGCCGCCCCACGGAAAATGAACGTAGTAGAAATGATTCGGGTCCGATGCGCGCAAAATCAGTCCCGCGTCACCCGTACCGGTCTCGCGGTAATTCGCGTTGTAGTCGAACTCCACGCTCACATCTCCAAATGCTTCCGTCGTATAGAAGGCGCGGCTGTGGAGATTCCGCTTATCGGGCGGACGCATCACGCCCTCCGCATCCTCCGTCCACGGCTCGCCGGAGAAGTTCCACGCCTCCGAACCACTTAGGCGCAGCGAGCGTTCGCTTGGTGTCTGGCCAGTGCGCTCGCGTATCCATTGCGCCGTTTGCAGGACTGTGTCGGGCTCGTTGTTGATGGTCAGGTACACGACCCCGGTGATACGTTTGTCCCGGGCAAGCGCCAGCGCGGTTTCGTTTTGTTGACGAAGGAGATCGGCGGGAACGGTTCGGCCCTCGCCGTAGTCGTGCAAGTACAATCCAACCACGATGGGCTTATCCGGCCACTGCGCGGCGCAATACGCTACGTTTTCTTCGAGTTTCGGGAGGTCGCGCGCGTGCCACGTCCACAGGTTGATCACGTCGAGTTCGCGCACATACGCCGCAAGGGCGGGCTCGCGCAAGTTCATCGTGTACACCACGCCCCAGATCCGTATGCGCGCGTTGTCGGCCCCCAACTGATCGCGAATTCCCCGAATATGCTCCGGTTTGAGCCCCGCCTTGACCGCGATCGTGCTCATGTCATCGAGCAGCACACCCTCGATTTTGGGATGCCGCGCGGCAAACCGTCTGATCCGCGCAATGGTCTCGGTGTAATCAAACGGGCCCTGGCCACCTTCCTTGCGGGGCGCTATCTCCCAGACGATGTGTTGCGCGTCATTAATCGCCGCCATGTGCTTTTCGGCCGCCTCGTCCGACTCCGGCAACCCATTGCCCGCCATAATCACGTTAGGAACACCAAGAATTCGCGCGCGTTCCATCGGCGTGGCCTGCGCGAACGACGCGGTGCTGTGGCCACCCGGCTGCCCCATCTCCGGATTGCCCCACACCCAGAGCATTTCACGAAGAGGCTCCTGCCCCTCCGCTCGGACAAACGTCACCAAACACGTCGCAATCAGTAATGCGGACAGGCGATTCATACCGACCTCCTGGCAGTTGAGAATCCAAAGTGGATGCAGTGAAACGAACTAGTACCGGCATTCTCTAGCGGCCGCGGCGTACGCCTTCAAATTCTCCGCAGGCGCATCGAAAAAATGGTCGGAAGCCGAGAGAATATAGCCGCCATCCGGGCCGAAGCCTTCAAATAGGCGCCGCACTTCGTCACGAATCGTTTGCGCCGTGCCCGAAGTCAGCACATTGAACTGGTCCATACCCCCAATCATCGCAACCCTGCCCGCATAGACCTCGCGCACCTTCGCGGGGTCGGTGATATTTCCTCCCGTGCCGGGCGGCGATAGCGTCTCGGACGCGTCGGTCTCGTTTTCCACGATCTGATCGAGGATGTGCATCATCCCGCCGCAGGTGTGATACGTCGAGATGTGACCAATGCCGTGGATGGCGCGGTGCATCTCGCGGTCATACGGAAGACAGAACTCCCGGTGCAACGCGGGAGAAATCACGGTATCGCTGCTCGAACCGCCACCCGTTTCGATCAAGTCAAACGAAGTCCCTTTCAGTGACTCCTCGATAAACCGCCGCTTCTTGTCCAGAAGAATACGCATGAGGCGATGAACCCAGTCCGGATCCGTCATTGCCTGCTCAATCAGGTGTTGCGGCTCCGTAAGACAACACGCGTGCTGCCAGCACCCCGCCTGGTCGCCCCACACAAACCCGCGCAAGATGCCCGCGTCTCCGACCTCGTCGTAGGCCGCCGCAATCTTCTTCTTGTCGAGTTTGGCGACCGGCATATACTTCTCGATCAGTTCAATGTCGTCCTGCTGCTTGATCAGGTACTCGATAATCCAGGTGGTAGTGAGATTGCCGCGCGTCTTGTACGTAAGATCCCCACCCGGAGTGGTAATAACATGATGCAACTCCTTATGGAGCGGGTGCGGATCGATGACCGTGATCTTGTCCTGCCATTCCTGGCTTTGAAGCACGTAGCGCTCGGCGTTTGGAATCCAGAACTGACCCATCGCCTCGAAATACTGGATGGACGCGTCCATCCCCGTGGTTGCGAAAGCGGAAAGCGCATCCATCCCGTCCATGTACTGATCCAGATGGAATTGCTGCCACTGATGCACCGTCACAGGCAACCGGTCCGGCTTCTCGCGGCGCAACGCCCTCAACATGCGCTCTTTAGATGTCATAAGCCCACCACCTCCGTCACGCCAGTCCCCAGAAACTGGCAATCGTCCCCGACGCCCGGACTACGCTTTGACAATCTTACGATAGCGATGGCGCCGGTTCTCGAACAACTTCGACCCGAATTCCTTCATCCGCCACGCCTCGTATTCCTGGTAATTCCCCGTGAACCACCGTACAACACCGTCCCCCTCAAACACCAACAGATGCGTGCTAACCCGGTCTAGGAAGAACCGATCATGACTGATCACGAGCGCGCACCCCGAAAACTGCTGAATGGCCTCTTCGAGCATCCGAAGCGTGTTCACATCGAGATCGTTCGTCGGCTCGTCAAGCAGGAGTACGTTCCCGCCCACCTTCAATACCTTGGCGAGGTGGCAGCGGTTGCGTTCACCGCCAGACAAGTCCTTCACGGCCTTTTGCTGGTCCGTGCCGCGAAATCCAAACCGCGACAGATACTGCCGGATCGGCACTGCCCGCTTCCCTATCATCACGTCCGACGCGCCGCCACCGACCTCCTCGAGCAGTCCATGCTCGACCTGCAACGATTCCGCGCCTTGTTCCGCGTACGCAAACGCCACCGACGGGCCAATAACGATTTCGCCCGAATCGGGCTTCTCCTGCCCCACCAGCATACGCATCAGCGTGGTCTTTCCTGTCCCGTTCGGGCCAATAACGCCCACAATCGCCCCTTTAGGCACGGAGAAGCTTATGTCTGAAAAGAGTGGATCACCACCGTACCCCTTTGACACGCCTTTGAACTCGATCACCTGGTCACCAAGCTCCG
The DNA here is from genome assembly GCA_016215105.1 of Candidatus Hydrogenedentota bacterium. Lineage (GTDB taxonomy): Bacteria > Hydrogenedentota > Hydrogenedentia > Hydrogenedentales > SLHB01 > JACRLJ01. The sequence continues at coordinate 43,044 of JACRLJ010000070.1, forward strand.
GCCCCGGAGCAATTTGAATAACACCCGAATCCTTGACGTCGTCTTTTTGCGCCGCCGCCTCGCGCGCAACCAACTGCTCGTACTCGATCAGGCGGGTGCGCGAAAGCTCGTGCCTATCGTGGTTGCTCATCCGTATCCACGCCAGCTCGCGCGCCAAGGCGCGGCCACGCGGAGAATCCTTCTTCTCGTCCGCCGTGGACATCTTGGTCAGCTTCTGTTCCAGCCACGACGAATAATTTCCCTCGTACGGGATGCCGTGCCCACCCTCCAGTTCGAGAATCCACTTCGTCACGTTATCCAGGAAGTACCGGTCGTGTGTCACGATGATCACCGTGCCGGGATAGTCGCGCAGTTGTGTTTCGAGCCAATCCACCGTCTCCGCGTCGAGATGGTTGGTCGGCTCATCCAGCAACAAAAGGTCGGGACGCTCAAGAAGCGCTTTACACAGCGCAACGCGCCGCTTCTCGCCGCCACTCAAGGTCCCCACGACGCGGTCATCGTCTGGCAGACACAACGCCTCACTGGCCTGGTTCAATCGCTGATCGAGGTTCCACGCGTCCGCGGCATCCAGCTTGTCCTGCAGCTCCCCCATGCGGTTGATCGCCTTTTCCATCTCGTCATCTGACATGGGCTCGCCCATACGTACCGTAAGTTCCTCGTACTCGCGCATGAGACTCATGGTATCCGCAAACGCAGATTCGAGCGTCTGCCGCACGGTCAGGCTCTTGTCGAGAATCGGATCCTGCATCACGATGCCTGCGCGGTATCCCTTGGACAGATCAGCTCGGCCGTCAAACTCGCCGTCTAGGCCCGCCATGATGCGCAGGACCGTGGACTTACCCGATCCGTTCTCGCCAACGATCCCGATCTTAGCCCCCGGGAAAAAACACAGATATATGTTCTTCAGCACCTGCCTCTGGCCGTAGAACTTGTTCAAACCGATCATTGTGAATATGTACTGCTCCGCCATAACCTTCCTTCCTCAATTTCATTGTCAAATGCACCCCCCCCCGCCAAGCCAATTTGCCGGCGCTCTACTCGTCTGGAAATCCCACCCAACGCACCGCATTGATCACAAGCTTCTGAAAGTTCTCGTTTTCCGTCTGCTGCTTGTCATGACCCAGGGCGGTGTATACGATTCGACCGTGTCCATAAGGTTTTACCCACGTGATGGGACGCTCGAATCCCTTGAACCAGGTTGACATGATAACTTCGAAATGACCGTAGGTCTCCATCAGGTAGAGTTCATCCGCCATTTGAAAGTCCTCCAGCCCGTGTACAACCGGATGATGACGATTCTTGATATTCAAGACAAGTTCCGGCCAGTAGCTCGGGTGCGTCAAGAACTTGCCGCCGACCATGTTCAGGTAACCGGGTGTCTCCTTGAACGAATCCGCGGCCGAGTGAACGCCGACAAATCCTTTACCCTGGATGATTCCCCCCATGAGGCCCTGCGCCTGCTCCGGCGTCAGGTTCTCGCCCGTTGTATAGCACACGACCACATCAAACCCTTTGATGCGCTCCGCCAGAAAATCGTCCCGGTCTTCCGTAAGCGTGACGTTGACGCCCGCGTCGGTCAAGAACTTCTTATAAATCGGTCCCATGATGGAAAACACGTGAAATCCTTCCGTGTGTCCCCCCATCACCATCACGTTGAGTCGCTTATCCGCCATTTCTCCATCCCTTCCGTCCACGTGGTTCATGATGTTCGTTCAGCCGAAGCTACCCAAAATCGCTAAATACTACCACTGAAAGGCCCGCCTGCGCGTCTTTTTTGCGAGCCGCTGCCCGCATGCTATCATGCCGACGGGGTTTGAGCCTGTGCGGAAGCCGCCGCGAACGGGCATTGCGCGTGACCTCTGTTCCGAGTCACATTACGAGTGGTGGGACGTATTACGGGAGGACATATGACGAACGGCGCACTGGCCAAGAAAAACCGAGTGATTTCCGCGCTCGAGGGGCGCGAACCGGACCGGGTCCCCATCGGAGAGTTCTTCTGGAGCAACTTTTTGCAGCGTGTCCGAAACGAAATGCCGGTAGG
>JACRLJ010000070.1:45170-53437 GCA_016215105.1 Candidatus Hydrogenedentota bacterium
CCTATCGCTATTGGGACCTCGATTTCGTCGTAGTCAACCCCAACATGGACCCCCGGATCGAAGGGGTCCGCGTTATCGAAGAGACCGCAGAAGGAAAGGTGCTCCATACCGGCTTTGGGGCCACCATCGAGCGGCGCCGCAAGTATCCCATGCCGCTTTACTCTGACTTCGACACCAAGACCTACGAACAGATGGCGGATTTCCACTTCGACGACCCGCGTGATGAGCGCCGCTACTTCTCCGCCATTGACGACCAGATCAATTCGATCGGCGACGCGCTGAACCTGGGTTTGCCATCCTTTGTCGACCGCGTCAACAGCTACGCCGATGATTTCTGCATGTTCGGCAGCGTGTGCGAGCCGCACGAAATGATCTGGCGCATTATGGGCACGGAAAATGTCCTGGAAAAAATGGCTGAAGACCCCGGCCAAGTCGCCACTTTCATTGAGCGCCTGGGCGACTTTCTGGTTGGCATCGTCGAAGGACAAATCGCCGCCGCTAAAGGCCGCTTGGCCGGCATCTACATCTGGGGCGACATCGCATACGACCGCGGCATGTTCTTCTCGCCTACCTTCTGGCGGGAGGTCTACAAGCCGCAGGTAGCGCGCATTTGCGCGGCCGCGCACGCCGCCGGCCTCAAAACCATCTATCACGGATGCGGCAATGCCTCGCTCGTGTTCGACGACCTGATCGAAGCCGGAGTCGACGCCTACAACCCCCTCGAGGCAAAGGCTGGTCTTGACGTTGTCGACCTCAAGCGCCAATTTGGAAAACGCTGGGCGTTCAACGGCAACATCGACGTTCGTGTCCTGGCGACAAACGACCGGGATATCATTCGCCGCGAAGTACTGACCAAGCTCAATGCGGCAAAGGGAGGCGGGTACATCGTACAATCGGACCATTCAGTTCCGGATAACGTAGACCCGGCCAGCTACGACTACATGGTGCAACTCGTCCGAGAATATGGGAAGTACCCATTGGACCTAGGCGAATTCAATTTGGAGGTTACATAATGATGAAGAGCGCAAAACGCTACATCGGCTTCTTCGCCGGCGTCATCTGCACAGCGATCGTATTCACGGCGGGTAGCGAACTCATACGACAACACCCGAACACGGTTAACGCCGCCTCGGATTCTCAAGGGAGCGCCAAAATGAAACGGTACGGTTCAGTCATCAAAGTCCGCCCTGAAAAGCTCGACGAGTACAAACGCCTCCACGCCAAGGTTTGGCCCGAGGTGTTGAGCATGATCAAGCAATGCAATATTCGGAACTACTCGATTTACCTCAAAGATGGCTATCTGTTCAGTTACTTCGAGTACGTCGGCAAAGACTTCGACGCCGACATGGCGAAAATGGCCGCCGATCCCATGACCCAGAAATGGTGGGAGGTGTGCAAGCCGTGTCAGGAGCCGTTGGCCACGCGCGCTGAAGGTGAATGGTGGGCCAATATGGAAGAAGTATTCCATACGGATTGATCGCGCTGAGGAGCCTGACGGTGAATTCCAGAGAACGCGTGCTCGCGGCGTTTGAACACGTTGAACCCGATCGGGTCCCGGCGTGGTGCGGGGCCTCTGCCGAGTTTTGGGAAAAAGCCAAGCAGGGCCTCGGACTTGATGACGAGGAATTGCGCGTTCGCTTCGGAGATGACTTCCGCCGCGTAAGCGCGCGCTTCGCCGGCCCGGAAATTCCGCTGTCGACGGGAGCCGTCAGCCGGACCGTATTCGGCGTCGAGAGGCATGGCATCGGGTACGGTATGCCCATGTCCCATCCCCTTGCCGGCGCTTCGGTTCGCGAAGTGCATGCTTACTCGTGGCCAAATCCGGAATGGAACGATGTCTCCCAAGTCCGGACGCAGGCGGCGCGTGACCATGACCGCTACGCCATTCTCGGCGGCGACTGGTCGCCGTTCTGGCACGACGCGATCGACCTCCTCCGGATGGAAGGCCTCTTCTACCAAATGTACGAAGAGCCCGAAGTCGTCGACGCGGTCATGCAACATCTCGTGGATTACTACGCGGCGTCGAGTCAACGCATCTTCGACGCCGCAGCGGACAAGATCGACATCATGTTTATCGGAAACGACCTTGGAAGCCAAACGGGGCCGCTATTGGGTGAAGAGTTGTTCCGCCGCTTTGTGCTGCCCCACCTCCAACGCCTGATCGATCTGGGTCATGCCTACGGCCTAAAAGTCATGATGCACTGTTGCGGCGGATTTGCGCCCCTGCTGCCCAGCCTGATCGAGGCTGGCCTCGATGCCGTACACGCCGTCCAACCCAGTTGTTGCGGAATGGACCTGCGCGCACTGAAGTCCGCCTTCGGCGATAAGATTCTATTCAATGGCTGCATAGACTCTCATCACGTACTCATCAACGGAACGCCAGCATTTGTGCGCGCGAAGACCCGCGAGGTCCTGGACATCATGAAGCCCGGCGGCGGTTTTGTCGCTGGCGCGAGCCACGATTCCATTCTCGAGGAAACCCCCGTCGAGAACGTATTGGTCATGTTCGACACCATTCGCGAATACGGCGTTTACCAGCGTGCGGGTGTCGCATGACCGAATCAGCCGTGCGCAGCCGTTGGCGCCTGTCCCGCGATAGAATATCCTTCCAGACCATCCAGACCGCCTCCGTATTCCTGCTGCTCGTGGTTCTATGCGTAATCTCCTCTCTTCAGGTTGATACGTTTTTCACGTGGCGGAACTTGGTGGACAACCTCCTGACGGGCGCGTCGTATATCGGCGTGATGGCCTGCGGCATGACTCTCGTGATGATCGCCGGTGGATTCGACCTATCCGTTGCTTCAATTGTCGCCGTATGCAGCGTGATCACAGTCATGACCTTACAGGGGCTCGCCACAGCTCCGGTTTGGGTCGCTGTGACAGGGGCCATTCTGGCGTCTGCCGCAGTGGGGACTGGCCTCGGCGCCGTCAACGGAACGCTGGTCGCATACGTCGGCGTGAACCCTTTTGTCGTTACCTTAAGCACCATGCTGGTGTTCCGCGGCCTCGCATTGGTCATCACCCACGGTGGACAAAGCATTCAGACACCGCTAGCACTGGGCCAGGCCTTTCGCGAACTCTACTGGGGCCGGGTGGACCTGCTCGGAAGCGGTTACCGCCTGACCGTTCCGATCCTTGTGTTTCTCGTCATCTTCATCGCATTTCACGTAGTTCTGCGCTACACCCGCTTCGGCCATTACGTGTACGCCGTAGGGGGAAATGAAACGGCCACCTGGCTCGCCGGTATCAATAGCGCGCGGGTCAAGGCCATTACCTACACCCTCTCCGGGCTCACCTGCGCCATCGCCGCAGCCGTGTACACCGGAATGTCGAACACAGCCCAGGCCGCAAGCTATCAAGGCCTCGAAATGATGGTCATAGCCGGAGTCATCGTCGGGGGCACACCCTTGGGTGGTGGAAGCGGCAACCTTTGGTACACTCTAAACGGTCTGCTGCTCCTCTCGGTCATCGAAAACCTGTTGACGCAATTCGGCGTTACGGAAGAGTACCGGAATATTGTCCGCGGAATGTTGATCCTCGCGGTTGTCGCAATTGATGTCTCTGTGCGCAAACGAGCTAGCGTTAAAGGAAAAGTAAAAGCATGACTATGCATTCGCACTCCAATCAAGACATGGGACCTCGGCGCCGGCGCCCATTGAGCCGGATCGTAACGCTGCTCTGCGTCGCCGGGCTGCTCGCTGCTACGGGAATGCTGGCCGGCTGCTCAAAACATGACGGCGCTACTTCGGCCCGCCGAATCGGATTCGCCATGACCCTCGATGACCCCTATTGGCAAAACATGCGTTTGGGCGCCATAGACGAGGCGCAGAAACTCGGAGCCGAAGTTACGATCACGAATGCGAAGGAAGACCCGATTCTCCAGATCCAGCAACTGCAGGAAATGATTGCCAAACAAGTCGATGTCGTTTGTGTGGTGCCTATGAAACGCGAGCCGCTGGTGAGCGGAATTCAGGCCCTGAATCGCGCCAACATCCCCGTCATCCTCGTCAACCGCGATGTCGCCGAAGGTTGCGACTATGAGTGCTTCACCGGAACCGACACCTATCAAGGCGCGGTGACCTCCGCCAAGATTCTCATGAACGCCATCGGCGGCAGAGGCGGAATTGTCGAGTTGCACCAGCACGTCGGAACAGGCCCGGAAATTGCCCGTTCCAAAGCATTGCAGGACGTGCTCAAGGAATACCCCGGCGTAACAGTGCTTGCCCGCGCGCCACACGACGGCGATCGGGGAAAGGCCGTGAAGGAAATGCAGGTCCTCTTGGAACGCTTTCCAGACATCAAGGGCGTCTACGTCCATGGCGATCCCCAAGCCATCGCCGCCGCCGAGGCCTGCCGCGACGCCGGTAAGAAGGACGTCGCCGTGGTCGGAATGGGAGGCAGCGTCGAGGCCATCGCCGCCATCAAGGAAGGAAGACTCACCGGCACCAGTTACCAGAAACCCGAAGAGGAAGGTCGCAGCGCAATCCGCCTCGCCATGAAGCGTCTCGCCGGCGAGAAATTGGACAAACAATACTTGGTGCCCTGCCCCGCTATCACCAAAGAAAATGCAGATCAATTCGTGGGCCAATTCTAAAAAAAACACGAACGACGCTCCGACTCGTTCTCCCCCCGGACACGTTCCCAAGTTGTACCTGGGAATGAGCGCAGTGTCTACGTCTTCCATTCCCGCAAGCAACGTCCAACGTGTCATTCTGAGCGAAAGCGAAGAATCTACTACCAACGTTTGCTGACTTCCATAACGCGCGATCGCCCCGCCGCCTCACAACGCCTCGATGATCTCCCGCGCGATCCGCACCCACTCCCGCACCCGCCTCGGGTCACCCTGCACCGTCTCAACATCCTTCAACGTGATATCCACGTGACACCCGCGCAAGGCCTCCAAATCCCGGCGCAGTATTCGCCGTATCCGTTCGGGATCAAAATCATACCCCACCATGTCCGACGGACTCGGGCGGTAACTCAACACGTAGTCCGCGCCAATCTGCTCCGCGCACCGCGCCACATCGGCCATGGGCGACACCGCGATCCGGCGAAGGTTCGGAATCTGCCGCAAAACGTCAATCTTAAGCGTTAGATCTTCGCAGCAACCGTAAGCGGCCAGACCAAACTTCTCCATGATCGGAATCTGATACCGCAACATGAATTCTTCAAACATCTCCGGCCCCACAAGAGTCGTCTCCTGCGACGCGCAGAAATACCAAAGCTTGTCCCGCGAGACGGACCCGCAGTTCGGCGCCGGATCATCGAGTTCCTCTGCGTAGGGCATCGCCTGGTTCTGATGGGCTTACAAGCGCCAGTCCCCCGCCTGCTCGGCCTCCTCGTGCGTCCGCAATATCCCGTCCCGCATAAACGCAAGCACGCCGTGAAGCCACTCCGGACGCTCCATCATGTCCAACATCAACTGGTCCAAACCTCGCAATTGCGCCAGGCGCGTCGAGATGTCACCGTTCCACATGCGGTATACCGGCGCGCGGTCCACATTTATCGTGATGATGTCGCCAATAGCATCGCTGATCCGCTCGACACGGCGCTCGGTTTCGACCTCGTCAATCACATGGTGCGGCTCGACCATGCGCGCCGCGTCCTCCGGATTCACAAGCGCCGGGTCCATCCGTTTCGACCCTCGACCATCCTCATTGGCGATCCATCGGATCGGTAGCCCCCATAGCCCCTCTTTCGGAATCACGTGTACCGCGCTAACCGTCACCCACGGCTCGAAGATGGAATCGTCCGCTAGCGAATCCCAAAACAGCGAACGACGGAAGAAATCTTCAAACTCGCGCAAGAACGGCTCCTCGCACACACAGCGCGACTCCGCCATCTCGTCCCACGCAAACGCCCGCACATAGATCAGCGGCCGAACGGCCTTCAGCGAATTCTGAGCGCGCCACAGCCGCCTTCGCTCCTGCTGCTCCTCACGCGCGCAGACGTCAAGATACCGTTTCGCCAGTTCCCGTAGCGCCGTCCGGTCTCCCGAAAGCACACCGTCACGGCGCTCGCTATTCGCAGCAGGTTCGATATTCATACACACCTATCCAAGCAGTAACTCAATTCCCGACAGACCACGTCCTCCTATTCGCGCTCAAAGTACGCCTGCGCTCGACGAACGCAGGCACTCCGGGCGCACAGACCTCCCCGAATCTCCACAATATCACACCCAACGCGCGCTTCTGGATTCCGGCCGACCACAACCGTATGATATCGCACAAACACAGGAAAGGCTTTTCGAATGAAGATTCTGGTTGCCGGAGGCGCCGGCTATGTGGGCAGCGTGCTCGTGCCGCTATTGCAGGAGCACGGGTACGAGGTCGTCGTCGTGGACACCCTCTGGTTCGGCAATCACTTGCCGGAAGACACACAAGTCCACCAGAAGAACCTGTTCGAACTGCGCGAAGAGGACCTAATCGGGTATTCCTGCGTGATCTTTCTCGCCGGCATGTCGAACGACCCCATGGCCGAATACAGCCCCGCACTGAACTTTATCGAGAACGCCTCCCTTCCATCGTACTTGGCCTTCATCGCGAAGAAAGCCGGCGTTGGCCGGTTCATCTACGCCTCCTCATGCACCGTCTACGGCTACGCCGTAAACGAATTGTACGATGAGGAGTGTCCCGCAACTTGCGGTTTCCCCTATGGTATCTCGAAGCTGCAAGGCGAGCACGGCGTGATTCAGATGCAAGACGAGTCTTTCTCGACGATTTCGCTGCGGCAAGGAACGGTCTGCGGATACAGCCCCCGGATGCGGTTCGACCTAATCGTGAACACGATGTACAAGGCGGCCATTCTGGAAGGCCGCATCACCGTCAATAACCCCTCCATCTGGCGGCCCATCCTCGACGTGCGCGACACCGCAACCGCCTTTCTGCGCGCCGTCCAGGCCGCCCCGTCCATCAGCGGCGTGTTCAATGTCGCCTATGACAATTTCACCGTCGGCCAGATCGGCGACCTGGTCAAAGACGCGGTCGAGGAATTGACCGGCCAGCGCGTCCAGATCACCGTCAAGGACATGCAGGATTTCCGCAACTACAAAGTCACCTGCGCCAAAGCCAAAACCACCCTAGGCTTCGCCCCCAAGTACGACGTAACTGACATGGTCAAGAGCCTGCACAATAAGCGCGCCACCTACGGGGATTTCGCGGACGACCTGTTCTACAACATCGTGACGTTCAAGAAGGTCGAGAAGAAACTCTGGGCATGACGAGCTGAACGAGCGAACAACATTAGCTTATTGGCGTCGGAAAAGGCCGCGGGTATAAAGACACCATCTAATGAGTCAATGTTCCCCTACTGGATACAGCGCCGCCAACGTGTCATTCTGAACGAAACTGAAGAATCTACCCCGCGCACACCGAGCGCTCAGCGTATTACGCGTGGCCGATGCGATTGTTCCGATTGGATGTATGGGCGCGGTCTGGTGTTGCGCAAAGCACAACACCAATCCACACCCTAAACTCTCATCCCTTAGATTTGGAACTCCACCGTCACAATCTTCTTCTTCCCAACACTAAGCGCGACCGTACTGCCGGTCGGCTTCAGCTCCTTACGGCGCTCTTCGTTCAGATTGGTCAACCAGGCCTTCTTGACCTTCCTAAACACCTTGAGCCTTCCCTGGACGGCCTTGTTCGTGGGATTGAAGATACGGGCCACGTAAGTGTCCGCACGATCCTCGTGGCGCTTGAGCGCGGTCAGCTGCAGGAGGTCATTTTCCAGCTCAATGAAGCTCAGCGACTTCGGCAACGTCCCCTTGTGCGGCCCGCATTGCGCGGCTTCGAGCGGGAGGTTGAGATCTTCGGCCTCGGCAAACACCCCGTTGGTCCAATCGCCCTTGTGCGGATAGATGGCGTAGGTCCATTCGTGCGGACCGATGCATTGCGCCAACTCCATCTCCGGATACACCTCATAGCGCCCGAAAATGGGGCAATTGCGGTACGTGAACGCGCGCAACAGCGTGATCGCCAGCGGACGGTCCTGCGTGTCCATAGCTTCGTACTCACGAATGCCGGTGTTGAGAATGGCGAAACCCATCTTCTCGTCGTTCATGTCCACAAAGCGATACATCGGGTATTGCGGGTTCGTCCGTCCGTAATACGCGTTGCCTTTCTTCACCGTGATGTCCCGCGAAATCACGTCGAAGGTCGCCTCGGAGTTGGTAACCTTGGCCTTGAGCTTCGTCGGAAACACCACGCGAAGACGATGGTTCTTGCACGGATTGTCGAACGAGGTCGTCACGTCAAGACGCTTCTGTC
>JACRLJ010000071.1 GCA_016215105.1 Candidatus Hydrogenedentota bacterium
ACACCGAGTACGGCCGGCGATTGATGAAAATCGTGAGCGAGGCCGCCCCTCGCCGTTAGTTCCGCATCTGTAACTCACTGTGAGAATTCGCAACTCCTGGAGCGGTCATGCGCCCCATCGCTTTTGAACTCCTAAGTAAGCCTCTCTTGTTTCTACACCTCGCCGCCGCGGTGACTGCCCTGGCGAGCAGCGTTCACTTGGGTCTCCGGCTGGCCCGCGCCGTGCGCGCTACGGGCGAATACCTGCCTCAGACCCGGACCCATGCGTCCATCTTGGCGGCGTCGTATCTCGCCGTGTTCGCGCTCGGCGGCCTCATCTACCCCGCGTTTCGGATTCGCGTGCGCAGCGATTTCATGGATGCGGCGCTCCCATGGGCCACCGGCCTCTTCGAGATCAAAGAACTCCTCGCCACCACCGCGCTGCTGCCCGTGCTCGGGATTTTCGCGTTGTCCCGCGCTATCAATCCACAAGACGCTTCTCACCGCCAGTACCTGCCCATCTACTTCGGACTGATCGCGTATGTATTCTGTGTACTGTCATTCAATGCGTGGTGCGGCTGGTATCTCGTCACGCTGAGGTCAATCTAATGCGCAGCCCATTCCTCGTGCTTGCCGTACTTGCGGCAGCGGTATCGGCGTTTTCGATCACCTTCATCCTCAATCCGCCCTCCCCGCGCTACTACCCCCTCGAACACGCGTGGCGGCTCGCCGAGCCCGCCCCAGGTCCGGCCATGGGCTGGTACGGGAGGTCCGGCGCAGCTCTGTTAGCCAGTGCGCTGGCCGGCGCCGCCGGAGGAGCAATCGCTCGCCGCGTCGAAAAGTCAATAAAGAGTGTACGATCCATGCGCGCCCTCGCCGTCATCCTGACGCTGCTCATAGCAGTCGGCCTCGTAGCGGCGGCAGGCGCCATCGTGAACGAGCAATTGCCCTGGTTTCACAAGGCCCCGCAGGCGCCAAAAATTAATCACGAATATTAATTTTTCGCCGCGCTCTTTTTCGCCGCAACCACTCCCTTCTCGCACGTAGCGCCCTTCGCTATCTCTTTGCCTCTAAGCGTTTTCCAACGCTTCCCGATGCTCCGAAATCCGCCTGATTTTTTCTCATCCAGCACCTTCGCCACACCCGTTTTCGCCGCAAAAAGCCGAAACAGTCCCCCCTTACATATAGGGGGGTGTTACGGCCCAAACGACAACGAAGAGGAAACGTGAATGAGAAACTGGATGGATTGGTTACGGGGCAATAGACCGGATCGCGCGGCCCCGGCGCGGCGCACGGAAACATTTCGCACGGCGTCCGTCCCGGAAGACGCTCGAACGCAAGGAACGCGCTTCGAGAACTACGTTCCGCTGCCCAACGAGACGCCCTTCTCGATGCTGCAAGTATACCGATTCCTGCGCGACGCCATCCCCGACGTATCGGAGCCGTCGTCGGAGGCAGCAAAGGCGCGCGCAGAGCGCCTCCTCTTCGAGTTGGATCAACGCGTGAACGGCGGCGACCGCGGCATGGACGGCCTGCTCGACGTGCTGTACACCTCGCTGTTCACCTACGGCGCGGCGGCCTGTGAAATTGTGTTGACGCAAAGCCGCGAATCCATTTTCGATGTCGTGCCCGTGGACGTGTGGACCGTTCGGTTCCGGCGCGAGGAGAGTGGACTCCAGGCTTACCAGCTTCACAACGGCGAGGCCATCAGACTTCCCATGGACCGGTTTGTTTACCTCGGCCTGGACCGCGACGGCACAAACCCGTACGGGCGCTCGATGATGCGCTCGATTCCGTTCGTGGTGAAGATTCAGCAGCGGCTGATGGAAGACATGGCCAAAGCGACCCACAACGCGGGGTGGAGCAAACTCCACGTGAAGTACACACCCGAGGCGCGCGAACGCGGCGAATCGGCGGAAGCCTATACCCGGCGGCTCGACGGCAGCTTCAACGAGTTGCGCACGAAGCTGAGCGGTCTCGAAGCGGATCAGAATCTCGTCACCTACGACAACGTCAGCGTGAATCTTCTGCGCGGAGATCAGCACGCGCAGATCTTCTATGACAATCACAAAGCCATCGAGGAACAGGTGATTACGGGCATGCACCTCATGCCCATTCTGCTTGGCCGCAATTACGGCACCACCGAGACCTACGGCACGGCCCAATTCGAGATCATCAACCGCCAGGTCGAGGCCATCAACCGTAGCGTCAAACGCCTGCTCGAACGGCTCTACAACTTTGAACTCGCGCTGATGTGGGGCGAGGCGCGAGCCCGCGTGACGATGCGGTCCAACCGGACCGTCGATGTGCTGAAAGAGGCGCAGGCCCGCGGCAAAGAAATCGAGAACGCGCTGCGGCTTCGAGAGGCCGGCTTCCTCGAGCACGGCGGCGCCGCGCGGTTGTTGGGAATTGGCTCGACACAGTGATCGGGATGGCGGATGTCCTCATCCGCCGGTCCAAGCGAGAAAACCTACCTCAAGGAGAACGCACATGCAATTGGAACCCTTTATCTTTCGACAGGAAGGCCGGCTCATCGGCATTCGCGCCTTCGACGACAATGACACCGACCCCGTGCTCGGCTCGGTCAACCGCTACGCGCTGCGGCCGCTCGTGCGCGACGAATTCGTTGTGTTCACGCTCGACCTGTGCCACAACCAGATCGACCGCCATTTCAGCCGGTTTCCCGACGACGAACTCGAAACCATCAACACCTTGGCCCCGGGCCGTCCGCTCATGGAACGCCACGACCTGCGCGGGTCCTTACCGCGCGGAACGTTCTTCCGTTCGCAATTGCATCGCGACGGCGAGCGCGTATCCGTCCGGCCCGACGTGTACGTATTGCGCACGAAGGACAACGAGGACTTCATCCTCAATATCGAGGGAGGTGTCTATCGGGAGACTTCGATTGGGTTTTCGTTTCAAACGCCCGAGTGCTCCGTGTGTAATCGCGACCTGCGCACCTGCGATCACGTTCCAGGCCGGTCGTATGGCGACGCGCAGTGCCATTACGTCATGCGCGATGTGCTCGAAGTCATCGAAGGGTCTGTCGTCCCGTCCGGATCGCAAGGCACCGGATTCGTCGCGCAAGCTCGCGCGCTTCCAGTTGGCCAGGCCCTGGACACCGCCCGTCAACGTTTCCATCAACCCATCGAACTGTGGTCCCGCCGGACGTGGGCCGCGGAATGAATACCAACGAGGCGCCAGCCATGGAAAATGAATCGACCTACACCGCGTATGAACGCCTGTACCAGTTGCAGTTCGAGAATCTGAACCGTGACTTGAACGAACTGAAGGACCGTGTGAAATCCCTCGAAGTGGCTTTGGCGCGCGGAGTGATGCTGCTCGTGGCCAATCTGGCCGGGGTCGTCATCATGCTCGCGCAACAAATCATCCACCGGTAACCAAAGGAGCCGTTATGTTCTGGAAAATCATTTGTGAAGACGCCGGTACGCCGGTGTCCAACAATGCGCCGGCCGATGGCCGGTTTGTAGTGCATCGCCATATCGACGCCGACGGGCCTCACCTTGATTTGCGCGTCGAAATGGATAACTGCCTGATGGGTTGGCGTGTTGACGGCCTCACGCTCGAGGGCGGGCCGTGGGCCACCGAAAAGCGGCCCCATCCCTTGCACTGGCTCGAGCAGCCCGGTGACGCGATTCGCGAAGAGTCCGGCGTATACACGTGGGAAAAGCGTGAAGCCGATGAAGTTGTTCTTGTATTGCGGGACCCGCGCGGCGCCAAGCGCGTGCGCCTGCAGCGCGAAGTCGGTCTGCCGCCCAGCGCCTTGCGAACCATTCGAGCTGCGCTGTCCGGCGCAAACGCCGCGCCCGCCGACGCAGCCCGTTTAATCGCCGATGGCGCTACCGCCAGGCGGCGCGCAATCGAGCGCTTTTGCGGACTGGGACGTGAACTGGACGGCAGCGCATTCGACGAAACGCTGTGGCGTAAGACCCTCGCGCCACTGACGCTCGACGAGATTCACGCCCAGTTGCGCGCATACGAAGTCCGCTTCGACAAGGCGCACCCGCCGCAGCCCGTGTCCCAGCCGGAATCGCTGCCCGCATGGGAACGCGACAGCCGAACCGGCGCCGCAATGGCCATCCTCCGGGAGGGCGAATGTCCCCATTCACCGCCTTCCACCAATAACTGCAACCGTTAACCCAAAGCACTACCTACGGGAGGGTCGGCGTCCCCGCCGACCGTCTTAGCAACAGACACAAAACCAAACTTCAACCAACCAACTAAGGAGAACCACCATGGCATTTGGAGACATTGGAGGCGCGGTGACGGAACTCGTCATCACGTGCAAATCGCCGGCCTCCGGCACAGTCAACATCTTGAAAGGCGACGCCGTGAAACTGACCGGCGCGTACACCGTAGACAACGCCACCAGCGCGGAGGACCTCATTTTCGGACAGGCGCTCGCCAGCACGGTCGAGAACGGCGCCGCCATTCCCGTGAAGGTCCGCGCCGTGTGCCTGTTCGCATACACCGGAACCGCCCCGGCCGTGGACGGCGCGAAAGGCGTTCTCGCCTCCGCTACGGCAGGGAAAGTGAAGGCCCCCGCGGCCGGCGCCGGTCAAGGCGTAAACGTCAAAGTGGACACGGGCTCGAGCCTGGTCCACGTACTTCTGTAAAGGAGAATGCACACCATGGCATACCGAGACGACACCGTTAAGGAACGCGTCGCGTTCCTCAGTCAAGACCCCGACAAACTGCGCACGGCGCGCGGCCGCGCACTGTACGAAACCCTCGAAGGGCTGGGTCTCACCCACTCCCAATTCTTCCGCGCGCTGGACACGAACGTGCAGGACTACTGCGCGCAGGAGTTCGGCATTGACCTCAACCGCATTACGGTGGACCGCTTCTTTCAGTCCGACCCGAACGCGAAATGGCTGTTCCCGGACATCGTCCGCGACGCCGTCGTGTCCGGCCTGAAGCGCAAGCCGGTTTATCCGCAGCTCATCATCCGCGACGAGCCCATTCACGGCACCGCGTACGACGTACCGTACGTCCAGGAGAACTCCGACGAGGAGGAACTGCGCAAGGTAGCGGAAGGCGCGTCCATCCCCGAGTCCGAGATCACGTACGGCGACCGCATTGTCAAGCTCGATAAGAAAGGCCGCGGCGTGATCGCGTCGTACGAAGTCATTCGCCGGATGTCGGTGGACATGCTGAAGGTACACCTCCAGCGCATCGGCGAACGCCTCGGCCGCAACCTCGACGCACGATTGGCGACCGTGTTGGTGAGCGGAGACTCTTCCGGCGCCGGCACCGCGCCCGTGACCGTCAACACGGCCACACCCGGCGCCTGGGTCTACGGCGATCTGGTCAATGGCTTCATGACCTTGACCCTCGATCACTACTTCACGCCCACGCACATGCTGGCCAACGCCGCGCTTTGTCAGACGCTGCTGGGGCTAGCCGAGATCAAAGACAGCGTGATGTTCGACTTCGCAAAGACGGGCAACCTGCCCACACCGCTCGGCGTGCGCCTGGTGCCGATGGTGGATCAGCCCGCGAACAAGCTGACCATCCTCGACGCCAACTACGCGGTCGAGAAGCTGACGGAACAGGACCTCCTGGTCGAGAGCGACAAGCTCATCAATCAACAGTGGGATCGGACCTACCTCACGGTAGTCACCGATTTCGCGATCATCTACAACAAGGCGCGGCTGGTCGTGAAGAGCGACTAGTCGCTAACCGCGACGCCCAAGGCGCGTAGGGAGGGGACGAGGGTCCGCCATCGGACAACTCCTCCTCCTCGTCCCCTCCATCTCCCAATTGTCCGATTCAGCAACCGAAGGAGTTTGTCATGGCGAATTTCACCACCGAGACCGCGGTGCGGCTCAAGTTTCACTGGCACGATACGACACTCGTACCCGCGACGCTCGTACAAGCGGGTATCGACGACGCCCACACGGAAATACTCCGCTTCCTGGACCCAGTCTACGGCGCAGGACCGGCCGATGACGCGCTCGAAATGGGCGAAACCATTCTCGCCGGCGCCAATGTGGCGCGGGCCCTTGCCGCGCAGGAGGCGTCTGTTCAGAAGCGAGTCACCATCGGTGGCCAACGCGTTGAAGAAGGCGCTCGCTTTACCTCGCTAATGGCGCTAGCCAACGTTGCGGAGACCCAGGCGTGGTATCTGCTCGAGCCCTACTTGCGCGATCGCGCGCCGCGCACTGAGTCCACGACCACCGACACGCAACCTGTCCTCGGGGAGCTCTAAGCCATGCCCATCACGTTAGGCTCCATCGTTCTAGACGCGACCCATACCAGCGCCGCGGAAAGCTACGCCGAGGTGGGCGGCCGTGATGCGCGCAAGATTACGCTTTCCGGCCTCATTCTGGGAGAACCGACCGCGGTCGAAATCGAAGCCCGTCTCGACGCCATTCTGGACGCGGCCTCCGCGGAGGACTATGGCGTGGCGCTTTCCGTCCGCGCGGACCGCCAACTGTGGGTGCGGCGCGAGTCCTTCGAGCGGGCATTTCGCCCGGATGAGTTGATAGGGTCGTTCACCCTCGTTTTGGAGGCGCGAGATCCCTTCGAGTATGCCACCACACCGTCGAGCCACTCCTGGACAATTTCCGCCTCGGGCGCAACACTTGCCCTTACCTCAGCCGGAAATGCCCATGCGTTGCCCTCCATAACTCTCGTGGCGGCCGGAACGATCATCAACCCGGCGTTTGGCGACGGGACACGCTCCATTCAATTCTCCGGTACGGTGGCGGCCGGTCAAACGCTCGTGTTTGACGCGCCTTCAGGACGCGTAACGCTCGATGGCGTGGACGTTACGCCCTATACCGCGGGAGAGTTTCCTCAGATTGCTCCGGAAGGCGCGAATCTTTGCTTCACGGATGACGCGGTCAGTTCGCATCTTGCTTCCGTAACCGTATCGTACAACGATCGCTGGTGGTGACCCATGGACTATCGCATCGAAGTGTACGACACCTGGAACCGCCGTATCGCCTCCTATGACGATGTGCCGTTGCTCGAGGCCGTGCGCACCGCGCCGGACCAGGCCGATACCGTCCGCGGCGTCTTGCCCGACGGCGTTCGCGACCTGAGCCACGCGTATCGTGTGGTCGTGTTGATTGAAGGATCGGTCTTCTGCGATGCGCGGATTCACCGTGTCGCGCCGCAATGGAGCGACGCGCGCAAACTCATACTCGACCGCTACGTGCATTTCCACGAAGTGATCGAACTCGAGGCCGAGACGCCCGCGCTCGACGGAAACTCCAGCGTCACGCGCGGGTATCAGAACCGGACCATAAGCAGCATCGTCAAGGACGCTATCAACAGCGCAAACGGCCTCGCGCACTACCTGGTCAATCACACCACGTATCCCGATGGCGCCAATCGCGAGTATCAGAAGTTCCTCGGACGCAAGCTGCCGGCCAATGAATTGGGCGTGGGATCAATCACTACCGGGCAATGGGTCGGCGCGGACCGCATTGACGCGAGTGGCGCGTACGCCAAGGACGGTGACACCGTCGCGGGTCTCGTCGTAGACGGGCAGCCGTGGCCCGACCTGCGCTTGTTGATGATTGATTGCGAGGAAACGTCGCGGAACAGCCACGCTTGGGTCCGCCATCCCGAAACGGCCTTCTGGACAGATGCGGAGTACAACGCCAGCGGCTACAAGCTCTGTGCGGATGCCGCCAAGGCCGCGCTCCAGGACCTGATAACAACCAAGGGCATCAGCTACATCGAATTGAACCCCCACCGGGACGCGCAGGGAGCCTATGACGATCGTGTAGACGCCTACGGCCGCTACGTCGGACTCATTTTCGGCGGCGGCGAATGTTTCAACGCCGCGCTTGTCGAGAAGGATCTTGCGGATGTGTATCTCTACCAGGATGGCCGCTATCACCTCCCGGAAATGGAGTTGAAGGACTTCTTCTCCTACTGTGGCGCGAATTCGGATTCTATCGAGTCCGTCACCACAACGCTAAACCAGCTCGACGTGTCCGCGGGCCTCTTTGAAGTGTTGGCCGCGCTCGCGTATGCCGCCGGCGGCGCCGCGTGGTCCGTAGACGCGGATTATGCCGTTCGGTTCTCGTGTCCGGTTCGGCCGGATCGCGTTGTCTTTTTCGATCCCGTCGCGCACGGCGTAACGCTCGGGTCGGAATCGCGCGACATCGCCAATGCGATCTACTTTGACGGCAATCCCTTGTCGTCGTCACTCGCCCAGACCTACGTGCGTGGTCCGAGTATCGACGAGTATGGATTTCACGGGCGCGCGCTGTCGTATTTTTCAATCTCGTTCGCGGAAGACGCCGGCAAACTCGTTAACGGTCTGCTCGACGATCTCGCGTACCCGGAGCCGATCGGCGCGATCACGTTTTTCCAGGGCGACCACGCGCTGCGCGTCGGGGACATCGTCGAACTGCGGGGCAACCCCCTTCGGCGGCTCGAGCGCCGCCTCGACGGCGAATGGCAGAACCGGTTCACGGGAAGACTGGTGGCGCGCGTCAAGAGCGTGGCCCACCGTTTCGAGGGCAAACACGTAACCACCACCGCCACGTTTACGTCCCCGTTCCGGTCCGTCGACAACCCCATAAGCTTCATCGTGCGCAGTCAACCCGACGCCGCGACGCTCTACGAATTTCGGCTGGACGACGCCGCAGTCGGTCTCGACCTGGGCTACCACCTTGATTAGCCAAGTCGGTGCCACCGCGACCCCGCGCACTTGCCCAAGGCCCGCGCACGGGAGGGTCGGCGTCCCCGCCGACCACACACCCGCCCAAGGCCCGCGCACGGGAGGGTCGGCGTCCCCGCCGACCTCACACCCGCCCAAGGCCCGCGCACGGGAGGGTCGGCGTCCCCGCCGACCTCACACCCGCCCAAGGCCCGCGCACGACTCTGCGTCTTTGCCACCTCGTGTCCGTCCGTGCCAGTCCGTGTCCGTCCGTGTCTGTCCTTAAACCTGCTAACCCTGCCAAGAACGGAGTTTGATTATGGCCATTAAAGGCAACGCATACACCAAGACCAAATGGGTCTTCGAGGAACGTCCGGTTGCGTCGTCCAAACTCAACACCTGGGACGATCGTATCGAAGCCGCCCTCGAGCTGATCCACTACCTGCTGTCCATCTCCTGGGGCGGAGGAAGCGGCGTGATTCGCAAGGCGTCCACCGACGACCTCAAAGTCTTCGCCACCTCACCCGCAAGCCTGACCGTGGAGGTGAGACCCGGATACGCCTTCGTCTCGCACTACCCCTACAAGCTCGCAGCCACGACGCAGACCGCGGCGGTCACGCCTCCGGTAGGCAACCCCCGCATAGACCTTGTGCAGGCCCGGCTCGAAACCTGGGACATCAGCGTCAAGACCGGCACGCCCGCCGCGACCCCGGTAGCGCCTTCGCCCGACACCAATTGCCTGGCCCTGGCCCAGCTCTACCTCCGCCCCGCAATGACCGTCATCAAAGACACCAACGACGGAACCAACGGCTACGTGACAGACGCGCGAGTGTTCTTATGAGCCACGACGATGGACCAACTCGCGATAGATGACGCTCCGGAAGCCATCGTCGTCCCGATCGGTCTGATCGGTCTGATCGGTCCGATCCGTCGGACGTGTCGGACCTGTCCGACTGGTCTGACCCAAACCACCACCAACAACAAGAAAGGAACACCACCATGACCATCACCAACGCATTAACCACCGACACCGGCCTGACCCTCGTCAGCGCCGTGCTCGGAACCCTTTGGACCGCGTTCAAATCCAGCGAATGGTACGAACGCTCCCGAAACCGCCGTTACTACAAGGCCATCCAGGCCCTCGAGGCCGGTGTCGAGGAGACCTACCGCACCTACGTCCGCGCCATCAAAGACGCCAGCGAAGACGGTAGACTCACCAACGACGAGATCGATCGCGCCCGCGCCCAAGCCCGCGCCGCCGCCATCGCCTTCGGTAACACCCAAGGAATAGACGTCCTCCGCGAACTCGGCGAAGACTACATCAACCTCTGGATCGCCAAACTCGCCAGCCGTCAGAAGAACTAACCTCACCCTCCAACGATGAACACCGGCGCCGCCCTCTGAATTCTCCTCGCGACGTCGCGCCGGTGTTCATCTGTCCACAGAACGCCATCCATCACTAAGATCAAGATTGGTGACGTCGTCTGATTCGAATTCGGCAAGATCTGAAGGATGGCTCAGGATATCTAGTCTTCCGTCCGGCCCCATGGAGACAACATACACCGCTGCCTTCGTGGGTACCGGGTTCTTCCTTTTCCTATCGTTGTCCCTAGCATCGTATTGTAGAAACGGGTCACCGCTCACATTACCGATTCCGCCGGAAGGCCAGGGCGGAAAGAAGAATTGGTATTGGCCTCCCCAGGGGTCTTTCGGCACATCCATATACAGCGTACCCAGAAGCTGTCTTACATTTGGGGCTAACGGGCAGGTTGCTTCTCGCCCGTTGTGAAGCAAATCACTCGCATACTGCGTATGAAGCGCGATGGTCTCCGCTAGGTCTTTGCCGTTGAGTATCGACGGATCAAGGAACAGTTCACGAACGCTGGTTACTTCAGCGTCGATAAGGAGCTTGTTGAATGCGAGAGCGATGCTGGCTGTCACTGTCCTCGCCTTCGATTCCTTAGTCCGTGGAGGATGTTGGGTAGGAATGCGGTAGGCATTGGACAGTACGAAAAGGAGAAGTGCAACAAGTCCGCCACGCAACATATACCGGCGAAGCTCGCGCTTTCGCTCCATAGCCACGCTCTCCTCTGGACTTTCCGCCATTTCTACCCCTCGACGTTCCATCCGTCCACCTTGACCGCCGGCGCGGCGCCGTCGAGGTCGCGGACATATACCGCTCCCTGAATTGTCCGGGACTCGCCGGGCAGCAGGCTAACGTAGTTCTCGCTCCAGAACGCCGGCGTCACTTCCGGTCCGCCCGCGCCTTTCGTAAGCGCGAGATGAACCTGAAAGGCGAGGCCCTTGGAAGGGTTGGTTACGGTTACGCGAGCGACGCGCTCGGCGCCCTTGTCCTCAAACTTCGCCGACACCTCGAGCTTCACTTTCGGCAGGTTCGCCAGGTCCGTGAAATCCGCCGTGGACTTCGGATGAATCGCGTAGCGCGTTTCGCCGTGGCCTTCCTCCTCCGTGCCGGGAACGTCGGGTATGGTCGAAAGCCAGTAGAGATTATTGGACACTTCTTTGCCCGCGCGGTCCGTGAGTTTCAGGCTCAAGAAATGTGTCTTCGTCAATCCCTTCGGCCAGCGAATCGTGAAAGCCTTGGTCTTTCCGTCGGCGCCGACTTTCACCGTCCTCGTTCTGACCAACTTCTCCGACATGTCGAGATCGAGTACTTTGGCGGTAACGGTCAGGCGCCTGTAGGGATGGTAGAACGAGTTCACAACGCACACCGAGTTGTCGTCATAGGAGTACTGAACGTGCAACGGTTCACAGGCTTTCTGCGCGCCGTAGTACGCGCCGCCGGCTTGCAGGTACCAGTCCACAAGTTGCCAAGTCGGTGAGGCCGGCCACGCGGCGTCGTATTTCCACGCCGTGATGCCCGTCGCGGAGTATTTGTTGCGCGCATAGGCTTCGTACATGCCGCGCGCACTTTCGTAGTTCATGGCCTGGCCCTTCATGCAGAATTCCTCGATGCTCTTGGGCGCGCCGTAACGTGTGTTCAAGGCGTCGGCCATCGCGTCGAAGTAGTGCCCGCCCTGAATGACCGTGTGCAGCGACCATGCATCGGTCCAAGGCGGCCACAGCGCGTCAGCGGGCATCATCTTGCGCATGCTTTCGATCGGCGCGATCACGCCGCCAATGCCGCCGGACTGCGCAAAGCCCCAGGCTCCGTCATTCTTGTGCGTGTAGTAGTGGGCGGGATTCGCGTAGGTCCACAGCTCGCGCGTGCCGGTGCGCGTGCCACCCGTCTTTAAGCGCTCCTTCACGTCAAATGCGCCCGAATGCGGCTGATACGTGCGGTCGGGCATGTACTCCGCGATCATGTCCTTGTAGGCCTTGTCGAGCGTCTCCGTGGGAAAGGTCTCGTCATGCCCCAAGAAGTGGACCAGGCTGGGATGATTGCGAATCCGCAGCATCATGTCCCGCACGTTATCAATGGCGAGTGGTTCATCGGGGATGTTCCGCCCGAAGATCTGTTGGGTCACCATAACTCCGTACTGATCGCAAAGGTCATAGAACTCGTCCGTCTCACGGATAGAAAAGCCTTCCGATCGCAGCATATTCAGATGGGCTTCCTTCGCGTAGCGAATCAGCGCATCGTACCGCCCTGGCGTCAGCCGCAGCATCATGTCGCTGGTCATCCAGGCGCCGCCCCGGATCAGGATCTTCTTACCGTTCACGTAGTACTGGCGCCACCCTTCGTCGTTGATCTCCGCTGTAATCTTTCGTATGCCGAAGCGTGTGCGCGCCGTGTCGGATACCGCTCCTTCGACGCTGACCGTGAGATTCAGGTCATAGAGCTCCTGCGCGCCGACGGTATTTGGCCACCAGACGCGCGGGCGCGCCACGCTTAGTTGCGCGAAATCCGCGGGTGAAAAGACCACGAGTTCCCGTTTAGCTAGCGGTGCGAGTTGTACGGTCTTTGAAACGGCGATGCCCTCGATGATTCCCTTAACTTCGACCGAAACGTTACGGTTCTCCAGGTTGTTCAACTCGACCGAGATCGTTAGGCGCGCGGCGTCCATCGCCGGTAACTCGAGGTCCGTCTTCACGTACGGGTTGCGCAACGTCACTGGACCGGAAGCGGTCAGATAAACGTCGCGCCAAATGCCCATATTGAGATCCGGCGGCTGCGGGTTATGGTCGTCCCAGCCGGTCGTGGCTTCGAGTTGTTTGGTGCGGTACGCCTTATCCTCGATTTGCCCCGGCGCGATGACCTCGACCGCCAGACAATTCACCGCGTCCGCGCGCGCCATTCCCTCCGCCAACGCGACCTCGTAACGGCGGAACATGCCGGTAGCGGCATTGCTGTCCAGCACGCGTTTGCCGTTGAACCAAACGTTGGCTCGGTAGTTGATCCCGTCCAGGTGCAGCGCCACGTGCTTTCCCTTGAAGCATTCGGGAAGTCGAAAGGTGGTGCGAAACCACCAGGGTTTGTGGAAGGGACTGTCCGCGGGCATGGCCAGCCAGCGGCCCTGCTTGTAGCCGGGAACAGACGTCAGGTTCAGCCCATAGAACGGGTCTGGATACACTTTGTTGTCAACCAAGGCGGCGAGCACGGTCGTGGGAACCGTAACCGGGTACCACGCCTCCTTGGGTTGATACGCCTCTAGAGAAACGGTTTCTCCCGGGTCTTCGACCCGCTCCGACGATTGCAGGAACCAGTGATCCCGCAGCACAACGGCGCCGTCGGGCGGGGCCGCCGCTCCGCTAGGCGAATACAGCATTCCAATGAGGACGATTGCCAGGAACGTTCCGAGATGCTTTCTTGACATAGTTTCAATCCGTTCCAAGTTGCGGCTCAATGGCCCTCTCCGCCTCCGGCGCCTATTGCGCGGGAAGCACTTATGGCAAGAACATCGTCCTGGTCCGCGCGGACCAAGGCTATCCGTCCAGACCAGATTACGCTGCGAATTGCGGAAATGCGACTCTGAGACGCGCGTCTTGATTACCAAATAGTAATCGAGAAAGGCCCGATTCGTGTAATGCAAACCTATGACGAATGTAGTATACTATGCAAACTTGCGTGTACCAGGCGCGACCGACCTCTAAGGCGGCTTAGCTTCGATCCGGAGTTCGGCCAGAAATCCGGCTACTTGGCGCGGCGCGGCCAGAAAGCATCTGTAAGTTGTTTAACACCGGCGCTCGCTCTTGCCGGGGTTTGGTAAGCGGAGGCTTTCTGGCCGCGCCTCTAGATAGCGAGTGTTTTGCCTGCGTTGTCAACTGTCTTGCCAATTCCTGCGGGGGGACGGCGCTAACATGGATACCGAGAGAGACCAATTACCGTGAAAGACGTACTGTTTCGTTGGCTTGCCCGGATCTTTGTGCCCGCATGGGCCAAGGAAATGGAACAGGAAGGCCTTTTCGATCTGCGCGGCGCCGATCCCAACGCGGTGGACGAATCGAAGTACATCGTCGTCGAGGACAACGGCGCCGATGTGACGATCTTCGTCTTCTCCGGGTTGGACGGACTGTTTGGCGCGGGACCCCGCTTCGAGTTCCGGAATCTCTTCGGCAAACTCGGCTGCCGCTACAATCTGGTCTTCGTTCGCGAACTGCGCGGCTACTTCTATCACCTGACGCCCTCGGGTACCTTGGGGGGGCTCGAGTTCTACGAGCGCAGGCTCAATGACGCGAAGAAGCGATTGGGCGCTTCGTACAATGTCGCGATGGGATTCTCGGCGGGCGGCACGGCGGCCTTCTATTTCGGGTCGCGTTGCGGCATGGACAAGATTATCGGGTTCTGCCCCTCATTCCCCGTGGCGGTATACACTTCACCCGGCGCCATTCTGCGCCACGCGGCAAACGTCAAGAAACTGCTCACCGATTTCGCGGCCTACTTGGAGGTATCGGTAGTGAGCATTTGGGGCAATCTCGCCACGCACCGGCTGCACAAAGCCGTTGGACGCGACTCCGCGTGGGATGTCATGTCTACGTACCGCAATTGCCCGAGCGGGCGTCCCATGGCCACCGTGGTTTTTGGCGCGGGGTGTCAGCAGGACCGCGCGCAAGCGCAAGGCCTCGCGGACCTGCCCGAGGTTAAGTTGCGTCCCGTGGCCACCGGCTTCCACAACGTACCGGGCGAATTGAAGAAGCGCGGCGAGTTGGGGCCGCTTCTGGTTGAAGAGATTCAAGAATTGCTCGCTACCGAAGAGTCACTGCCAACGGCCGCGCGCGTGGCGAGCGGCGCATGAGCCCAAGAACCACTGGTAGACCAGAACTATGAGCGCACCCACGTTCTCCATCATCATTCCGGCGTTCAATGAGGAACGCTTTCTGCCGAAGTGCCTGGACGCCATCGAAAAAGCGCGTGCGCGGCTGGGCGAAGATATCGAGATCATCGTCGCCGATAACCTGAGCACCGATCGCACGGCGGATGTGGCGCAGGCGCGCGGCGCGAAGGTCGTCACGGTAACGAAGAAAGTGATCTCCGCGGTCCGCAATGGCGGCGTGGCGGCGGCGACCGGAAAATACCTCGTCTTCGTGGATGCCGACGACATGATGTCGGAGAACATGCTGGTCGAAATCAAGAAGGTGATGGACTCGGGCAAGTATATTGGGGGCGGCACGCCCCACGTTTTGTCCGATCGCTGGTCCGTGGGCATTTTCCTTACCTACGCGCTTCAGTACTTCACGTTCCCGTTCATGGGCGTGTCGTTGTTCCTGTTCTACGCGACGCGCGAGGCGTGCAACGCCATCGGCGGATTCAACGAGGAGTTGTTCGCCAGCGAGGACTGGGACTTCGGGTTCCGGCTCAAGCGCTACGGCAAGGAACGCGGCCTCAAGTACAATCACATGTTCAGGGCCAGCGTCACCAAGTCCTGCCGCAAGTTCGACGAATTCGGCGACTGGTTCATGTTCCTCAACCCCGTCAAGATGATCAAGGCTATATTCAACGATAGCCGCGCGACGTACGACCTCTGGTACCGTCCGCGCCGGTAACGCCAAGCCCGCGACAGCGCCCGCGCCTTGCCTTTTCTCGAATACGCAATTCGATCTCATGCCCATTGATTCACATCGGTTGAAACCCTACCATGGCGCACAGTCCTACGGAGGCAATTCAGCCATGCGCGCAATCAAACTCGCCACACTGCTGTTCGCAACAACTCTGCTGACTACCGGCGTTCAAGCTGCGGAGAACGGCGCCGCGCCGGATACTCCGTTCATCCAGGAATCGCATCAAGCGCATCCTCTCGCAACGAAAGAGGCGAACGACGTCCGCGCCGTCGCCGTGGATTCCAAGGACAACGTGTGGGCAGCGACAAAGGCCGGCGCATACGTCCTCCAGAAGGGCGCGACGGAATGGACCGCTGTCATGGCTGAAGCGGACTCCGGTCCCGCGTTCAATCTCGCGGCGGGCGCGGATGGAACGGTGTGGGTAGGCGCTTGGAACGGGCTCTACCGGGGAACCGCCGCGGGACTCAATGAGGTCAAAGGAATCGATCACCCCGTGTCCGCCGTGTGCGCCACGAAGGATGGTGTCACGGCGCTGGGTCCTGACGGCATGTGGACCGTGGGCGCAAACGATACCGTTACCACCAGCCCGCTGCCCTGCGCCAAACGCATCCGCAACGCGATGGCCGATCCCGATGGCAGCCTGTGGTTCTCGACCGGGATGGGACTGTTTCACCACGCTCCGTCTGGAAATACGCTGTATAAATCGTCCGAGGAACTCCTTACGTCGGACGTTTACAGCGCCGCCTTCACCGCCGATGGAAATCTATGGATTGGCGGATTAGGCGGCGTCACGGTCTATCGCGGCGGAAAGCGAGCCGGACAATTCACTCCCGCGGAGGGACTCCCCAATCCGTATGCGCAATGCGTGGCGCGCGGTCCGGGCGATGTGATGTGGGTCGGGCTCACCAATGGCGTGGCGCGCTACGACGGCAAGTCGTGGTCATTGCGGGCGGCGCCGCGCTGGCTGGTGAACAACGACGTGCGCGGTATCGCGTTCGATAGCGCCGGTACCGCGTGGATCGCGACCGCGGGCGGTGTCAGCGCAATATCCCGCACGAACATGACGCTCGCGCAGAAGGCGCAGAAGTATCTCGACGCGTGCCTGGCGCGGCACGTCCGCGAACCGGGGCTGGTCGAGAAATGCCTGCTCAAGAAGCCCGGCGATCTGACCTCGTGGACGCCGCGCGATGACGACAACGACGGCCAATACACCGCGATGTATCTCGGCATGCAGTCCTACCGCTACGCCGCCACCAAAGATCCTCAAGCGAGGGCGAATGCGAAAAGCGCCTTCGCCGCGCTCCATTTCCTGCAAACGGTTACGGATACGCCGGGCTTCGTCAGCCGGTCCGTGATCCCCACGGCGTGGACGGCGATGAATGATCGCAACGAGAAGTTCTCCGACAAAGAACGGGCTGACCGGCGCGTCAAGGACCCGCGTGATAAGAGCGTCGAAAACCACTGGCGTCCGTCGAAGGACGGGAAATGGTGGTGGAAAGGCGACACCAGCAGCGACGAGATCACCGGCCACTTCTATGGCTATCTGATGTACTACGATCTCGCGGCTGACGAGGCGGAACGAAAAGTGGTTCAAGAGCACGTCCGCAGGGTGATGGATTACATCATCGCCGGCGGCTATGTCCTCAAGGACATAGACGGCACGCACACGCGCTGGGCCGTATGGGCGCCGGAATTGCTCAACCAGGATCCCGATTGGCAGGCAGAGCGCGGCATCAATTCGGTCGAGATTCTGTCGTATCTCAAGGCGACGTATCACATCACCGGCGACGAGAAGTACCAGCAGGAGTATCTCAAGCTCCTGCATGAGCACGGGTACGCTGAAAATGCGCGGCGCGCCAAGATCTACAATCTTGCGTCGCGCACGCACATTGACGACGAACTGCTCGCGCTGGCGTTTCCGGCGCTGCTGATGTACGAGAAAGATCCGGAGCTGGCGAAGCTGTACCGCGAAAGCCTGGACTGGTGGTACAAGGGGATCGAGAAGGACGAAAGCCCTTACTTCAATTTCCTGTACGCGGGACTCACCGGTCAAAAGGACCCGCACTTCGATCAGTCTCTGGCGAATTTGCGGGACTGCCCGCTCGACCTCATCCGCTGGACGATGGACAACTCGCAGCGCGAAGATATTCGCCTTGTGCGCGCGCCGGAAATCGAACCGCTCCAGACCGAGCGCATGTTACCCCCGAGCGAACGCGGCGTCATCCGTTGGGACGAAAACCCCTGGTGCGCGGTGCGCGGCGAAAACGGCCAGCAAGAAAGCGACGGCGTCTACTGGATGCTTCCCTATTGGATGGGCCGATACTACGGATTCATCCAATAGTAGGGCGCCTTTCAACCTTGGCCTTGTTTACGGCCATGCGGCGCTATGCTAACCGTGCCGATCCGAGGCCCGATTCCTTCCTCGCATGAGTTCGGCCTGCCAGCAACGCAGCAACTGCTGATTTTGGGGTCATAGGTCTATAATGTGATTGGAGACTGGATCATGTTTGCTGACCCTTCGCTAGACGATACGCAGGCCATCGCACAGACCCTGTCAGGGCAGCGCGACGCGTTTGAACCTTTGGTAGAACGTTACCTTCCTGTGGTCCGAGCCTATCTTTTGTCGCGGACCGGCAATGTGGAAAGCGCCGCTGATATCGCCCAAGACACGTTCGTCAAGGCATTTCGCGCGCTATCCTCGTTTCGCGCGCCGGATAAGTTTGGACCGTGGCTTATCGCGATTGCGCGAAGCGCGTCGGAAAAGCAGCCGCCCCCGGGCACGGCTTCTGGACGCAACGCGGGACAGGAGGAAGCCGGCGCCGTGCTGCACGAGCACGTGGCCGCGCTGCCTGAACCGCTGCGCGAAGTTCTTATTCTCCATTCGTACGCGGGGTCATCTCCGCGGGATATCGGCGCGCTACTGGGTATCTCGAAGTGGGAAGCGGAGAAACGCCTGCAACGCGCGCGCCGGACCCTGGGAGATCGGCAGGTGGACCAGTTCGGCGCTTCGCTTAGGTCCTGCCGCGTGCGGAGAGAAGACGTTCTCGCGGTCATGGCGGTAATACGTTCCGTGCTCGTGCCCCGCGCCGGGTACACCGTTCCGCTCGCCGAGGCCGCTCCGCCAAGTCCGCGGTCTTCGCTTCCCTGGTTGGCCGCAGGCGTCGCGATGTTGGCGCTGTTGATAGTGATGATTTGGAACGCCGAGGTCCCGACCGAAGACAGCGAGCGTACTGCCCAGGCGCGGCCGCCTGCCGCGCGGACGGCGCCGCAGGCGCCACCCGAAGCGAAGCCATCTCCGAGAGCCGGCGCGCAGCCCACGCCCGTTGACGCGATCAAGAAACGTTCCGTCGAGGCGGATACGGAATCGAAGGTTCCGGCGCCAATCACGCCGGCAAGTCGGAAGACGCCGGCCGAATTCGGCGCGGCGATGAACCGCGCGGAGACGTGGTTCGCGCTGCTCCCGCAGCAGAACGCCATCCGCGATCAAGACGACCTCTTCAGAGAAGATCCGACAGGAGCTTTTACGGTATACGTTTCCAGTTGGGTTCGGCGCCTGCCCGCCGCTGACTATCAACTCGAGATCAGAAACAGTAATGGCGCGGTTCTCCGGGGCAAAATCGCGTACCGGCCACGTCTCGAGCGCCCCGGATCGGAGATCGTTGCGGTGGACCCGATCCGCTTTACCGAGCCGCAAGTGCGGGGACTCGGAAATCTCGAGCCCGGTAAGTATCTGATGGCCCTCATGCAGGACAAGAAGCGTGTCTCCAATGTCGCGGCTGTTGTCGTTGACCCCGACTACACGAATAAGGAAGGCCAAGTCCTGACCATCTTCGCGCTCGAACCACCGGGCAACGGCGTTCCGGCCCTGGGTATCCAGGCCACCGGAGTGGACCCGCAAGGCGGTCCGTTTACCCGGTTCGCCATTGATCAGGCGGAGGTGTTGATAGACGGTGTCGAGCGCGGCCCGAAAGGTTCTGTCTTGGATGGCTCCGCGGGAGCATCGCCGTCGGGACCGTACTACGCGCTCATAAGAGATATTTTCAATCTGGAGCCGCCGTTGGCATTGGCTGCCCAGACGTCCGTCAAGGTACGTGTAGGACAAGTCTTGTCGAATACAATCACGCTGCCCGCGACCTATCCAGACGCTCGCGCGTGGGACGCCGGAACGTCTCGCCTGGACTCGACGCCTACTTCGCCTGTGCAGCTTGCGGGCGCCGTAATTGGAGTGGACGGGAGCACGGGAGCGGGATACGTCCTGAAGCTGACCGTCAAGACGGACGAGGCCGCCAAGAGCTACACCGAGCGGGCGGATACGTCGGGACAATACGCATTTCGGTCCATTCCGCCGGGACGATACACCCTTCATTGCGCGCACGAAGGCGCCGAACTTGAGACTACCGACATCGATATCGCGGAGAAGGAAACAGCGCGGCTCGATATCAATATGGAGCGCCGCTACCACTTCTCGGGACACGTCCAGGACGCCCAGGGCAATCCCGTGGACAACGCCAAGGTCTCCGCAACCTGGCACGATGGCGACGTGGCGACCTACCGGGAAACCGCGCATTCGGACGCGTACGGGCGCTACGAGGTGGCGTCGCCCTTCAGCGCGGTGGCCAGCGTTCACGCCGAAAAGTCCGGTCTTACGGACGCCACCTCGCCGGACGGGGCCGAGAAACACCAAGGGGTCCTAACCGGCCGCAGCGACATCGACATCATTCTGGCCGCCGACGAAGGCAGGTCGCGGCCGGGCCGGGACCAACAAGACGCCGAGCCGCCGGCCTCGGCCACGCAATAACGCAAGTCTCGGCAGCGAGCCGGGAATGACCCCGCAATCGGGAACCTGCGGCCCAGCTGGCGCCGGCATGTCCGCGTTTATCCTCCCCGTGAGTCTATAGTGTAAATTGGAGGCGTGAGCATGCACACCGATTCGTCTCTGAGCGACGCCGAGGCCGTTGCGCAAACGCTCTCAGGAAAACCCGACGCGTTTGAAGTCCTGGTCGGCCGCTATCTGCCGGCGACGAAAGCGTTCCTTCTTTCGAGGACTGGTAACGCGGAAGACGCCGCGGATGTAGCGCAAGAAACGTTTCTCAAGGCCTATCGCGCCCTGTCCACCTTGCGCGAAAAGGAGAAGTTTGGGCCTTGGCTCATTCGCATCGCGAAGAACACGGCTCAGAGATTGATCGCCACGCGCGTGCGAGAACGCAAGGCAATCGAGGGATTGCCTCGTCGCGACAATGCGTCCAATCACGCCGCCGTGGAGGAAGACGCCCGCGCGATGCTTCTGCAAAATGTAGCGGCGCTCCCCGAGCCCTTGCGCGAAGTATTGCTGCTGCACTACTTCGCGGGAAAGTCCACGCGCGAAATCGCCGATCTGTTGGGCACGTCGAAGTGGGGCGCAGAGAAACGCCTCCAACGCGCCCGCCGCGCCTTGGGAGTCCGCATTGTCGACCACCTTGGCGATTCGGTCACGCCGTACCGCGTGCGCAGAGAAGATGTTCTTGGCGTCATGGGCGCCATTCGCCTTCTGCCCCCGGTCCACATGCCGCCCCTAGCAGCGCCGGACGCTAGCCTGGCGCACGGCATCTGGTCGGCGGCGCCGCCATGGGCGGTGGCGAGTGTCGGTATTGTTTCGCTCCTGGCCATCACGTTCTGGATAGAGCAGATTCAGAAGGCGCCTGAGGAAAGCACGGAGCTAACGCGCGTGGTTCTGGATCGGTCGGCCGAGACAGACTCGGGTGCAGCCGTTTCGGTCACGGTCAGTCAACAGACTCCTGACCTCATATCGAGTAGTCAGGAGATGCCGTCGACAACGACAAACGTGCAGAGCGCCGGCGTTTCGGCGCCTACCGTGCGCGGCCTCGTTGTCGACAGCGAAAATCGGCCGATACCAGGCGCTACGCTATGGGCCTATTCGTCTTCAAGCAATCCCCAGGGAGGCGTGTCCGACGCGGAAGGCCGGTTCGCGATTCCCGCGCCCGATGCGATCACCTGCACTATTCGGGCCGCGTGTGACGCCTTCGTACGGGAAACCGTCCACGACGTCGCGGTACCGTCTAATAACTTGCGGATCGTTCTTCAGCGATTGCCGGTGGTGTCCGGACGCGCGGTTCGCGCCGACACCGGCGCGCCGGTCACCGATTTCAAGATCCAACAGATACTGGGCGGACAAGAGCCAGGCAGAATCTGCGAAGTTCACGATTCCGAGGGGCGTTTTCGACTGGGGTTAGAGCCCCACGTCCTGTTTCTAAAGTTGGCCGCGCCCGGGTTCCGCGTCGCGGTAGTGAACTTTCCTAATCTTGCTGATACTACTTCCGCGGATATCGTAGCCAAGTTCGTGGCCGCGCCAACCATCGAGGGCCGCGTTACAGACAGCGCCGGACAGCCAATTTCCGGCGCGGAAGTGTATCTAAGCAACGATGGAGAGCACGCCGAGCGCGCCGTCGATTTCACAGGGGCCGTAGTGACAGGTACGGATGGCGCGTATCATATCGAAAACGTGTACTACCCTGAATGGACGTCGTTCTCCATCGCGGAGGTGTTCCCGAAGTATGTCGCGGCGGTGTTTCCCGGCTTTGCGCCGGGGTTTGCGCCGCTGCCCGGCTCACGAGGTCAAACCAGGGTGCAAGCCGACATTAAGCTTACGCGCGGAGGTGTACTGCAAGGTCACGTGCGCGTCAAAGGCCGGTCTCAGCGTGTCCGTATTTACGCCATGGGAGTTGAGCCCGGACAAAACTGCGCAGTCGCCAACGACGTAGACGGCGCGTACCAAATCACGGGACTTCCCGCGGGTGAATGGGAAACCGTCGCGGAGATTTCAGGGTCATCCGAAGATGGGCATTGGGAAGCCCAGTATAGGCGAACCGTAGTCCTCGCCGAAGGAACGACCACGACCCTCGATTTTGACCTGGCCCAGTCACGCGCTTCCATCGAAGGAAATCTGTTTCTTGACGGTCAACCCATGTCCAGCGGGTTCCCGCAGACTCAACAAGGAGTCGATCTCGACCTGCTCATCGACTCTCCCGCAAGCCGGTTCCATCAGAGTTCGAGGTCATCGGGCGCGTATCAGTTTACGGACTTGCCAGCTGGCCGCGCCCACATTTGTGTTAGCTCCGCACTCCCGAATTGCAGGGGCAACATCACAAGAACACTGGACGTGGACCTCTCGAGTGGCGCACACCTGCGCCGGGACTTTGATTTCACGTCGGGCTGTACACTGCGAGGGCGCGTCCAGGGCGCGTGGGCGGATGACACATGGCGCGTGTCTGTCTTGGCTGGCGCGGCGCCTGGGGAGGATGCGCCGGAGTGGTCGCTTCCTATCGTAGCGAGCGCAGATGTCGCATCCGGAGGCGCTACATTCGCGATTCCCTGGCTTGAGGCCGGCGAGTACACCATCGTCACCAGCGCTCATATTAGACCCGCGGCGGGCGCCGTCCTCGGGATGATTCCCAGTTCATTGTCGTGGGAGGAAGGCGCAGACCGAAGAACTTCACGTCCTCAAGTACTGGATATTCCCCAGGAACGCTGGCGCTCATCAATGAACGGTTCGAATGAACGCACGGTGTTTACACGAGTGTCGCTTGACGGGAGAACGGACTCCGAAGTGATGATTACATTGCCTTGATTGACGCCGACCGTCGCACATCTGGAACGATATCACTCATGCTTGGCCTGCGACGATCTCAGCCGCTGCAATCGCAGCGCGCTTTCGTAGTGGTTGGGCAAGAGCCGGAGCGCGGTCTCGTATTCGGCGATGGCTTGATCGGCGCGCCCGCGAATTTCCGCGTCCACGCCGAGATGAAAACGCGCGTCGGCTTCGCTCGGCGAGGAGGCGGCCACCGTTTGGTACAACGCCAGGGCTTTGTCCCAAGCGCCCTGGATTCGCCATAGCCGCGCTGCTTCGAGTAAGGCTTCGGGACTGGGGGGATTCTGTTGGCCAATCTCCTCGATACGGAGCGCCATGGCGTTCAGTCTTGCGGCGTATGCGCCCTTTCCGCCCGCGGACTTCACCGCCGCCGCTTTCGCATAGGCGTCCACGGCGGATTTGAACTCTCCTAGCGCCCAAAGGCATTCACCCTTTGTGAACCATGCGTACGCATACTCGGGCGCATAGTTCAGCGCGCCATCAAGATGCTCGACTGCTTCGGCGAGCCGGCCCTGGGCCATGATTGCGCGGCCAAGAGCAAATTCGCACGCCGCTCTCGGTTGCGGTTCAGTCTGGCCTAGCGCCATGCGCCTATACACGTAGTCCAGTCCAAATGCCGTGGCCGCATTGGCGAAATAGGGCGCGGCGTCGATAGAGCGCCGCCATGTGCTTTGGTTACCGTCGGATTGCGGCTCGGCCACCGTTGCCGCTGATCGATAGGCCTCTTCGGCGGCGCTCCATTCCGCACGCCGTTCGTGCCCCGCGCCTTCTTCCAGGTAGTCCACGAATTGCGCAACGCGCGGCGCGTCCATCTGGTATTGAATCGCGTTTGGCGCGACGATCACTCCGACGGCAAGCGTCGCGAGCCACGCATCCGTGCGCGGCCCCCGGGAAACCGCATCGCACAGCGCGCTGCCGGCCCGTGCATGCGCAAGGGGACCTAGCGCGAGTCCCACCATAACAGGAAACATCGAGACGACCGTCAGCGGTTGAACGCACGTCACGAGGAAGCACGCGAAAAGCCACGCGAGAAAAGCGGCGCCCAACCGCTGTTCCGCGCCGGACGAGGCGCAGATCGCGCGCCGCCACAGAATCGCCGCGAAGGCGGCGATGAGGCCCAAGTACGCCGCCAATCCAAACACTCCGGTTTCTAGAAGGATCTTGAACGGCACGCTATGCAGAGTCTGCCCGCGCAGAATTTCGGGGTGCTCGGCGCGTGACAGGATCACATCGGAGGTGTTCAGCCCAGCGCCGGCCAGCCAGTACTGAGGCAGCGCATGCCACGCCACGGAATATCCGTAGCGGCGCCCCTCGACCGAGGGATCGTGGCTCGAAATGCTGCTGGTGCGGGTCACAAACGCAGTCAGGTAACGGTGACCCAGCGCGCCCCCGAGCGCGGCGACGAGGACTATAGCGGCTATAACCGGCCAAAGGCGGAGGCGTGATCGGAAGTGTCCCGTGACGTAGACGACTAGCAGACAGATAGCGATCGCCACGGAACTGCGCGACACCGCCACGAGCATCGCTCCCAGCAGGAGCGCCAGGAGCGCGTAGAGCCCAATGCGGCGGAGGACGCCCATACGGCGCCACCCGAACGTGAAGAGAGAGAGCGCGAACGCCATTAGCGGGATAAAGACGCCCTGATTAAAATCGTCGCTGGTCGCCACAATGCGCAAGGGCGCTTCGTGCCGCGCGCCGGGGAGCACACGGCGGCTTACATGCTCGGTCACGTACGACAAGGACGGAGTCAACAAACCCGCCGAGCACAGCAAGGCCACGGCCGACACCACTGCCGACGAGAGCGTTAATGCGAGAATTAGGCTTTCGACCGTGCGAATGTCGCGAACCGTAAGAACCGCCGCATAGAATAACGCCGCGTAAGTGAGATAGATGCGCAGTTGTTCCCACGATGCCCCACGGTCGAGCGAATGCCACGTACAAAGCGCGCATATGACCGCGAATGCCGCAATTGGAAACTCGAGGCCCGTACGCGGTATTGCCCAACTGCGCGTTACCACGACTCGCGCCGCAGCCACGGCAATCAGCATTGCGCCGGCAAGCTTGACGAGCGTCACACCCGCCATGGGAATCCGCTGAAAGATTTCCCACGGCGCGGCGATTACGATGACATGGAGAAGAATTGCGCCGATTCGGTCCAAGAACGCCACCGCCTTCTCGGACAGGGCGTCTTCGGGAATTCTGTCCGCCACGACCTCACTCATGGCGAAACGGCGCGGTCAATTCGATGGGCCGGGCGTACCGATTGCGTCGCGCAATTTCTTGGCGAGCTCCGCCCGGGCATCCGTAGCGCTGGGAATATAGGCATCAAGCAGGGCTATCGCTTCCTTGTCGCGGCCCAGATCATGCAAGATCGCCGCGGCGTGGTAGCTGCTGCGGTCTTTCGGGTCCAGACGCGCGCCTTCCAGAAACACCTCCAAGGCAATATCTCGTTGGCCAAGATCCATGTAGATCATGCCCCGGTACCACAGCGCGTCTTCCAGCGGTCGGCCACCCTTCGGCCTCACCAGATCGAGCCATGCGTCTGTGGCGGCGAGGGCCTCGTCGAGATGTTTCGCTTGCCACAGCGACGCAGTCAACACGTAGTGCAATTTGGAGTCGGTATTGTCAAAGGCGATTGCCTCGCGCGCGTACTCGGAGGCCTCGGTGTACTGGTCGGTTTGCAGCAAGACCTCAGCAAGGCGTATCTGCGTCCAGTACTTCTGCCGTGGCTCGCTGAAACCCTTCTGTAACGCCAACTGGTACGCGCGAATGGCGTCATCCGTTTGCCCGGCTTCTTGCGCGGTGACGCCGCGCGCGGCGATCACCTCGCCAAGCTCGCCGCTCAGGCGATTCACAAATGGCCCGCCGTAGGTCGCGTAGGCGTACACACCGGCGACGAACAGCACAAAGAGTACGCCGGTTACGGCCAAGGCGCCAACGGCTACGCTATCTTCCGCGGACTCGTCTGGCGTCATCTTGGACTGAACTGTTGGGTCAGTTTCTTGCTGCATGCGCTCCACTTTACCACCCCTAGTCCGCGCGTGGCAACGTTTCGGTGAGCGTCGCGCAAATGGCGTTTTCGATTACGGCTGAGCCGCGTCAGGGCGCTTGCGCTCATTGAAGCCATTTCTGTCAACTGCTATGCTACCGCGAAAAACTGGGCGTCCGCCCGCTTCGAAAGTGGGTATGTCCGAGGGAACCGGGAGTAGTGTCTTGTCAAAATGCATTGTCATTGGGGGCGCGGGCTTTATCGGCTGCAATACCGTCCACCGGTTTATGCAACGCGGGTACGAGGTCGTGGCCGTGGATAACCTCAGCCGGACCGGTGGCGACGCTAACCTTGCATGGCTTCAGTCACAGGGGCCCTTGACGTTTGTTCGAGCCGACATTCGCGATGCGGGGGCGATGACGCGATTGCTCGACGAGCACGGTGACGCGGACACGGTGCTCCATCTGGCCGGTCAGGTTGCCGTGACGACGTCGGTACGGAATCCGCGCGAAGATTTCGAGATCAACGCGCTCGGCACGTTGAACATCCTCGAGGCGATTCGGCTTTCCGGGCGCAGGCCGTTGCTGATGTACGCGTCAACCAACAAAGTCTACGGGGGCATGGACGACGTCGCGATCGAAAAGCAGGCTTCGCGCTACGCGTACCGTGATTACCCGCTTGGCATTGCGGAGACGGCTCCGCTTGATTTTCACTCGCCCTACGGCTGTTCTAAGGGCGCCGCCGACCAGTATATCCACGATTACCACCGCATCTATGGCCTGCCCACCGTCGTGTTCCGTCAGTCGTGCATCTACGGCTACCGTCAGTTTGGCGTCGAAGACCAGGGATGGGTGGCCTGGTTCGTTATTGCCGCTCTGCTCGGCCGCGACATCACCATCTGCGGAGACGGCAAGCAAGTTCGCGACGTGCTCTTCATCGACGATCTGACCGAGCTATACGCCGCCGCGGCGCAACAGCCGGGAAAAGTCGCGGGAAAAGTCTTCAACATCGGCGGCGGTCCCGCGTTCACCATGTCGGTGTGGGCCGAATTCGGCCCCCTGCTGGAAGAACAGATCGGCAAACGCATCCCCGTGACCTACGCTGACTGGCGGCCCGGCGATCAGCCGGTCTACATCAGCGACATTCGCAAAATCACCGCAGAACTCGGCTGGAAGCCTGCCACCTCCGTACGCGAGGGCGTAGCCAAACTCGTTGAATGGGTCCGCGTTAACAAGGGGTTGTTCGAGTAACGCCCGTTACAACCGACGCCGCTTCATAGCGGCGCAGCTTCCCAAAATTCCGCGCCGGAGTGTCTATCGCGCGCTAGGGACTTGGGAGCAGTTCCATAATCGCGTCATCCACGAGCA
This sequence comes from Candidatus Hydrogenedentota bacterium, assembly GCA_016215105.1. Taxonomy (GTDB): domain Bacteria; phylum Hydrogenedentota; class Hydrogenedentia; order Hydrogenedentales; family SLHB01; genus JACRLJ01. The sequence goes on from JACRLJ010000071.1 coordinate 27,584, forward strand.
CCGGCCCATCGGCGTTGGATTGCCGCAAGAAAAGCAATTGAAATGACTTGGACGTGGGATCGGCGTCTTTGGGAACCGTGTCCTCGAGGACCAGTTCGGTCCATTGGCCGTTACCGGGGTGCTCAGTCTGAACGGCGTGTTCCTTTGCCGCCACCTTGCAGGCCAGTTTCATCACGACTGGCGTGGGACCAGACGGATCTTTGCGCGCCGCCTTCACCATAACCCGAACCCGAATCGTCTTGCCGAGAAGCTCGGCCGCATCCGCGGCGCATGCGGCAAGATAACTATCTTTGCCTTCGACGGGCCTAATCTCCTTGGCCTTCGTTCCCTCGTAGGCGTCGCGAGATATTCCGATGGAGGGGTCGTTGTTGGGCCACCAGGTAGACACGTACCCCGTCGCATCCGCGTCCTCGAACGTTGCATGGGCAAGGTAGTTTTTCGGATCGAGTTGGTGCAACTCGCATTGGTCAAACCAGATGGCCGCGCTCGTGTTTGCGCCGGCGCCAGGCGTATAAGCCAAACTTATAACCAACTTCTTTGCGGAAGCCGGAACCGTGAAGCGCAGCGTCTGCAGGGACCACGCGTCAATCGTTCCGGTCACACCCTCGGAGCGCACGGGAAAGCCCTCGGCCTTGCCCTCGGGATCGCGGACCTCGATCCGGCCGCGGCCGCTCGCGTCTTTTGTCAAGACCATCGCGCGCACGAGGTAGGTCTTACGGGGTATGACGGGTAGTTCCTCGACGGCCTCGAACGGCGCGTCCGCAGGCACACTGGCGCGAAGGCAGTGGCTTCCTTCGGTGTAGAACTCGTCCGACCGAGCCGCCGTTCCCCCTTCGGGAATACTCAACGCCCAGGCCACGGGGGCGCCTCCCAGCGCGGTCTCGAATCCACCGTTTTGGACTTGGTTGTCTCCCGAGACAGGCTCGTTGACGCGTACGATAGGGAATGATGGCAACGCCACAATCCGGCCCGGGACGGGAGGCTGGGCGCTATCTTTTGGACTCGGTGAAGTGATCGACGGCGCGGGTCCTGTGCACCCGCTCCACATTGACCCCAGAATTACCAGCGCTCCGATTGCGATGCGGCGGCCAAAGAACCGATAAGCCTTCAACTCCATTGCAGTCTGACTCCGCCGCCGGCGCTGAAGCTGTGGGACGGTACTGCCCGGCGGTAATCCCGAGGATTGTTTTCATTGGACAGCACGATCAGCGCCTCCGGCTCCGGCTCCAGGTCCCAAACGCCCGTCGCGTCGTTCATAGACATAAAAATCCGCGAATGTTCCCGAACTCGAATCCTCCTGATAGGGAAACGGATTGGGGATCTGTTCGGTCAGGACCCAGTCAGGAAGGTTGGCGTCGATCCATGCGGTGAAGCGGCGATGCCGCACGTGCGGAGCGCGTTCCCGGGGGTTCTCGTCGGTATCGCTCGAATAGACAATGACGAAGCGGCGGGCGGCGGCGAAAAGATGCCGCAAATGGTTCTCGAAGACTTCATCTTCGACCAAGTGATACACCACATCCAGCGAAAGGGCGAGATCCGATCGAAGTGAGGGAAGATCGGCCTCGAAGGCGCTGGATTGGTAAAGGCGGAATTGCTTCGTTGAATCACCCGCAAAGCGGTTTTCGCAGAGCTTGAGGGCCGTGGGAGAAACGTCGAGTCCGATATAGCGCGGATAGCGCGCCAAACTGAGCTGGTTCCCGTCGCCGCAGCCAAACTCGATGACCGACTGGATGCTGTTCCGTTCCACAAACCCGTTAAGGATATCGGCCTTAAACTCGGCAAGTTTTCCGTACGACCCACAGCCGGAGGTATTTCCGGAATGGTACCGTGTTTCCCAGTAGTCCTTGGACCCGGGAAACAGTTGATTGTTCAGCCAGATCCAGACACGGCGGGCGGCGGGCCCGAGCACCGGGATAGCGCGTATCGCACGCTTAAGCTGTTTCACTTCCATACAACTCCTTTTCAGGACGCGTTCCCCCCTCTGTCCGGCGGTCTGCCCAAACGCTCCCGATCGAAGCGCCGGGAAATCCGCCTTGCGCGCAGAACCATACCCTCTACGATAGCCCAGCCGCAACCTCGGAGGCCATTGGCCCTGTCCTGTCGCCAGTAGTATCTACGCGAACGACACTGAAATTGCTGACAACGGAGCGACCTCATGCAGTATTATCACATGCGTTCTTGCTGGAAGAGACAAACTCTACGAAGAATCAGACCTTAGAGGTCTAGAATGGATGTGGCGCCCGTCAGCGGCGTGGGGAAATGAAAGCGATTCAATTCACGGAGATACTTGTCCAATGTTAATGCACTCTAGAGGCGCGGCCGGAAGGCCTCCGCATAGTGACACTCCGCACGAGCCAGCGCTGGTATTGAACAACTTACAGACGCTTTCTGGCGGCGCCGCGTCAAAAAACCGACTTCCTGGCCGGCTTCCTAGAGGAATGGCGGCGTTCGGCATAGTTGCGGCGCTTCTGCTGTCGCGTCCAAGTGTCGTTGTGGCGGAAGGAAATGCCGGAGGGGAAACCGGGGCTGAATTCCGCGTTTCCCTTGGGCAACGGCAACTGTTTCTGGATGATCACGGTATTGCGAAGGTCGAGAATCTCGAACGCGCGATGCATCCGCCGGTCAAGAGAGGCGCCGTCATCCGGCCCAGTTTTCCGGTCGAGACGTCGCTCCAAACGCGCAGCGCGCCGGCTTGGGACCCTGGCGAGAAGGTTTTCAAACTTTGGCTTATTGTCTCCCGGCCTGGCAACGGCAGCGGCACGGGTTACGTGGAGAGCGTGGACGGCCTCCACTGGACAAAGCCGGTCCTTCGCCAGAAGGAGGCGAACGGGTCGCTGGAGAACAACCTTGTTACCGTTGATCCAAAACGGGAGTGGCCCGCAAATGCGATGGAGAACGTGGTGCGCGATCCGGATGACCCCGATCCGTCGCGCCGGTACAAGGGTCTGGGTCATTGCTTCGACCGCGAACCTATGGTGAGTCCCGACGGCGTCCATTGGAAGCTCCTGGACGTTCCGAAACTGCCTTCGAGCGACGAGTCAAACCTGAGCTACGACCCGCAGACCCGCATGTTTATTGCCATGCTGAAATGCGCCGGTCCTCACGGCCGATCGCACGCGCTTTCGACGAGCCAGGATTTTGAGCATTGGACCAAGCCGGAACTGACTCTTCATGCGGACGATCTCGACCAGGAGATTGCGCGGGAGAAGATCAAAGCCCGATTTGCCGACCGCTCACTGCAACAGCCCTCGTACAACATTCCGGAGTCATACAACGCCGACGTTTATAACATGGCTGTGTTCCGGTATGAAGGACTGTACATCGGGTTGCCGGCGATGTTTTACCAGACGGGCAAAGTCCCTAAGGACTGGCCGGGATTCGATGATCCGCGAATCCCGCCGGAGATGGTCAAGGCCTATCGAGAGAGCGGGGACTGGAGCGGGTTTCACGAGGTGCAACTGGCGTGCAGCCGCGACCTGAGGAACTGGAAACGCCTGGGCGATCGCAAACCTTTCATTGGCTGTTCGCCTTTGGGTGGTGGCGCATACGACCTCGCGTGCGTTCTGCCCCCGTCCTTTCCGGTTGTGCGGGATGACCAACTATGGTTTTACTACACGGGTGGAATGAACTACGGCCTGGTTCGGAACAAGGGTGTGGACAGCGACACGTTTGCGGTCTGCCTGGCAATACTCCGCCGGGACGGGTTCATTTCGCTCGACGCTGACGAGAAGGAAGGCGCGCTCTTGACCGAACCGTTCACGATGCCCGGTGGCGCACTGTTCGTGAACGTGGATGCGAGCAATGGCGAGATTGCAGCGGAAGTATTGGACGACGAGGGAAAGGTCGTAGCGGTGTCTGCCCCATTGAAGGGAGATCAATTGCGTGGCGCGCTGAGGTGGCAAAGTGGTGACATCGCTGACGTGAAAGGAAGAGTGGTGAGCATTCGATTCAAACTTCGCAACGCTGCGTTCTACTCTTACTGGTTTGCCGAAAACTGATCATCGAGTCGTCCACTTCCAAAACACTCAAGCCGAATCCTCGGGCGCTCCGACCGGCGGTTGAGGACAACCGCCCTCCCGAGACCGCCTTCTCGTTTGGACTGGGGGTTTAGGTAATGTCCCATCGATCTGCTATGTTCACTCTCACGAGTTTGGCTGCGTCTGAAACTTGCGGGAGGGAGATCGGATGAAAATGACACGCAGAAGAATCCTCCAATTGGGAATGGCTAGCGGACCCGCGGCGTCGGTGTTGGCGGGCGTGCTCGATGGCGCCTCGGCCCAGGCGCAACCCGCGGCCGGCGCGGTCGCGGCCTCTTCAGCGAAGGCGGCCGATGGGATTGAAAAGGCCTTTGTCTGTTTTCGCATCGGGGCGCCGCTTTGGCTGAATGAAGCGCGCTTTGGGGAACTCCTGGATCTATTCGAGCGCCATCGCGGCGTAACCGACGAGATTACTTTGTTCACGTCGGAGACGCACCCGCCGCTGCCGCTCGCCGTGATACAGGAGCGCGCGCCTATTCTGAAAGCGCGGATGGCGGCGGCGCGGAACCGCGGCTACCACTCCGGCATCAACGTGCTGTCCACGCTGGGGCATCTCGACGAGAACCTGCCCAACTCGCTGTCCGCCCAGGTCTTCACGCCCATGATGGACGCCAGCGGCCGCGTGTGCGGCGGCTCCTTCTGTCCGAATAGTGAACATCTTCGTGCGTACGTCGCGCAGGTGTATGAGGCCATGGCGAAGGCGGGCCCCGATTACATTTGGATTGACGACGACGTTCGGCTGTGGGGACATGGACCTGTCAGCGCGGCCTGTTTCTGCGACACGTGCGTGCAGCGCTTCAGCGCCAAGGCGGGCCGCTCCTTCACGCGGGAGAGTCTATGCGAGGCGCTGTCCGTGGGCCCGCGCGCGGACAAGCTGCGTTTGCGCCGCGAGTTTCTTCAGCACAACCGAGACACCGTCAGCGAGCTGTTCCGGCTTATCGAGAAGACGGTGCGCAGCGTGGCGCCCAGTCTGCCGTTGGGCTTTATGACCGGTGACCGTTTCTATGAAGGGTACGATTTCGATACGTGGGCCGAGGTCCTCGCGGGGCCTCAGCGCGCGCCGGTCCTGTGGCGGCCGGGTGGCGGCGCGTACCGGGACGAACGCCTGATCGACTTCACCGACAAGGCCCACGATATCGGGCGGCAGACCGCGCTGTTGCCGCCGTGGGTGCGTTGCATCGAATCCGAGGTCGAGAATTTTCCGTACCAGCGCTTGAAGAAGAGCGTTCACGCCACCGCACTCGAAGCGGCGGTGTATATTGCCTCCGGTTGCACCGGGACCGCGTTCAACGTGATGTCCATGTACGACGAACCGCTCGATGCGTATGAACCCCTTGTGGCCGGTCTGGGCGCGGCGCGGCCGTTCCTGGACTTGCTGGCGCGAGCCCAGGGACGGGCGCCGTGCGTCGGGATCCACGCGGGCTGGGTGAAAGACTCCTACGCCGCGCAGAATCCCGACGGGCCGTGGTTTGGAGGGCCCGCCACGCCATCGCAGTGCAACGAGATCTGGGCCACTGGTTTGCCGGCTGCGTATAGCGCCGCGCAGGCGTGCGTCACCGCATGGTCCGGGGATCAGGTACTGGCGTTCACGAAAGACGAGATCGGCGCGGCGCTTGCACACGGGGTGTACCTCGATGGGCCGGCCCTGACGCGCCTGAACGAACTCGGGTACGGCGAGCTGACCGGGTTCACGATTAGCGAGACGCGGGACGTCGACTGTATCGAGCAGTTGACCGATCATCCGCTGAATGGGGCTTTCGCCGGACGCCGCCGAGACGGACGTCAGTCCTTTTGGAAGTGCCCCACGCACTGCTTCCGGCACACCGCTGACGGCGCACAGACCCTGGCCCGCGTTATTGACTACACTAGTCGCGAGACCTGGCCGTGTTGCCTCGGCGTATTCGAGAATCCCCGCGGCGGCCGGGTCTGCGTGGCGGGATACTACCCCTGGGACCAATTGCAGACGCAGAGCAAATCCAGCCAGATGAAGGCGATCATGCGGTGGCTGTCAAAGGACACGCTGCCCGCTTATGTTGGCTCGTACCATAGGGTCAACCTTTGGGTACGCCGGCTCAATGAGCAAGCTCTCGCTATCGCGTATCTCAATTCGTCCCTGGACCCGGCTCGGGATATCGAGATGCTCGTACACACCGAAAGCAGTGCCGTACTGGTCACCGACATGCGCGGCGCGGAAACACAGGTCAAGTCGAGCGGCGCCGATGGGCCATACCGGCGCTTCGTCCTACCGAATGTGGCGCCGTGGGAAATGGCGCTCGCGGTGGTTTGAACTAAACATCACAGCGGAGCACAGGGGTATGCTGCGCCCCGCTGGGGCTGTCCGATTGGTTGCGCTTTGATCCGGGGGTTCCCTTCGGTCACCCCCGGCTACTCTCCTGGCATCCCTTCGGGATTCATCTCCTCGCACGTTACGCTAGCGCCCCTTCGGGAGTCATCTGTTGGAGTGTTCCCTGGCGTCCGTTCAGGACTTGGCGCTTGGGATCTCGTGTCCCATTCACCATTTGAAGAGTCGCCGCCACCGGGGAACTGAATTCGAAATCCTGGACATTGGCCAACGAATCTAACGTTGTAGCCGTAGTTGGCGCGTGCGCCTTCTAGACTTTCTTTTTGGTCACGTGGCGGTAGATCTGTTGGATAACCCGTCCTTTATCCAGCGTGAACTGGCGGAGGGTCGGTTTCCCTCCCTTGGGAAAGGTGTGATCGAACGCGAATACCCGGGGATCGAACGGGGCGCCGTCGGGCAGTCTTCGGGTCTGAAGGACTTGTCCGCGGGTCGTGCCGTGGGCGCGCACAAACTCGTCGAACGCGCTATCGACGTAGTACTGATTGATGAAGCCGGCGTACTGAAGCACGAACAGGAAGTTCCATACGATGAAGAGGCCCGACACCAGGGCTGACCAGCCCCAGCGCACATGAAGCCGCGTCGAGAACAACGCAAAGCCAACGGCCAACAGCGGGACGCAATTGTCCATGCGGCGCATGCCGAAGGTCCAACCGATGTTGCCCGCGACGGATTGAACGTAGAATTGGACCAGAAACGCGGCCGCCAGCGTGATGAACGGCAGGCGGTTGTCCTTTGGCCAGATGAACAGTCCTACGAGTCCGATGGCGCACAGCGGCGTCCAGGTCAGCAGCCCATACGATGGCGAGAACAGGACCAGCAGAGGATGGGGATGGCGCCAGTCCATGAACCCGCTACCCTGGGGAATCGTAACGAATGATCCGTACACGATCTTCCACACGATCATCTGCGGAGAGAAGGCCACCACCGCCGCCACGGCGCACACCGCCAACCTTGGTAGGTTGCGTTTTGGATCGCGCGCGAGCAGATCGATTGCGGGGATAATGGCGAACGTGACGTTCTGCCAGCGGACCAGCGTGGCGAGTCCCAATGCGGCGCCCACGACAGCCCATGGGCCGTATCCCGGGCGCAGCCGAAGCCGCGCCCAGACCTCGAGCAGCAGCGCCATCGCAAAGAAGGAACAGGTATGCGACATCGCCTGTTGGGCGTAGGTGTAGTAGAGCAATGGCGATGCGGCCCACGCAGCAATGGCCGCGACGGCGCTGGCGCCGCGAGTAAACCACGTCCGAAGCCCCCAATACAGCAAAAGAGTTCCGATGAGACCATAAACAGCGTTTGCCACGAACACCGCCGCGATGTAGGGCTCTGAAAAGCCGTCGGCGGGATAGCCTTTGAGTTTCGCGATGACATGAGCCGCAAAGACGAAGGGGGTCCAGAGCAGGCCGGGACCGAGTGAAAACGGATTGGAAAGGTGGCCGGTGGGCGTGCGCGGCCCATTGGGATCTGGGAACGGCGGACCGAGGTAGACGCCACCATTCAGCATGAGGTACTCATTCTCAAACTGGAGGTCGTGATCGAAAGCCAGCGAGTGAATCCAGGCGTAGTATCCCACCGGATCAACGCCGGCTATACGCTGCTTCATGGGCAAAAACACGCCCAACCAGGCGAACGCGGCCCAGAGGCAAACGAACAGAGCAACGACAATCATCGGAACGAAGTCGATGCGGCGGCGTGGAGGGGGCGGAGACTCGGGCGTTGGTGTTTCCACGCGCTGAGTGGCGCTTGCGCTTGGTTGACTGCGTTTCGCTTTCATAAGGCCCTCGAGTACCTCGCCTAGTGTAGCACGCTGATGGCATCATATCGTTGGACGCGAAGGCCGCGAAAAGCGGGGACAGACACGCTTTTCAAACTGCCGAAAAGCGAGTCAGTCCCCGGTTTTCGCTCGATTACGGCGCTACATCCAACCGCTCAAGAGCCGGCAGAGCGCCATTCGGGACAGACTACGAATTGCAGACCAAGAGTGGGCCAATTGCGGCTTGTTTTTCGATTCTAATTCATAGTCCGTCCCCTAATCTTCCAATCCCAACCCGCTCCCGGCCTTCCTTCATAACACATTGCCACAAAGCCACTTAAATCGTATTACCCCTTGTTTGGAAAACCGGCCAAATCCCTTCCCGCCCTCATACGCCTGCCGTTCGGTACCCCAAAAAAGCCGAAACAGCTACCCCTTCTATATAGGGGCCTATCTGGCCCAAACCAACTCCCAACCCAACGAAGGAGCGCCAAAATGAAACGCATCTTGATTATGACCGGAACACTTGTGGCGTTTGTCACGGCCCTCGGCGCGATCGGCGCCTACCCCCACTACATCGAGGAACTCTGCATCGGCGGCGGAGTCAGCGACCCTGCGGACGGCGGAGCCGACTTCGACAAGCAGGGCAACATCGCCACCGGCGGCTGGATCAACACCGCCCAGCAATACCGCGTGAACGGCGCCCAAATCGCCACCCAAAATCTCGCCAACGCCACTTCGATCGGCATGCTCAACGAAAACGAATCCGTTACCGGCGCCTGGACCTTCACCAACCCCATCACCAACACGTACGATACGGGAGGCCTCGGATACACCCAAACCGCCCGCGAAATGGTCATCGGCCTAACCTATGCAGAGGGCCGCTATTGCGCACAACAGGATGTGACGGTTCGAGCCGGCAGGGCTGGAGGAAACTACAGTGTCATCCTGCAGCCTAATGGTACGGGAGGAACCATGATAAACAAGTTTGGCGGGACAGGAGGAATTACTTTCGGCAACGGAGCCGGAGGTGCGGTCGGCATTGTAGACGCTGTCGGAAATGCCTCATTCGATGGGGATATCAAGGCAAAGGCTGGTCACATAGATGCCGGTGTTGAATCTACAACACGGGGCTTGCTCAACGTTTGGTCTGGCGCTGGTGGTAGCACGCCAGGGTGTGTCAAGTTAGCGTCACCGAATGGTACGCTTTGGTACTTGTTCGTCGAGGACGACGGAACGCTCAAAATACACAATGCACTTCCCACTCAGAACTCAAACGGTACCGTCATTGACGCGGAGCGGGTTGAATCTCATTAATGTGAGAAGCCTAATCGGGGCAGCCACGACCACCAAGATGCCATTTACAAGTCTCATTTTCCTGCTAGACGTCCATGCGGCAGCGTACGTCCGCAGACACTCGACTTTGAGATCATTTAAGGCAGCAAAACGCCGTAGACCAATAGGAGAAAGACTGAATCGAAGAAACGTCTTGAACGGTGCAGTGTCGTGGCGCCCGGCATCCTTGATGTTGCGAACGTAACGGTAAAACCAAACGTGAACAAAATGTGGCGTGAATTTCGTAACGAGCCCCTTAAGAGAGAGGGGATTAGGAACTTCCACTATGAGAAGACCATCATCTCTTAGAGCATGAGCAAGGTTTTCAAGCGCTTTCAAGGGATCTGGAACGTGTTCCAGGACATTCCAGCAGACGATGACGTCAAACTTTCGGTCGACGAAGTTGTATTCTTGGATGCTTCCCAGAATAGCCTCATCAAGCCGAGTGTTTCGGTCTAGCTGCGATTGAGAAATGTCAATCCCAGCTAATCGATACGCATCGAGTGCAAAATGACTTGATGATCCGCAACCCGCTTCGAGCAGCACGGGATTCGCATGGCACGAGGCGTATTCATCAAGAAGTGACTGGATGTCCTCTTCAATTGGAATTTCCGATATTGGATTGATTCTAGTCACGTTCATTCTTGCGCGGTCCTCTTGTCAAACCTGTGCCACAGCTCCGCAACGTGTCGCGATAGAGCCGCCAATCAAGACAGCCCAGACATGCGGCACAGGGTATGCTTTGTGCTTCATACTATGCAAAGACCTCGGCAACTTAGAATCTTCCCGCGCGCTATCCCCACGCCTTCAGCGTTTCCTTATAGTCGTAGACCTCGTGCGCGTTACCGCGCATGAGGCGCTCGACCAGGGCGGGAACATCGCGCGCGTCGAGCCAGTCCTCGTCCACCAACTCGCTGAGGGCTTGAGCGAGACCTTTTCGCGCGATCCGGGCGTGACCGGGAACCAGTTCAACCGGCGTGTAATCGCCGCCGAACGTGAACAGCTTGTTGGCGGGCGCCGCCATCAGGTATTCCTTCACCAGGCGCACGCTCGCGGCGGGATTGATGATCCACGCCCAGCACATGTCGACATAGGCGTTTGGATAGTGCTTCGCAATCGCGATGGCCTCGTCCTGATAGGGGTACGTAATGTGCATCATCACAAACTTCGCGGCCGGGTGCGCCTGGAGCAGCTCGCACATGTCGCCCGGATTCGCCGCAACGCGATGCAGCGGCATGCGGCCCGAACCGGCGTAGTAACCGGTGTGCAATTTCACCGGCAGATTGTACTCAACCGCCTTTTCCACGCAATAGTGAAAAAGGAAATCCGAAAAGGGCGCGCAGTCTTCGTAGGCGAACCCGTCGGGTTTCGCGAGAAAACGCGCGAACGCCCGCGCCGCATCGTCCTTCGAAACCTGCGCATAGTTCAGCCGCCGGTTATAGGCGCTCTGATTCTTGACGGCGATCGCGCGCGGACCGTACGCCGCGAAACACCAGTCCACCACGCGAATCCAATCGTCCAGCGAGCCCACCTCGATGTTGGATTCCTTGGACAACGTCGTAATGCCTTCGGGCGACACCTGTGTCGAGAGCGCGACGAAACTCAAGTCCTGGCACAGCAGCGCCGGGTCTTCGGTCCGATTGAACACCACGTGCTCGAAGCTATTCACCTGCGTGTATTCAACCTTCGCGAGGTCGTTCAACACACGGTGGTAGAAGCCCGGTTTCATGTTCGCCGCCACTTTGTCCGAGATGGCCTGGAAATTATCGTCGCGAATATCGTCTTCGCCGTAGAGCATGCGGACCGATTCCCGGACGTTTTGCAGGTAACCCGTATGCCGGGTCCGGGCGTAGCAGGGCGCAATCAGTTTCCATTTGTCCTTCGCGTCCAGGCCGACGGTGGTAACTCTCTTCCAGTCGTCCGCGGACATCCCCGCGACGATCAGGTCCGAGTCCGCGTAATGACTGAATAAGTACCCAATATCGGTAGGAATCTCCCCTGCCGCGGCGCGCCGCAATCGAGTGCGCTCGTCCAGCAGATGCTCGTGGGTGTCCACGAAGGGGGTCTTCTCGATCAGGTCCCGGATCTCGCCACTTACAGCCATGGTCACTCCTCGATTCGCGTATCGAGCCTGCCAGCGGCGATCACGCGTTCGCGCGGTGGCTCACATTTGAAGCGCCTTAAATGAGCACGGAGCCAAAGCGAAAATCGGGGACTGACTCGCTTTTCGGCAGTTTAAAAAGCGTGTCTGTCCCTGATTTTCGCGGCATTCGCGTCCAGGCACACGACGCACTACACCAGTTCGCCGCTCGGCGCCCGCAACGAATCATACGTGACGGCCAGACCCCGGAACAAACGGAACGCGGTTTCTCTGGGTTTCCGCCAACGAACGTCTTGATTACCGGATTGGCGCCATGCTAGAAGAATTGTCCGTCCATTGGCAGGCATGATCGGAAACACTAACCCGTCGAGGAGTGACCCATCGCCATGCAATCGAGATCACGCCAGATTCCGGCGACCTTGAAACTTTCACGCTACCTGTTCGCCGCGCTCCGAGTCGCGGCGGCTCTCGTCCTGCTCTTCGGAGGGCTAACTGCGGCGGCGGCGTCCAAAGCGCCAAGTATTCTCAACGTCGCCTTTCATGCTCCGTCGGACGCAGTGCGATTCTACTACGCGGAGGTGACGTTAAGCCCGGCCAGCTTCGCCTTTGACGTCACGGACGTAATAGTAGACGGTCACTCCGAAACCTTCATCGCGCGGGTCGACGGGGAACTGACCCAGGTTCTACCCAACGGCCGGGTCGAACGCCATGCGAACGGCGCCATCGCCGCTGGTCAGCCATCCACCCTCCAGGTCAGACGCCCGTGGGCGAACAAAGGGCGAATTGAAGTCCGAGTCGAGTGCAAACAGCACGACGTTCCGAAGAAGTTCACCCTAAGACGGCAGGCAACGGCGCCGGCGCAGGGAGGCTTTCCCTTCCCAGGATGGACGCGGCACCGTGTGCTTGTGTTACGCGAAGACTTTGGCATCCCGCGCGAAAACGAACCCTACCTGCTCTTCCTATCGGACGATGGCGATAAAGTGAAGTCGTGGGAGAGCGAACTGCGTGTCGCGCGCTATGACGTGACGACGGGCGCGACACAGGAAATCCCCAGCCAGGTTATCTACGAGAAGCGCCGCTTTGATACGCCCAAACAAGAGGCTGTGCATACCACGTGCGAAGCGGCGTTCCTGGCGGACGTCCCCGCCAACGGCAAGGCCTACTACATTATCACCTACGGAAATGACGCGGCCAAGAAACCCGAGTACTCATCGGATCTCGTGATGCGAACCGCCGATGACGGCTCGACGTATGTGACCAACGACTTCTACCAGGCGCAGCTCCAGAAGACGAGCGGCCAAATCTACGGCATGACGTCCCAACAGTTCGGAGACGGTGACCGGCGAGACTTCGGCTTCATCAAAGGCCACGGCTACGCCCTTCACTACAACCCCGACGTATGGGTGAAGAACCGCTCGTGGACCCATACACACGGCTGGAACCCTCCCCCGAAACAAACCGTGCAGAGCGGCCCCGTGGCCGTCGTCACGCGCCGGTGGGGACATCTGCCCAGGGCCACCGAAGTCGAGGTCGAGGTGGTGTACCACTTTTTCGCCAAGACACCTTACGTGCTCGTCGAGTCCACCATGGACATCATGCAGGACCTCGTCGTCAATGCGCTTCGCAACGAGGAAGTCGTCTTCTCGCCATCCACGGAAGTCGACCACGCCGGTTGGAAGCGGGACAACGGCGAAGTGGCCTACATTCCCTTCGGGCAGAATCCGCGGATGACGCCCGGCATGATCAACATCATCGAAGCCGATGCGCCCTATATTTGTTTCACGCGCGAAGCGAATCATCTCGGCATGGCCAGCATACGCCTGAGCCAGCACGCCGGCTCACGGGGCGATCAAGATCCGGTGATCGCGAACACCAAAACCGTCATCGCCGATTACGGCTGGGGGTTCCGCTATTGGAGCCGCTCCCTGGTCTACCCGTGGGGTGATTTCGTTCCCGATCATTCCGTGGTGCTGAATGAAGGCGCGTACTACGGCGAGCGTAGCGCGTTCTGCCTCTTCCCGCTCGGCGACGGCGACTCGCCCAAAGCGCGCATGGCCTACGTCCATTCGTTGAGCGAGCGGCTTCGCCATCCCCTTCAAGTGCAAATGCGTCATTGTGATGCTGCATCGCGCGGCGCAACGCGGCGCGTGGGGAACTGACGTAGCGTGTGTTGGAGATACTTGTGCGAGTCCAGGCGATTTTTCCGCAATTCGGTTCGAAGCGGTTTGTTAGCTACACCTATATCTTATTGATGGAGCAATTGGCTGCTCAGGGGGCGGATGTCACCGCGTGGTTTCCGGCGTGCAGCGCCGAGGCCCGCCGGCCCTTCACACGCGAGGTCATACCCCCATGGGCGTGGCCAATCGCGCGCCGTTTCGATCGCTCGCAAAAACCAACCCGCGCGCTTCTGGAGACCGCATATCTCTCCGCGTTGAAGCCGGGCGACCTATCCTACGTCTGGCCCATGCTCCAGTGGCCAAACTTTTCGCCAAGGTTCTACGAAAAAGTAAAGAAGCGGGGAAACACGCTGGTGATCGAGCTTGCGAACTGCCTGACGCCGACGCGCCGCCGGTGCATCGAAGAAGGGTTCACCCACATGGGCTGGCCCATTCATCACCTCATTGACGAAACGCAGATGGAGACCGAGCGAGAGATGTGCCGCCAGGCGGACCACATCTTCTGTCCCAGCCCGTGGGTCGCCAAGTCAGTGACCGACGAAGGCATCCCCGAATCGAAGATTGTTCGCTCAAGCTACGGTTGGGACCCGCATCGCTTCAAAGGCGCCACCAGGTCGCTCGAACATATCAACGGCCCGACGTTCCTGTTCGTTGGCTGGCTCGACATCCGGAAAGGCGCGCCCATGCTGCTGAACGCCTGGGCCAAAGCCGGCATCAAAGGCCGGCTGGTCATGGCCGGGAAACTCGAATCGCCGGTGGACGTGCGTTGCTCCGATCTCCTTAGCCGTCCCGACGTCATCCATATTCCGTACACCAACGATATCGCGTCCGTTTACCGCTCTTCGGACATTTTCATCTTCCCCACGCTCGAAGAGGGAAGTCCGCTCGCCGTGTACGAAGCGATGGGCAACGGTCTACCCGTCATCGTGTCGCCCATGGGCGCGGGCGAGGTCGTGCGCGACGGCAAAGAAGGCATGATCATCAATCCGTTCGACGAGAATGCGCTGATCGCGGCCATGCAGCGCCTCGCCAAAGACGTCGAGCTGCGCGAAGCCATGGCCGCCGCGGGCCGCGTCCGCGCCAGCGACTACACCTGGGACGAAACCGGTTCCCGGCGAATGGACCAGTGGAAGGCAATCGCCAGCGACTAAGCGCGTCCGTAATCCCAATTTCGGAGGTCCCAAGTCCACGAGAGTCCTTGTAGCGCCGGCATCCTGCCGGCATGGTTCCGTGGCCGCATTGCCGGCAAGATGTCGGCGTTACACTTGACTGCAACGTACCCACGTCCGGATCTTGCACTCTCGCCCGCAGCACGGCCTTGTGTTTTACCCCATATTCGCGATACGATCCTCTTAGGTGGCCGGAACGGGCTGCGCGTGTCTTGGGACCGCGCGATTCCGGCGCGCTTGGGGAAACGGAATCCATTCGCTGTGGATGCGGCAATTCAGTTTCTTCTTGGCACTTACATTTAGGCACAGACATGGCAAAACCCGATAATCCCGTTCTTTCTGGCGCCGCAGTGACGGCGGAGCCGGGCGAAGGCTTTATCGTCGACGAAGCGACCGACGAGGTCCTCCGGCTGCACCTGGACCAGTTCGAGGGTCCGTTCGAGGTCCTTCTGTACCTCATCAAATCCCAGGAAATTGATATTTTCGACATACCCATCCTCAAAGTAACACAGCAATATCTCCGTTTCCTTGAGCTGTTGCGCGAAGAAAACCTCGATGTCGCCGGCGAATTCCTCGTAATGGCCGCCACGCTCATCCAGATTAAGTCCAAGATGCTTCTTCCTCCGGACATGGACACCGAGGAAGAGGAGGAAATGGACGAAGGCGATCCCCGCCTCGAACTCGTCGAAAAGCTCATCGAATACCGGCAATACAGAGAGGTCACCGAACGGCTTCAGTATTTCGAGGAACAGCGCGCAAACTGGTACGCGCGCAACGTAAAACCCGATATCCCGCCGGACGAGAACCAGGAGGAATACATCGAGGTCAGCCTATTCGACCTGCTGCAAGCCTTCAAGGGAGTGTTGCGGTATTTCTCCGACGACCTATTTCATACGGTGCAGCCGGAAGGCGCTTCCGTGGACGACAAGATCGCGCTCATCCAGGAGATGCTGGCGCAACATCAAAGCGTGGCATGGCTGGACTTGTTCAACGCCAGCAAGAGCCGCGTCGAACTCATTTGCTGCTTTCTGGCCATACTCGAGTTGGGCCGGATGGGGCGCATCAAGCTCCACCAACACCGGACGTTTGGAGACATACGTCTATTTGCGGCGGCGGAGACAGCCGAGGTCTGATGTGGCCGTTTCGTAAGACGCCGCTTCCCTTGGGTCAACGCGGCGAGGATCTGGCCGCAAAGCATCTCCAGCGGGCGGGGTATCGCATTCTGGATCGCAACGTGCGCCTGGGGCGCAACGAAATTGACATTATCGCTCAAGAAGGCGACACCGTGGCGTTTGTCGAGGTGAAGACCCGGCAAACCGATTCGTTCGCCGAACCAGAAGCCAATGTCAATTTCGGAAAGCGAAACAGGATTCGGCGCGCCGCGCGCGTCTTCATCGCGCGGCAGAAGGATCCGGACTTGTACTACCGCTTCGATATTGTTTCCGTGGTGCTGCCGGACCAAGGCAAGCCGCAAGTAACGTTGTATAGGGACGCATTCCGCGACAAGGAGCCAGGGCGATGACCCCAATAGAAGTAACCCAGCCGCGCCGCGGCGCCGGACTGGGTGTGCTCGAAACGGTAGGCAAGAAACGCGTAGAATGGGGCGCTATGAAAATCTACACCCTTAGACAAGAACAATTGGTCAATCGGCCGCGCGGCGAGGTATTCGCGTTCTTCGCGCGCCCCGAGAACCTTCAAGTCATCACGCCGCCCTGGCTCGGCTTCGTCGTGTTGACCCCGTCTCCCGTGCGCATGAAGGAAGGCGCCGTCATTGACTATACCTTGCGTCCCATGGGCCTGCCCATGCGCTGGACGTCCATTATCACCGAATACGAAGCGCCGCTCCGCTTCGTCGACCAGCAACTCATCGGCCCCTATTCGTACTGGCATCACACCCACACGTTTAGCGAGACCCGCCAGGGGACGCTCATCGTGGACGAGGTCCGCTACATCGTGCCGTTCGGCCCTATCGGACGCCTCGCGCACGCCCTCTATGTCGAAGGCGCGCTCGACAAGATCTTCGACTACCGAAAGAGCGTCATCGAGAAGGCGTTCGCGGTAACATAGCAGAGTCCGACAGGTCGGACCTGTCGGACTCGTTCGAACTCTATCTCGTTACGTTAGTTGCACTCCGCTTCCAACGGACCGGCCAATTCCTTCAAGAAGAATAGCCGCCCCGGCAGCGTCGGCATAAAGGTACTCGGAATCCAGGGAGTCGGACCGTAGTGCAATGTCGCCCACAGCGACAGGCCCTGCCACATCATCCCGCGGCCCAGCGAACCGTCCGCTCCGCCGATGATACGATCCGATTTCAGAAACAGCCCCGGTCCAATCGTATTCGCTGTCGTCGGAACCAGCGTGGTCCGGCTCTTGAAGCTCGTGATCGCGTTCTGTTCGACGGTCAACGGATGGAGCCGCGCGCCCAAGCGGTATTCCGCCTTCTTCCACGCCTCGACCGACTTGTATTCCGCCGCGAAATGCGGTTCCCAGAACGCGATATGGCACACGCGGCCAATCCCGAACACCGTGATCAAGCGAGCGCCCTTCTTCTTCAACGCACGAATTTGCTCCCCGTACTTGGGCAGCGAATTCGGGGTTGCGAAATGACGCTGCGCCTTCGGAACCGTCAATTTGCCCAGAGGACCGTAAAAGGCTTGTTCCATTGCGTTCTGAAAGGCGCCGGGATCCTTGGGTGAAAGCGTGTTGCCCTTCGGGTCGCTCCACTCGTCCATGTTGAACCCGTGGACGTGCGCGCAGTCCACGCCCCACTCCTTCAGAAAGTACACCGCCCACCGATACATCCCCATCGGTCCGACCGGCAGAATAAACGCAAGGGGCTTCTTGGCCTTCTTCGCAGTGGTGATTTCGAGCGCGATTTCGTGGCCCATCATCATGTCGAAATCCGCCAGCGTCTCGCACGCCACCGGCTCGAACTTCTTGTTCCACCACTTCTCCCGCGCCCCGATCATCTCCGGCGGTTGCGAACAGCACTTGTCCAATTTCGCAAGATCCCATCCTGCCGGGAAGAACCCTTCCAGGAGTGATCCTTTGATTGTGGTCATAAGATTGATAGCCATCGTTCCGTCCTCCGCTACGTGTTGGTGAAGTGTCCCATGGTACAGAAGACGGCATCGCGTGTCTACTGTAACGGGAACGTCTTGCCTGCCGGGGTGCGCCCCTTCCGGTGTACTTCGCTTCAAAGGCCAATCGCGGTTATTATATCCGTCAGCGTCCGCTTCGGCGAAGATTTCAACAAAGGTGACTTTCGAGTGTATACAGGAATTCGTGTCCGCGTTTTGCCGGCCATCCTATCGTTGGCTGCGTTATCAACTGCCGCTGGCTGGGGGGAAGACAGCGCTCCCGCGCAACTCCCCGGCAAAGTTGTCGAAATCGCGCGCGGCCATTCGTGGGTAAGCCCGTATTGGGGATACAACACACCGAAGATCGTGTGCGACGACGCCAAGTACTTCACGGCCGGTCTATGGGGAGACAAGCCGGAGACCGCCGAGGGCGTTGTGTATGCGTACGACGGCAAGTCGTGGCGGGACGCGGCTCATTTGCCAGGCATATACCAACCCGCAACCCTTGCTATCGACAGCGCTGGCCGGCTCATTGTGGCGTATACGCGGAGCGGTATGCCCGTCCGCATCACACGATCCAAAACGCCTGGAAACCCGGATGACTTTGAAGACTTGCCGTTCCCGGGAGATATGACGAACGCCTATTACATCGGCATCGCGATTCACGCGGATACGCTCTTCCTCGCGTACATCAGTACACCGGACTATACGATGTACTTGGCGCGCCTTGACCTCAAAGAACTCACCTGGAGTCCTTCGTTCGTGATGCGCAAGGGACAGGTGAGCCAGTCACCCAAGACTGCGTGGACCTATCCGATTCTGTGGCCCACCGATCAAGGTCTGCACGTCGTCGCGTCGAACGCGCCTGACGGTGGCGACGGCAACACGTACAACGAGATCTGGTATCAGTTCTACCCGAATAGCGCATCGAAACCCAGCATCGAGGAAAAGGCCGCCGAATCGACGGTCGGCAATTTCGCTTTCGCGATGGACGCGGTCGTAGATGACGCAGGCGCGCCGCATATTCTGCACATGTGGAATGCGCACAAGTACGGCGCGATGCCCGCGCCGGACGCGCCCGCGCCTGGAACCTATCACACGTATCGAGACGCGGCCTCTGGCAAATGGAACCACATCAAGCTGGCCGACACCGGATACGCCGGATTCTATGTACAGGGAAAGAAGCTCTACGCCGTACTTCAACAGAACGGGACGTTGGCGCTACGCGAATGGCAGGGTCCCGCCTCCGGCTGGAAGGCGCTGCCTCCGCTATGTGACGCCAAGGCCATGCCGGCCGCATCCTCGTTCATGGATGTCATCAGCGTATCCAGCGGGAGCAAACCCCGCGGCTTCGCAGTGGTGTCGGATGGATTGTTACCCGCCGTAAAGGACGAACCCCAGGTTCGAGTGCTGTGGGCGGTGTTGCCGGCTGACTGAGATGCGTCAATGGAGGCCGCGGAACGCCTCGCGAATCCACTGATAGTTTTGCTCGCTCATGCCGAGCGAGGCGTAGTCCTCGATGTAGGCAATGAACCCGCCATTGAACGCGCCCAGCGTGTCGCACAGGCGCCGCGCATAGGCGAATATCTCGTCGCGCGTGCCCGAAACAGCACGGCGTTGATGGTCAACCGAACAGCAGAAGCAGATTCTTCCGCCAAACTCCTTCGCCAAGCGCTCGACGCCCAGCAGGTCGGGCTGCAGCAGCTCGATAACGTCCACGCCGACTTCAATGAGGTCGTTGATGATGGCGGATACGTCGCCGCACGAGTGAAACCATACTTTCTTCCCGGCGCGACGAATACGGGCGAATTGCTCCGCATAGCGGGGCCGGAACACTTCGCGCCAAAGCTCCAGAGACACCATCAGTCCCTTTTGCGTCCCCCAATCGTCCCCAAACGCCACGCAATCAATCGGAAAATGCAGCGCCTGATCGATCAGGCCATTCTCGAAATCGAATACCATATCGAGAACGCGCTCGACCCGATCGCGCTCCACGCACAAGTCCGTCATGAAGTTGTCGAAACCGCGCAGAAAGGTGGCTTGATTGAACCCGCTGATACCGACGCCGAACCGGACAAACTTGCCGTCGAGCCGCGCGATCTGTTCGCTCATCCCGTCGAACCGTCCCGGCGCATACGGGTCCGGGGGCGTGTAATCCGCAATGCGAGCCCAGTCCGCCAAGGGATGCGACCGCGGCTGGCCCATCGTCGTGTCGAGCGCCTCCCAGACGTACCCCCACTCCGTCTCCCCTTGTTCACGCGGGAGAAACCCCGCGCTCGGGCCGAATCCCACGCCCACGACATCGGAATACTCAAAGTCGCGGTTGCAGTAGAGCACCGGTACCCGGTCAGGAGAATTGCGCTCGATCGCGCGGTACACTCGTTCTTTGCTGGTCATGGCGCACATAGTACACAGACCATGATCGCGAATGAAATGACGGCGCGTGGCGGGAGGGCGGTTGTCCTCAACCGCCGCGCTCAGGCGCTGAATGCCGTGGGCTGCGCGAGCCGTTCGAAATCCCGGTACGCCATCTTGATCAGTTCGGTGTGTGTCCCGGCGTTGAACGCAATGTTTTCGTCCTTCGCCAACTCCTCTTCCACGTAAACGTCCAAACCGTAGAGGTTACCAAACGGCGGCATGGCGCCCACTTCGCACTCGGGGAACATCGCCACGAACTCCTGTTCGCTGGCCAGCTCCACTCGGCTCGCTTTCGTGGCCCTGCGGAGTGACTCCATGTCCACCTTGCGATTCGCGGGAGCCGCGACCATGGCCATTTTGCCGTCGAGCTTAACCATTACGGTCTTGGCCATTTCCCGGCCAGGAATATGAGCCGAAGCCGCGACCTCCTGGGCGGTAAATGCTTTCGAGTGGCCGATGCTTACGTACTTAACCCCCTTCTGGTCCAAGAACTCTTTCAATCTCTTGATCGGCATAACGACCTCCTTTATCTGAAGTTCGCCTCAAGTGAAATGTCGAGTCCAGCTTTGTAAGTCTTTTCGTTGGGCGGGGCGCCCCGCGCGCGTCTCGATCAGCTTCGTCTGCCTCCAGGCGAGTATCCTCTCGTCCATTCGCTCTTCCATTCTACCACGCCGCGGCGCACGGCATTTGCAGTTTTTCCCCGGCTCGATCCCGGGTATAATTCGTTCGTTTACCCTAAATTCCGCAGTTGGCTGGGACTGACCCCGACTTTCGCACGGTAGTTTTGTGCGAAACTTGGGGTCTGTCCCTCACCTCGACGGCGCGTATGGCATTTAACTCAGACGCTTGATCTGGAAGAAGTTCAATCGTCCTGCAGCGTGCCAACTGCCGAATTTAGGTTTGCCGGGCAATTTGGGGACTTTTCGGAGAGACTGAAAGGAACGGTACCGTGTTGAAACCTGTGCGTCTGGGACTTGTGGGGCTGAATTTCGGCGCCACCGTGTGCCGCGAATTGACCGGAAATCCGGCGTTACCGGTCCGCCTAACAACCGTCTGCGATATGGACGCCGCCAGAGCCCAGGAGCGCGCCGCGGAATTTGGCGTGCCCTACACCACAAGCTTGGATCAACTGCTGGACGATCCGGCGATTGACGCCATTGGCTTGTACACCGGTCCAAACGGCCGCGCAAACCTGATCCGCCGCATCATCCGCGCCGGGAAGCACGTGATGACGACAAAGCCATTCGAACGCGACGCGGACGAGGCGCTGCGCGTGCTCCATGAGGCGCGCGACTTGGGTAAGGTCGTGCATCTCAATTCGCCGAACCCGCGTCCGATCGCCGAAATGGTCTATATCAAGGAGTGGATTAGCAGCGGCGCCATTGGCCGGCCCACCGTTGCGCAAGCAAGCACGTGGGTGTATTACGGCGCCACGCCGCCCGACGGCTCCTGGTACGACGATCCGCAACTGTGTCCGGTCGCGCCGATCTTTCGCATCGGCATCTATTGCGTTAATTCCTTCCTGTCCATTTTCGGCGAACCCGCCACGGTACAAGTGACACACTCCCGCGTCGAGACCAAGCGCCCCACACCGGACAACGCGTCACTCACCATCGCGTTCAAGAGCGGCGCAATCGCGAATATCCTCGCGTCGTTCGTCGCCGCCAGCACGCACGACCGGTATCGCGGCGGCACGGTCATCGGCGGCACGAAAGGCATGATCTTCCACGGCATCGGTCCCGCCGCGCGCGAAGGGGAAGCGGGGCCCAACCTTATCCTCTCCAGCGAAGATCGTATCGAGTCCCACGTAATTACTGGACATTCCGGTGAATACGATTGGGAATTCTTCGCCCAACGAGTCCGCGGCGAAGTCGACCACGACGTGACAACCCCCGAAGAAGTCGCCGCCGCCATTCGCGTGGTAGCCGCCATGTCCGAAGCGGAGCGCACCGGCAAGACGGTAGCCTGTGAATAGAATGGCGATTCAGGGTACTGCGACCGGGAGGGCGAATGTCCTCATTCGCCGGTCGGAGCGCGGCGACTTGAACATAACCGATCGTCTCTTGCGGTAGCGGTGTGACCCCAAGTATTCTTCAGGCGACCTCAGCTTAGGTCGTTTCTCCTGAGCCGCGAAACGTATCGAAAACGTATTGGGGAGTCGTATGCCAAACCGCTTCTCAGCTCTACTCGTGGCCGGCCTCGCGCTCGGCGCCACCGCGTTCGCCGAACCCGCGGTCGTGGATCTGTCCGGCGAATGGGGATTCCGCACGGACCCGGACAACGCCGGGATCCTGCAAAATTGGGCGGCCAACGAATTCACAGACAAGACGAAGTTGCCCGGCTCAATGGATGAGCACAGCTACGGCAAAACGGTGACTGCAGTTTCTCTGGAACATCTGAACCGGCTGCACGAATATACCGGGGCGGCGTGGTACCAAAAGGACGTCGAAATCCCGAAAACGTGGCGTGGCAAACACATCGTCCTATTTCTCGAGCGCTGCCACTGGGAGAGCCGCCTCTGGGTGGATGGCAAGGAAATCGGGATGCACGACAGCCTCGCCACGCCGCACGAGTACGATCTGTCCAAGTGTTTGGCCCCTGGCAAACACCGGCTCGCCCTCCGCATCGACAACACCCGTAAATACACCATCGGCGACTGGTCGCATTCGATCACGGAAGAGACGCAGACGAACTGGAATGGCGCCATTGGCCGGATCGAACTCATCGCAAGTGACCCCATCTTCATCGAGTCCGTCAAGGTCTTCCCGGAAACCGCGGACAAGCGCGCTTGCGCCAGAGTCAGCATTGCCAACGTCAGCGGCAAGACCCGCACGGCGTTCCTGAGACTAGGCGTCGCCCGGGACGGCGCCGCTTTGCCCGCGCCCGCCGCGCTCAAAGTCGTAGTAGGCCAGGAACTCTTTACCGTCGACGTGGAAGTTCCCCTGGGCGCCAATCCCGCGCTGTGGGACGAATTCAATCCGAACCTATACGACCTCACCGTCACCTTGTCCGCCACGGCGTCCGG
The DNA here is from genome assembly GCA_016215105.1 of Candidatus Hydrogenedentota bacterium. Lineage (GTDB taxonomy): Bacteria > Hydrogenedentota > Hydrogenedentia > Hydrogenedentales > SLHB01 > JACRLJ01. The sequence goes on from JACRLJ010000071.1 coordinate 51,038, forward strand.
GCGAAGCCACTGCCTCGACAAAAAGTCGGTGCGTTTCGGTCTGCGCGAGTTGTCCACTCAGGACGGATACTTTCTCGTGAACGGACGCAGGACGCTGCTGCGCGGCAACCTCGAATGCTGCATCTTCCCAAAGACCGGCCATCCCCCTATGGACGTCGAATCGTGGCTGCGCATTTTCCGGATCGCAAAGACCTACGGGCTCAACCATTTCCGTTTTCACTCGTGGTGTCCGCCCGAGGCTGCATTTCACGCCGCGGACCAGACGGGCATGATGCTGCAGATTGAAGACGACGTGTGGACCAAACTCGGGGACGACGCGCAACTCGGCCAGTTCATCTACGACGAAAGCAAACGCATCCTCGACACGTACGGAAACCATCCGTCGTTTTGCATGTTGGTGGTCGGCAACGAACCGAGTGGCGACCACCACAAGGAATTCCTTTCCAAGATCGTGTTCGAGTGGAAATCGCTCGACCCGCGCCGTCTCTACTCCGGGACCTCCGCCTACCCGGTTCTGCCCGAAAACGACTACCACGTGCTTGCGGGCAACAACGACACTCCCATTCGCCTGCAAGGCGGCCCACTGCAACCTGGAACGGACTTCGATTACCGCGCGGCGACGACAGGGTGTCCCGTGCCCATCGTCGCGCACGAACTCGGTCAATGGTGCGTTTACCCCAGCTACAGCGAAATTCAAAAATACACCGGGGTGGTGCGCGCAAAAAACCTGGAAGCGTTTCGCGACTCATTAGCCGCACATCACATGCTCGATCAGGCCGCGACCTTCGCGCGCGCGTCGGGCGCATTGCAGACGCTGATGTATAGGGCCGACGTAGAGGCAATTCTGCGCACGCCGAACATCGGCGGTTACCAGCTACTGGAATTGCAGGATTTCCCCGGCCAAGGAACAGCGCTTGTAGGTTTCCTCGACGCGTTCTGGGACGCAAAGGAAGGCGTGACCCCGGAGCTGCTCCGTCCATTCTGCGGCGAGACAGTCCCGCTGCTGCGCACCAAAAAGTTCACATGGACCGCGTCGGAAACGTTTTCGGCGGAGATGGAGATCGCGCACTTCGGCAAAGCGCCCCTCGAAAACGCCGTGCCGGTATGGACGCTCACGTATGCGGATGGAACCGTGTTCGCCTCCGGCGAAGCGCCTGCGCGTACCATCGCCCAAGGCAGCGGCATTCCCCTCGGCGCCATTAGCGTACCGTTGACGAGTGTTAAGACGCCGGCGCGGCTCGATGTCACCGTAAGCGTCAAGAACACCGCGTTCGCCAATCACTGGAGTATCTGGGTATATCCCGACAAAGTCCAAACGGCCGCGCCCAAAAACATCCTCGTCACGGAACGGATCGACGAGAACGCAATCGCGGCGTTGGCGCGCGGCGGCAAAGTGGTGTGCGTCGCAGGCGGCCAGCTTCAAAAATCGGTCAAGACCTCTTTCGAACCGACCTTCTGGAACGCCACCCTGTTCACGGGCCAGGGACGCCACCTCGGAATTCTATGCGACCCGAATCATCCCGTGTTCACCGCGTTTCCAACCGATTCCCACACCGATTGGCAGTGGTGGGACTTGCTTCGAGGCGCGCACGCCATCGCGCTGGACGATCAGCCGGCGACCTTCCGGCCCACGATTCAGGTCATCGACAACTGGACCACGAATCATCGCCTCGGCTGCCTGCTCGAAGCGCGCGTCGGAACCGGCAAGCTGCTCGTGTGTTCGCTCAATCTCGGCGCGCGCAACGCCACCGCGACACCGGCGCAACGCCAGATGTGGAGCAGTCTGCTCGCCTACGCCGCCAGTGATCGCTTCGCCCCAACAGCCGCGATGGACGCCGAATCGCTCCGGAAGACGTTTGGCGAGCGGCCGCAGTACGCGGGCGTTCGCATCGTTTCGGCCGACAGCCAGGCTGCGGGCTTTCTCGGCGCCAATGCGGTTGACGGCGATCCCGCTACGATTTGGCACACGGAATTCGGTGCCCGCGAACCGAAACATCCCCACGAAATCCAACTCGCGTTGCCTGCGAAAAAGACCGTCCACGGAATCTCCTATCTGCCGCGTCAGGACATGAGCAACGGGTGGATTGCGGACTACGAGGTGTACGTCAGTGACGACGGAAAGGCCTGGGGTAAGCCCGTCGCCAAGGGTTCATTCCCGAAGTCGTCGGACTTGCAGCAAGTGCGACTCGAAAAACCATTCGAGGCGAGTTACGTGCGTCTCGTCGCGCTAAGTGAAGCCAACGGCCAAGCGTTTACCTCGATTGCAGAGATTGGCGTATTCTAGTGGCTGCCGATGCAAAACCCGTGGGCCATCGGCCAAGCCAGTGGATACAAATATGCCCCGCTGTACGCCCAATAGAGTGCAATTCGGAGACAAGGCCCGTAACGTGTCATTCTGAACGAAGTGAAGAATCTGCCCCGTGCTCACCCGATGCTCTGCCTACTACGCACGGTCGTCGCACTTTAGACGCAGATCCTTCGCCGACGCTCAGGATGACACGACGCGTCGGTATTGGATAAGTGAGCCGGCTGAATTCTCACCGGCAGATTGATTGGATTCGCCACGATTGAGAGGTCGAACAAATGACGAAACGATACAGTTCACTGCCGGCAATTCTTCTCGCCCTCGCGCTGGTCTGCTCCTGGTGTGCGGGATGCGCCAACAAGGAACCGGCGCCGAATCAGCCCGCGCCCGCGAAGAAGGAAGCGAAAGTCAGAATCGGATTCTTGGTGAAGATGCCGGAAGAGCCGTGGTTTCAGAACGAGTGGAAGTTCGCCCAGAAGGCCGCCGATAAGTACGGGTTCGACCTCGTGAAGATCGGCGCCACCGACGGCGAAAAGGTTCTCTCCGCGATTGACAATCTCAGCGCACAAGGCGCGCAAGGCTTCGTCATTTGCACGCCGGACGTGCGCTTGGGTCCGGCCATCGTCGCTAAGGCGACCGCGGCCAACATGAAGGTCTACACCATTGACGATCAATTCGTGGACGCCGACGGCAAACCCATGGACGTACACTACACGGGCATTTCGGGACGGCAAATCGGCGAATCCGTCGGCAAAGAGTTGGCGGAGGAGATGAAGCGCCGCGGTTGGAAACCCGAGGAAACCGGCGCTGCGGCAATCACCTTCGATGAACTCGCCACGGCCAAAGACCGCACCGACGGCGCCACGGCATCGCTGACAGCGGCCGGTTTCCCCGCCGAGCGAGTGTTCCACAGTCCGGAGAAGACGACGGACACCGAGGGCGGATTCAACGCCGCCAACACGCTGCTCACCCAGCATCCCGAAGTGAAACATTGGCTCGCCTACGCGCTGAACGACGAGGGCGTGATGGGCGCCGTGCGCGCCATGGAAGGCCGCGGGTTCAGCGCCGCCGACATCATTGGGGTTGGCATTGGCGGCAACACGTGTCTGGTCGAGTTTGAGAAGCCGGCGCCATCGGGCTTTTTCGCCTCGGTCCTGCTCAGCCCGGTGCGTCACGGGTATGAAACGTCGGAAATGCTGTACAAATGGATCGCCGAAGGCATTGAGCCGCCCAAGGACATCCGCACCTCCGGGATCATGATCACGCGCGAGAACTACCGCCAGGTGTTGAAGGAACAGGGGCTCGATGACCAGAAACACTGAACCGGCCACGCCAGCAGCTCACAGTGATCGGACAGGGTCGGCGGCGCCGTCCGGCGATCGGCTGAGCCGCCTCGCAAACTATGCGATCATGCTGCTGATCTTCGCCGCTCTATTCGCCGGCCTGTCAATATTCGTGCCGCATTTCCTTTCCGTGCAGAATATGATCGGGCTGGCCCTCTCGGTGTCGATGGTTGGTATGGTCGCCTGCACGATGTTGTTCTGCCTGGCCTCCGGCGATTTCGATCTCTCCGTCGAATCGCAGATCGCGTTCACGGGCGTCACGGCGGCCGTCGTTGTCGCGCACACCGGCAGCGCCCTCCTCGGAATTCTCGCGGGCATCGTCGCGGGGGGCCTCGTAGGGGCCGTCAACGGCGTGACCATCGCCAAGCTCCGCATCAACGCGCTCATCGCCACCTTGGCCTCGATGCAGATTGTACGCGGACTCGGATTCATCGTCTCCGGTGGGTCCGCCGTCGGCGTCGCCAATCCGCAATTCCTCGCCCTCGGCATGGGAAACACGCTGGGGCTGCCCAATCCCGTCTGGATCACCATGGGGTGTTTTCTCGTGTTCGGCGTGCTGCTCAATCACACCCGCTTCGGCCGCAACACCCTGGCCATCGGAGGAAACCGCGAAGCGTCCCGCCTTGCCGGCGTCCCCGTGGACCGCGTTAAACTCATCATCTTCACGCTGCAAGGCCTCATGGCCGGATTCGCCGGCGTGATCCTCGCCTCGCGCATGGCCAGCGGCCAGCCCAACAGCTCCGTCGGCTTCTCGCTCGACGTCATCTCCGCCTGCGTCCTTGGCGGAGTCTCCCTCTCCGGCGGCGCCGGCACCATAACCGGCACGATCGTCGGCGTACTCATCATGGGCACGGTCCAAAACGCAATGAGCCTGCTCAACGTCTCCACTTTCTATCAATACGTCGCCCGAGGCAGCATCCTGCTCATCGCAGTGCTGCTCGATCGCCTGCGCCCGGTTCTGCGCCGCTCACTTTAGGCGCACGCCACGTCAGCGCGAACGGGAGGGCGAATGTCTTTACTTGCCGCTCCTACCCAAGGCATGGCTCACACGCGGCGCTTTCGGCGAACGCGCCCTACCCGCATAAACTCTTTGGACGGGCCACAATCATTCATCGCGGCCATCGGCTCAGATGAGTGCAGCTACTCGCCGATGAATCCGTGGGCGCGGCCCATGTAATAGGCAAGCAAGTAGTGGAAGCCTTCGCGGAGGACGGCGCCCTTTCCGCTGTAGGACAGTATCCACGGGTCCCGGTCCCAGTAGACCTCGTGGCGTTCGTCAATGGGAAAGACACGTCCGTCAATCCGGTGGCCCGTAGCGCCAGCGGGTTGGCCGAGGTGATCCTGCAACGGGATCATATCGATGCGGTGAGCATTCGACATGGGCCAATCGATAAGGTCAAGCGGGTAACGCTTCAGCGTATCAATTGCGTCGTCAAAACAATACTTCGGCGGAGAGAGGTCGGTTTCGCCCCACTGATCGCTGCGGACTTTGCCACGGCAGCACGCGGCATATACAACGTTCTCGAAGGCGTTGCGCTCGTATTTCTCGATCTGCCAGTGACGTTGGATGGCGTGGTAATACATGCTGAGCAGTTTGGGATCGGTCTCGTAGCGAATCAGGTGGTAGTAGTTCATGAAGGCCATGTTGTCGTCCGGTTGGCCGAACGTCCCCGGTCCGGAAATGTCCTTGGGCTGGGTCATGCCATTCATGCCGTAGCCGTGATCCAGAGCGAGTTTGAGGTAGGCTTCGCGGTACTTAGGATCGCCGGTGACGTGGTGGGCGATGGACAGGTATGTCAGCATACTGAACGAATTCAGCCCACGCTCTATACACCAGGCCTCGTTTCGGTTCAGGTCTTCCGGCGCCAAATGGCCCCAGCGCGTCGGCAGACCGTCGTAGTCAACAAGGTTGTAACCGTGCGCGAGGATGTGATCGATTATGCGCCGGACGACTTCCCGCACCTCGTTCGCTTCGGCGTCAGTCTCGCAGACGCGGTCGAAGTAGATTGCATAGCCGAAGAAGTGGCCATCGAGTTCGTCGGAACTCGAATCGTTTTTCCAGTACCATTCGCCCGATGCGTCAATGGGCCAGCGTGGCTGGATGATTTTCCATAAGGAGTCCGCTTTCTTGCGCCTCACATCGTACGCGAGATCGAACTGTGGATTGGGATCTGGTTCGGATGTCGGCCGCACAGCCCGAGCGATGAAACCTTTCGGCGCCGGATGCGTACCGCCCTCGGTTACTTTACTGAGAAACGCGAGGGCGCGGAAGGCGTTGACGGCGTCCTGTTTCAGTTTGGGGTTGCCCGTGGCCGCATAGCCAAGGCTGACCGCGCCGAGATAAAGTCCTGTGCCGTGACCGTCGTTGTCGGTGAAGGTCGGCGTGGCCGTACCTCTGTCGCCGGGTGTTGCGAGCTTCGCGGGGTTCACGTAACCGAAGCGGGTGCGGCGGTGGTACTTCTCGATATCCGACTCGAAGATCGCGGCTTTCCCCGCTAGTGTCATCGGCTGGTATGCGATGCACGATACCCCGTCCGCCGTGGCGATCCACGCGTTGCCCTGGGCGTCCACGGTAATGTCCCGCACGTGGTTGTTCAACAGCCAGCGCCGTCCTTGGCGAAAGGACCAGACCCCGTCACGGTAATGGACAGCGCCGTTGGTTGTGCCAAACCATATACCTTTGGGTCCGATGGCCATGCAGGTAAAGTCGTTGTAGGGCAACCCGTCGGCGCCGGTGAACAGCTTCCATTCCTTATCCGATAGGCGGAATCCCACGCCCTGCGGGCACGCGAACCAAAGTGCGCCTGACGCGTCATAGGCAACCGCGCGGACATCGATCGGCGCCCAGCGTGTCAGTCCTTGCTGGGGAAGCGCGAGGCGCCAGTTCCGGCCATTGCAGAGATAAAGTCCACTATCGGCGGCAACGGCCATTTCACCCTGGTACTCGGCGACAGCGCGAACTGCGATCTCGGCCCCCGCGAGCTTGCGCAGACTCGCAAACTGCCGCGTGCCGAGCGCTACCCGAGAAAGAAAAGCCGGATCGCCTGGCTCTTTCGCCCGCCATTGGCTGCCGTCGAAAACAGCCGTTCCCCGCGCCGTTACCGCAATGAGTACGCCATGCACATCACTTCCGATTCGGCTCACGTCATTATCAGGCAGGCCCTGTTCCTTGCTGATCGAACACACCGACTGCAAACGGCATAGTGTATGACGCTTCCGGGCTTAGTCCGGTGGCGCCGGCCGAATTCAGCAGTGTCGCCGCAAGTAACACGATGTGCATGAGGGATCTCCTGAAGGCGCTACTGAGTGGGCGCAATCCACTTCTTCACGAGTAACTAGATGAAACACCGGGCTCTATCCAAAAGGGGACTAATTGCCCTTCGGCGTACCCACTTTCACCACGACGCATCCACGCGCGGGAATCTCGGCGGTGTACGCATCCTTCACGACGCCCAGGTCCTTCTTTTGCCACAGGTCGCGCACTGCTTGCGAGCCGGTCAGGCCCACGTCGGCCCATTTCGCGGTCACCGGCGCGCGCGCTGGTCCGCGATTGAACAATGCGACCGCCACCGTTCCGTCATACAAGGGCCGCGACCATACCTCAGTGAATAAGTCGCGCGTGACGCGGCCGCCTGCTTTGCCCAGCGGGTCCTGATTCACGTCGATGATCTCGTCGTTGGTGAGTATGTCCAAGGTGAACTGGTCCAACTGACTGAAGTCGCAACTGAGCACGAGCGGGGCCGCCATCATTGCCCAGAGCGATACTTGGGTGATGGCCTCGTTCCGCGTCAGTTTCGCGGCGACCGCGACGCGCCCCACCATCAGCATGTCGGGATCGTTCCAGTGACCGGGCCGGATGGTCTTCCCCAAATCCCCGTGCGCGAACCCGATCCGCAACACCCCGGACGAGTCGCCTTCGGCGCCGATGTCGCCCATCGTGCGCCACATGTTCCCGCCCACGTCCGCGCCCCACTCCCACACTTTCCCCATTCCGTACTGACACAGGCTGTACACGATGTCGCGATCCACCCCATCAAGCGCCTCGCGCATGACGCGGTACGGATGCTGCATCTCCTCGAGCGTGTTGCCTTTTTCGATCTCGGAGTAGTAGCACCAATCGTATTTGAGCAGGTCCACGCCCCAGGCGGCATAGGTGCGCGCGTCCTGCGCCTCGTGTCCGTAGCTGCCCTCGAGTTCGCAGCACGTCTTCTTGCCGGGTGAACTGTAGGTACCGAACTTCAGACCCTTGGAGTGAATGTAATCCGCGAGCGCTTTCATATCTCCGAATTTCGCGGCGTTGGGCCGAATCGAGCCATCGGCGTTCCGGCCATCGGCCCAGCCGTCGTCAATGCACACATACTGGTAGCCGTGCGCGGCAAGACCTGTGCGGATCAAGGCGTCGGCGGCGTTGCGAATGTCGGTCTCGGTGACGTTCTTGTAGTGGATGTACCACGAGTTCCAACCCATCGGCGGCGTCAAGGCCAGCTTGTGATCGCCTGCTACAATCTTCAGCGCGCGGCGCCCGGTTCCTTTGGCGCCCGTGACCTCGATTTCAACGTCCGTTTCGCCGGCCTGCGCAATGGCGCCCGTGATCATGCCGGATTTCGCGTCAATCGTCAGCCCCGCGGGAAGATTCTTGGCTGCGTAACGCAGCGGGCCTTCGCCCGTGGCCGGGATGAGAAACAGGAAGTCCCGCTTTGGCGTTGCGCCAACGACACGCGGGCCGTGAATTTGCGGTTCGGCAGGCGTGCCCGACGCGATGGGCGGCGGCGGTTCGTCATTGAACTGCAACGGCCCTGGCGCCTCGCTAGCGCCGGGCTTGAGCGTGAAGTGAGCGTCGGCCCAATCCGCGTGATCGCAACTGATTCCGTCGCCCCCGTCGGTTACGATCAGCGCGAGATACTTGGCGCCATCGAGATTTACCGAGATGGGTTGGGCCGGGGCGCCACCCTTAAGCACACCGGTATCGACAGCGATCTTGCCATCAACCCACAGTTGGAAACTCACGCTGCCCGTGGCCCCGACTTCGTCATCCACGCCCACCACCGCCTCAAACCGGAGCGCGGCCCC
>JACRLJ010000072.1 GCA_016215105.1 Candidatus Hydrogenedentota bacterium
TGAATTTCGTGTCCACGAACACCCGCGAAGGCCGGGTGCTCCAGAAGCTATTCGAGCGGCTGGCGGAAATCGAGAAGGAACTCGACCCGCAGCGGACCGGCAAGGTGTTCAACGTCCTCGGCGACATCTTCCCGTCCAATGAACTGGAACGGATGGTGCGCAACATGTACGCGCGCAATCTGACCGAGGACGCCATCAAGAAGCGTATCGTGGAAGATGTGGACACGGAGCGCTTCCGCAGCATCACGCAATCCACCTTGGAGGGCTTGGCGAAACGGGAACTGAATCTGTCCTACGTCATCGGAAAATCCGCCGAGGCCCGCGAACGGCGGCTAGTTCCGGAAGTCGTGGAGGAATTCTTCACCGAGGCCGCGCCCGTGGTCGGAGTTAGTCCCACCGTCCTGCGCGGACAGGAACACGCCTACCGCGTTGGGCGCGTTCCCCGGACGCTATGGCCCCTGGGTGACCAGTTGGAGGGCCGGTTCGGGCGTCTCGGACGAGAGTACAAGAACATCGTTTTCGACAAGGAATTGCTCAGAAAGGACGCCACGTGGGAATGGGTGACGCCCGGCCACCCGCTGTTTGAGTGTGTCCGCGCGGCGCTGCTGGAGGACGTGCGCAGCGACCTGAAACGCGGCGCCGTGTTCTACGACCTTCATCACGCCCAACCGTACCGGCTCGATGTGTTCACGGCGTCTATCCGGGATGGGTTGGGGCGTCTGTTGCACCGGAAGCTTTTCGTGGTCCAGACCGACGCGGACGGCGCACTGACGATTCGGCAACCAACCATATTTCTCGACTTGGCCTTGGCCCCAAAAGGTACCGCCACTCCGAACGCTGACGGCGTACCCAGCCACGCCGAAATCGAACAGGCGCTCATCGAGCAGGCATTGAACCCGTTTCTTGCGGAAGTCGCAGCGGAACGCGCGCGGGAAGTGAAGACAATCTCCGACCACATCGAGATCAGCCTCAACGCCATCATCAACCGGGTCCAGTTGCAGTTCGCGGATATCACCGGCCAGAAAGAGATGGGGAGCACGGAGACCGGCCTAGACGGGCGCCTGAAAATGATGGAGGATCGCCTCTTCGAGTTGAACGGGCGGCTGGAACGCCGACAAGAAGAACTCGAAAAGGAACGGCACTGCATGATCGGGGACATCGAGTGCATTGGCCGCGCTTGGGTTTTGCCGCACCCCGAACGCACTGCGCCTAGCATGGTCGCCATGGTTCGTGACGAGGAAATCGAGCACATTGCCGTCGAAGCCGCGATCAAGTACGAAGAGGCGCGCGGATGCGTCGTGCAAAGCGTCGAGAGCGAAAACAAAGGCTTTGACCTGGTCTCGCGCCGCTTCGATGCCGTGGATCCGACCCTGCTCGTGGAATACCGCTACATTGAAGTCAAGGGCCGAGCATGCATTGGCGAAATTGCGCTTACGGCGAACGAGTACAAGACTGCGGAGCGATTGAAGAAGGATTATTGGCTTTACGTGGTTTACAACTGTGCCGCAACTCCTGGGATTCACTGCATCCAAGACCCTGGCAGACTTGGCTGGAAGCCACTGGTGAAAGTGGAACACTACCGTATTGACGCGAAATCCATTCTGTCGGAGATCAAAGTGTGAGTATCAAGCATACACATGAGATTAGAGACCCGATTCACACTTTCATACGCGTATCTAGCGAGGAACGCCGAGTCATTGACTCGCCAGCGTTCCAACGCTTACGTAATATTCACCAACTAGCCACCACGTTTCTCCTTTACCCCGGAGCAACGCATCGACGCTTTGAGCACTCGCTTGGCGTGATGGAGCTCGCATCGCGTGTCTTTGACGTGGTGACGATGAAGGAAAACGTACTCAATGACGACGTAGACCGTATCCTGCCTCAAGATGATCACCAGCGGCATTATTGGCGTCAAACAGTGAGAATTGCCGCGCTGCTTCACGACGTGGGTCACCTCCCTTTCTCTCACGCTGGTGAAGAGAAGCTCTTGCCAGAAGGATGGGACCACGAACGTCTAACGTACAACATTATCTGTTCCAATCAGATCGCGCCGCTGCTTGATAACCTGAAGCTAAATGCGCCGGATGTCGCGAGACTTGCGGTGGGACCAAAAAAGTATAAGGAGTATGCGCCCGGCAACTCCGTCTTTTCTGACTGGGAGGCAATTCTGTCCGAAATCATTACGGGCGACGCATTCGGCGTAGATCGCATGGACTACCTATTGCGCGATTCTCACCACGCCGGAGTCGGATACGGAAGGTTTGATCATCATCGATTGATTGACTCCTTGCGCATACTGCCGTTTACGAGGGACGAATCCTTGGAACCGGCGCTTGGGGTTGACCAAGGAGGGATCCACGGTGCGGAAGCACTGCTCTTAGCCAGATACTTCATGTTTACCCAACTCTACTTTCATCCGGTACGACGGATTTACGACATCCATTTACTCGACTTTCTTTCCCAGTGGCTAAAAGGGGGTCAGTTTTCCACGAAGGTGGACAAGCATCTGGAAATGACCGATAACGAGGTCATGGCGGCGATCCTTTCCGCAGCTAGGAAACCTGCCGCCGCAGGCCACGATTCGGCGCGACGTATCACCCTTAGGGAACACTTTAGGCTCCTCTATGAACGCAATCCCAATGACGTTAAGGTCAACCCGGAGGCTGTTGAAGCAATACATGCGGCCGCACAGAACGAGTTCGGCGAACAAAACGTTCGTTGCGATGTAATTCCTGCGAAGACAAAGGGTTACCAGTTCCCGGTCGTGACGCATGATAGGCGGATAGTGTCTTCTCTTGACATATCTGATACACTGAACAAAATTCCTCCCGCGACCGTGGGGTACGTCTTTATTGACCCAGTCGTTCGCGAGAAAGCGCACCAGTGGCTGGAGAGCAATCGCAATACAATTATCAAGGAACCGGCAGGAGAGGGAGATAATGAAACGGCTACAACGTGACGGCGTTGTGTTGGCGCTCATCGAGGCGCTACGGGGGAAGGGCAGTTGGTGTGGTGAAACCCATGTGCAGAAGTCTACGTATTTTCTGCAAGAGTTGCTCCAGGTGCCTTTGGGTTTCGATTTCATCTTGTACAAGCACGGTCCATACTCTTTTGACCTGAGCGATGCCTTGGAACAGATGCGTGCCGACCGCTTTCTGACCTATGATCCCAGGCCATACCCATTTGGCCCTTCCTTGGCTCCGGATGAGAACGGCGAACTCCTGCGGCGACTCTTCGCCAAGACGCGGGCGCGATATCAAGAGCGTGTTGACTTCCTGGCGGATGAGTTCGCGTCAAAGAACGTAGCGCAATTGGAAAGAATTGGGACTGCGATGTATGTAACGCTTGAGGATCCTGAGCGTACAGGTCGGGACAAGCGGGCAATGCGCATCCACAAGCTCAAGCCTCACATCCCGCTTGATGTGGCGCGTGCGGCGGTGGATGAATTCGACAGTCTTCGCGAAGCTGTTCAAGAATTCGCCGCCTGACCACACACCAAATCCGGGATGCGCGTGAAGGCCGCCACCGTGACGAAGCGCCATCGGAATAGGTCGAATACCGACGCCTCGAATCAGAAGGATTCGCGGTGCCAGGCTATTACTGAGCTTGGCAGAAGGTTGAAGGAGGCCAGAGCCGGGATCGTCGCCTCTGGTAAACACCTCCTGGATTGGGTTGGTGTCGAGCGCGAGGTCGCCATACGCAGAGGTGGGGCGTGTCAAGATTGTGACACGGACGACTGATACCGTTGCCTGCCGGTCTCCACTTCGTGAACGTCACTCGTGCGAGAACTGAAATTGCCTTTTGCGATGGGGCGAGCTGCGATATCCTCTCGTATCTTGAACCGCGTATCGACGCCGCTTCCTCTCAGCGTCGCCACGGCTGGGCGTTGGTTTTGGTTTGTGCTGGAAGGAGGGCATGACCGTTTACCCCAAACGACTTACTGAAGTGGACCTGCCGATACGGCGGATTTCGGAGCATGCGGAGCGCGAGTAGTCTATTCGGCTAGGTACTTCAAAGTCTAGGGTTTGGACAAACTTCGATGATCAACGAACAGTGCGTGAACGCGATTCACCAGGGAACATTCGAATTCGATTGCACATCGATGGAATTGGTCCGGCAGAAGGATATCGCAACTGCTGTCTGTTCTGGCCCTGGTATGGTCAAGCAAGATGAGAACGGGCGCCTAACATACAAGGTGTTTTCGGGGCAATGCGCCGACGGGGCAAACACGCCCCTTGCACATTGGTTCAATCCGGGGAAGGTCATACTTAGCGACGACCTTTACCTGTTGAAGGCCACCGATATTCACGGTGACACTTGGGAAGTGAAGGATACTCTGCCGCATGTCGGAACCTTTGTACCGGGGCAACCCTTTGTTGTTCATGGTACTGGCAGCAACATTACACGGCGGAAAGCCTTCCCGTTTGAACTCAAGGGAACGATTATTGAATTGACGTTCTTCGACGACTTTGAGTACCCGTGTAACACGACGACGGAAACGGAACGCAAGGTTGGTGGGGTTTCACCCGGAGTAGGGAGCTCTTTCGATACGGCGATTATCGAGCTGGGTGGTCATAAGGTCTTGTTCACACGGAAGGATAAAACCGTCCACATACGCCTTGAGTCAGAAGAACGCGATGACCCGCACGTTTTTGAGCGAACACTGATTGAGTCCCTTCAATTCTCGTTTGCTAAACCATTTCGCCGGGCGAGTCTCGACGCTTGGTCAGGCGATACGGAGCTTCTTGAACTTAGTTCAAGGCCCATGGGAACCGTTCACGTGCGTGTCCAATCGCCCATTAAGATCATTTCAATCGTTCGCAATGACGCGTTCTATAACCTAATGAATTATTACTTTCGACACATCAAGAAAGCGAAAGTTAGCCAATGGCATCCAATCTCTATGCACGTTTATACCGTCATCGAGTCTAGCGAGGCCTCGATCGATGCTCAAGCGCTTGGCGTGTCAGTCGCTGTCGAGGGAATGCTCAATGACGCTTTTGGGGATATCGGGCTTGTTGACTTGGAGTACGAGCGAAGTGTTTCGTGCGCGAATGATGCGATAGCTAGTCTTCCGATTGAAGAGCGTCACCGGGACCGGATGCGTGGCGCCATCAAATCCACGTTGAGTCCACGCGCGACGGAGCGGCTTCGTCAGTTGGCTGCCGACGGCAGGGTCAGAGAACATCACATTCGGGCCTGGCAGAATTTGCGTAACCGATGGGCTCACGGTAGCCGTCCTTATCATTGGCCTTACCAAAAGATCATGGACCACATTCAGACCGTAACCGTCTTGTTTAATTGCCTCGTCTTCGCAGCGATTGGTTATGAAGGCGCTTTTACCGACTACTCGGAACCTGTCTGGTATGATCGCCCATACCCTGAGTCAATGAGGTGGTTTCAGGGGGCAACTAGATGACCTATCCTAAACGACTGATTGAAGTGGACCTGCCGATACGACGAATATCGGAACATGCGCGGCGGGAGGAGTCTATCCGACACGGCCTAATCTCGATGCCACTTCTTGGGCAAGTGTCGTGTCTTGGGTGTGGTTTCGGGAGTCACGAATGACGCACTTTCCCGATAATATTCTGACCGCTCTTCAGGACGCCATAATCAACGTCTTCTGGCGCAAGGAAGATATGCGCAGCATGCTCACTCGTTCCGAGGTCGCTTCCTTGCTTGTGTCAGGCCAAGATTGGAGCCAGTACAAGTATCACATTCTCCATCCCATACTTACGACATTGAACTCCTCTCCAAGTGGATTGGGATCTCTCCGACGTATTTTGCAGGAGACACTAGCTTACAAGGACGGCAATCACCTACTCGTCTTCAACGATGGCCAGAAACGGAAGCGCGAAGCGGAACGCTGTCTGGAGCACTTGCGCCTACTCGTAAAAGATCATGATGCGGCGCGAAGAACGGACGAAGAGGAACGGAAAGCGCGACAGAATAAGATCGAAGAGTCAGCTCGTGGCCGAGCATTCCAAGACAAGCTGTCTGGAATCAAAGAGCGGTTTCTCGGTCACTTTCAGAATCCCGACAGACAAGACAGTGGCTACAGGCTAGAGGAGATTCTTTACGACCTCTTCGTGCTCTTCGAACTCAAGCCAAAAGCGCCATTCAGACGCATTGGAGAGCAAATTGACGGAGCATTCTCTCTTGAAGGAGACCACTACCTATTGGAAGCAAAGTGGCAAGCGCGACAAGTGAACTTAAACGATTTGCGGGACCTCGATGGTGCTGTTGCTTCGAGTTTGGACAATACACTTGGACTGTTCATCTCGATTAACGGGTTCACGAAGGAGGGACTCCAAGGATACCTTCAAGGGCATCGTCCTCGTCTATTTTGTTTTGACGGCGCTGACCTGACGCTTACCCTAGAGGGTCAGATTGACTTGCGCGAATTAATTCAGCGAAAGAAAGATATTGCGGTTCAGAAGCGGAATATATTCTGTTCCGCGACAGAAATTTTACAGGGAAAGGCCTAAGTTTTGTCAGGAATGAACTACCCTAAACGACTTATTGAAGTGGACCTGCCGATACGGCGGATATCGGAGCATGCGCGGCGGGAGAAGTCTATCCGGCATGGGCATATCTCGACGTTGCACATTTGGTGGGCGCGGCGGCCTTTGGCGGCGTGCCGGGCGGTGTTGTGCGCGTCGTTGTGGCCGGACCCGGTGGACCCGTTGTGTCCGCAGGCGTTCCGGGATGCGGCGGCGGAATCCGTCAACGGGTTCTCAAAGGCCATCCGCGAATCGGAAACGGTCCAGAAGATCATGGGCACCTACTCGGGCAGTTTTCTGGCGCTGGAGAAGGGGCGCCTGGACGCCACGGGCCCAAAGCACTGGAACACGCTCCTCTATCTCCTGTTTGATTTTATCGCCCAGTTTGCCGCGAAGGTCCGGTTTGCGGCGTGGAAGTGCCGATGGTGCGTTCCCCTTGGATCATCAAAACGGATCGTCTATCAGTAGCATTCAAAGTGTATGGGGCACGTACTTCAAAAGAAATCGAAGTGGAAATCTGCAAGAATCCTGGAATTTCCGATGTGATTACAACCGTTAAGAGGGGTTCGGCGATTTGTCCATTGTGCGGCTATA
Source organism: Candidatus Hydrogenedentota bacterium (assembly GCA_016215105.1). Lineage (GTDB taxonomy): Bacteria > Hydrogenedentota > Hydrogenedentia > Hydrogenedentales > SLHB01 > JACRLJ01. Next base: position 7,104 of record JACRLJ010000072.1, read on the forward strand.
CAACACCTGCCGAGAATGTTCGTAAACAATTCTTGGATAAAAGAGGCGGGGCCAACGACTCTCGGTTAATGGCGGTTGTCACCCTAAGCGAAGGCGTCCGAGATGTCCGTCTACCACAGAAACACGATTATGACGCGTTCGTACAAGCGAAAGGAAAGCTTTCGGACCTGATTCTTGCTGAGCCCAAAGCTACGCCCAGCCTGATTCCCGACGAGCCGCTTCCGTATCTGCGAAGCATTTTTAACATTCAGCTCTTGGGCGTGAAGTCTTGGGGCGATCTTTTCAATGCTCGTCAGGCGCTGGCAATCGCTACTCTAGCTTCTAAAGTGAAAGCGTTGAGTGAAAAACAATTCAAACTAAAAGATGTCGCCTTCGGAAGAGCACTCAAGACCATACTTGCTTTTGCCGTTGATCGCCAGGCGGACAGTAACACCTCGCTTTGTTCTTGGCGATCAAGCAGCCAGGATATTGGTCACACTTTCGGACGACAAGCACTTCCAATTGTGTGGGATTACGTTGAGTGTAATCTATTTAGTGGAGCCACCAGAGACTGGAGCAATGCCGTCGAAGGTACTTTGAAAGCGATTAATGGGGTGATAGGAATCAAAACCTGTGGTGAAGCACATAGAGCGTCAGCCACCCAACAGTCACTTCCAGACGACTCAAGCGCAATCTTTTTCACCGACCCGCCCTACTATGACTTGGTACCCTACGCTGACTTGTCAGACTTCTTTTACGTTTGGCTAAAGCGGATGATAGCGGAAGAGTATCCGGAGCTCTTCTCCGACGATCTTACTCCAAAACTCAACGAAATCGTCCAATTGGCCGAACGGAATCCCACTTACGCTTACAAGACGCGAGAAAACTATGAAGGCCTGATGTGCAAGGCCATGCAAGACAGTCGTCGTGTGTTACAGCCGTGCGGGATAGGCATAGTGGTTTTTGCCCATAAGGGGACGGACGTTTGGGAAATCCAACTCGACGCTATGATTCGCGCGGGATGGATCATTTGTGCCTCCTGGCCCATAGACACCGAAATGGGTAGCCGCCTCCGCGCACGAAACTCCGCGGCGCTCGCTTCTTCCGTGCATCTCATCTGTCGGCCACGTGAGAACTTTGACGGTTCATTACATACTACCGACATAGGTGATTGGCGCGATGTTCTGCGCGAATTGCCCGAACGTATTCACGAATGGTTGCCCCGGCTTGCGGATGAAGGAGTAGTCGGCGCCGACGCAATCTTCGCGTGTCTTGGTCCTGCGTTGGAGGTCTTCTCGCGGTACTCCCGCGTGGAGAAGGCCAGCGGCGAAGTCGTGACGTTACGGGAGTACCTGGAGCAGGTGTGGGCGGCGGTGTCGAAAGAGGCATTGGCGTTAGTGTTCAAGGATGCGGACACGAGCGGTTTCGAGGAAGATGCGCGGTTGACAGCGATGTGGCTATGGACCCTGAGCGCCAATCAAACCACGGACCACACGGATGACACGGAAGAAGAAGATGAAGAAGAGTCCGGAGAAGAGGGGAATCGAAAGAAGGTCGTGTCGGGCGGGTATACACTGGAGTATGATGCGGCCCGGAAGATTGCCCAGGGGCTAGGCGCACATTTGGAGGCCCTGACCAGTCTGGTCGAGGTCAAGGGTGACAAAGCAACCCTGCTGCCGGTAATGGCGCGCACCCGTAAACTCTTCGGAAAAGAAGACACGTCCATACAAGACCGCCAAGCCGAAAAGAAAGCCAAGAAGGCTAAAGCGAAGCAGATGGACATGTTCGTCACGCTGGAACAGCTTGAGAGCGAATTGGCCCAGGAAACGGGCAGCGTGGCGGACACCGCGCCCGCCGCAGGCTCCACAACGCTCGACCGCGTTCACCAGACCATGATCCTCTTTGGCGCTGGCCGTAGCGAAGCCATGAAACGTTTCCTCGTGGACGACGGCATCGGCAACGACCCACGCTTCTGGAGCTTAGCCCAGGCCCTCAGCGCGTTGTATCCCCCAACCACCGAAGAAAAGCGCTGGGTGGATGGAGTGTTAGCGAGAAAGAAGGGGTTGGGTTTTTGATTCAAAATGCGATAATGATACTCAACATAATAGGAAATCAGAACGATGCACGAGAAGAACACCACTAGCATATCGAAAGGATCCACATTTGAACTTGAAGTAACGCAAGCGTACCGAGACCTCGGTTGCAGGGTCGAACATAACCGCAACGTCAGCGGTCTTCAGATCGACATATTTGTAATACAGGAAGCACCTGACGGTTCGCTTATCCGCACGGCTGTCGAATGCAAAGCCTATAAAAGCCCTCTCGGTCTAAACGACGCTGTTGATATAGCGACTAGGACGCAATCTCTTCTCAATCAAAGGGCGGTTGACAAAGTCGTCGTGCTGACCCTGAACGGATACACACAGGACGCGCGCACCCACCTTAGTGCGTCACAAATTGAGTGTTTTGTCCTTGCAGATCTGAAGCGTCGAATTGCGGACTTCACGCAGCATCTAACTGATCTTCGGAATGACTACCGCCTCATGGAGGTCTCCGAGCGCAATCTCTTCGTAGACTTGAGCGCACGTACAGAACGTGATGAGCTCATAACATCCGTAACCGAGCATATAGATGTGTGGATCAACGGCCCAGGACAGCTGCTCACAGTTCTAGGTGAGTACGGCTCTGGTAAGACAACGCTTTCGTGGCATGTTGCCGACGATTACGCCGAGCGTTGTCAGGAGGGTTTCGGGACAAATCGCATTCCAATCCTAATCGAACTGCGTCACTTTGGACAGCACTTTAACTTGCGCGGCTTCCTAACGGACTATTTGCTTAACGAAAAGCACACCAATATCCGGTCCTATGCCACATTTGAACGCCTAAACGCTGAAGGCCGCTTTCTCCTTATACTTGATGCATTTGATGAAATGACAATTACATCAGACGTTACCGTCTTCAAACGCCATTTTCTAGATATTCTAGAACTTGCACGTCACAAAGCAAAAGTAATCATTACTTGTAGGACCTCTTTCTTTCGCGATAATACCGACTTGGATCGTTATAGTCTTACGACCGATCTCTATGATTTAATGCACCAACACCACACTTACTCACTACTATTCCTAAATAGTTTTGCCGAGGAACAGGTGCAAGAATACATATTCAAGTTCTACGGCGCAAAATGGCTCAATGTCTACTTGGGAATAGAAGAGCGCGATGACCTTCGATCATTAGTAACGAGGCCCATTCTTCTAAATATGCTTGTGCGCTCGGTCGAGGATGCGTCAACGATTCGCCACATGGATGTAACCCGCCTGTATGATGTCGTTACCAACGCGTGGCTGCTAAGGGACGACTGGCGCTGCAAACTCCCGATTGAATCTAGAGGAGAAGTATCGAGATACTTGGCTTTTGTAATGGTCAGAAATAAACTGAGCAGCATGCACCATGAAGAATTGCGGACTCGTCTGAAGGAAGCATTGATACCTTTGGCGCTTTCGGAAAGCGATCTCGAGCAGTATGCGCACGAGGTAAGAACCTGTACTTTTCTTAGAACAGACCTTCATGGGAGCTACAGTTTTGTGCATCGTTCTTTTGCGGAGTTTTTGGCTGCCAAGCATATGATTAACTGCCTCGGAAGAGGTCTGAGAAACGTACTTGCAGAACCGGTGTCGCCCGAAACCTTGGTCTTCTTCGCAGGGTTGGTGAGAGCCGAAGGTGATAGGTATCGTGCGTTCTTATGGGATTGCTTAGCCCCTTCTGGCGAAGAGGGTGGAGACGCGGCAGCTTCCCGAACTAGAGCGACCGCTACGTTTGTACTCCACCAGGCCGGACACTCTGTCGAAGGCATTGTACTTAGAGACGCTGTGTTTCCATCAGGGATTTCTCTCAACGGAGTTAGTTTTCAAGGTACGGATCTGTCCGGGGCGACGCTTTGCGGTGTTAGTCTGGTTGATGCAAACCTCTCAGGTGCAAGGCTGGTGAATGCGCATCTAAGGGACGCGAGTCTTGTTGGGACGGATCTTAGTAAGGCGAGTTTGCAAGGATGCGATCTCTCGCGAAGCGATTTGCTCGGGTCGAACATGGATGGTGCGGACCTGCACGGAGCTATAATGCAGGATACTCTACTGGTTCCTCAAGACGGTATTAGGGACGTTAGGACACGATATGGGGATAGACTTCGCGGCATACGGACAAGGTTAGTGACGACGGTGCGACTTTGGAAGCGGTTTCGGAAATGTGCAAAACTTCAGAAATTTGCGGCTCGGATCGAGGCCGTTGATTTTGAAGAGCTTGTGAAGCAAGAACACGCCTTTTTGGTCAGAGAGGCCGACATAAGTAAGAAAGATATCGGCGAATGGGAAGAAACTTGGGCTGAAGAAATTGATGAGCGTATGAAAAGAATAGAGGGAAGAATTCAGGCAATCGAGGCCCGAAAAATGGATCTTGCGGAAATGAGGCGAGAGATTCGATTGGAAAACCTAAAGAAGCGGGAGTGTCGAAGAGAAATGCGTGAAGTGCGCATTCGTTGCGGTATACTTTACAGCAGATTGGACGCGGTAATCGAAGTGTTGAAGGAGTTATCAAAGGAGCTTGCGAGTGTTGAGGCCGCATCAGGCCAAAGGTCAACTTCTGTGAGTCATGCGCGTTTCAGTAGCGCTGTTGGCCTGTCGGTGAGTCAAGTGCTCTGGCTGCTTCAGCACGGAGCGTTTGTGAGTACCGAAAATACGTGAATGTCGCGTTATTGCATGCGAGATTGGGAGATGGGGCGTGGGTCCATGGTATAAGATAGTTACTCCGCGAGAAGACTTGCGGGAAGATCGTCCGCTGGACGCGTCGGAGTTTGCGGTGCAACTCGACGCGGTGCGCGACAACCGGGGGCCGGACGTGTATCGCGTGCCGCAGGAATTTTTCCGGCGAACCTTCCTCACCAAGAACCTGCTGGAGTTGGCATCGGAGACGGTGCGCCGGTTAAGTGGGGAGCTCACGGAAACCAACGCGGTGTTCAACATGGCGACCCAGTTCGGCGGTGGCAAGACGCACGCGCTGACCTTGCTGTACCATCTGGCGACCCATGGCCACGCATCCCACAACTGGCCGGGCGTTCAGCAGATACTATCCCAGGCGAAGGTCGGTGGAGTCCCCGAGTGCCGGACCGGAGTGTTCGTGGGCACGGAATTCGACGCTCTTAGGGGGCGTGGCGGAGACGACGGCACACCGTTGCGCAAGACCCCGTGGGGTGAACTCGCCTATCAGCTTGGCGGCGCGGACGGTTTCGGCATAGTCATGGAACATGATGCGCAGGGCGTCGCGCCGGGCGGGGACGTGATCAAGAAATTCATTCCGATAGACCGGCCTTGCCTCATCCTGATGGACGAACTAATGAACTTCATCAGCCGGGGCCGGAAACAGGGTATGGCGACGCAGTTGTACAACTTCCTGCATAACCTGTCTGAGACTGTCCGGGGTCTGGAAAAGGTGGTCCTGGTGGTGTCCATTCCTGCGTCACTCCTAGAGATGAGTCAAGAGGACGAAGAAGACTTCAAGCGGTACAAGAAGGTGCTTGACCGATTGGGCAAACCAATCATGATGTCCGCGGATGCCGAAGCGGCGGAAATCATCCGGCGGCGCCTGTTTGAGTGGGACGAGGACGCCGTGGGCCAAAACGGGAAAGTAAACCTTAACCGGCAGGCGTTGGAAACCTGCAAGACCTATGCGGATTGGGTAGTGGACCATCGCCAGCAGGTGCCGGGGTGGTTTCCAGTAGACCAGGCGCTGGACGCGTTCAAGGCGTGTTACCCGTTCCATCCGATGACGCTGTCGGTGTTCGAGCGGAAGTGGCAGACGCTGCCCCGCTTTCAGCGTACACGCGGGGTCCTGCGCATGCTGGCCCTCTGGGTGTCGAAAGCGTACCAAGAGGGCTACAAGGGGGCTCATCGCGATGCGTTGATTGGGCTGGGTACGGCCCCGCTGGAAGACCCGATGTTTCGGTCGGTGCTGTTCGAGCAACTGGACGAGGAGCGGCTGGAAGCAGCCATCACGACGGATATTTGCGGGCGGGCGGACTCGCACGCGGTCCGGCTGGACCAGGAAGCCGTGAACGGCATTAAGAAGAACCGGCTTCACCGGAAAGCGGCTACGGTCATCTTGTTCGAGTCCAACGGAGGCACAACCGGCGACGAGGCGACCATGCCGGAAGTTCGGCTGGCACTGGGCGAGCCGGACCTCGATACCGGAAACACGGACACCGTGCTTGAGGCGCTCGGAACACACTGCTATTACCTGACTGTCCAAACGAACAAATACCGGTTCAGCTTTACGCCGAATCTGAACAAGATGCTGGCCGACAGGCGGGCGAGTATTGACGCGCGGAAGATTGACGAGGCGGTACTCGCGGAAGTTCAGCGGGTGTTCTCTGCGAACGATGCTTCAGTGCTCACGGCCGGCATCGAGCGTCGTTTCTTTCCCGAGCGGAGTAGTGATGTTCCGAACCGTCCGATCTTGACGCTGGCGATACTCGGTCCGGATAAGTCCCTGGCCGATAAAGCGGCTACTCTGCGAGAATTGGATACGATGACCAAGGAGTGTGGGGCGTCATCGCGTACATTCAAGAGCGGCATCGTGTGGTGTGTGCCGGATAACGTGTCCGCGCTGGAGAATGAAGCACGGAAACTGCTGGCGTGGCAGGAAATCAAGGAAGATGAGTCGAGCCGCTTGGACGAGAACCAAGTACGGCAACTGGAGGAGAACCTCAAGAAGTCCAAGCGAGACCTGCAAGAAGCGGTATGGCGTGCCTACCGTTACATTGTGCTTCTAGGCAAGGATAACGCCCTGCGGGTCGGGGATCTGGGCCTCGTGAACAGCAGCATGGCGCAGAGCATGACGGGGCTGGTGTTGCAGCAGTTGAAGAAGGACGACGAAGTCGCATCGACCATAACGCCGAACTTCCTGGTCAGGAATTGGCCACCGGCGTTCGTGGAATGGAGCACGAAGTCCATCCGCGACGCGTTTTTTGCGTCCCCTATGTTCCCAAAACTCTTGAACGGCGAACAGTCCGTCAAGGACACCATCGCGCGCGGGGTTCAGGGCGGAATACTCGCGTACGTCGGTAAGAAGGGCGATGGAAGCTATGCGCCGTTCTATTATTGCGAAGAACTCGGCCTCGTGGACGTGGAAATCTCGGAAGATATGTTCGTGGTGACAAAAGAGGTGGCAGAGCGGTACAAGAAGTCGCTGTCGTCGCCTCCGCCGAAGGAAGCGCCCGCACCAAAGCCCGGTTATGAAGAAGCGGCGCCCGAACCGGCTGTACAGGTTTCAGCGGGCAAGCCTGATCCATATGTCCCTGGTGCGCAGGTGGATTTGCCGAAGGTACCGGAAATCAAGACTGGCGTCTCGATGGTGCGCTGGAAAGGTCAGGTACCGCCTCAGAAGTGGATGAACTTTTACACCAAAGTCCTGTCGCAGTACGCGGCCAGCAAGGGCCTCAAGATTAGCCTTGACGTGGAAGTCGGCCCGGATGGTGGTCTAACGAAGCATCAGATGGACGAATTCAAGACAGCGCTGCGGGAATTGGGGCTGCCCGATGATGTGGAGACTTCCAATTAGTTCAGTGCTTCGATAGCGGTCGTATTGCCGTTATTGGGTCAACTTGCTAAGAGTGGCCGCGAGCGATCCTACTATTGCGCCCGCGTTTCAACCTGCACCGCGTTTTCTGAACTGACATCAAGAGTCTGGTTCGTGATGGATATTGCGGAACTACCATTAACGGTGAGTGAGGTCGTCCACGATTACACGAAGCTTCCGGATGATCGTGTGCAAGTCCTTTACCACTATACGACTCGTAATGGATTGGAAGGCATTCTAGCAGGCGGCGGTCTTCGCGCGAATCATCGTTCGACGATGAACGATACGGGCGAATTCAAGTATGCCAAAGATCTAATCTACGAGACGCTGGACAGAATTGCGCTACGTCGTGATCTCCCAAGGATTGCTCAGAGTTTAGTGGAATTCACCCGCCGTAACCTTGACATATTTCTCAAAGATACGATCGAGGTAAGTTCAGCCTACTGTGCGTGCCTCACTTTCCATGCCGACGACTCAAGACATTGGACAAAGTACGCAGATGATGGCAAGGGGTATGCAATCGGTATTGACCTTCTGCGGTATATGTATTCGGTGACAGCCCGAGTGGAGAATGGTGAACCTCTCTTCCTCTTCGCGCCGGTAACATATGACGTGCGTCGTCAACGTGACCTGGCCACGCGTCTGGTGGAGGCGGGTGTGAACGATATGCGGTACTATGCAGAGACGGGCTCTTACACTCAAACCGAACTTACTCAGCTTCGAAATCGTATAACCCTAGAAATCAATGCTTATCTCCTTGTACTCGTCGATTTCTTGAAATCACCGAAATATGCCGATGAAAAGGAAATGCGTCTGATTCCCGATCCGGTCAGTGGAACATTTGAAGCACGCGGCGTGCAGCATTTTGTTCGCAATGGCACACGGATTCCCTACGTTTTCATTGACCTTCGTAGCCCGATCACCACACGCATCCCATTGTTCGAAATCAGAATAGGTCCAAGAGCTTCCTTCGCGGAAGAACTCGATTACATCGAAGACTTGCTGGACAAGCTCAACTATGGCAGGGACATCCATAAGGACCGGCCAATCATTACTCAGTCGAGTGTTCAGGTACCGAAAGGTGTCTTGTGAATTCATAGTATTCAAGCCTTAGGCCCGAGAAGGGACACCGACGATAGACCAGCTTATCGCCTGTCCAAACTGGGAGCACGCGTGAACACTACTACGACGAGTTTTGAGCAGTACATTGGCATTGACTACACCGGCGCTGCGACACCGACATTGAGCCTAAAAGGAGTGCGTATCTTTATGGCGGTGCGGGAATCCACGCCTGTCGAGGTGGCCCCGCCCCCGAGCCTGCGCAAGTACTGGACGAGGCGTGGGGTCGGCGAGTGGCTTGTCGAACAGCTTTCAGCAAACCAACCGACCAAAATCGGAACCGATCACGGGTTGTCCTTCCCGTTGCCCTATTTCGAAAAACGCCAGTTGGCGCTTGACTGGCCTGCATTCCTTGACGATTTCCAACGGCACTGGCCGACTGACGGCGACCACATCTATGTCGATTTTGTCCGGGACGGCAATCACGGTAGTGGCGAAGCTCGCTCCGGTAATACGCGTTGGCGGCGCCTGACAGAGATTCGCGCGGGATCCGCCAAGTCCGTGTTCCACTTCGATGTTCCAGGACCGGTAGCGAAATCGACACATGCTGGCCTTCCCTGGCTTCGCTACCTCCGCCATGAGTTGGGCAACCGAGTCCACTTCTGGCCATTCGACGGCTGGGATATCCCGAAAAGCGTATCCATCATCACGGAGGTCTACCCGAGCCTGTGGAGTCAAAGCTTCGCGCGGGAGAACCATACTTCCGACCAGCACGACGCCTACTCCGTCGCAACTTGGCTCCGCAACGCCGACCTCGACAGCAGTCTATCCAAGTTCCTCAATCCATCTTTGACATCGCAAGATCGCGCAGTGGCGCACATCGAAGGTTGGATTCCGGGAATCCCATAAGTCGGCAGGAAATCAGGGGAGGAGTTTCTGATTGATGATAAGTACTCGCAGAAATCGCTTTCGCATGAATGCCAATCGAAACCGATCGATTCTTTGGCTTGGTTAAGCCGTGATTAATAACAAGCGTAGAACGACTGATAACTGAACCACGAGATGAACTCGCTTGAGTGAAAAGGTAAGCTGCGCGGCCCTTGTCCCATTCGCGCAGAACTCGGACACTTCCCGGGTAACAAGCACAACGCGTGACCAAATGCTGCGCTGGTTGAGTCTACTCAAACTAACCCGCACGACGGTGCGGCCGAAACCAGAAACTGTACGCGGCTGCCGTTGGAATGAATACAGAATCTGTATTGCGTATCCGGAGCGGGGTCGTGACCTCGTTACGCGGCGAATGTCAGATTATCTCTAATCCCCCGTAATCGCGCGCCTTGCGCCACAAGTGCCGCTCCGCGCAGCGCATGGCACGACAATTGCTGTCTCATTGCCGTCCGCCAGAAGCAACAGGGCGGCACGAGAATATCGAGGGTTACGATGTAGCGACTGAACAATTCGGCTGGGGAGTCCAAGCGGACACTCCGCATCGGTTCCCAGCCCAGGGACAACCGATAAGGCGCAAATCCATGACTCCGCAATTCCGCGCGTTGGTTAGGGCGCCACCGCCGATTCACAAGGCCGCCGGGTGGGAACCGAAAGAGGCAACAAACCGCCAGCAGGTCGGAGCGGAGCGCGCGGGGTTTCGCTGAGAAAGTACCTGGGTCAAAAGTCTATTATCAGCCTTCGCAGCACGGCTACCCCACAAAGCCAATAGAAAGGAGATGAGCCGACGTGAACGAGGCAGGCACAGGGTCTACGACGCTGTCTCCATCTCGATTTGATCAGGCCATCAATTGGTGGTGCAACGTCAGCTACCAGGGCATCCGCGTTTTTGTCGCCATAGGATTCCTGCTCTTCATCGTGTGGTCCGGCATGTTCACTTGCCAACCGTACGCTGCCAGCCTGCTAGTCGCGTTGTACGCCGGCTTTCAAGTTGCCGCGCACGTCGCCAGGCCACGAGTGCTCGGCTCTTCGTGGCCGCGCAAGGCGCAAACCGGGGTTCGCGCCGCCGCCTATCTCATCGACGTTACGTGGATGGGTCTTATCCTATTGTCACCGAGAATCTGGAAGTTCGAGGCGGGCCACCCAGACCTGCTTTACGGGATCTATCTCGTGATGGCGGCAATCCCTTGCGTGACGGCCGCACTTAATCTGCCAAACCGGCGCTATGCGTTCGCGCTCGCGTGTTGGGCAGGCGTCTGGCCTCTGATCTTCACATGGTCGCAAGAAGGCCGCTTCTCACTGCTTGTCGCCGGGAATTTTGCGGCCCCTTGCTACTACCTGCTGATCCTCGGGTTCCTCTCCAAGCAGTGGGCCGACCAACAAGCCCGGGCGGACCAAGCCCGAAAAGAAAGGGTAGATCAGGCCGGTCGGCTGACCACAGCGGTTACCGACTTCCTACACGCAGGACAGGCCCTGGAAAATGTCGCGGGCCTCGTAAGGGGACTCTTGGATGCCCATACCTGTATCGTAGTTGGGAAGCAAGTGACTGTGCAGGGAACACGCTTTCCGGTGCTATCCTGCACGGTCCCCAAGGATGGCCTCGTTATTTCTGTGAAAGAGATCGTCCCCGGTGAAGGGTCCATCGGCATGACATTGAAGACTGGCAAAGAACGCAAAGACAATTACGAGGCGATCCATATCTACGGGATTCTCTCAGCGATGTCCAAAGAGATGGCTGCAAAGTACTCCACCAGCAATGATGCCACCGCCTCGGTGATCGTTGTGCCTGTCATCAATCCCAATTGTGAGCATGGTGGAAGTGAAGCGGTACTTGGGGCTATTGCCGCGTACCGGTTTCGGCGACACCGTAGAGATGAAGAGTCACTGTTTACCGATGAGGACCTTGGAATCCTACGGCACGTCGCAGACGGGTTGAGCGGCCACTTCGTTCACGCGCAAACCACTCGAGAGGTGCAAGATCTTGAAATACTTTATGAAGTAGGAGAAGAAGTCGAAAAAGTAATCGAAAGCCTTGACAAGCGCCAACTCTTTGATCTCGTATGTGCTAATGTCCAAAAGCACTCGAGCTACTATGTGTGTGCCGTTGTGTGGCGACAAGACTATGCATACAAGTTAGTGTGTATCCGAGAGCGCCAAGGAGCCGATAGGGATAAGATTGAAAATCTAATCTCGTCCGACGAATTCCGTCGTGCCTTGGAACCAGTTCAAAAAGACGCTACTTCCGAAGTCTCACTTCCGGACTTTCAGATACTTTGTTGTCCTGTCGAGCCTGCTAGCGATGTTCATACGGATACGCACTGGCTTCTATTCTTCAAGGACAAAGCGTCCCTAGATAGTCCTTTCCTCGACCAGGATATTCACCTATCGAGCATACTTTGCCGCCGAATGTGGCAGGTGCTTCTGCTTCAGCAAACGCGCGTTGAGCGCGACAACGCGCAGCAGTTGGCGGTTGAGCACGAACGAATGGCTACTCTCGGCTTGGCTACTGACCGTGTATGTCACGACATTAACAACCCGCTCTATACCGTCGTAAACGAAACCGGCCTCCTGTGGAATGAGGAAGGTATAACCGAACAAGTGCGCGAGAGGCTCGAACTAGTATACAAAGCTGGACAGGAAGCGTCGCAAATTGCCCGGAATATGCTCGATATGGCGAGAGCGTCCAAGGTTCTCGACCGGCTCGAAGAAAGTAATATACGGACTCTCATCAGCGACGCCGTACAGGTCCATCTCCGACCGGACACACATGAGCGAATTCGAGTATTCGGAGATGAATGTGTCGCCGTCGTAGACCCAGGCAAGGTGACTTTGGCGGTGGCGAACGTTCTTAAGAATGCTTTAGACGCGTCACCACCAGATTCATACATTGACTGTGATGTCCACTACGCTACCGAAAGTGACTACGCAGAAATAGTTGTGCGCGATCGCGGCTGCGGAATGACGCGCGAGCAGATCGCCGACGCTTTCCTTCCTTACAGGAGCGACAAAGGCGCCTTGCACGGACTTGGCTTGACGATTTGCTACGACTTTGTTCGGAGGCATAGGGGCACGGTAACCATAAACAGCAAACCGGGGCACGGTACTGCAGTGGTAATCCGCCTTCCCAGGAACCAAGGGTAGAAAGGCACGAGAAGCAGATGGCAACTGGCGCGAAAATCGACCGACATATTAGGCCTACGCTACGAGTACTTGTAGCCGATGACCGCGAAGATAACCGGCGCACTACGGGTCGAATTGTGACCGCTATCAAGGAATTCGCCAGCGACATACGGGAGGCGGACGGACTTGATGCGGTGAGGCGGTTCATTGACGGCGCGGCTGGCGAATGCTTCATTCCGCATATCGTCTTGTTAGACATCAATTTTGGAACAGGCCGCGAACTGGAAGGGATAGGCATTCTCAAGGAAATTGCCAGAAAGGTGCCCAGCGCGAAGGTAATCATCATTACCGCGTACCCCAGTATTGAGTTGTCAGCCGACTGCATGCAGGCCAACGCGTATCGCTTTATCGTGCGCCCCAGCACGCCGGACAAGATACAACAGGCGATCCGGGACGCCGCCGAAACGGTGCTGCTTCGCAAGAAGTTGGATGGGATAACCGCCAAGCTTCAGTCAATCCTAAATGTTGCCGAGGCTGCCGCGCAGAAGGTGTTGACCATGGAGCAGATAGCGCGGATGTTGGTTAATGACTTACGAGAGCATTTGGCGGTGGACGCCTATCTTCTGATATTCCAGCAAAGGAACCGGCTTCACATTATTATTGTGCTTCCGTTGCTAGGCGAGGATCTGGTAAAGGAGCCTGTTCTCTCTCAACTGCTGTCAGAACGCAAGGCGGAGTTACGAGCGGGCGTGGTTGTGCCGATGAGACTCGGTGGCGAAATGAAGATGCTCATGCACCTGTACTTTCGAGACGAAGTGCATTTTGAGCAGGAAATTTGCGACGCTTTGCTTGCCCTGGCCGAGGAAACCTGCGTTGTCCTTCACGCTATGGAATACGCGCAAAAACACGCAGAACTACAGGCCGCGGAGGCCCGCGAGAAAGCCGCGCTAGCGGAACTGAACACTGCGACTGTTCGGGCAGACACGACGCAGCGGCTGATGTCGGCTGCGGTGCATACTTTGGCGCCCACGCTAAACGCGTTGGGACTGCTGGTCGAAAGCGCGGACGAGTTAAAGGATAATGGAGCGCTTCGCGAAAACGTGGGACGATTGGTATCGGGTCTTGCGCAAGTCAGAGATCGGTGTAAAGACCTTTCCAGAGCCGAGCGAGTCGAACCCGTGGACCTCGTTAGCGTAGCGCGAAACGCGCTGGAAGACCATCGCGCGGCGGCGCTTCAGTGCGGCGCGAGAATCGAGTGCAACTACGTTGAGCCGCAGCTCGTTGTGAAGGCAAATGAGTTCTGCCTCAGGGGCATATTAAGCGCGATCTTGACCAACGCCATAGAGTCTCTTGCGGACATTCCCGAAGGCAACCCGAAGTTGATTGCGATGTCTCTGTCACATTCAGCGGTAGGAGTTCGATGCTCGATTAGCGACACCGGCGGCGGTATCCCCGAGGCCGACCTGGCGCTGTTAGGCAATTCACCAGTACAAACCGCAAAGAAGCAAGACCACTTGGGTTTGGGCTTGTTCACGGCCAAGCAAATGATCGAGCGTTGGGGCGGCGATTTGGCATTCGAGTCCACGCTCGGACGCGGAACCATCGTCACGGTACAGGTCAGGAACTACGGGGAGGGGTCCGATGGCCGAGGGCAATTCTAGCGTCGTCATTGCGTGTCCCAAGGAAGGATGCCTGTGCGAAGCTTTCGAAGATGAACTGCCGAAGATTATCGACCGTGAACATTTGCTCGAAGTGGGCGAAAGCGTTGAGCTTAGATTTGTATACTCGCTGCATGACCTTGATAATGCGCTCGCCGGGACCGACACGGTAGGGGGTGTGGTTGACATCAGCCTGTCCAGGGCAACGGCCGACGGAGCCGACGCGCTCTATGAGATACTAAAGAGGTGCCAGCAACGACGGATGGCAGTACTCGCGCCGGCACAGTGCTTCTGGCTTGAAAACGCTGTTTTCATGTATTCGCTGCTTGACGGCCTGCCCAGATGCCGACGGTTTAATACGGATGAGTTCCTGAGAGATAATGGACGGCACTACTGGCGCGACCTCTTGGACTACTGCATGCAAGATCAGAGGGTGCGTCGTTTTGAAACGGAATGGAGAGAGAGGAGTCCGGGAGAAGGCGGTCCGCTGGAACAATTGGTGAGGGCACTCTTCAGATCCATTCCCGGGTTTAGCGCAAGATGTAACGTGAAACTTGCCAAGTTTCCGCATATCGAGATTGACGTGCTTGTGGAGAACCACATTCCGGGCGACGTGTCCGGAAGGCTGAGCGCCGAGAAACTCGGCCAGCGCATCTACGTGGAGTGTAAGGACCTGAACAAGACGCCCAACTACGGTGTCTTGACAAAAATGACGCTAAACGAGCGATTCTTGGACGGGTGCCGAAGTTGTTTCTTGGTATCACCTAGCGGTTTCAATGAGAATATCGAGTTTCTGAAATCTATCCACACCTTTGGCGGCTTTTTCGTATGTCTTATCAACGGAGAGCAACTCGAAACCTGGATATCCGCCGACGACAGGGAGCGGGTGCTATCCGAGATCATTCTTGCCAGCCAGGTACCGGAGCGATGACACAATCCAGAGAAAAGCCTTTCGTCCTGATTGTCGAGGACGACTCCAATTTCGCGGGGGCGGTTTCCTCGTTGCTCGCGGCGGACTATGAACTGTCTCGCGCCGCGACCGGTGACGAGGCGCGCGAAGCGATGCAGCGGTATCCGGACGTGGTGCTGCTTGATATTGTGCTTCCCTGGGGGATGGCGGGCCAGTTGTCGCGTCCGATCGGGCTTCAGTTGCTCGACGAGTTCCTGGCGGCGGACCCCGACGTGGCCGTGGTGATGATTACCGCGGAGATGGACGAAGTAGAGACGGCGGTCGAAGCCATGCGCCGGGGCGCGCACAACTATCTCGTCAAAGGCCGGCTAGGTGGCGACCAGATCAAGGCGGCAGTGGAATCGGCGCTGCGATTCCGGCGCAAGGCGCTGGCCCAGAACCGGCTTCAGAGACACGAGCAGGACGACCGCCGGGAACAGGTGTCGCGCTACAGCCTGGTGGGGGAATCGCGCGCGATTCAGGCGATCCGCGAACAGATACGGAACCTGCACGAAAACCCAACGAATCCACCCGCCTCGGTGATGATCACGGGGGAAACCGGGGTTGGGAAAGAGAATGTAGCAGGATGGCTTCATTTTTCGGGACCGCGTTCGCGGCGCCCAATGGTAGTCGTACTGCAAGGCGCGCTGAACGACCCGGATATGCTTTATTCGGAGTATTTTGGACACGAGCCTAGGGCGTTTACCGGGGCGGACACCCGGCACATCGGTTATTTTGAGCAGGCACACGAGAGCACGTTGGCATTGGACGAGATTGGCGACCTCCAGCGCGAGTTGCAGGGCCAGTTGTTGCGCGCCGTGGACAAGCGGCTGATCCGTCGGTTGAAGAGCGCGAGGGAAATCCCGGTCGACGTCCAGATCGTGAGCATGACGAATCGCGACATGGAAGCGGAAGTCCGCAAGGGCGCCTTCCGCGAGGATTTGTACTTTCGCCTGAACCAGGTGCGGATTCATGTTCCGCCGCTGCGTGAACGCCGCGAGGACATACCGCTTCTCGTATCGCATTTTCTGGGGCACTTGGCGGCGAACCATCCGGGCGGTCCGGCGTTCGGCCAGGAAGCGATCAGCGAACTTCAAGAGTACGCGTGGCCGGGCAACGTGCGTCAACTGGGAGACTTTGTCCGAAATTGCGGCGCGTTCGCGAATGGGGAAATAGTCACGCGTGAGCACGTTCGAGCCGCGCTCGCGCTATTGCCGGCTTACAGCGCCCGCGCCGGGCTTCCGCCTCGGACAACGGAAGCACCGGCGCCAGCGATCTCGGAAGCGGCGCCGGCGCCAGATATCCAGCAGGCGGCCGAGTATCTTCGTTCCGAAGGTAATCTGGAACTGGTGGGAAGGACGCTGGGCATCAGCCATCCAACCCTGTACAAAAGAATCGACTTGATCTGCGACCTCATCCTCAAGCGGCTGGTCGAGAACCGTGGAAACATATCCACGCTGGCGCAGCAATTCGGTGTTTCGGAGCGTCAGGCGAAAGCAGCAATACGAAAGCGTGGCCGGCTGTTGAAGCGCGCGCGGGAATTGTTGAATCAGCGCGGTCACGGCGCGTCCGCACTCGCGCCAGCGCTCGAAACCGAAGAAAGCAATCCCCAAATGGTCCTCCGTATTCTGGAGGCGCTTTCCAGCGACACAACGCCACTGTAAGTGCTTAACGCATTCGGCGGAGACGGGCAGAACGCATACCAAAAGCAGTCAGCGTTTCTCGTGGACGCTCTTACGACTAATCTTCTTGTGGTCAGCGCGCTTCCATAACTGATCTCTGTCGAGATTCTGGGATCTTCCAAGAGGATGTCTAAATCGATGAACCAAGAAACACCTGATTCCGGTCCGACTAGATCGCCCGCGCCTGACCGGTTTTGTGATGTCGTGATGAAAGGAGGTATTACCAGCGGTGTGGTTTATCCGCTCGCTATTGCACGTTTGGCCGAACAGTTTACGTTCAAAAACGTTGGTGGAACTTCCGCAGGGGCGATCGCAGCGGCGGCGGCAGCGGCGGCTGAACTCGGACGCAATACCGGCGGTTTCGGCCAGTTGGCGAAGCTCCCGGATTATCTGGGCAGCCTCTCACCGGATGGCAAGAATACTAACCTGTTTGGGTTCTTTCAGCCCCAGTCGAAAACGCGAAAGCTCTTTCGTGTCGCTGTCGCGGGCCTTGGATGCGGTTTTGCCCAAGGGACTCTGCGCACGCTTTGGGCTGCAGTGACCGAGTTTTTCGTCAGCGTGTTGTTCGGTTCGCTCCCAGGTGTGTTCTTTTGCGTTGCCTCGTTGCTTTTAGCCCATGGTTGGTTCTTGTTGGCATGCGGGGTGGCATCATTCGTTCTGCTTGTGGTCGGGTGCTTGGTGGGGTTGGGAATAGGCATTATGGCGCGGGTGGTTACGGCATTGCCCGCGAATAACTATGGCCTTTGCACCGGCATGAGCGATCGATTCTTCGATCCCCCAAGAGGGTCAGGGTTGGCCGTCCAGAGTAAACCGCTGACTTACTGGCTTATGGAGTATCTGGACAAACTGGCTGCCCGGCCTCCGCTAGGTCCTCCGCTCACGTTTGGTGACCTTTGGGGTACTCTTGACCCAGACGCCGAGCGGCAAATCAATCTAGAAATGATGACCACATGTCTCACGCATGGACGGCCCTACCGTTTGCCCTTCCGAGACG
Source organism: Candidatus Hydrogenedentota bacterium (assembly GCA_016215105.1). Lineage (GTDB taxonomy): Bacteria > Hydrogenedentota > Hydrogenedentia > Hydrogenedentales > SLHB01 > JACRLJ01. Next base: position 25,116 of record JACRLJ010000072.1, read on the forward strand.
ATAAAGATCTCAGTGAAAATCGGTTCTATTTCTCGCGAAGGGATTTTGAACAGTTATTTCCGAAACGTATAGTGGATTGGCTGGTGAATAATCCGCGAGTCCCCCGGGGAGAGTCCGAAAAACGACGCGCTGAGAATGCCCAGCGGCGGCGATGGTTCGAGTCGCTTGATATCTACCCCATGCCCGAACCTGCTGACCTACCGGTGGTCGTCGCCGTTCGGATGAGTTTAAGTTTTCCTATCTTATTGAGCGCGGTCCCCCTTTTTGCAGTGGATTGGGATCGTGATCCATTAGGTGAGAAACCGGAGCGATGCTGGTTTTCTGACGGCGGAGTGTGCAGCAATTTCCCAGTCCACTTCTTTGATTCCGCGCTGCCTCGACGCCCAACGTTCAGCATAGACCTTACAGAAAAGCCGCTTGGGACTCCCCGTGCTCAGTTGAATCCGGAAATGGTGGAAAGCAACTCAGATGGAATTCGGGAACATTGGAACCGATTTGAGGTCGAAGAGACGTGCCAAGGCTCAACTGTGGCAGCACGCACGAAAACTGGTCTTGAAAAACTGTATGGTTTTGCGATGGCTTTTGTCGCAACGATGCAGAACTGGACAGATTCGACCCAATCCCGACTACCTGGCTTTCGAGACCGGATAGTCCGCGTTCCCCTGACTCCCAATGAAGGTGGCCTCAATCTAAACATGCCTGCGCCGTTGATCGAAGAGCTTACGAAGCGTGGTGCCCAGGCCGGTGATAAACTGCTCGAGCATTTCGGAGAAATGCCCGGAAATACGGTAATGACTTGGCAGAACCACCGCTGGCTTCGGATGCGTTCAATGATTGCTTCGCTGGAAAAGATGCTTGAGCAAGTAGATAATGCATGTGAGCGTCCAGAGGGGAAGGATATCCCGTTTGACGAGTGGGCCGCATCATGCGATAGCCCGCCGTCTTACAATTGGGAGTCGCAAGAACAGCGGCGTCTGGCCGCGGACACACTTCATGCGTTGCGGCAGATCATGGACAATCGGCAAAAGGCTCAAACGTCTGCGGGCCGTGAAATCTCGGCGGCCGATGGCGCTCCGCGGCCAAGGCCGGAACTGAGGCCACGCGCTCAAATCTGATAAATCGTTTCTCAATCGCTCGTTTGTCCGGGAACCACGTAACGCGATACTTCTCGCGAACGTGGCTGACCAATCTGGACTGCTACCACGCTCCAGGACCGACTCCGGATTCCGTCGGAACAGGTGGGCGTCTCGCCTCGGAATGGGTGGCCGGATTCCCCCGGAATCGGTGGGCGCCTTGGCTCGGAATGACTGGCCGGGTTCCGTCGGAATGGGTGGGTGCCATCCGTCGGATTATCCAGAAGTGCATCGGTTAATCGCCAATGGGTCGAAAGCCGCTCTCGCGGACTGCTCCTTGTGTGCATAACTTCCCCTACGCTTTCATTCCTTCTAACACTTCGGCTAGTACGGTCAGCACGTCGTCCGTGGACATCGCCCGAAGCGCTTCTATTAAGGCCTTCTTACGGTCCGGTTCGATATCAGGGGTAACCGTTGGGGTAACGGGGTCTCTGCTCATCCGTAAGTCATGGCCTTGCAGATCTTTGCGACTCGCAATTCCCTGCCTTACACGCAGGGGGTCGTAGGTTCGAGTCCTACATCGCCCACCAGTTTCCCCTTTGTCCGACGCGGCCGCTATTCTGTTGGGCTCACCGCTTGCGATCCCGTTCGTGCTATCCCGCCTACACCGTGGACTCCATCGCCTTGCAGATGACGCCGAACAAATCGGTGATTCGGTACGGTTTCTGGATGAACCCGGCAAGGCCCAGTTCCCCGAATCGTCCCATCGCGTCTTCTTCGGAGTAGCCGCTGCTGAGGACGATTTTCGCGTCGCTGCGCAGGCGCCGAATTTCCCGGAATGCTTCTCCTCCATCCATGTGAGGCATCGTCATATCCAGCAGGACCACGTCGATCTCGCTCGCGTGCTGGCGGAACACATCAACACCGTCGCGTCCGTCGACGGCGGTGAGCACACTGAAGCCGGCGCGTTCCATCGTCGTTTTCGCGAGGTCCCGAACCATTTGCTCGTCATCCACTACCAGCACTGTCCCGGTGACGTTTCGCGGCGGATACGCATAGTCTGCCGGTTTGCCGGCGCTCGCGGTGTCCCGGGCGGCCGCCGGAAACAGGACACGAAATGACGCGCCGTGTCCCGGGTTGCTGGTTACCCGTACGACGCCCCGGTGGCTTCGCACGATGCCCATCACCGCAGCCAGGCCCAGGCCGCGCCCCGGGAACTTCGTGCTGAAGAAGGGATCGAAGAGTCTCGCGCGGACGTCGGACGCAATCCCGCATCCGGTATCGCCCACCTCGAGGAAGACGTAGCGTCCCGCTGGAAGCTGGTCGTCAAGGTAGCTGTCCGAAAGGTATTCTCGATCGCAATCCATGGCGCCGGTCGTTACCGTAATCTCGCCCTGGCTATCGCCGATGGCTTCGGATGCGTTAATGATCAGATTCATAATGACTTGGCGAATCTGGGTGGCGTCGGCGTTGATGAACGGCAGGTCATCGGCGAGCTGTCGCGTAAGTTGACACTTCTTGGAGATGGACGTTTCGAGCAACACGATCAACTCTTGGACCTTGTCGGAAAGCCGGATGGGCTCGACATAGAACGTGCCCTTGCCGGAATACGCGAGCATTTGCCGGGTAAGCTCCGCCGCGCGGCGGGCGGACACTTCGATCATTCGAATCGTCGAGTGGACGGGCGCCTCCGGCGCAATGTCATTCAACGCGAGTTCCGTGTTGCCCAGTATGCTCGTGAGAATATTGTTGAAGTCGTGGGCAATCCCGCCCGCCAGCACGCCCAGACTCTCGAGCTTCTGCGAGTGAAGTAACTGCGACTCAAATCGCTGGCGTTCCTCCTCGGCTAGCCTTTGATCCGTGATATCGCGGAAGCTCCACACCCGGCCCACGCTCTTTCCGTCGACCCATTGCGGACGCGAGAACCGTTCGAACACTCGCCCGTCACTAAACTCGAGCACATCGTGAGTTTCGCTGTCCTGCGCCGCGTACAACTCGTCCACCTTCTTGAGGAACGCTTTCGGGTCTGAAAGCTGGTCCATGACGAATTTCAGCAGGCGGCGATCGTCGCCCTCTTCAATGAGCGCGGCCGGAATCCGCCACATGTCCTGAAACTTCTTATTGTGACTGATCATCTTGCCGTCGCGGCTGACAGCGAGTATCCCGTCCGCGGTGGACTCCAGCGTAGCCGCCAGCAGCGACAGGCCCTGCTTTAGATTCTCTTCTTCCCGCTTGCGCTCTGTAATGTCCGTGCTGACACCCGCCACTCTCCAGCGATCCGGCCCGAGGGGTTCAATATAGGCGTCCTCATAAATCCAGCGGAGCTCGCCGTCGCTCCGGCGGCACGGGAACTCATCACGAAGGTGGGAGTGGCCTTCAGTGAAGACTCGGAGCGCGTTTTCGTTGAGCTGGTCTACGACGTGCGGGAATTCTGCCCGGCTCTCCCCGAGCGCCTCGAAATAGGTCTGGCCCGGCTTTACGTTTAGCGGCAAATAGCGCTGCGCCGCCTCCAGGCTAGGCACGCTGATGGACCAGTGCAACTGTCCGTCGCGCAACTCGACATCGCCGTGCCACAATAGACACCGCGCAAACGCGCGAATATGATCGAGTTCGGCTTCCGCGCGTTTGCGATCGGTGAGGTCGCGCATGCTGAATCGGCCGTGGCAAATCGCGCCAGCGCCGTCCCGCACTGCCGAGGTGTTCACGCTTACAGTGAATACACTGCTGTCCTTCCGCTGCACATCCAACTCGATTTCAAGTCGTTCGCGGGACGAGGCAGCGAAATCCAGCGCGCGTTTCGCCTCAGCCAGACAATTCGGATGGAACAACCCGAAAATGGACCGATCCACAAGGGCGTCTTTCGTATAACCCGTCATCCGGGCCAACGTCTGATTGCAGCGGATGATGATCCCGTCGAGACCCACGGACGCAAGCATATCGGGCGCGTTCTCGTAAAGGTCTTGAAACTTGGCCTCCGACTCCCGCAACTCCTTCTCGATCCGCGCGCGCTCCGCGATTTCGCGCGACAGGTCCTGGCGCTCCTCGAGGAGACGATGTCTGGCGAGGGTCGTCTCCAGCAATGCAAAATAGAGGCTCGTCAGCATCAGGAACACCCCTGTGAACAGGAGTAACCAGCGCACGACACCGTGCAGGGAGCTGTGGTGTGACACGACGGGCCAAGATTCGAACCACTCCGCCCGCCCGCAGAGATTCATCGCCTGCACTAGAACCAAGAGCGCGATACCCGTAAAGGTTGTCCACTTGAGCATCGGTGTGCCGTCCCATCGCAGGGTGAGATACACGCCCGGCGAAAGCAGGGTCAGGACGGCCAGCGCAGAAAGAATTTGGGAAACGTACCACGGGGCTGTGGGCGTAACCGCGCGCGAGCCGAGTTCAATCAAGTACGCCACACCGACGACAATTCCGATGACACTACCGGCACGGTTGAAGTGTGCCTTGGCCGGGACATCCTTGCTCTTGGAAGCCAGCTTAGAGTCGCCCGGGGCCTCGCTGCGCGTCACCGGCTTAGTCATAGGCGCGACTCTTCACAGCGCGTTGAGCGGGATTGGACGGTCTTCCGAAAGTATCGCGATATCTGAGATACATCCGCACGAAAGCAGCCGGGATATCCCTACGAATCCGGCCAGAAAGGCGACTTTTCGACGCGCCTCCAGGGCAGGTTCCGTTCAGAGCTTTGAACGCTGCGGCGATTCGCGCAGCGGAGGCAGGCGCACTATATCTCGGGTCAGCGTTCAAAACTATCTCCCCTCACCCCGTCGATCTGCCGCAGGGAAGCGTCAACGACGGGTGCTACTCTCTGACAATACTATGCGCGGCGTCCAGCCCAGTCAACCCGCTGCGTGCTGCGCCCGGTGATAGACGCGCTGCGCCGCATAGTACTGCCGCGACCTTCCGACGAGCCGCTCGAGACGCCCACACCGCCTGGCCGGTGCGATGGGGCAGCGCTGGTTCGGACGTCCTGCCGCACGGCCGCTGGCGGCGGACAAACAGTATCTTGACCTGGTCTCCAGACTGTGCCCCCGCCGGGGCATCCTAATCTGCTATAGGAGACGGCATTCGGAGCGTCGGTCAGGCCGCCCGGAATTATCTGCGGATCGGACACAAATCAATCTCGATAGACAACTATTTTACCGACCCCGCCGCAGTTATCGGTTGCGCCGGATCGGCAGTTTTCACGCAACACCTTAGTCTTAACAGAGTTAGCCAAAATATCCATATACCGCGACGGTTGGCGTAGTATATGCAGCCGTGACTAAACCGGTATCAAGTGACCATCCTTGTCCTTCAGAGGGCGACTTCTATCAGGGATCGCCCTCATGCGGGACAAGGCTAGGAATTCGGCTAGGAAGCGTCTGTAAGTTGTTCAATACCAGCGATGGCTCGTGCGGAGTCTTGCTATGCGGAGGCTTTCTGGCCGCGCCTCTAACGCGTAATTCTGGTTACCAGCCGAAAGGGAATGTCATGGGACGTGAGACGTACCAAACCCCGCAAGTGGTTGAGTATGGCCACGTTGCGGATATCCTCCATAAGGACGGGATTCCGCACATCATCGTGTCCCTGGGAGGTCTCCTGTAAACAAATGAGTTTGGGGGAGGTCGCACGGGTTCAGTAATCCTGTCCCGTCGGATTGCCGTATTTGGGATCGAGGGAAGGTAGCTTTCCCCGAAGGAAGGAACGTCATGGCTCGAAAACAGTACATCGCCCCGCAACTAGTAGAATTTGGCCACCTTGAAGGAATCGTCCTGCAAACCGCGCCGGTGGTATCGCTGGTAACGCAGTCCCTCGGTCAGATTGATGAGTGAGTGATTCCTTCGGGGCGTGCCGGGTGTAGGATAACCCGCCGGAAGTTCGGCCAGAAAGTCGGCTATTTGGCGCGGCGCGGCCAGACCGCATCTGTAAGTTGTTTAACACCGGCGCTCGCCCTTGCCGGGTCTTGGGTGGCGGAGACTTTCTGGCCGCGCGTCTGGAAGCGGCATTCTTGTCTTCGACAGCACGCCAGAGGGTACGGTCTGCCCAAGGGAACTTCCCCTGGGATGAACTGGAGGGGGCCCGCCGCGGAAACGCAACGGTATGCGCGAGTCTGACACACGTGAACGAAGTCAGGCGCGGTCGTCTACAGGGCGGATCCCGCGCACTCATGGATCAATCCCGAGACGTGAACAACGATAGCTCTGCGGAGGTACCGGCCTTGCGCCGCTACCTCCGCGGAAAAACGGAACTTGGTTACCTTCCCGGAATAAGACTAGTTGGGAGGTTGAGTGCCATGATCGATGAGGGAGACGATAGGCTGTACTGACAGGACGACATCGGTCACATGGCCATACTCGACTACTTTTGGACCTTCATACGCTTTGCGATCCATGACATACCCTTTCGTTTTTGGCCTCGTGGAATCTAGCCAACTCTTCCGAACCAGAACTACGCGAAAAGCTGAGGGTTGTGATCTATCAGGGAGAGTACGGGTCCCCCTGGCACCAGAACGACTTCACTCACGTGGCCATACTCGACTACACTCGGCGCTACGTAAATCTTGCGATCCATGACACACCCTTTCGTTCGTTTCGCGGCCGATTTCGTCCAGTGGGCTCATCACGTCTAGGACCTTAGTGATAGAGCCGGAATCTTCGAACGTTTCAAAGATCCCTCTGGCCGCAATGTGTCACGTCTAGCATATGGCGAGCCAATCGCCGCGAATCTAGCTAACGTATTTTTCAGTAAGTACTTATGACTGTTGTCTAGTAGCGCCGATTTAGACAACGTGTCCTGCGAATGGCGTAGTGTTTGTCAACTGTGAACAGTTTATGACTTCGGGTGGAGGGATTCGGCCACCTATGGCAGGTTCAAGCGCCGCCTTCCGCTGGCATTGGCGAGCGCCTCCCGAACGCCATCCCAAGGCCACAGGACAAGATCGCTGGCGTGCGGCCGCGGCCTCCGCTCTCCGGCCGGGGTCACGTTGCGGCCAAGGGCCAAGCGGGCGAGTCCGCGCGGCCCGGGCAAGCCCCACATCGCGAGGCGCCGGCTACGAAGCGTTTCCTCGAGCGACAGCGGACTTACTCCGTCCGAAAGCTTCCGAAGGGACTCGGGCGTAGCTACACCCAGTTCGGTTTCGAGGAATCCCAAGAACCGTAGAAACAAGACGAACATCTTCGGCGACGGGATGAGTGTCCGCAATCTGTCAATCGCAATACGGTCTGACACCTGGTTCAAGACGAAATGCAGGTCCACGATCCACCGCAAGACATAGCCCATCGTGCCGCGGTGGCCATTGGCATGAACGGTAAGGTGGGCGATTAGCGCCTCGGGCGAGAGGATGCGCAATTCCGTGTCCGGAAGATACGGGGAACGCGCCGTGGTGGTGATAGAGTCCCGGTCATGGCCTTCGAAAAGCTGGACGCGGTGATGAACATCGAACACAATTCCCGCCGCATTCCGGTAGTACACCGCTTCGGTCTGTGTCATCGCTACTTCGTACCCGATGGACTTGAAGGCGGCGCCCGCGGCTTCGCGCTCCGCTTCGGCTATGGTCATGTCAATATCGTCCATGGAGCGCATGGAAATCTTGGGGTAGAAGCAGCCCGCGAGCACCACGCCTTTCCACAGCACGGGTGTGATTCCGGCTCCGCCGAGCGCGCGAAGCGCCTCACCTACCGCATGCAAATGAGCCCCGTTCTTGAGCAACGCATTTCGATGTGCGAGTTGGAGGCGGTTCTTGACATCCTCGGGCACGGCCTTCGTCAACCCTTGCGTATGTAAGCCGTGCCATGCCAGAGATTCGACGCGATGGAGTTCGAGGGTGGTCAACGCCGCGCTCCAGTCCTGCTGGCTTGCGTTCTCGAACGGCTTGGTAGTATCAGCCGCAACCTTTTTACCGGGAGGAGCCGTTGCGAGGCGAAGGAGCGCCCGAATCAATTGTTTCGACACGTACGTTAGCCCCTTTCCCAAGTCAACGTTGGACGCGGCGCCTCTCGGGCTATTGTGAGAGGCCGCGATCCAGCAGGTTCGTCGCCCGTTCCAGTGAAACGAAGGTCGAGTATTCATTCAAGTCCGGGAGTGCGCCCAGAATGACGCGCCCGTCATGCTCGACCCACGCGTGCGACTTTAGGCCGCCATTGGACTCCTTGGCTATCCCTATTTTGATATGGCTGGCGAGGCCGCGACGGGATAGGAGCGCGTTCAACGTGAGCGCGCGGGTCAAACACGTCGCCTTCGGCGTGAAGCGGCTCGCGGCGTTCACCGCCCATACAATGTCATCCGGCATGGCGGCGCCGGGGTGGTTTGTTCGGCGTGCGCGGCCCAGGAACGCGGCGAATCTCAAGAGCGTTGGAAAGGGCAAGCGCCATAAACCCAGCCGGACAAGGATCATAACTATCCATGCAGATATGACGGCGCGCTTTTTCGAGCCGGAAAGCGCAACGAACTTACGAACCAGTCTCAGCATGGACTTCAATCAAGCCCTTCTCGGCCAGCGTGTCGAGTAGCGTTATCACGTCTTTCTCGCATTGCCCGGCGTTAACGGCATATTCCTCTTGTACCGCTTTACAGAGATCGCCAACTTTGGCGGGCTCGTGAATTCGCTGCCAGATGAACTGACCGACCTCATTCAGGCCAAAGTACTTTCCCGAGGTCACGTGGAGTATGACGGCCTCGTCGTCCAGCGTGGACGATACAGTGCCCGCGACGGCGACCACCCGCGTTTCTTTGTTCATCTTGAGCCGCTTCCTCTTGCCTGACCTTAGCCAGACGCTGTCATGTTAATGGCCGTCTTTTTCCCGAGACAGTCTTATCAACTCGGTGCTGCCGGTTCAGCATACCAGGGTAACGCAACGTCCTCAACGCAATGACTCTGCCGCTGCAGCCGGGCCGCCTTAGGGCAAACTGCGTCGCAAGTCCGAGGTCTGTCACAACATGTTCAGCGGAGAAACTGGTCTGCGTCAGCCGTTACCGCTTGAAGCATTCGGCTCAAATTCTCGAGTTCCTTTATGTACTTGAGCCTGCGCAGCGGAACAAGCTTCAGGAATTGCCCGACGTACTTGAGGTGCGGCACGAGGAACTCGCTCTGATAGGTTTGCACCCCGTAGGTGTTCGCCAACGCGGTCATGATGGCGTCCGCGCCCGTGCAGGGCTCGATGACAACGCCCTCGTCCGGACCCGACGGCTCCAGGATGTAGGCTACTCTCAATGGCTGCGCGGCGCGCGAGAAGTTTCCCCAGCCGTCGTCTCCGATAGCGAGCCGGTACTTGGCTACGCCCTCCGTATTTCCGGTGTCGAGCCGCGGCAAGTAGGTGAGTTTGCCCGCCGCATCCGGCCGCACGCGAATACGCGGGTCTCCGGGGTGGACCCATGCCTGCCCATCCGCCAGCGTAGCTACAAACATCCCATCGGTCAGCAGTTCCCAGCCATCGGCCACGTAACTGGCCGCCAGGGTGGACTTCCCGGCGCCGTTGTTTCCGATAAAGGCCATGGCGGACCCGTTGCGGGTCACGCAACTCCCGTGCAGAGCGTATGCGCCCTGAATGAGCAGCGCCGTGGCAAGGATGGGCCCCACGAGAATGTCGCGGATAAACTGCGGCAGCTCGTTATTCTCCATGTATACGACGATGGTTGAACCCGCGGGGCCAATTAGAAAGTCCGCGAACCCTTCGAAACGAATAAGATAGCCGTCAGCGCCCTTCAAATACTGCATCCGCACTTCGCGGTCCAGGGGCACAACATCGTCCGGCCGCCAAGGGCTAAAGGTGGATTTGTCGCCGCGCCAGAAATGATTGGTCCGCGATGCGGAAACAGCGAACGAATACGAATTGGGATCCACGCACGGCGCCAAGTCTGGTATGACGAAACTGCTGTCGATGACGCAGCCGTGAAGCGCGTACCGTAGCGTGGACTGTTCTGCCTGGGACATGTACTAGAGCCTACCTTGAGGTGGTAGCCTGTGTCCAATCTCGAGGAACCGTGGTGGCCGCGTGCGGTGCGCCGAAGTGTGACCGCAAAGCGAGACGCCGGCCTTGGTCCGTTGACGGCGCAGTCCGGCGCTTCTACAATTGCCGAAAACCGACTCACGCCAGGCGGCGGCCATCTCCCATGAGACTCGCCGACCCGCCGGTACAGAAGGGACATAAATGGCGACCCGGATTCACGGAGGTTTGCGGACACCGCTTTGGGACGCCGCGCGCATAACCCAGCACATCGCCAAGGGCGCGATCTATCAAACGCTCGACGAAACCGCGCGCGAAGAGCTGGCAAGCATCGATGACCTTAACGCGAAGGTCGTGGTGGCGTTGACCGATCCTAAGCCGCTCGACATCTGCATGCCGGTTTTAGACGCCGTGCTGGCGGCGCAGTACTACGAGGTCCTCGAGGCGCTGCGCCCGCCGCGCGAACTAGCGGTCTACGAACCGTGCGTGGGCGCGTCGTGTCCGGTGATTCGCGCCGTCGAAGCGTACAGTGGCGGGAAGGGAAGTCACCTTACGATCAATCTCAATCGGAAACTACGCGAACAACTACAGCGGAAGATCGCGCCCATCGCCATGCCGATCCGAATCATCGAGGACAACGCGCAAACAGCGCTGCGCCACCTTTCGCCGGGTAGTTTCGATGTCGCGTGTTTTCACCATGCGGTGAACGACATCCTGCAAACGGCGGTCTCCGAACCGCGCGGGATGGACACGACGGCGGTTGACTGGTTTCCCAACGAGCGGCAGATGATCGAGTGGCTGGCGGAAGACGCGGTGGCTGGCCGTCTCGAACAACGCGGGAAGCCTGAGTTGATGCAGATCATCGGCGACGCAGTCCGGCTCGTGCGGCCGGGAGGCTACCTCGTCTTAGACCATTTCAATTGGTGTAGATTCATTGGAGTAGACTGGTTTCCGTGGGACCTCTTCTACAACCTGATTCCCATGACGCGGCAATGGATCGCGGAAGGCGATCTGCCTCTGACGGAAATTCCTCTGGAAGGCGCCGACCCGCAGTGGTGGCTCGCTCTTCAGGTGGGAAGAACTTAATTCATGTTACTCCGCGAGCCGCGGATAGGGAGCGCTAATGGACGCTACAATGACGGGAAATTCACGGAGAACTCCTAGCGCGTGGCGCCATGGTTCGCTGGTCCTCGCGCTTGTTCTGGTTGCCGGCGCCGTAGTGTCGCCGTTCGCTGCCGGGGCAGGACCTGTCGAGCGAATCGTCATTGATGATCCCGCGCCGGCGACCGTTTCGTTCGCGGCGAACGAACTGCAGAAGTACTTCCAGCAACTCGGCGGGGTTCGCCTTCCGATCGACAAAGCCAGTGCCGCGAAAAGCGCCAACGCCATACGCCTTCGCGTGGCGCCTGACGAAACCGGCCCGAAACGGAACGCCGACGGTTTCCGGCTAAAGACGCAGGACGCAACGTTGTACGTCGAAGGGGAGTCCGGTTGCGCCGTCTTGATGGGTGTGTACGACTTGCTGGAGCGGATGGGGTGCCGCTGGTTGGGGCCGGGTCTGGACTTCGTGCCAACGGCGCAGTCCCTGGAACTCCCATCTCTGGACGTTACTGAAGCGCCCGCGCTGCGTTGGCGCGGTCTGGAACTCATCAGCGGAAGCACGCCGGCCATCGTGGATTGGATGGTGAAGTCCAAGCTCAACGTGGCGTGGCCGGAGACGTATATTCCCAACACGGACCTCACAGCGTCCGAGAAAAGCATGCAGCATGCCGCCGTGCCGGACATGATAGCGCGGGGTATGACGGTATTCTGGGGAGGTCACATTCTTCCCGTTCTTATGCCCGCAACGAAGTACGCGGACCATCCCGAATACTTCGCGTCGATTAAAGGCAAACGTCTCAACCCGGACGTCAGCGCGCAGGACCGTAACCAACTTTGCGTGAGCAATGCGGAGACGCTGCGCGTACTCACGGAAAACACCGTTACCTTTCTGCGCAACCACACGTGGATCGACGTGTTGTTCTTGTGGGCAGGCGACACGACGGAGTGGTGCTCATGCGACGCGTGTCGCGCGATGTTGCCGGCGCCGGACAAGACGTCCGCGTTTGGCGGGCTTGACCGGGCGGCGTTGTACACGCGTATGGTCAAAGCCGTATCCGAAGGTGTGGCGAAGGCGCTACCAGGACGGCGCATCGCATTCAATCACTACTACAACCTCGAGGAACTTCCGCGCGACGCCAGCGGGAAGGCCGATACCAGCGTTCTGCCGGGGCGCGGAGTCCTTTCGGCGGTGGACGACTATCACCAGTGCGACCGGCATCCGTTTACAGACGCGACGTGTCCCAGCGGAAAACGCATTGAGCCAATTGCCGCGATGTGGGGGCCGCTGTACGACGATTCCGTATCGTGGAGCTACTACTTTGCGTGGAACTTCACCAAAGGATTGCCTGTATCCGAGGTGTCGAAGATCTTCGAAGATTCTCGATTCGTGCGCCGACTCGGCGTGAATGGCGTCGTTGACAACGTGTCGCTCGAACCGGGCAGTTTGCATTGGCTCAACAACCTGCCGAACTTCTACGCCTACGCGAAAGCCGCGTGGAATCCCGACCGGCCGCCGGATGAGGTGTTGAGTGACTTCGTGACCCATTGGTACGGGCCGAGCGCGAAACCCATGCTCGAGGTGTGGCGCGGACTCGAGACGGCGACTCGAAAGTACGGACTGGACCCGGAGTACATGCCCAGCGACCAGGCGCTTGCGGCGCCCGCGGTTGTGCATGGACGAATGGTGGACGCTCCGCTTCCTCCCAACAGCGGGCCCGGCGCCGACATTCGTTTGCTCATTCCGAACGAGACCGTAGCGCGGCGATTGCTGGCGCTACTCGACGAGGCCCAGTCGCTGGCCGGGGAGCGCGCTCCGTACGCGATTCGCGTCAAAGCGGTGAGCGCTTTAGTGCGCGCATGGGATACCGAAGCAGATTCTCCTGCGGTGTTCGGGTTCCTCAACAACGGCGCGCAGTTCCGGGAAGCGCTCTACGAGCGAGTCGAATCCAACACGGTCTGCACGCTGATTGGCGGCAACAACCGCGGGGACGCGTTCCGGGTGGCGCCGGTAGACGCTGAGCAGCTTGCCGTTCCGGGTGATTTCGTGGAGTCGCGCGTGTCCATTCGGGTGGGAACCGGGGAAACGGGATCGCCGTTGTACCGGGCTGGTCCGGGGCTCTATCAGGCGGATAATGCGAAGTCGGTTTGCGGCGCCCAGAACACCCATACGGCAACGTTCTTTATCAGCAATCTCGACAGCCATACGTCTGGACCGCGCCGCGTGATTGTGATGGCGCACGATGGGGCGTATAGCACGGACCTGAAGTCGTCGGTGGATAACGCCTGGGAGTACGGCCGGGAAGTTACCCTGCGGATTCGCTATGTGCGCGGCGACGCCTCGGGTCACACGTACGAATATGCGTACGACGCCGGAAGTGGGTGGACCGTGGTGACGACCACGACAACGGCCACAAAGATGCCTATCGTTTCGTCGGCGACGTCCTTTTCTTTTCTGGAACCGTCGGCCGTCAAGTATCCCATCGTGAACTGGGCGCGTGTTTCCGATCCGACGCGGGGCCACAGCGAGTGAATCTACGAGGGCTGAGTATCCGCTTCCGTAATGTGATCGAGCAGCGCCTGGGCGTGGTGTGTGCCGACGAGGGCAACGCGATAGCCTCCGATGTCACGGGTTGAGATAATCGCGCTGCGCGGCGCGGTGTCCTTGTTCATGAGTTCCGCGGCCGGGCTGCCCTTCTTGGCTAGCGCGATCTTGAGCGGCTGGCCGCAGCACTCGTAGTAGAGCTCGTACACCGGTTCCTTTCCGAACCGGGCTTCACGCAGGCCAAGAATTCGGGTGTTCTCATGTCCCGTCAAGGCGCCACCCGGGAACGGCATCAGGCGCACGTTTACCCCGTGACTCTGCAAGAAGCGCTGCTCGGCTTCCATATTCGTATCGGCCACCGCGAGATCCTTGGGCGGGGCAGATTCCAGGGCGAGAAACGATGGGGCGCTGGCGACTCGGGGGACCACAAGGCCGGCCACGATCATGGCCAACGCCGCCGCCATGGCAATTGCAGCGGGAAGCCACCGGCGCACAAGCAGGGATTTCGGACGCGGCGCTGTATCGACGCGGGCCAGGGTCCGGCGCCAAAGCTCGCCGGGGCACGCCGCATCTTTGCCCAGGACATCCGCCAGCGAGGACTCGAACCGCATCTCAGCGGCAAGCTGTTCGCGCTGCTGCTGCGTCAGCGATTGGTCGAAGCGGGCAGCCTCGGAGGCGGACAACTGTCCGTCGAGGTAGGCCGACCAGAGTTTTTCGCGTTCATCGTTATTCATCATGCGCCACCATCCCCCGTGGATTCACGGTGTTCCTGCGGACGAGGGACCAGTCTCGGCAGGGTCCGGAGAACGCCCGCACTGCGGGCATATTCGAGCAGTTCCTTTCGCAACTTGGCGCGGCCTCGCGAGAGATGCGTCATGACTGTGCCCACGGGGATCTCCAGGATTCCCGCGATTTCCTGATACGAGAACTGTTCGACCGCGCGCAACAGGAGGCACGAGCGTTCCGCCGTGGAGAGCCGCCGCAACGCCCGGTACACCTCGTCACCGCACTGGTCGAGAAACGGTTGCGGATCGCGCAGGATGTCCGAGTAGCCGGGCTGGTCTTCGATCGCCGCCAAGTCCGGCCCCGCTTCATCGAGCGAGTCAAAGGCGCGCCGGGTTTCGCGGTTTGCCACGTAGCACTTGTTCGTAAGGATCCGGTACATCCACGCGCGAAAGTTCGTCCCGGGTGTGTACTTGTGACGGTTCTCGTAGGCCGTGACCACGGCGGACGAGAACACATCTTCGGCCACACCCGAGTCCCACACGTTTCGCAACACGTAGCGGAAGAACTCGTGCCGGTGTTTCTCTATCTGTACGAGGAATTCGTCCATACTTTCCTAGAGCGTCTAACAAAATCCGCGGCGATGGTCCACGGACGACAGGAACGCCGTCCCTCCCGCTCGCTCCAGCGGAGGTCTTGTCAGAATCTCTTAGTCTATTCGCACGAGACGCGCAACCATGTCACGCGTTCCCGGGGCCTTGCCCCGGCAGCAATAGTGTGGCCCTTTCGGGGCCGCAAAGCTACACGCCCGTAGCAAGGGAGCGGCAGTCAAGTGTCCGCGATTGGCCGCTAGCGGTTCAACGAGTTGACCCTAGAGGGACTTAACGTGGCGCGACGGGTTTCTCGCCAAGAAGTTTCACGAGGGTCTTTTCCATTTCGTTATCTAGTGGGAATCCGTGCCAGGCCACCGCGCCGCTCTTGTCCACCAGGAAGGCGTGGGGAATGGTGTTGATACCGTTGGCGTCCATGTACTCCTCGTTGGTCTTGCCATCCTGGTCGACGGCCACGGCGTAGTTCATGCGGTCACCTTGAGCGCTGACGAAGGCTTTGACGTCATCGGTCTCTTCCGCGCTTACGCCAACCACGACGAGACCCTTGTCTTTGTACTTCTTCTGAAGCGCAGTCAGATGCGCCACACTTTCGCGGCAGGGCGGGCACCACGAGGCCCAGAATTCGACCAAGTAGACGTTCTTTCCGGCGCCGTCGGCGAGATTAATCGGACCATTCTTTACCCATTGAGCCACGTGCAACGGTTTTGCCGGCCCGACGGGTTTCGCGACGCTGTGCTGCGCAATCAGCACGGCCACCACAGCGACAAGCGCATACGACAGAATTCTTTTCATTGGGTACTCCTTAAGGTGTCCGCGAACTTGACGCGGACTTGGATTGACTATCCAGTCCCTCATCGCGGCGCGGCGTTTCCGCGGCGCCACGACGAGGGAACGGGGCAGAAGGTTAGGTTAGTTCTTCTTCTTGGACATCGATTCTTTCATTTTTCCGTCCATAGGTTTTTCCATCTTTCCCATGTCTTTCATATCGACCTTAGTTACATCCAGCACGCGTTCATCCCTGAACACGGTCCCGGTGATGACGAGCGTTTTGCCGTGGCATTTGGCGTCGTTCGTTAGCTCCATGCCTTTGACGTTGTTCATGTAATGCACGGTCCAGCCGTTGAACTCCGGAAGGGGTTTTCCGTCCGGGGTAGCCGCTTTGGTGACCTTCAAGGCCATCATGTGCCCGCTCTTGGAACACTCGGCAGTGGCTCCTTCATTCATTAGGCTGCAACCGAGGCAGGTGTTCACGCCCTCGATCACGGCAGGCACGGCGTTTCCGGCGCCCGCCTTCATCGGCGCCGCGGGGGCGTTTTCGGCGGCGAACACGTTCGCGCTTAGACTCAGCGCGACGACAACGGCAAATGCGATCACAGCGAGTTTCGTAGTGCTCATCGGTAAGTGCTCCTTGCATGTGGACGACCGGCCGAGAGACGGCGGTGCTCCGGGTTGTGTTTCGTGACGTTGCTTGGAATTGGTTTCGTTGGTACCGCGATGACACCATCGGCCGCTGGTGTGTCATTCGTACTTAGTAATTCAGCGCGCGAGGGAATCCATGTCACGATTTTCCGCGCGGAGGGTGAGGGACAGACCACCGAGTTTCGCACGAAACTGCCGTGCGAAACTCGGTGGTGATTTCGCTAGAACTAACTCGATTCGTTCCTAATGGCTAGAAACGCTTGGTGTAGACGTGGCAGTAGGGCGTCCCGTGCTTCTTCTCGTAGTACTGTTGATGGTATTTCTCGGCAGGCCAGAACTTCGTGGCGAGAA
>JACRLJ010000073.1:0-8441 GCA_016215105.1 Candidatus Hydrogenedentota bacterium
AAATAAATCGTCCTGATGGCGTTCTCGTCGAGTCTGCATCGGGCTCTTTCCTCCTAAGCCCTTAGCTAAACTACATCCGCGGATCTGTCAAGAAAAAATCCTGCACGGGGTTTTTCAACGGCTCCACTGACTCGCTTTTCGGCAGTGTGAAAAGCGTGTCTGTCCCCGCTTTTCGCGGCTCTCCGCGTCAACGTATAAGTTCCAGACAGCATAAGTCATTACACTGGAGGCGCTTTTTTGGCCGGATTCCCGCCCCTTGGAGTTGATCGTTCTAAGGCGTTTCAGACATAGTAGAAGGAAAGAGTTGGAGACGTATTCGAAAGCGCCGTCGGCGCCGGCAGATGTCACTTCTCTGGTGTCCGGGGAGCGTTGCAGTGGTCCACAGATCGGGAACGCAGACACAGCGCGGGAAACACGAGTCTCCCAATAAGATTACCGCCCTCCACGTGATCTGCGCGTTCTGGGTGATCGTCGCGGTGGGTATTGGGTTGGGGTATTTCTTCGCCCCGAAGAAACCCTCCGCGCCGCCCCCGTCGTCAATGGAGTATTCGCGGCGGCCATCTGACGCGCCGGAGTTCGGCGGAGACGACAGCGGCGACGGCTCACGGGCGTCCCGCCGGAACGCCGCGCCCGTAGTCCACTCGCAAGCCTCCCAGGTCCGTCCGGACCAAAAGAAATCCGACTACTCGGCATACGGTACCATCACGGACAAGAAGACCGGCAAGCCGGTCAGCAACGCGCATGTCTTTTTCGAGCGCATATTGTCGGACGAAGAGAAGGCGCAATGGCAAGAGCTTCGCGATAGTCTGATCAGCGGCGCCTCCAGCGACCCGGCAGATGAACTGGGAAAACTGACCGAATCGCTGCAAGCCCGGAGCGTGACCACGAGCGACCCGCAAGGCCGCTACGTAGCCGACCTGCACCGGGACGGCGTGTTCGCGGTGTCAATCAGCGCCAACGGCTACCTGCCGTTGAAACCTCAACCGATTTCCGTTACGGCGGATGAAAAGAAGATCAAAGCAGATTTCGCACTTTCCACGGGGGCCGGCATTTCCGGAAAGGTGACGGAGGCCCGCAGCAAGAAGGGCGCGCCCCGCGTGCGAATCTACGCTACGGGAGAAGCCCCCGGCCAGGACGCCTCCACTCAGGCGGACGGGGCCTATGCGCTGAAGGGGCTTGTGCCCGGCACATACATGGTGACCCTCGACCTTCGGCACAGCGCGTATCAGGTGTCCGGCCGCGCCCCAACGAGGGAGGTCACCATCACCGGCGCGGACCAAGAAGTCAAAGACATCAACTTCGTTGTCGAAGAGGCCGGTGTGGTCTGGGGGTACGTCTGGGGCGCCGACAAGAAGCCCATCAAAGGGGCCGACGTGGTCTTGTGCAGCTCCGAAAGTATCGTTACCCAGGCGATTCAGGCGGCCGTCAAACAGGCGCCGCCGCTGCACGACACCTCGAACGCCGATGGGTACTACGAACTCATGGGTGTGCCGTTGAACTCGGAATGGCGCGTGTACACGCAGGCCGACGACTTCGCGCCCCAATTGAGCGATCCCTTCCTGCTCACGGACAAGCAGCGCCAGGCCCGGGTAGACTTGTTCGTCCTGCCGGGCAGCGACATCCACGGGTGGGTGGTGAGCAGTCTCGACGGAACTCCGGTTGCCCGCGCCGAAGTCCAATGTATTCCCGGCTACATGAAATTCCTGTCTCCCTTGGATTCCCCGGCGGCGTTTCGACACAGCCATACCCGCGAAGACGGCAGTTTCGACATCACGGACCTTCCGATCGGCGAGTACCAACTCCTGGCGGTGCATGACAAATTCCGATTCGCCACGACGGGCGAACCCATCTACCCCGACGGTATGCACGACATATCCGGCGTCCGAGTCGCCCTCACGCCGGTCGCCAGCGGACAATACTCGGTTTTTGGAACGGTTTCCGATCAAGCGGGCAGTCCCATAGTAGGCGCGGAGCTGCACCTGCTCAGCGCCAGCGGCGAGAACATGGCCGGGGAAGTCCAGGACACGAAAACCGACGCGCAAGGGCAGTACCTATTCACCGGGGTGGACGCCGGGTTCTTCGTATTGGCGGTCGAGGCCTCCGGATATACCACGAAGACGGTCGACAAAGTACGGCTCGATGAGGAGACCAACGTCGTGCTCGACGCCGGCGCGTCCATTTCCGGGCGGGTGTTGATTCGCGAGACGAGCGCCCCTCCGCCGTCGTATCAAGTCCGGGCTATTCCATCGAGTATGGCGGCCGGCGGGTTCATGGATTTCATCGAGCAAGCGAACTCCATAAATCCGCACAGCTTCAACAATCCCGACGGAAACTATACGCTCTCCGTTCCCGCGGGGTCCTACACCCTTCAGGCCTTTTCGCACGGACTGACTTCCGGAACCCAGAACATCACCGTCTCCCAAGGCGATCGACAGACGGGCGTGGACCTGTACCTGAGCCAGAACGGAGGACGTATCCAAGGCCGCATCGTCCTCGCCGACGGCAAGAGCCCCGCCGGCGCATCCGCGGCGATTGGCGGAGAAGGGTCGAGTCTCGGTGACATCGCCGCGATGATGGCCCAAACGATGCAGCGCAATATCCAGGTGGGAGACGACGGCCAGTTTACCTTCAGCAATCTGCCTCCCGGCGCGTACACAATCGCCGGGCAGTTCACCGGCTACGCCCAAGGCCGCAGCCAGCCGATTGTCTTGACCGAGGGCCAAACCGTCTCCGGGATACAAGTCACGCTGGGTCATGGCGGCGAGTTGCAGGGCTACGTCACCCTCGACGGCCAACTCAAGCCCGGCGTGATCGTCACCGTCGTGGGCAACGGGGTCTCGCAGATGGCGACCACGGACCACAACGGTCAATACCGAATCCAAGGTCTTGCGGCGGGAACATACATGGCGTCGGCCGTGTCCCTTGACGCCGCCGGCCTTTCCAGCCAATTCTCGGCGCTGCACGCCCAGGTGCAAATCGCGGAAGGCGCCCAGACAACCTACAACTTCGGCTCCGAAGTCGGCGCCACCGTCAATGGCGCCTGCGCGCCGCCCCCATCGGCCGGAACCGTCGGCATCGCGCTGATTCGCATTCCCGGCGGCCCCCCAGGACTCAGCGCATTGAGTCTCGGCAATCCCTCGAGTTGGTTCGATGGGGCGTCGTCCGCCGGAAACTACATCATCGGCATGTCACGAATCGATTCATACGGCTATTTCACGATTCCAAGTGTGCCGCGCGGTACATTCGTTCTGGATGTGTACTACATGAACATGGGGCAGTTGCTCTCCGGGGGCGGCAGACCGGCGTACAGCGCGGCCCTAACCGTTCCGGATGAATCGGAAATATCGGTGGAAATCGCCGTCAACACGGGCTAGCAGACTCAACGACAACGAAAGGGGAACGGAACTTGATCGATCTCGAGGACGTGGAAGTAACGTACGGAACCCTCAAGGCGCTAAACGGCATCACGTGTAAGATCGAAGGCGGCGCCGTCGGGCTTCTCGGGCCGAACGGAGCCGGCAAGAGCACGCTGCTCAAAGTACTGTTGGGATTTGTCCGGGCGTCGGCCGGACGCGCGCGACTCTTCGGCCTGGACCTGCCCCGCCGGGCCCTCGAGGTGCGGCAACGGCTCGGCTACATGCCCGAACGCGACATGGTCAGCCCCAAGGTCAGCGCGGTATCGTTCCTGACGTATTGCGGCTGTCTCTACGGCATGAGCCGCGTCGATGCGATGGAGCGCGCGCACGAGGTGCTCAACTACGTCGGCATGGGCGAGAACCGCTACCGCAAGATGGAAACGTATTCGACCGGCATGTGCCAGCGCGTCAAATTCGCCCAGGCGCTCATCCACGATCCCAAGCTGCTGCTTCTCGACGAGCCAACCAACGGTCTCGATCCCGCCGGACGCACCGAAATGCTCGAGCTAATCCGCGAACTCGCCCTGAAACGCAAAGTCACCATTCTGCTGTCGTCGCATTTGCTGCCCGACGTCGAACACGCCTGCGAACGCGTCATCATGATCAATCAGGGGCGCGTCGTCCGCGATGGACCGATCCGCGATCTGACCGTGCTGCGCGACGGACTGTTCGAGGTGCGCGTCCGCGACAACAAGGAGGCGTTTGTCGACGCCCTGCTCGCCGCGGGCTGCATCTGCATGGATCAGCAGAGCGGCAATCTGCTGGTGACGAAGCCGGAGTCGTTCGAGCTGCGGTCCTTCTTCGAGATCGCCCGCGCGCGCGACACCCAAGTCCGCCACGTCCGGCCCGTCCGCCACAGTCTGGAAGAAGTCTTCATGGCCGCCATCGGGAGGAAATAACCGTGCCGATTTACGAGCAGACCTACCGCACCTACGAAGGCCAGTTGCGGCGCCATTTCCGGTGGTGGACCATTGTGAAGCAGGAATTGCGCGTGCTGATTTCGCAGCGCGCGTTCCTGGTCCTGATGGTTGCCGCCCTCATGCACTTCATCTTTCGCATCCTGCAGATTGTCGCGTACGACATCATCCGCATGGACCCGAACAACCCCATCAACGCGATGATTCAAAACGTCGCGATGCTGGTGGTCAACGAGGGCATGTTCTATGACTTCCTGCGCATCCAATCCTCGATGGTGTTTCTCGCGTGTATCTTCGCCGGCGCGGGCATGATCTGCGACGACACGCGCAATAACCTCATGGAAGTCTACTTCTCGAAACCCATGTCGTGGCGCGACTATGTCCTGGGCAAGACGATGACGCTCGTCGCCATCGGCTTGACGGTGACCGCCGTTCCCGCCCTGATCCTGGTTCTATTGCACAACATCCTGGCGCCAGGATGGAAGACGCTCGGGCAAACCTACTGGTACCCCGGGGCCATTCTCGCGTTCTCGCTGATCATCGTTCTCCCATGCGCGACGGGCGTCCTGGCGAGTTCCGCGCTTCTGAAGAGCCAACGGTTTGCGGCCATCGCGGTATTCATGATCCTTTTCGGGGACCTGGCCATGGGCGGCATACTCTCCGAGGCCCTCCACAAACAAAACTACCTCATCGTCGCGTTTCCCGCGGCGCTGGATCATTTGGGAAGCGTCCTGTTCAAGCAACGCCACCCCGTTCTATCCATGCACTGGAAATGGCCCGCGCTGTATGTGGCGATAGTGTGCGGCAGTTGTCTCTGGATAGTGTGCCGCCGAGTCAAACGCGCGGAGGTGGCGGCATGAGCATCGTCATCAAAGCCGAGGGACTGTCGAAATGGTTTGGCGAAGTGGTCGCCGTGAACAACCTCGATCTCGAGATCGCGCCCGGCGTGACCGGACTGCTGGGCCCGAACGGCGCCGGTAAATCCACGTTCATCAAGCTCGCCCTCGGGCTCTATGGGCCGAGCCGCGGCTACATTCACGTGTTCGGCAAGCCGCCCCGCAACAATCTCGACGTGTTGCGCCGCATCGGCTATTGTCCGGAAACGGACATGTTTCCCGACAGCGTGACGGGGTACGAGTTCGTCTACTGGATGAACCGCTTCTGGGGAATGGACGGCGCCGCGGCCCAGAAGCGCGCCGAAGAGGTCTGCGACATCGTCAAGATATCGGCGCGCATGGACGACCTCATCGTGACCTACAGCCGCGGCATGCGTCAGCGTATCAAACTGGCTCAAGCGTTGGCGGTCGATCCCGACCTGCTCTTCCTTGATGAGCCGATGGCGGGATTGGACCCCGAAGGCCGCGAGGAACTGTTCGAGCTGATACGCGGGTTGGGCGCCCAGGGCAAGACCGTGATCATGTCCAGCCATATCCTTCACGAAATCGCGCGCGCCACTCACAACGTGGTGCTGCTGCACAACGGCAGTATCCTTGCCCGCGGGCACGTACATGACATCCGCGAGCTAATCGACGAGCATCCGCATACGGTGACCGTCGAATGCTCGGCGCCGCGCAAGGTCGCAGAACAGTTCACACACGACCGGTCAACGCTGGCCATCGAGTTCACGACGGACGCCGTCACGATTCGAACCAGCGATCCGAACGCGTTCTACCAAAAGCTGAACACCTATGTTCTCGAAGAGCCGCTCGAAGTCCACAGTATCAGTTGTCCCGACGACAACCTTCAGGCGGTGTTTGACTATCTGTTGAAGAAATGACGCGGAACTCACCGCGACAATGTAGCGCCGGCTTCCAGCCGGCAAGATTGGGCCAATGCGATGCCGGCATTACGTTTGATGGATATGGAATCAACAACGTGTAATTCTGAGCGGAGAACCCCGCAACGGACCTGCGTATGACAAGGATACCAAGTGAAGGCGCCGTGGCCGGGAGGGCGGGTGTCCTCATCCGCCGGTCGGGGCGCATCAAACTGCGTCACGTTGTGGGCTTTCTTAGGTTCGAAACCCCGCCAAGCGGTGCTTACTGTCGTGAGTTCCGCCCATTGAAAATGGAAAACTTAGGTACACCAACAAGGAGCGTTGCATGACCGAAAGTATGGCGCCCAAACGAAGCGGCTACGGCCGTTACGTCCGCACGTTCTATGTGCATGCGTTGATCATCATGGCCCGCCGCCAGCGCGCGATTCTGGCGGGCGCGCTGGCCCTGTTCCCCGTCGTGATTCCGCTGGCGATGGCCGTGGTGTCGGACTCGAAGTTCGCCGAGAACGGCAGCCAGGTGCTGGTGCGCATGACCGAGATGCTTTATCTCAAAGCGATTGCGCCGCTGTTGGCCCTGTTCTTCGCGTGCATGCTGATCGGCGAAGAAGTGGAAACGCAGACCATGCCGTACCTGCTGTCGCGCCCGGCGCCGCGCTCGGCCATGGTGCTCGGAAAGTTTTTGGCCTTTGTGATGGTGTCGTCGTGCATTTTGGTTCCGTCGCTGTGTTTGACCTATGCCGCGTGTACGCTGCTCGGCAATCTCGCGTTTGACGCGTCCGGCCTCAAGCTGCTCGCGCACTACATCGGCGTTCTGATCGCCGCGCTCGGCGGGTATGGCGCCTTCTGCATGATGCTCGGCGCGCTAACCAAGCGCCCGATGATCGTCGGTATCGCGCTGATCTTCGGGTGGCAACGGCTCGCCTTGTATTCGCCCGGACTGGTGGATTTCTTCACCATCGAGAAGTACATCAACATCCTCTTGCCGAAACTGGCCACCGAGCGAGCGAAACCCGTCGTCCAGGCGGCGCTCGCCGAGTTCCACAAGAAAGAACTGCTGATCGCGCTGCCCCAGGCGATATTTGCACTAATCGTGATCTACGTGCTCATGCTCGGCTTGACCACGCTCGTCCTCCGCGTGCGCGAATACACCGCCGCCCGCGCCGTCGGAAACTAAACCGGGAGACCCTGGGGACTATGACCCAACGCAGGCGCCACACGAGTACGCCCGCGTTCGACGAGCGCGGGCAGCCGGAGCGCCGCCAGCTCAGTCCGAAGGGTCTTTCCATGTCCGGCCTGATCACACTACGCTCACAACGCCAAAGGCGCCTGGCCAAGAGAGTTCCCGCGCATGCGTAGACGCCGGTCTGCCGCCACCCGCAACGTCATCCTGTTCGCGTCCGCCGTGCTTTGCCTGGCGGGCCTGATTGCGTTTGTCGGCACGCGCAAGCCAACCCTGATTATGCCGCCGGAAACGCAGGAAGAGCTGGTGATGCGCCGGTCCGCGGACAACGCGTACTTCACGCTGATGGAAGCGGTGAAGCTCCTTCCCAAGAATAAGCCATTAGCGCTTCCCGTGCCGGACGCCGAGTATCCGGCTCTCCAAGTCGCCTACAGGCCGAAGTCCGGATCGCTGGGCGAGATCCTCGATATCAAGCGGCCCGACGACGACCCCGAACTCATCGCCTACCTCGAACAGTGCGGCCCGGCGATAGACAAGACGCGGGAAGCGTTTGCCAAGCCGTACTACCGGTTGCCTATCATCTGGTCCGAATACCGGCTCCTTGACTTCCGAAACTCGTGGATGGACCGGGGCGAAGCCGCATTTAGGTTCCTGGGGAGCGCGATGGTCGCGCGGGCTGTTCAAGCCGTTCGCGCAGGCGGAGACGGTGCGCAGACAGTGGCGACGCTCCTTGACGTAGTTCGGCTAGGCCAGCTTATGGCCACCGACGGAACTATCGAGGACACGCGGGGTGTTCAGCAGCATGCCGTTTGGTGGATTGGTGAAGCGGCGTCTTCCTTGAACAGAGAATCGCTTACCCTCGCGTTAAAGGAGACACTACGTCTCGAGAGCAAGTGTGACGTGTCGGTCTCGTCCCTCGAGCATCACTGGAGAATACTGGACAACACGCAGAGTCTGAAGACCCGCTTCTCGGGCGTAACGGACATCACCGAACGGATACACTTCGGCATCCAGTTGCGGAACGTACGAAAGCTGCTATCGGAACATCGCGATGAATTCCGTCAGGCCGTTCTTATGGACGCCAGTCAGTTCAAGGACTGGTTTGGAGCGCATTCGGAATGGCGGCACAAAGCCTACCCTATGATCTGCCC
>JACRLJ010000073.1:8477-35180 GCA_016215105.1 Candidatus Hydrogenedentota bacterium
GATAACGAGCCGGATCGCGAATGCGATGAACGGCGTTCGCTTGGGCTACCGGACCACGGAGCTTAGGCTTGCCCTGGCGCTGTACCGTGCCGACCACGGCGAATACCCGGCCACGCTGGAGGCGCTTGCCCCGAATTACCTTGAGAGACTGCCAAACCTTCCCGGCCCCGCCAGGGATTTTCGTTATCTCCGTGAAGGTAGCGATTACTGGCTCTTCGCAGAGGCGCCGGGACCTGACGGCCGCCCAAGCTCCGCCGGTAACGTCATTTACGGACCAGAAGAACTCGTCGCAAAGTTGAGACAGCGATGAGCGCAATCCCGTCCGTGCATAAACCCCATCAAGCTGCGAAACGTAACATTATCCGTTTTGTTCTCGCCGTGCTCTGTCTCGGTTTGCTGACAATCTACGTTTCAGCGACGCGCAGGTCGGTCCGAATCATGCCGCCGGAATCGGCTGAAGAATTGGCAATGCGCGCCTCGCCGGACAATCCGTACTTCGACTTAGTGGAAGCAGTCCGCATGTTACCTCAAAAACCGGCAACCACACCGGAGGAAGAGGCGGATTACAAACGCTGGACCACCAGCGGCGAGTCGCATTTGTTCCTGGGCGGATTAGTCGGTTTGAAGCTCCGCAACGACTCTCCAAAGCTCCTGCGATACCTGGACGAAAGTGAGCCCGCCCTACTCCGCACGCGTGACGCCCTTCCTAAGCCTAACTTCCGGCTTCCGATTACGTGGGAAGACTTCAGAACCTATTCTTACGACGACCACGCCTTTCCGCCTGAATGGCGCCAGATTCACGTCCTGAGACAGCTGATGCAAGCGCGCGGGGTGCAATTGCTGATGATCCCGACCCGCGAAGATGAGGCCGTACCGTGGTTGCTCGACTCTCTGCGCTACCGCGTCATCACTAGCAGCGACAATCCAGAGGGTATTGGCGGGGACGACATGACGTTGCGATTTCTTGACCGAGCCGCTGGGCGCGTTTCCGACCAAGCGTTGCGAACCGCCCTGTCCGCTGTTCAAACGCTGCACCGGCGCCTACAACCCCCGGTGATGAATTTGGACTTTCATTGGCGTGTGATGGACAACACGGTCCGTCTCCGGAAAAGAGCTCCCGCGCCATCATCGAATTCGCCCGCACATCGGTCGTCCTCCCAGGATTCCCGAATAGCCAAGTTGGAACGGCAGGCAGGTGAATCCGGGATAAACTGGTTAGGGAAGGATCTTCTCTTTGGCTATGGGCTGAGCCAGTCGAGCCGGATAGCCGCGGAGCACTGCGGCGAATTTCGCGCTGCTCTCCAACTGCCCTATCCCCAGTTTCGGGATTGGGCAATGGCGAATCCCCAGCTCACTTCACCTTCTGAGAGACTGAGTTTCATCAGCCAGTGGCTCGCATTGGACAATATGGGTTACTCAGGCTACGGTTATGGTCTCTTGACTCCCTGGCGGAAGATACAATTCTTCGCCGAACAGTATGCCTGGGTTGATTCATCGTACAGCGCGTTGGAGGCGATTCTAGCGCTCGAACTGTACCATCGTGACTACGGCGCCTACCCAGACTCACTGGAAGCGCTTGCGCCCGCCTATCTTCCGGCGGTTTCCCAAGACGCATTTACCGGTCAGCCGCTGCCCTATCGTAAGATCGGTAGTGACTATTCGTTAACGTGTACAGGGCCAGAAAAGAGCGGCGATCCGCGCGCCCGGCACGCGATTGGGCTCATCCCATTTCACTCACCGGGAGACTATTCGGACAAGAATGGGTGACCTATCGCTGCAAGTTCTGGCAATGCATACCAGGAGCGACCGCGTACCCGGCGCGTGACGGCCCCATGGACATTTTGGAGGAACCTATACGTGCGCAGGCACAACAGAAAACCGATTCGTAACGTCATCCTGTTCGCGACCGCCGTACTTTGCCTCGGCGCCTTAATCGCGTACGTCTCCGTGACGCGCAAGCCCGTCCAGATCATGCCGCCGGAGACTCCCGAAGAGCTGGCCATGCGCGCCTCGCCGGACAACGCGTACTTCACGCTGCAAGAAGCGGCCAAGCTCATTCCGAAAGGGCCGGAACCCCTGGTCGGGCCGGACCCGGACTATCCGCAACTCCAGTCCGTTTACAAGCCAAAGCGCGATTCGCTTGGCGAGGCGCTTCAGATCAAGCGTCCTGATGACGACCCCGAATTCGTCAAGTTCATTGACGCCTGCGGCCCGGCAATCGAAAAGACGCGAGAGGCGCTCCGCAAGCCCTATTACCGCGAGCCGCTCGAATGGTCCGAGTTTGAAGTTCACAACGCGAACTGGATAAGGCGGGAAAACCGCTGTGGCCCGTTGTCGCAATTGGGAGCGATTCTCGTGGCGCGCGGTGTACAAACGCAGCGCATAGCGCGCGACGACGCCGCCTCCGCCACGTACCTCATGGATGCCCTCCGGCTCGGGGCTACGTTGATGACGGACGGCGCCAGCGAGTCTCACGGTACTCGAGTCCAACTCGAAGCGCTGCGGAGAATCACTAGCTGGGCACATGACGCCCGTTCGCAGGAAGCGTTGAAGCAGGTTCAAACGCAGCTTCGCGAATTCGAGCCGCTGCCGCCGGTAGCGGCGCTGGAATTTGAATGGCGCGTCCTCGACAACACGGTTCGTTTCGACTTGCCGAATGGGGCCGGCCCCCCGCGCTTTGTTGTAAGCCCGTTGTTTAGTTGGGGGCTGGCGTCAGCGCGCCGGATGAATGCCCAGAATCGCGACGAGTTCCGACGCGCCGTGTCGCTCGAGTATCCGCAATTTACGAAGTGGCGGAAGGAACACTCCGAACTATTGGAATCCAACATTGCGATGCGGATGTTTGATGTGAGCCCGATTAACTCCATGGTATACATCGCTCGACGGCACGTCGCTCATAGCACAGCTTTCGATGGCGCCGTCGTCGTTGTGGCGCTCGAATCGTATCGCCGGGACCACGACGAATACCCCGAGACGCTTGACCCCCTCGTTCCGAAATACCTCGACCAGCTTCCCAACGACCCCTTTACTGGCGGACCATTCACCTACCGCCGTGAAGCGGACGATTACCGCTTCTACAGCCTCGGCGAGAATGGCAAGGATGACAGCGGTACAGGGCGAAAGGGCGACGACCGCATAGTTCACGCTCCACCCGAACCGGAAACGTAACTGTGTGCTGCGTCGCTTGACCAGCACTACGTAGCCCGCGCTTTTAGGCGCCACGGAAGTACCGGAGGAACTCGCACGTGCGCAAACACAACAGAAAAGTCGTCCGCAATATCGCGCTGTTCGTGTGCGCCGTGCTTTGCCTCGGCGCGCTGATCGCCTATGTTTCTGTGGCGCGCAAGCCCGTCCTGATCATGCCGCCCGAGACGCCCGAGGAACTGGCGATGCGGAGCTCGCCGGACAATGCGTACTTCACGCTGGAAGAGGCTGAGAAACTTCTGCCCAAGGCGCCGGATCCTATGTCGGCGGGGACCCCGGAGTATCCAAATCTCATTTACAGTTGGGAGCCTGACTCTTTGGGTGAGGCCCTTCAGATCAGACGTCCTGACGACGATCCCGAGTTTGTGGCATACATCGATGCGTGCGGGCCGGCGATCGAGAAGATTCGCGAGGCATTCAATAAGCCCTACTACCGCGAGCCGATTCAGTGGTCCGACTTTGAAGTACAACAGGGGGCGCTCTGGGAGACGAGACAGCCCCGCGAGACCCAGTTGTTTCAGTTGGGGATGGCGCTCGTGGCGCGTGGCGTTCAGACCCAGCGCATCTCGGGAGATGACGCGGCGGCGGCCGCCTGCTTTATGGACGCAATTCGCCTGGGCGCTATGCTGATGACGGACGGCCCGGACAACTGGAGTGGTTCCCGGCTTCAGACCTTGGCGATGTGGCGATTCGACGGCTGGGCGCGCGCGGTCAAGTCGGCGGCGGCCCTAAGCCCGGTCCTGAACCAGTTTCGCGAACTGGAGCGTGGGCTTAAGCCGCCGGTAGCGGCGCTGGAATACCGGTGGCGCGTCATGGACAATACGCGTGAAATCCGAACGCAGAACATGTCCGGCCCGGAGCACTTTGTGGGAAATGCCGTGCTTCGCTGGCACTTGGCGGCGGCGCGGCGGCTGGTCATTCGCCATCGGGACGAGTTCCGCGCGGCCGTGGCAATGGACTTCCCTGAGTACCGCACTTGGCGGCCGAACCAGGCTGAACTGACAGAGGGCCACTTGGGGGATTCTATTCTTGGCGGGAGGCCGATAGATTACGTTGATTCAATTCTACTAACACACACCACCATTCGCGCCGCCTACAACGGCGCCGTAATTCTTCTGGCGCTCGAGCTGTATCACCGCGACAAGAACGAATACCCCGAAACCCTCGACAGCCTCGTCCCGAAGTATCTTGAGCAACTCCCTAAGGACCCGTATACCGGCGGCCCGTTCACCTACCGCCGCGACGCAGACGATTACCGGCTCTACAGTCTTGGTCCAAATGGCCAGGACGATGAAGCAGAAGGCAGGAGGGGTGACGATTACGCGGTTCACCCTCGGCCCAAACCCGAGCAGCTACCGAATGCGTCGCAATCTAGACAGTCCGTAGGGCGTCGAGTGCGCGTTGAAAATCCGCCGGCGGCGCGGCCGTAAACGTCATCTGTTTTCCGCTCACGGGGTGCTCGAAGCCCAGACGCTCCGCATGCAGCGCCTGCCCCCGCAACGCGTCGAGCGCCGCGCGCACCTCGTCGGACACGGCCCAGGACCGAAAATCGGTCACGCCGTACACCGGATCGCCGAGCACCGGGTGCTGGGCAAACCGCAAGTGTACGCGAATCTGGTGCGTGCGGCCGGTTTCGAGAATCAACGCCACAAGCGAAGCGACGCCAAACCGTTCGAGCACTTCGAACCGCGTCACGGCCTCGCGCCCGTGTACGCCGGTGACCGACATCTTAGTGCGATCGGAAAGGCTCCGGCCCACCGTAGCGTTGATGCGTCCGCTGTCTTCCGGAAACTCGCCGCGCACGAGCGCAAGGTAGCGGCGGTCGAACGTGTGGTCCCGGGCCTGCTTGGCGAGGCCGTTGAACGCGCGTTGCGTCTTCGCCACCACCAAAGCGCCGGACGTGTGCATGTCCAGCCGGTGAACGATGCCTGGCCGCCCCAGGTCCGCGCCAGGACTCTCGAAGTCCGGACAATGGAACAACACGGCATTAACCAGCGTGCCGGTGTAATTGCCCGGCGCCGGATGCACGCACAATCCTTGAGGCTTGTTCACGACCAGCACATCGTCGTCCTGGTACAGTATATCAAGCGGAATGTCTTCCGCCGCCGGTCTCGTGTCCGGTGGCGGCGGAATCTCGACACAAACCTTGTCGCCGGCGGTCATCGAGCGGCCCGGACGCGTGCATACGCCGCCGTTGACGCTGACCCGTTCATCCTTGATCAGCTTCTTGATGAACGAACGCGACGCGTCCTCAATCCGCTCGGTCAAATACACATCGAGCCGAAGGCGCTCTCCGCTCTCGTCGACAATTTCTTCAAAGGTAATGGTCATGGTCTGCCGTTCTACGTCGGAGTTATCTGCTCACACCGCGTCTGGCCAGGTCAAAGATGTGATCAATCCGGCGGGTGTGTTCTTCATCCCTAGTATACTTCCTCGTGAACCACGTGTGGTAGAGAAACGGAACGTCCTCATGATCGCGAAGTTCGGTCGTCAATCCGTCCTCCAATTCCCTCGACGGCAAGTACAACGGCTTGAAACCGCTCAACAGCAGCCAGAAGAAGAAGCCGTAGTAGCACTCGAAATCGTCGAACGCGTACGCGTGGTCGTTCTTGAGCAAATGCCGCGGCGTGAACCGCTCGAGTTCCGGCGCGTAACGTACGCGATTAATCTGGAACACACTTTCCTCACGCAATTTGGGCCGAATCCTCCCGGCGTTGTAGATATTGAAGAACGGGTTGGTGACCACGGGATTGTGAAAGCGGTGAACGCAGGCGCCGCCATCCGGGATGCCGCAAAAATCGTAGTCGTTGTGCTGCATGAAGCTCAGCAGGCCCAAAATGCGGTCGTTGTCGAAGACAAAGCAGTCCTCGTCCACGTTAATGATCCAGTCCACGTCGAATTCGAAAAGGAGATAGAGATAGTCCGTCGCGTTTCTCCAATTGTTCATACCAACGATTCGCCGTCGCCCAAACGGCAGCGTGAGAAGCGACTGGGACCGCTCATAGAGAACATCGCTCATCGACCGCGTCACGACAAGAATTCGTTCACCAGGCGTGGCGTCAACGCGATATTTCCGGCGCAGAATATAGCGATACAAGCGCGATAACGGCATAACCTCGTTCCCTCGTGTTCATTCCGGCGCAAACGATACCGTGTCACACCCATGCGGTCAAACCGCGCCACGCCCAAGACCGGGTAGGGGCGGTTCGCCGAACCGTCCCGAACTTCCGCGTGGCCCCAAGGAAAACCCGCCGTGACCGGGAGGGCGAACGTCCTCATTCGCCGGTCGGGCCGCATCGATCTGGACCGGTATACGCGCTGTCTTACGCTCGCAACTTTGGCCACGCGCCCCGTCCACGCAGTTTGACAGCCTGCGCCAAAATGCGGATACTGGCTTCAGCACGCAACGTGTTGTGTTTTTGGCCTGCCGAACAATTTCGTCCTCAAGGGCAGTTTTCCGGCAATAACTAATTCGGGGTCTGAAGATCATGCATACCGGCCTATTTCCCTTTTCTGTTTGCGCACCGCGCGTTTCGGCCTATTTCGTCGCCGCGTGTATCGCGGTGCTGATGTGCTGCTCGCCGAGCGCATCGGGCGCTCCCGCGTCCGAGCTCCAGCTTCCGCAGGTTTGGAAGGCAAACCTGAGCACATTTCTCGAAAGCACCGCGACCGTCGCCGATCTCAAGGGGGATGGGCGCCTCGCGGCGCTCTGCCTGGGACGCGACGAGATAATCGCGGTGGACGGCAAAGGCAAAGAACTATGGCGTTATCGCAGCAAGGGACGTTTCATGACGTATCCCGCGGTGCTCACTCGGAAAGGACAGTCCTCGCTAATCTTCGCTGCGGACTCCGCGGGCCAGCTCGATTGTGTTGATGGCGCCGGCGCCGAGGTGTGGCATGCGCAATTGAAAGGCCCGGTGGCGTGGTCCGGCGCCGTGGTAGCCGAATTGAACGCCGACGGCGCCGCGCAAGTCATTCAAGGCGATTCCACTGGAGCGCTATCCGCGTTTGATGCATTGACGGGCAAGCCGGTCTGGCAGGCCGCGCTCAAGGGCATCCCTGCAAGCTCGGCCATAGGCGATATTGATGGCGACGGAAAACAGGAAGTACTCGTCACCACCAACGCAGGTTTGTTGAGTGCGTTGAAAAGCGACGGCACGGCGCTATGGGCGCGAACCATCGGCGGCGCGTCCGCGGATTGGGCCACGTCATCCCCGGTCATCTTTGGCGCCTCGGACGGGAGCGTCCGCATCGTGGCCGCCACCAACGACGGGCAAGTGTACTGCCTTGACGGGCAAGGCCAACTTCTTTGGCAACAGCCCACGCGTGGTCCCGTCGCATCGACTATCTCGGTCGGCGACCTGGATCAAGATGGCCGCGTGGACATCTTCGTCGTCACCCAACTGGGCGTTATCTTCCGGTTCGACGAAAGTGGCCGGACGCTCTGGGATATCGACATGCAGGGTCGAAGCCTGGCCTCGGGAGCCATTGCCGACATCAACGGCGACAAGCAACTCGAATACGTGCTGTGTACGCAGACCGGCCGCCTGATGGTCTTGAACACCAAGGGCGAATTCATCTACGACTATCAATTTGAAAATCGGACCATTAACGTTACCCCCGCAGTCGGGGACATGGCGCCGGACTCGCCCGGACTCGATCTGGTCATCACCGGCGGCGAGGCCGGTCTCCTATACGGCCTGGGTACATCCTCCGGCAAGGACGCCGTGGTCCAGTGGCCTTTGTATCGCTGCGACGTGCGCAATAGCGGCGCATGGTTCGGACTAACGCAGACCGAAGCGCTCCAGATGGCGCCGCAGAATCTCGCCTGGGATCGATTGCTCACCGGCGAAAATGTCCGCTTCGTGATCCACAACCCCAAACCCGGCGAAAAGCCCTTGAAGGCCACGGCCGTATGCATACGTCCGGACGGCGCGCGCCAAGTTGCCAATTCGAACGTGCTCGGAGCGAGCGGCGAACTGCTGCTGGCCGTTGACGCCGTCGTGCCCGGAACCTACCGCTTTACGTGGTCGCTGGCCGACGCCGATGGCCGCGAGCTCTTTACGGGCGCCAAGGACGTCGCGCTAGAACCCTTCGCGAACGATCGCGCGCTCGCGGGCCGCGCCGTGGCGTCTCTGACATCCGCCGCGGACACCGTCGAAGCCGCGCTGCCTCTGTCTGCTGCTGCGTTGCGCCGGGAAGCGCGATTGCTCGACAGCGATTCGAAAGCGCTCGCGCCGAAACAGGACGCCATGCCTGGCGCCAATTCTCCCGCGCGCCAGGAAGCTCTGGACAAGACTGCGGCGCTCGTGACCAGGTCCGCGCGGCTGTTGCGCGTCAGTGACGCCGTCCGGCAAGCCGCCGCCCTGGGCAAGGGGACCAGCCTCGTCGCGTTCGAGGGCAACGTGTGGGAGAACCGGAACGCGGACAACCAGGTTCCGGCGCGCGCCATCAGCCCGCTCAAGATCGCGCGCCGCGCGGTTCCCGGCGAACACGAACCCATTGCGTTAAGCCTGTTCAATGTGACGGACCATGCGCTGCAAGTGCGTGCGGTGTTGGATGCGCCGGCCGGCGGACCCGTCGTGACGCTTCTTCGCACGACGCCCGTGCCGACCTCGCTCGGTGAAGTGGCGTGGGACGCGATGCCAGAACTCGACGAGTCCAACGTCATTGACATTCCCTCCCTGTCGAGCCGGGAGCTGTGGCTCGATGTGAACGTCGGCGCGGCTCAACCGGGAAGTCATCGCATTGCAGTCAAGCTGCAAGCGCTCAACGGCGCCGGTGTGCTCGACGCGCCGAAGAACCCGCACACTGAACCCGCGCCCGAAACGCTGGTGGAAGCCACCCTGCAGGTGCTGCCCTTCGAGATGGCGTCATACAGCGCCATGCGCATGTGTACCTGGGCCGCCCCCGAAGGCCCGCAGGTGGACGACCTGCTCGCGCACGGGAACACCGCGTTTACGTGTCCGATGGGCGTGGCCAAGTTCGACGCTCAGGGTCTACTGACCGGCGTGGACTACGCCAAACTCGATCCAGTCCTGGCCCGATTCAAGGGCAAAGACGTGGTCCTTATGCCGAACGGCTTGCCAAACTTGAGCGGAGACATGAAGAGTGAGCAATACAAGAAGGATCTCGCGGTCTACCTCAACGACATGGTGAAACATTTGGCCGACGCCGGGTTTGACTACGATCACTTTGCGCTCTATCCCATTGACGAGCCGGGCGGCGCCGGCTGGAAAGCCGTGCAGCAAGTCACCGACTTCAGCGTCGCAGTCAAAGCGATTGACCCGAAGATTCTGGTCTACGTAGACGGCGGCGGCGAAGGACCGATGTTCGAGGAAATGGCGAAAGGCGTGGATATTTGGAGCCCGAGCATCTATCAGTTGCCCGACGGCTCCGAAGAAATGAAGGTCATGCGCCGCACCGGGAAGATGATGTGGTCGTACAACTGCGGCTACACCTCCTCGCGCCCGGTTGGCGCCAATCTCAAGAACATCAATATCTTCGCCGAATACCGTACCGCCGCGTTGTTTGCCGCGCGCTGGAACGCCACCGGCATCGGCTTCTGGTGCTACAACCTCGGCGGAGATCCCTGGATGCGCCAGGACCTCGAATACCCGCTCGTGTACGCCGGACGCACCAGGCCCGTCGACAGCCGCCGCTGGGAGGCCGTCCGCGAAGGCATCGAAGACACCCGTATCGTCGCGGCCCTGCGCAAACGCCTCGAGGCAAAGGACGGCGCGCCGCTAAGCGACGACGCCCGCGCGAGAATCAAGCATCTGCTCGAAGCCGGTTTGCCGGGCCTCGTGGACGAAGGGTACAAGGCCGTTACGCAAGGCGCCGCGCGAAACGTCATCGACCAAGCCTACAGCGAGACCAAGATGAACGCCTTCCGGACGGAGTTGATGAATTGCGTAGAGGCGCTGAGCCCGCCAACGCCAGCCCCAGCCGCGAAGTAGCAATAGCCGATTACAGAATCTCGGCGCTTCCGCGTGAGCATTTGTGGAGGCGCCGAGTTTTATCTTCACGCCGATTTCTTCAGCAAGACCAGCAGCATCACGGTCGGTGTCTTGGTGCGAACGCTGTGCTTCAGATGCGGCGGCATGTGGGCCCAGAAACCGGCGCTGGCGTGATGAATGTCTTCGCCCAGGATCACGTCCGCCTCCCCTTTGAGAATGTGAAGCGTCGCCGCCATGGCCGCCGTGTGTTCCGAAAGCTCCTGGCCAGTCGAGAACGCGAACAACACGACCTTGGCGGCCGCGGTGTTCACGAGCGTGCGGCTCAAAATGCCGTCGGTCGGCATCTCGACCGCGGCCACCATATCCTCGAAGTGAATGGGTTTCTCTTCCATGTGTGCGTTTCCTTTCCAGTTACGATTCGTTATTGAGCATCAATGCGCCGCAAGGTCTCGGCCCTGCGCTACTCCTCCAGATGGCCGTTCTTCACGGCCCCGGCAATGAGGCCCTTCGCGAACGTCCACAGGGATTCGGAGCCGTTGGCGATCCGGCTGTTGACCGACTCGACTTGGCGCCGCGTAACGCCGTGTTTCTTCCAAGCGTGTCCTTCCGTCGAGGCATTGTGGATGAGCGGTTGAAGGCGGTCCAAGGCGCCCGCGAATCTCGCCTCGCTGGTTTCCTTGGCCTCGAACTCTTCCCACAGCGCGCGCAGGTGATCGCGTTGACCTTCTGGGAGCATGCCAAACACACGTTCGGCGGATTCCCGTTCCTGCTCGACTTTGGTGGCGCGTGCGGCCTCATCATAGATAAAGGTATCGCCGACGCCAATCTCCACAAGGTCATGGATGAGGACCATCAGAATGACTCGGCCAATATCTAGGTTGGGTTCGTTCGCGTGTTCGACCAAGATCGCGGCCATGATTGCGATATGCCAGGAATGCTCCGCGTCGTTTTCATAGCGCGAATTATCCAGAAGACGATTGCGGCGGAAAATCGATTTCGCTTTATCAATCTCTTTGATGAAAGCAATCTGCTTTTCGAGTCGGTCAAGACTCATGGAACTCCTTCTCCGGTAATCCATGCGTTTTTCACAGGATTCACGCCAAAGCGAACGGGCGGCTGTCCTCAAGCGCCGCCTTCCTGAGATACCCGCGCATCGTGTCATCCTGAGCGTTAGCGAATGATCTACTGCCAACGTGCAATAGCCGCGCGTAATAGGCAAAACGTTGGGCGTGTGCGGAGCAGATACTTCGCTTCCGCTCAGAATGACACGTTAGTGGCGCTGTGCTCTATCGCAAAACTTTGCCCCAAACTGTCGCCTTCTCCCATACCTCTGCCATCAAATCAATTTCGCCGCGCGCGCGAAACCCGGCGCCAACGCGTGGTACGCCGCCTGGTACTCGGCGAACCACGGATTGTATGCCGCGGATCGCGCGGCGTCCGGCGCGCAGGTGTCCACAACTCTGATGGTGGCGTCGCAGGCCTCCTCGACGGACTTGTGCATGCCCGTGGCGACCGTAGCGAGTAGCGCCGCGCCGTACGCCGGCCCTTCGTCCACATTGATGGTGACCAGCGGCGCCTGGTTCACGTCGGCCTGCATCTGCCGCCAGAACGCGCTCTTCGCGCCGCCGCCGGACGCGCGCGCCTGCGTAATCGGCACGCCCATTCCCCGCATGATGTCGAGGCTGTCGCGCATGGCGTACGCCACGCCCTCGAGTACCGCGCGGGCCATGTGCGCGCGCGTGTGACGCAACGAAAGGCCGATGAACGCGCCCTTCGCGTAGGGATCTTTGTGCGGCGTGCGTTCGCCCGTGAGATAGGGAAGAAATACAAGGCCCTCCGCGCCGGGCGGAACGCTCTCCGCCGCCGCGGTAATGTATTCGTACGGGTCGCGGCCCGTATCCGCCGCGACGGCCTTCTCCGGCTGACACAGCGCATCGCGAAACCAGCGCAGCGACCCGCCCGCGCTCAACACCACGCCCATCACGTGCCACTTGCCGGGCACCGAATGGCAGAACGTGTGTACGCGGCCTTCGGGATCGAGCGTCACCGAATCGGAAAACGCGAACACCACGCCGCTGGTGCCGACCGTGCTCGAGATCACGCCAGTCCGCACGATGCCGCAACCCACGCCGCCCGCCGCCTGATCGCCACCGCCCGCGATAACCGGAATGCCCTTGGGCAAGCCGGTGGCCGCCGCGGCGTCCGCGCTGAGGTGCCCGGTAACCTCGGGGCCTTCATACGCGCGCGGCATAAACTCCGCGGGAATGTCCAACAGCGACATGAGTTCCTTGTGCCACGTCCGCTTCTTCACATCGAACAACAGCGTGCCCGAAGCGTCCGCCACGTCGGTGCCGAATTCGCTGGTCAACTCGAAACGGATATAGTCCTTGGGCAAGAGGACTTTCCGTACCTTTGCGTAGACTTCCGGCTCGTTCTCGCGCAACCACAAAATCTTCGGCGCGGTGAACCCCGTCAGCGCCGGATTGCACACCATCTCGATGAGTTTGCGCGCGCCAACCTTCGAGGTGATGTCGTCGCACTGTTTCGCGGTACGCTGGTCGCACCACAGGATGGCGTTGCGCAACACGCGGCCGTTCGCGTCCAGAAACACCGACCCGTGCATCTGACCCGTGAGCCCCAGCCCCTTGATGTCGGATACTTTGATACCCGGCGCATGCGCCAGACGCGACAGCGCTTCAATCGCGGCGCGTTTCCAGTCCGCCGGGTCCTGCTCGGCCCAGTTCGGTTTCGGGCTGTGCAACGGATACTCCACCAGCGCGGACGCCACCACCTTTCCCGACGCGTCGACCGCGATGGCCTTCGTTCCACTAGTGCCAACATCCAAACCCAGTACGATGCTCATGAGCGGAATTCCTCCATTGCGGCCCGGCGATGACTGCACATTCAAACACCGATTCTAACGAATACGTGGTGGCCGTTGCACGCGTTGGCGAGTCCTCTAGCTACCGGAAATGGAGT
This sequence comes from Candidatus Hydrogenedentota bacterium, assembly GCA_016215105.1. Classification (GTDB taxonomy): domain Bacteria; phylum Hydrogenedentota; class Hydrogenedentia; order Hydrogenedentales; family SLHB01; genus JACRLJ01. The sequence continues at coordinate 21,620 of JACRLJ010000073.1, forward strand.
CGGCCCCAAAGTAGATGCGGCGTCTCGCCGCATCCGATGGCCTCAGTCGGAGTGGCGAGACCCCGAACCGGACCTGCTAAACCCATCCTCGGCGCGCTTCCGAGACCCGCACTTCGCCAAGAATCTGGGTTACAATAGCCAAAGAGGCAACACTCTCATGCCGCTTACGGAACACACCCCATCAACGCCCGATCCGCGCTTTCTACTCGATCCTTTCGAGCCGGCGTACCTTGCGCCCCACCGCACCGGCGAGCTCGCCAACCGTGCCGCCGCGGGCCTGCGCGAACTCGAAAACTGTTGCGCCTGCCCGCGCAACTGCCGCATCAATCGCCTGGCCAACGAAACGCGCGTCTGCAACACCGGCCGCTATGCCCGAGTCGCGAGCGTGTTTCCCCATTTCGGCGAAGAAGACTGCCTGCGCGGATGGCGCGGGTCCGGCACGATCTTCTTCAGCCTGTGCAATCTGCGCTGCGTGTTCTGCCAGAACTGGGATATCAGCCAAAAGGCGGTCGGACAGGAATACACCGATGGGCAACTCGCGGCATTGATGCTTGAGCTGCAGGACTTGGGCTGTCACAACATCAACTTCGTGACCCCCGAACACGTCGCGCCGCAAGTGATCGAGGCCATCGCCGCGGCGGTTCCACGCGGTCTCAGGCTGCTCATCGTCTACAACACCAGCGCCTACGACTCATTGAGTTCGCTGAAGTTACTCGACGGCCTGATCGACATCTACATGCCCGACTTCAAATTCTGGGAACGCGAGACCGCCAGGCGCCTCTGCAAAGCCAAGGACTACCCCGACCGCGCGCGCGAGGCCATCCTCGAAATGCACCGCCAAGTCGGCCCGCTCAAGTTCGGTCCCGACGGCCTGGCCCGGCGCGGTGTGCTCGTGCGGCACTTGGTCATGCCCGGACAACTCGACGAAGCCGCGGCCATCTTCCGCTGGCTGGCCGCCGAAGTTTCCCCCGACACCTACGTAAACATCATGGCCCAATACCGCCCCGAATATCAGGTGGGAAGCGTCGCCCCAGACGGAAAAGCCAAATACACCGACATCGAACGCCGTCCCCAGCCTAACGAAATCACCCGTGCCTACGACGCCGCCCGCAACGCCGGCCTCTGGCGTTTCGACGAGCGCTGGCTGGTCTAATCCTCCGGGCGTTCCCCTGCGGGCGCCATCTTCACCAAGCGCGGGTCAAACCGCGCCAACGGCTCCACCAAGTCCGACTGCGCCGCCATCACCTCGTCAATGTCTTTGTACGCCATCGGGACCTCGTCGAGCCCCGCCGAGATCAGCGTGACCCCGCGCTCGTCGAGCAGCTTCTTCGTCTGCGACCACGTAAACGACGCCTTCGCCAGGTTGCGGCTCATGCGCCGACCCGCGCCGTGCGACGCCGAATTCAGCGACTCCGGCACGCCCTTACCGCGCACGATATACGCCGGACTAGCCATCGATCCCGGAATGATGCCCAACACACCCGCGCCAGCCGGCGTCGCGCCCTTGCGATGCACAATCACTTCCTCGCCATCGTGAATTTCTTTCCACGCGAAATTGTGGTGATTCTCCAAATCGAGCAGCACGTCCACCTTCAAGTTCCGCGCGATGTGACGGTGAATGCACGCGTGGTTCGCCGCGGCGTAGCGCCCCATCAGCTCCATCGCGCGCCAATACTCCTGTCCAGCCGCCGTATCGAGATCAAGCCACGCCAGACGCCCCAACTCCTTGGGCAGCTCCGGATGCTTTTCCATCGCAAGCCGGCTGTAATACCCGGCAATCTCATTGCCCGTGCCGCGGCTGCCGCTATGCGACAACAGCGCAAGATACGTTCCGCGCGGCAATCCTACTGCCTCGTTCTCGACCGTCAACTCGCCAAACTCAACGAAATGGTTTCCGCTCCCGCTCGTGCCGAGCTGCGACCACGCTTTATCCTTGTACCGCGCGACCAACGGCAACGCCTGCCAATCCTCATCCATCACGTCGTGTTGGCGCCGCCGCTCGAACGATGCGCCGATGCCGAACCGCGTCTCCTCGTGAATGGCGTTCTTCAACCGATCCGTCTGTCCCGTCAACGCGGAGACTGGCAAGTCCAAGACCGTCATCTTCATCCGGCACGCGATGTCCACGCCCACCGCATACGGAATCACCGCGTTGCGCGTGGCCAGCACGCCGCCAATCGGCAGCCCATAGCCCACGTGCGCATCCGGCATCAACGCGCCCTTCACCGACACCGGCAGCGCGCACGCGTTCTCCATCTGCTGAATGGATTCCGGGTCGAGATTCTCGCCCCACCGCCGATACACCGCCGCAGCCGCGCGCGGCACGAAATCCCGGCCTTCGCGTTTGCGCTGCGCCAGCGCCGAAGCCACCGCGCCAAAGTGCGGATCGCTTATATACGCGCCGGGGTCCGCAATCAAATTGGTCAACAGCCCCCGAATCGCGCCGCTGGTATAGCCGCTCCGCGCCGCGTCGCCCACCGCGCGCAACGCCGCAGCCATAGCCGGCCCTTTCGGAAACCCAAGATTGAGAAGTTCACGCTTCTTCATGCAAATCCAACCTATACCACACGGAAGGGTCGGCGTCCTCGCCGACCGCGCAGCGCCGCCGCCATTGCCGGCCCTTTCGGATACCCAAGATTGAGAAGTTCGCGCTTCTTCATGCAAATCCAACCTATACCTCACGGGAGGGTCGGCGTCCTTGCCGACCGCGCGCTGTCTCCGTGCGTCTCCGCGCGCGTCTTGCGTTGGTCCGCGTTGGTCCGTGCCCGTTCGTGCCCGTCCGTGATCGTCCGTGTAGGTCTCCGCCCTCGGCGCCCCGCCGTGGCAGACCCCATGTCTAAGGAGGGATATGCGCACCCACATCTCGCCACCGGCCGCCCGATCCCATTACCGACCCGGTCCCACTTCCGTCATCGCGCCATCGCGCAACACGAGGATCGTGTCGCGTCCCGACTGGCGGTGTTTCGATACGCTCAATACCCGATGCTCCGGCGAAGCGTTATTCGTCTCGACATACTTTTGCGCCGCGTCCTTATTGTCGAACACCTCGATGTTGATGTTGTCGTAGTCCTTGAATTCGCCGCGGAAGAACCGGCCCAACGCCATCACCTGGTCGTTCGAACTGCCTTCCGGAACGACACACACCATCCCCTTGAGCGAAGACGCCTTGCCGCCAATTTGCGCCACGTCCTGCGGAGATCGGCCCCACTCAGTAACCACCGCGTAATTCTGTCCACCGTGTACCGCCAGCGCCACCGCCTCATTGGGCGCAGCCTTGCTGTCTTGTTTCGGCGCTGTTTCCGGCGTCTCTGGAGCGGTGGGCGTATCGGGCGCCGAGCCCGGAACGAACGCGCCACCCGGAGGGGAACCGTCCGGCGAAGGGGGCATCTCGAATAGGTCCGGCGCAAACGCGCGCGCGCCCTGGCCCGCCCGCGCAAGCTGGAGCTCGCGCCGCAAATCCTCGTTCTCCTGCCGCAACTGGCTGAGATACTGGCCAAGGTACATGTCCAGGTCAGAACGGAGTTGCGAGACCTCGTAACGAAGGTCCTCCAACTCGCGGCGAACGTCATCCGGACGGCCCGCGCCGCCAAGTGTCAACTGGCCCGGCCTCGAGGGCTTGGCCTTTCGCGTTGGCGGAGCTATCAGCGCCGGAGGCAGTTCGCGCAGGGCCGCATCTAGCTCGTCTAGCGGATTCAGTTCGGACGCGTTTGGCGCCGCGCCGCTTGCGGTGTCCGGCGCCGCGGCCGTTGGAGCCACCGACGCCAGAGAGTTGCTTTCGTAGATGGACGCCGCGGCGGCAGGTTGAGTCATGGGCTGTGGAGTCGGAGTCGCCGGAGAGGGCGCGCATCCTCCAAGCGGTATCGAGCCCAAAAGGACCACCAAAGAACACAGTGAAACGAAATAATTCATCGCGCGTACATGCATGGGAGCCATGATAGCATGGAATTACCCCCTTGGTCAGTTTGCGCCCGCAATTCCCCGGGCACGCCCGCGCGCGCCGAGCGCGGGCATCATGCGCCCCCGTCAGTTCTTCGATCGTTCCGCGGCCAACAGCCATTGGCACTCGTAGCGGACGCTTCCCAAAAAGCCCGCCATTGGCTGACGTCGAACGGTTTTCACGCGATACCCCTTGAACGTGGTGAGCCACCACGCCCGAACGCGCGAATTGGTCGTCACAACATCCTCGTCTTCTGTCGTACCCATATCGATACCGCAATCACTAGTTCGACTTCTCGTCCCGAGAATCTACCAGCGCCCACACTTCCGTGGAGGGCGTCGTCCCCTAAAGGGGGATGCGCCGCGGGACAAGCGAGGAGGCCTGTCCCACGGCGCAATCAGGGAGAGAAGATCGTATGTCAAAATTCCAGCGCGGCATAGCCGCGTCACTAATCCGTTCTCAGTCCACCGTTTAGCGGCCGCGCTTCCCGCGCGGCCGCGCCACACGTATCACGTACCACGTACTAAACATCCTCTGCACGAAAACAGCCGAACACATACGTGGACGCGGGGATCCGGCGATACCGCGTCAACGGCACTGGTTCAGCCAACATTGGCTTTTGCCATGCCCCACCGGAGAACATGGACACAGGAACCAACTAGGCGCCTGCCGCAAGGCCCGTAGCCCTGCCGACTCTGGCGCGCGTATGCGCCTGCGAGTCGTCCACGATGCCCCTCGTCATGTGTTATGTCTCTTGGTTGCGACCTCCTTCACTCCCCAGCTGTCTTCATGACCACGGTTGCAAAAATCTGCCGAAATCCGCCTGCGCTGACGCCTCACAGGTCAACACATCGTTCCTCTAGCGGTGACAACCCGGCGCACTCACCACCCCGAAAACTATCCCTTCCCATAAGAGACGCCGACCCCGGTAACTTGGTGACAACGACCGGGCGCGCATCCCAGCGGGCGATATTCACAATCAGTTCATTCAAGTCGATATCCAGAACCGCCGCCGCTTTGCGAAGGTCATAATCAACCATCTCCAGTACTCGTGATACATGCTGTACCATGAATACTTCCAACGCCTTGCAGTCACCGTCGCGGCGCCGCTCCAGCGTTGCCGCCTCCAGAGGATTGTCCATAGTCAACATGTCCCCTCCTAACCAATCCCAGCTTTCCAATCGCTAGGCACATTCACCCTATTAGCAGTTTATGTGCCAAGGCCACCGCGCGTAACGCGCAATCGATCTAACTGGCTGTAAATACAACTATTACAAGAAATGAAGAACCCGGAGAGCCAAACACGGCGCCCAAGAATCCAGGCCAAGTGCCCAAAATTTGCGCAATCACTTTGCTCAAATTTTGAGCAGTCATCAATTTCCCGAAATCACTTAATTCTATTAAAGGGACAGACTACGAATTTCCCTTCAACTGTCCCCAACTGCCCCGGCAGCCGAAGCCCCTTCCGCACGAAAGCCGGCGTGCGATCAATTCGCGCGCGAAAATCTCTCGAGAATTGGTCGTCTCGTTGCGCGGCGCTCTCCAAACATGAGACGTCAACACCGTACGTAACTCATTCTGCATCAATGATCAAGAGCGGCGCATTCCGGCATTCGGGCGTAATTCAGCCACCGACTCACCTATCGCAAATTCCACGAATAGACTACCCAAAGCCGAAACAAACGCCCCTCTATATAGAGGGGTTGGCGCCAACGGACCCAGTTCGAGGCCGAAACTACCTTCGCCGCTGCCGCCGAAGACCGGTAGCGCACGGAGCCCCTTGCGGACTTCCAGAACTGGGAATTCGGCCAGAAAGCCGGTCAATTGACGCGACGCGGCCAGAAAGCACCTGTACGTTGTCTAACACCAACGCTCGCTCTCGTTGGGTTTCGGCAAAAGGAGGCTTTCTGGCCGCGCCGCTAGAAGGAGCATCTTGTGAGCATAGACATTATTGACTCGCCCTTTGCTCGGGCGACGTTTAGCTACGTTGACGAACTCGCCGCAGGCGAACGGGAATGGGTACGCCTCTTCCGTGAAGAAATGGCGCGATACTACGCCGAACGAAATGTCGAGGTCACTCCGCTAACGCTGATTCGTCTCGACGGCGTTGTCCAGGAGTATCTTGCCGCGCGAAGGCTTACCGCGCTGCCTCTCGAGCCCCAGCCGCCTCAAGAAACCCACGAAACGAAAGCGAATCCAGAATCAGAGCCCGATGACAAAGCAGCGCCGCCTCCGAAAGAAGCAGCGCCGCAAACGAAAGGAAGACTAGCATTGAAATCAGACAAAGTTACCAGCTCACGAACCAAAGACCCTGCCGTCGCGCTCATTGAAGCTGCCGGAAAGGCGCGCGAACGTATGCGAAAAGCCATGGAGGAACTCGAGAAATCAACGCCAGAGCAAAGCGCGCCTCGTCTCGGCCTGGCCGACGAGATGCGCCCCCTTGTTCTCGCGGCGAAAGGCGTCCTTAAAGAAGTCCTGGAGCCCAGACCCAGCGGCGCAAGCGCACAACAAAGTAACGGCGAGAATCCCCCGTAGGGTAAATGTCCAGGACGAGCGCACGAGAGGCGCGGCCAGAAAGCCTCCGAATAGCAGGAGTCCGTACGAGCCAGCGCTGGTATCGAACAACTTACAAATGCTTTCTGGCCGCGCCGCGCCATCGAGCTGACTTTCTGGCCGGATTCCCAGGAAAGGGACGGCGGGAAACTCTACGAGGCCTGTTGCAGCGCGACACCTTCCGCCACGACATCCTCCGCTACGAGCCCCTTGTTCACGAGGATCGCGCCCAGCTTGGTGTCTCGAATAGACTCCTGCTCGACCAGCGCGTGGTCAAGCTGCGTTGAAGTCAGGTAGCCCGCGTCCACCAGCATCTCGCCCAGCTTGCGTTTTCGGCCGGACTCGTCGTAGATGCGGAATGGGTACGTGGTCTTGCCGCCGGGGCGCGACGCCGTCGCCTCGCGCGACAGGCTCTCATTTGCCCGGCGCAGCATCAGGTTATCCGCGCGCAAGTCCTCGCACTCGTCCTCGAGCAGTTGGCGCGCGCGGGATTCCACCGCGAGTTTCTGGGCCAGTTCATTTTTCCACTGGGCCTGCTGCTCCAACGCGGATGCGCCGGCGCGCCGTTCGGATTCCTGCGTTTCACGAACGGATTCAAGTTCGTGCCGCAGCGCGGAAAGCTCGAGCCGCATGCGCTCCAGTTCATCCGCGTGTTCGACAGACTCGGAAACGGCCTCGGCTCGTAGTCCCGACTTCAGGCGGTCTTCCGTCTCCTTCGTGAAGACTAAGGACTGCGCCTCTGCCTCGCGCTGGCGTAGCGCATGAAGCTCCGATTCGAGGTCGCCAATACGCTGCGCTTGATCGGTTGTCAACGCCGCCGCAGCGGCAAGCTCCTGTTCGCGAACGGACAGAGCGGCGCGAAGCTCGTCGACTTGCGCCAAAGAGGCGAATGCCCCGTTGGAGCGGTCTTGACGTTCCGCGAACGCCCGGACCAGGCAGTCCAGCAATTCGTGGGTTTGCAGAAGCCGGCTCGTGAGGCTTGCGTGGGCGTCGCTGACACTGGCTTTCCACGCGGAAATCGCCGCCTCCAGCCGCGTGTGGCTGTCCAGAGCCGACTGCTTTGCCAGATCGCTCGCGTCCTGAACGTGCGTCACCGAAAGGCCTCCTTGCCTGAATTATAGGTCAGTCAGGCCAATTGGTCAATGAAGTACTTCTGAAATTCCGAGTCGCGCGGGTCTCCAAAGTAGACGCGCCGTCTCGCCGCGTCGCCGGAGCGCCAAGACCGTCGTCCGCCACGACGGCCTAGCCAAGCGGACGCCGCCTCGCCGGCCTCTTCCGCGCTGAACGCGGAAACGATGTTGACAATGTTCCCATGCGCCAACGATACAACCGCGGCCACGCCGCATTAGGAGGTACCTCTCGTGCCCATAAACCACGACCACGCCAACACCCGGCTCGCCGGGCGTGGCTTCACAGACAACCAGATCCGCAAATGGCTCGAGCTTCACAAACGCGCCCATTTCGCGGCGAAATACTTCTCCGACAGAAACGGAAATCCGTGGAAACCGCGCCACTACCAAACGGACTCACTCGAGTCCTTCGCCACGCGCAAAGTCCATTGCGATGGACGCGACGTCGGAAAGACCATGGAAATCGAAATCATGGCCGCATGGGCCTTGGTCGCCCACCCCGACAGCGAACTCCTCATTGCCACCCAATGCGAAAACCATCTCTTCCCACTCATGAACCGCCTCGTCCGCCGCTTCGAAAGCACGCCCCAGTTCATGCCGAGCCTCGTCGAAATCAAACGCACTCCATCCTGGTTTCTCCGATTCTCCAACGGTTTCGTCCTCTGGGGACGCATCGCCGGCCCGCGCGGCGTCAATTTCCAGGGACTGCACGTGGACTGGCAAATTGTCGACGAAGCCCAGGAAATGACCGAGACCGGGTGGTCCGAATTGCTGCAGGCCCTCAACGGCGACGGTTCGCGCTGGATCTACGGCGTGCCCAACGGACTGCGCAACACCTTTTACCGCATGACCCAAATGCAAACCGCCGAACAGTACAACTGGCCGTCCTCGCTCAACCCCGAATTCACCGCTGAAAAAGACGCCGAACTCGCCCTGCTCTACGGAGGCCGCACGTCACCCGGTTACATCCACCGCGTGCTCGGACAACACGGCGAACCGGAACACGCCGTGTTCAAACTCGACGACTACCTCGCCTGCGTGGACGAAGGTCTCGACTGCGCCGACCTGTCCATCGGCGAGGAAGACTCCTTCGCCGCGCCCCCGGACATTCCGGCTGGCGACTACTATCTCGGCTGCGACCTCGGCTACGCCCGCGACCCCTCCGAATTCGTCGTCTACCGCGCCGCGCCCCCGCACCTCGTCAACGTGCTCCGTATTCATCTCCACGGCGTGAACTACGCCCGCCAACAACAGATTATTCAGGAGCTCGACAAGGCCTACGATTTCCGCGGCATCGGTGTGGACAATGGCAACAGCGGCCGCGCCGTCACCCACAACCTGCTCGAGGACGGGGCCGTGTGGGGCGGCAGAGTGCAGGGCTTCGAATTCGGCGCCAACCTCGATCTCGAACCGCATCCCGACGGCACGCTCCACCGCCGCCAAACCAAACAGTTCATGACCGAACTGCTCGAACGCGCCCTTGCCGACCGCAGCATCGTCTTTCCCCGCATCCCCGACCGCGAAGCCCAATACGCCTCGCACACCTACTCCATCGGCCTGACTGGAAACATCATCTACACCAAAGGAAACGACCACCTCATCGACGCCGACCGCTGCGCCATCCTCATCCATTACCTCGACACCCACCTCCCCGAGCCCACCCGAGGCCCCGGAATGCGCGTGGAAGGATTCTGAAAAATGGAGAAATCCGTAACCGAGACCCAACCGAAACCGTCGCTTTGGAACTGGACGAGCGGAGTGCCCGCGCTGTTCTTGACGAAGAAGGCGTGCGTCGGTGGCGAGTACCGAAAGCCTACGAAAACGTTTGCGTCGTCAAGGGCGCTTAACGATCCACAGATTGCATAGTGCGGCGTAGCCGCAACCCAACCCGCTTGGCCACAGAAGAACGCAAAGAACTCATCGAAAGAGTAAGAGAACGATCCGCTGATTGCACCGATTTCCACAGATTCACGAAAGAGAACCCATGGCTAGAATTCACGGAACCAAACGTGAGGACCACGTAGTAGAGAACGACGGGTGGCGTCTTCCATCGTTCTCTACAATCGGAATCTTGGACCGAGCCGCCGTGCCAGGGTTCGCTTTCGTCGTCTGCCCGATGCGCCTTGGGGAGCACCGGACCGCTGGCTCACATCACGTTGCCGGCCGTGGTTACGCGGATGACTTTGAGGTCGTTGCCGTCTGCTCCGGTAGTGACGTAGTCACCGGTGTTGGTCAGGGCAATGCCGTTGAGCTCGTAAACAGGCAACGTTTTGGACCAGTTGAGATGGGCCGAAGAGTCTAGCTGCATGATGAAGCTGTCGTAGGTAATGATGGGAAAGAAGTTCCCAACATACGCGACGTGTTCGAGCTGACCGACAAGGACCATGCGGCCTTCTGTGTCCAGAATTGCGTCCCGTACCGTGTACTGGGCGTTGCCTTGGTTCGGGATAATGTTCACTGCGCTCCAGAGCAAGTTTCCGCTGGCGTCCGTCCTGAACACCTCGGGCGTCGGAAAGCTCTCTTGCGATGTGCCAACAAGGACAAAACCACCGTCGGAGGCTACACCGACCCCGGTTGTCCAGCCTCCACCGTATAGATTCCACCAGAGCGCGTTGCCCGCTGCATCAACGCGAAGAATCTGCGAATCGGCGCCCACGAGTACAAATCCGTCGCCATTCACCGGTATCATGCGGGCCACGCCCATGTAGCCCGTAGGAGATTCGAGATTGCGCTCCCAGACCACATCGCCGACACTATCCAACTTGCGCAGCACTACCTGGCTGATATAGGTGTTTGTCTTACTCCCCTTCGCGCCAATAATTACGAGCGAACGCTGACAGGCAACAACGCAACCGCCGTCGACTGTTGCGGCCACTGCTCGCGGTTCTTGTGAATCCAAACCGCTAGCCTGGCCATACGTGCGATCCCATAGCACGTTTGCATTCCCATCGAGCTTGAGTACACGGGGAACAGCGGTCGTGTCGTAATTCGGCGCGCTAAGACTCACTATAAATTCCCCGCCATCAGGAGCCGCCGCCGCGAGACCCGCGTAGACACCATCAATGAACTTCGACCACTCAACGCTTCCCGTGGGTGATATCCTCAATATAGCGGGAAGGTAGGAAGAATCTGAGGAGGAGCCTTTTGGTTTCCCAAATCCCAAGACAAGGTACCCAGCGTCCGAGACCTGTGATACACTGTGTCCCGTTGCCTCATGAGACGTCTCCTATTTGTTTCTGACTGTTGAGCGGTGACGATTGATATCCGGCTCGTATAGGCATCGGAAAAGCCCCCGCGAGTGGGCGATCTTTCGTCTCGCTCAGGAGTATCCTCCGAACAACACGGCATAATTCGTCCAACAACTTCTACCGGCAACGATCCGGAGTGTTACACACATTGAGCGTTTTGTGACTTAGAGCGCCTAACAAATGCTCATGCCGTGGTTCCGGCGGTTGGGGACAACCGCCCTCCCGTTCGTCCCGATCCGGGTTTCGTTGGAGGCCTTCAATGTGTGTATATGTTCTTCCTGACTTTTAGATTTCCATTGACGTCGATAATGATCTGCGCGATTTGTCCCGCGTCTCTGATCACAAGTTCGGCCGTGCTGAGATTTGCTGTAAGGTTTGATACTTGCGAGGTGACCGTGCCGGTGATACTCAGATTTGCTATTGAATTCGGATCTGACGCGGTGGGCACCTTGGCCACTACGATGGGGTTCCCGTTGTTGTATTTCTTTATCAAAAGTTCTTTGACCTGGGTATCGTCGCTGAGCGACTGCTGCGGGCTCACTTGGCCCTGCAACACGAGGAGATTGCCATCGCTTTGGAACTGGACGAGCGGAGTGCCCGCGTTGTTCTTGACGAAGAAGGCGTGGGTCGGCGGCGAGTATCGGAAGCCTACCGGAGAGTCAGCGACCCATAGGCGCTGCTCGTGTGTTGTTTCGGGTAGACCGAGAAATCCGGACCCGTAGTTTGTACCACCGGTTATGTTGTAGCGGGGAGACAGATAGGTATCGAAGAACGCAAGGGAATACAGCTCGAATTCTCCAAGTCGGAAGGCCTCATTTCCTGGTGTGTTTTGGGAGGAAGGAAATAGGCTGAAAATGACTTGGACGATTTGTGTGATGACGTTGGTGAAGGCATCTTTTTGCGCTGCTGGTGTTTCGATGTTGGTGAAGTAATTGTTGATCGTTTGCAGCATCTGTGTGATCCCTGTCCACGCATCGCCAAACGTTGACGACGACATTTTTGCGAACCGGCTTACGGGCGTGATGTGGTTCGCTCCGGCAATAATTACCGCGTAGGCGGGGCTGGGACAAACGCCGAACGGTTTGAGCACGGCGTCGTGGTAACAGGGGGTTCCGCCGAAGACCGCATACAATTGTCCATTCGTGTTCGACAGCACATCGTTGGTGCCGGACATCAACATGAAGGGCTGTTGCATGCCGTCTTTGCCGGTGAGGTTGGGCCGCGTCGGGTCGATGACGGTAAGCGTTGCGTCGCCGGTATAGGTTCCGCCACCGATGGCGATGTAGGCGGAGATCTCACGCACGAAGAGTGGGGCGTTGTCATGCGCAAACGCTCCCGAGTCATACAAAGGGTCAGTGTCGTGGGGGGATGCCGCGTGATTCTGCCTGCGCAGCCCGTGATACTGGGTCAGGTTGATAGCGGCATTGCTGCCATCCTGTAACTGGACGCCCGCCGCAAGTAGCGTGGTGTACGCCCCCATGGAATGGCCAGCCAGGGCAACACGGCTAACGTTGACGTCATAACACCCGTTCATGACATTATTAGCGCTGATATTGAGAATGGTGGACAGGCTATCGCGGATGTGTTGGATGTCCAGGATTCGGTGCGCGAAGAACTCGCCCGAGAGGTCACTGTTGCCGTAATGGCGCATATCGCTATGGAACTGACGTTGCCTGCCGGGTCGAGTTGCACGATCGCTTCACCGCCCAGGACGGGAAGGCCGGCGTAGGTCTGTTCGAGACGGACATTGGTCCCGATCTGATCGGTGTCGGTGCGCTTGATTCGAAGGTCGGTATTGCGTGGATAGCGCATCATCCGGGTGTTCCCCCAATGGTTGGCCCCGTACGAAGGGCGCTAATATGTATGACACAATATTGTGATGCAGTCAAGTATTTCAGGTGACGTTCTTTCGATACTACTCGCGATCAGAATCGTGAAGTTCTGTCGTGATAACTCTTACTTCATCTGTGCGAATCTGTGGATCACATACTTCTGACTTTCTCCAGCAGTTCGTTTTCAAGTCTTTGCACTCTTTGAGATCTTTGTGGTTAAGTGGTCTTGCTAGGAGTTCGGCCAGAAAGTCGCCTTTTTGACGCGGCGCGGCCAGAAAGCATCTGTAAGTTGTCTAACACCAGTGATCGTTCTTGTAGGGTTTTGGTAAACGGAGGCTTTCTGGCCGCGCCTCAAGAGGCTACGCCGTGCAATGTGAGTCTCATCCAGCACGCATGCAGTCGCCGCGGTTCTGTTGGATAACAACGACGCTGGATTGTATTCCGCTGCCCTGAATGGGCTGGTATAGGCCGCCCTTTCAGGGCTGGAGAATACGACCATCAAACCGTTATTACTGCTTCAGGGCCGGCGAATATAATCATCTAACCCGTTCTCACCACTGTGGCCATTCGACTTGTGCAGAATATCCGGGATTCATCGCCGGGTATCTAGCCCGCTGTTGGAGCAGAAAGTAGCATGTGCAGTCGTCGCAGACTTAGTAGGTGGTTTGGAAGGCGGGTGAGGGTCTTGGTGTACAGGGCGCGGGCGCCGGCGGCGTCACCGGCAATATCCAACGCGACCCCTTGAAAGAAATCCAACTCCGAATCTTTCGAGCCGGCCTTGGCCGCTTCGGTGAACGCGGCAAACGCATCGTCCCACAGACCGGCCCAAAAGAGGGTCCGGCCATCTTGCGCGCGTTGTTC
>JACRLJ010000073.1:35235-47808 GCA_016215105.1 Candidatus Hydrogenedentota bacterium
CATCTTGCGCGCGTTGTTCCGGGTCCGTAGCGTCGGCGCGCCCGCCGAGCTCCTTGTCGAAGTTGGCCTTGGCGTCCGGGACCGCTTGCCAGTACCGCGCAAATTCGTGTTGGGCTTTGGGGAAGTCCGCCGCCTCGAGCGCGATGCGGCCGCGCCACAGGAACGCGCGCGAATCTCGTCCGCCGTTGGCCGTGTACTGGTCGAGCAGCCGCGACGCCTGGTCAAGATTGCCGCGCACGATATCGAGTTGCGCCGACGCCAGGGCCTCCGGCGACGCCGGCGCCACGGGCGCGCTGGTCTTGGCGGTCAGGCCATCCACCGAGAACGGCAAGTTGGCCATACGCATACCAAACCGGTCGGCGACTTCGCTCAGCAGTCCCGGCGACAACGTCAGCGCTTGCACCAAGACCCCTTGGCAACTTGCGAGGTCGCCGTCCTGGTAGTACGCGTCGGCGCGCGCAACCAACGCGCGGGCTCGTTCTTGCTGGGCCACAGCGGACCCGTATTGCCGCAGCAGACCGATGCTGACCACGCCGGCAGCGGCGAGCAGGAGCCAAAGGCCCGCGTTCCAGAGAATATAGCGATGCCGCGCGTTCAGGGCCATCAGTAGGACTGCCAGAATTTGAGTAGGACGGGGACGGTCTTCAGCAGAATCTTGAGATCGAGCCAGGGGGACCATTGCTCGATGTAGCGAATATCGAGCCGGACCATTTCCTCGAAGGACAGCCGGCTGCGGCCGCTGACTTGCCACAGCCCGGTGCAGCCGGGGCGAATGTTAAGGCGTTTCATGTGCCAGTCTTCGTAGACGGCGACTTCGTAGGGCAGCGGCGGCCGCGGTCCGACCAAACTCATCGTGCCGTTGAGAACGTTGAACAACTGCGGCAACTCGTCGATGCTCGTCTTGCGAATGATACGTCCGACACGGGTGATGCGCGGATCGTTGGCGATCTTGAAGACAGGTTTGCCGTTTTCGTCGACCGCGTGCGACTGGCCTTCTTTGATGAGCTTCTTGAGGTACTCCTCATGCTTCTTCGGATCGTTACCGGTCTTCATTGAACGAAACTTGAACATGCGGAAGGTTCGTCCGTTCAGTCCGACGCGTTGCTGAACAAAGAGTACTGGGCCCGGCGAATCGAGCTTGATGAGAATCGTGGCCGCGAGCAGTATCGGAGAAGCCGCCACGAGCGCGCACAACGAAATAGCGATGTCGGCGGCGCGTTTGATCACTTGCGGAATCGTGGCGTACAGACCCACCCGTTCGACTTGCAGCAAGGGTATGCCGCCCAGCGTCTCGGACAGCGTGCGGGTGTGGAAGAACGGATAGAACGGCGGCACCATCTTTAGTTCGGCGCCCATTTGCCAGCACGTTTGCGCCAAGTCCAGCCGTTGATCGGCCGAGAGATGACTCGGGTCTACCGCGAGTATGATTTCACCGAGATCGTGCTTGTTGATCAATTCCCGGATCGACGCCAGGGGCCCCAGCCACAACGCTTCGCTCCACGCGCCCGCGGAAGACTGGTCACGCAGCGTGACGTAGCCGACCATGTCGTATTCCGTTGACGGCGACCGGAACGGCGCGAGCAGCGCCGGCGCCGCCTCGCCCGAATCAATCACGGCGACACGGGTGCGGCCCATCCCGAGCAGGTGCAATCCTAACAAGCCGATAAGCACGCCGGAGCGAAACAAGATCAGGCCAAGTGACGCCACGAAAAAGAAATACACGAAGAACAAGGACGGATAGTCCAGCGGCCCGCCCGTCCTGCCCCTCGAATACGATAAGGCGACCATGACCAGCAGGAGCGTGCTCAGAAACGTACCCTTGAAGATGGTTCCCGTGTCCCGGAAGGGGCGAATGTCTTTGTTGTCCTGCCGATACAGGCGCCGCCATTGGAAGACGACGAGGAACGTAATCGGCGCCAACAAGAGCAACGGCAGGTACACGGCGAATTCGGGCGCGAGCGCCACGCGGGCCAACAGCGGCGCCATGGTAAAGGGGGTGCGCTGCACTTCGCCCATGGACCGCGGCCAGCTTTCCTGCAGCAGATAGGCCAGAACCACGGACAACGCGGTAACCACGACATCCCCGGCAAGGCGAGTGAACAGAATAAAGGCGCGCTGACGCCGACGGCCCCAGTGGGCCGACCACGCCGTCTCCCCTTGCGCGCCAAGCACAGCGCTATTGGCTCTTGCCGCTATGGTGTCCTTCCCATCGCTGTAGCCTGCCGTCGTGTTCATGCCTGTTCCAGATCCCAAGAAGCCATGATAGCGAATGCTTTGCCGGTACGTCTACTCTCATGCGTGGCTTGGCCTTCCAGGCCAAGGGCCTTGGGCAGGATGCCCAAGCCACATTGCACGCGCCTCGTGATGTCATGTGTTCAGGCAATCGCGCCATTTGACTGCGGCGCATAGCGACGCCGGGACGTTTTGGCAAAACGTCCCTACCCGATCATGCGTGAGGGCGTGGGGGTAAGGTCGTCGCGCAGGGTAGGGGCCTGTGGGGTAGGGACGCTTCGCCGAAGCGTCCCGGCACGTGCGAGCCGTCAACGCTTTCGGCACAAAGGAGAAAACCAACAGGGCGACTACCCGCGCCTGGACCGATCTCCGCCGTCCGCGATTCGCAGATGAGCGAATTTGACAATGCGCGCCGTGAACGCGAACATAGAAGACGGTTTTCTCCGCAGCAAACACTTCCTGCGCGCGTCGCGCACATTCGCGGACAACCGTACAAGTTGACAGACACAGGATTTGGGAGCCACATTGCAGGACAACGACGAAAAGGATTCAGGGCCGGCGAAGACCCATCTGCGGCCCGCCCAACGCGATGTTCTGGCGACGCCGACCCGCGTATTGCACCCGGCGCTGCTGGCGTTACAGCCGGTGCTGGGTCTCTATGCCAACAACGCGGGGAAGACATCGTTGCCGGAGTTGATCCGGCCCGCGTTCGTGTTGGCCGGCGGCGGTGTGGCCGTGTGGCTCGTGCTACGGGTGCTGTTGCGCGACAAATACCGCGCGGGAGTTGCGGCGTCCATCGTGATCGTGGCGTCTCTCGCGGGCTGGAATTTTCTCGAGTACTTTATCGGCTCGGTTGAACCTGTGGCGCCGGCGGGGCCGTGGCTCGCCTTCAACGTGGTATACGGAGTGGCCTGTGTCATATTCCTGCTGGCCTACCGGCGCATGTTCGCCTCGCAACCCGGCGTTTTACTGTCTCTGGCGCTGCTCGCGGCATTCGCGGCGGTCTTGATCGGGTTGGCGAATGTGTTTCTGCGCGGCGCATTCGGGGCCTTTCCCACAGGATCCATCGTGGCCTATGTCACTACCGTGGTCTTCTGCTTAGCGGTGGTGGCGCGGTACTCCGGTGATTTCGTGAACTGGACGCAAACCCTGAACTGGTTTGCCGGGGTACTGCTGGCGCTGTACATGCTCCTGGCGGCGGGCAACGTGTGGCGGTTGCCGCCCGAGGCCAAATCCCCGGCGTCACCGGCCAAGGCGACGGCGTCCCTGCCAGCCGAGGTCACCGCCAAGTATCCGGACATCTACTTCGTCGCGCTCGAAGGGTATGCCCGCCCGGACGTGCTCCAACGTTCCTATGCGTGCGACATCACGCCATTCCTCACCGCGATGCAAGGCAAAGGGTTTCAGACCGTCCCGGATAGCCGCTCGAACTACGCATTGGCGTTGTTTTCCCTGACCTCGTGTCTGAACATGGACTACCTCCAGGATGTGCTTGGCGAGCGAAAGAACGGACCCAATCCGTTTGCCGAAGTGTTCAACGCCTATCACCACAACAAGGTCTATGATTTCCTGAAGTCGAAAGGGTATTCCCTGCACGTGCTCGCGCCGGGGAGTGAACCCTTGGATCCCAGGAGCAACATTGACGTTACCTACAAGCCGCTACGATCGCTGACTGAATTCGAGCGTGTCCTGGCGAAATCGACCGCGGCGGGCCGCGCGGTCCAGTTCGTGCGATACCTGCGCGATGACAAACCCTCGACGCGGCGGGCCGCCTTTATTCGCGAACGAACGGAATTTGTGTTCGACCGTCTCGCCGGATCAGGTGGTGTACCTAAACACGAAGCTGGAGCAGATTGCCGACGACATCCTAAAGCGCGCCAAACGCCCTTCGAGTGTCCTGCTGGTTTCCGGAAATGGCCCCTGGTTTGAAACGGTCGCGCCCGTCGACAAGACCTTGATCGAAGAGCGGTACTCAAATCTCGTTCTCGCCTATGTCCCGCCCGAGCTCGGCGGTCAGCAACCCCTGTTCTCCGGAACCGAGAGCCTGGTGAATTTGTTTCCGTCCCTGTTCAATCGCGTCCTGGGCGCTTCATTTCCGTTGAAGCCGGACTCCGTCTTCATTAGTACAGCGACGCACCCTCTCGATTTCACCTCGATTTCGCTTTCCACGCGCTGATACCGGCGCGCATCTCGCAGGTCCCGGACAGCGAATCCCCGCTTCGTCAGCTCCAGCCCAACCGAGGGTGGTTCGCCCGCAGCTGCTGGGGAATTAAGGCGGGGGCAGCTATGTTGACAATGATGATAAGGTTAGGGTAATATCGGTCCCAAAGTTGGGCTCCCGAGTGCAGCCAGCGTCAATGATCACCTACAGAGTCACGCCGTTGACTTTGGAATCGCGGCAACGCCGCCTTAAGTTTAAGGAGAATAGTAATGGCGATTTACGAGGACAATAGTTTCAGCATCGGGAATACGCCGCTGGTCTACTTGCACTCCCTAGCCAAAGGGCTTAAGGGGAAAGTGGCCGCAAAGGTCGAGGGTCGAAATCCGGCGTATTCAGTGAAATGCCGTATCGGGGCCGCGATGATTTGGGACGCCGAGAAGCGCGGCATACTCAAGCCGGGTGACACCATTGTCGAGCCGACGTCGGGCAACACCGGTATTGCGCTGGCGTTTGTCGCCGCGGCGCGCGGGTATAAACTGATTCTGACCATGCCCGAGACGATGAGCATGGAACGGCGGCACATGCTGAAGGCGTTTGGCGCGGAACTGGTGCTCACGCCGGGCGAAAAGGGCATGCCGGGCGCGATCAAGCGGGCCGAAGAGATTCTCGCGGAGAATCCGAGCTACTTCCTGCCGCAGCAGTTCAAGAATCCGGCCAACCCTGAGATCCACTTCAAGACGACCGGACCGGAGCTTTGGCGCGATACGGACGGTAAGATCGATGTTCTGGTGGCCGGAGTAGGGACCGGCGGGACCATCACCGGTGTGAGCCGCTATATCAAGAAAGAAAAGGGCAAAGCCATCGAGGCTGTCGCGGTTGAACCGACGGCCTCCGCCGTGTTGTCCGGTGGCAAGCCCGGACCGCACAAGATTCAGGGGATCGGCGCCGGCTTCAAGCCAGACAATCTCGACCTCAGCGTGGTGGACAAGATCGAGCAAGTGACGAACGAAGAAGCATTCGAGACTGCCCGGCTCCTCACGAAGAAGGAAGGCATCATCAGCGGGATTAGTTGCGGCGCCGCCGCGGCAGTCGCGTTGCGTTTGGCGGCGCGTCCCGAATACGAGAATAAGCTGATCGTCGCGATTCTCCCGGATTCGGGCGAACGTTACCTGTCCACGCCGCTCTATTCGGAGTAGTCCGGCTGCATTCGAGCGCAATTCAATACGTATGCATGATAGCGGATTTAGCGGAAGCGGTCCGAAGCGAAGTCATTGAAACGCGGCCCGGCACATCGTGTACCCATTCCGGGCCGTGTTCATTTTTCCGCGGTGGCGGGCCGATCCAACGCCGCATCCACAGTAAGAAGGAGGATTAGGTTCATGGAGTTCAGGACATTGGCGATTCACGCGGGCCAGGGGCCCGATCCCGCGTATGGCGCGGTGATGACCCCCGTCTATCAAACGTCGACGTTCGCGTTCAAAGGCGTGAATCAGCCAGGCCCATTTGACTACTCGCGCAGCGGAAATCCCACGCGCAAGGCGCTCGAAAACTGCCTTGCGGCGCTGGAAGGCGGGGCCAACGGCTATGTTTTTGCGACGGGGATGGCGGCGGAAGCCACGTTCCTTTCCATATACGGCCCGGGTGACCACATCATTGTCCATGACGATCTCTACGGTGGCACGTACCGGCTTCTCGTGAGTGTCGTGAAGGAAAAGGGTGTAGATGTCCAGTTCGTAAATCTGCGCGACGAAGCGGCGCTGATCAAGGCGATACGTCCGAACACCAAATTGATTTGGATCGAGACCCCGACGAATCCGCTCATGAATCTGATCGACATTGAGGCCGTGGCGAAGGTCGCGCGCGCACGCGGTGTGACCACCATCTGCGACAACACCTTCCTGTCGCCCTATTTTCTGCGGCCCCTGGACTATGGCGTGGACGTCGTGATGCACTCGACGACGAAGTATATCAACGGCCATTCGGACGTCGTGGGCGGGGCGCTGATCGTGAACGACCCGGCTCTTGCGGAAAAGATCGGCTTCCTACAAAACGCCATGGGCACGTGTCCCGGTCCGCAGGATTGTTTCCTGGTCCTGCGCGGCGTGAAGACCCTTGCCATCCGCATGGAAGAACACAACAAGAACGCGCTGGCCATTGCGCACTGGCTCGAAAAGCATCCGAAAGTGGCGGCGGTGTTGCATCCCGGACTCGAGAGTCATCCGCAACATGCGTTGGCGAAGAAGCAGCTCAAAGGGTACGGCGGCACCTTCTCGTTTCGCGTAAAGGGCGGTCAGGAAGAGGCGTTCCGGTTATTGTCGAGTCTCAAGATTTTCACGTTGGCCGAATCCCTTGGCGGCGTCGAATCGCTCATCGAGCACCCGTGGACGATGACGCACATCTCGATGCCCGAAGAGGTGCGCCGTTCGATCGGTATCACCGGAGATTTGATCCGGATTTCGGTCGGTATCGAAGATGCGAAGGACCTGATCGCGGATTTGGAGCAGGCGTTTAGGCAGGTGTAAGCGCCAATGGCGTCACCTGTGCGGGGATTGTTGACGCCGCAGGCGCGGACGCGCCTCCAAAGTTCGCCGGCGCTATTCTCGATTACCGCAGGATATCACTCCGAAGCCTACCCGCCGCGGGACGCGAAACATTGCTCCCGCGGCCATTTCACGTCAGGCCCGCAGGTCTCGGCGGGTTACTCCCACAATGCGCGTTAGGTTCCGCGTATCTGGCGCGCACCCCGTGGCTTGGGCGTCCTCGCCCAAGGACCTCGGCCTGGAAGGCCAAGCCACGTGTCTGCCGGACTCTCGCTTTGCTTACGCGCGGATTGTGGCCACTCAAGAACGGGTTGAATCCACAAGCGAATCCTGCAATTCCAACTCTTGGTCAGAACGATACCGCAGTTCCGCTAACCTATCTTCGGGCAACGCAAGCAC
Source organism: Candidatus Hydrogenedentota bacterium (assembly GCA_016215105.1). Classification (GTDB taxonomy): domain Bacteria; phylum Hydrogenedentota; class Hydrogenedentia; order Hydrogenedentales; family SLHB01; genus JACRLJ01. Next base: position 42,568 of record JACRLJ010000073.1, read on the forward strand.
GCCTGCGAACAGAATGGCGGGGGTCTCCAACTTGGAAAGGGAGTCCACTATGATCCGGTACGTCCGAGTTTTGATAACGGTATGCGCGTTTACTTTTTTCGCGGCAGTGGCGCTGGCCGCGCCACTGGCTAACCACGTGTTCATAGTGAGTTTCGACGGCGGCAACGCGGCCGTTATGCAGCAGAGCGCCATGCCCACGCTGAAGAAGATGATGAAGGAAGGCGCCGGCACGTGGAAGGCGCAGACAACTTTTCCCAGCGTTACGCTGGTGTCCCACGCTTCAATGCTCACCGGGGTCGGTCCGGCCAAGCATAACGTGATCTGGAACGGATGGGAGCCCGAAAGGGGACCCCTTGCGGTGACCACCGCGTTCACCGAAGCGAAGAAGACCGGGATGACAACAGCGATGTACGTCAGCAAGAGAAAGCTCGAGCACTTGAGTCTCCCCGGTTCGGTCGATTCATTCGAGGTCCCGTCGTCCAAGTCCAACGACGTCGCCGCGGCCGTCAGCAAGCATATTGTTGAGAAGAAGCCGAGTCTCTGCTTCATCCATTTCACGGACACTGACAGCACCGGCCACAAGTTTGGCTGGGGTTCTCCGGAGCAAGTCCGTGCGTTTGGCGACGAGGATAACGCGCTCGATGCCGTCCGGGACGCAATCTCGGCCGCGCGCCTCGCCAAAGATAGCGTAGTCATCCTCACGGCAGACCATGGCGGCCACGAGAAAACCCACGGGACCGATTCGCCGGAAGACATGACGATACCCTGGATAGCGTGGGGCAAGGGTGTCAAACGGGGCTTCTCGATAGCCGCGCCGGTCACGACGTACGATACGGCCGCGACCGCCCTGTGGCTGCTGGACGTGCCCATCCCCGCCGAGTGGGACGGCAAACCGGTAACTTCCGCGTTCAAGCGTAAGGCCGTAGCGGCTGCAAACTAAGGGATCCCTGGAGGTTCGGTTGCCGATAGGCTCCGCGCAAGGGGCTCGCCTTGTCAACGAGTGAGGAATAAGGTGGCGCAGGTCCGGTGTTACGAAAACTACTCAAGAGGTAAATTCTTGGCGGCGGCAATGGCAAGTCAAGAAAAAACCGAGTCTTCGTAACGTTATAACAACACGGTATCCGGAAGTAGGGCGTGAATACGGATTTGTCGGAAGACCGCGAAATACAGAGCCAGGCCCGCTCCTCGGGATTTATCTCCGAATTGCCGATTCTCCGGCGGGAGCGGGAACCACGCATGGAGAATTCGCGCGCTGTGCGGCTGACGTACAGCGCCGTGCCCGGCGCCGTCCGATTGCTCCTGCTGGCGGACATCACCATGGCCGCCCTGTACATACTTGATACCGCGCTTGGACACCCCTACTGGTCTTTGACTCGCTTGGTGGACTTGGATCAAGAGGCCAACATTCCGACCTGGTATTCCTCGAGCCAGATCCTCATCCTCGCGTTGCTCCTCGGCGTCTTTGTATTCGCCAAGATTGATCGGCGAGCCGTTAAATCGTGGACCCTGGTCGCACTGCCCGCCCTCTGCCTGGCGTTGTCTTTGGACGAAACGGCCCAAATTCACGAATGGTTCGGCAACGCCAGCGACAGACTGTTCGCGACCGGTTCCCGGGAGGGCTCGCTCGTCCCGCGCACTGGACTGTGGATGTTTCTCCTCGGTCCGCCGTTCCTGATGGCCTCTGCCGTTCTCTGGCGCGCCTTGTTGCCATTGTTGCGCGGACGGAAACACGTTGTGCGTCTTTATCTTGCCGGATTCTTCGTGTACGCCGCGTCTGCCCTCGGCACGGAAGTCGTCTCCAACGCCGTGACCCTCGGCGGACTGCCTTCATCGCTCCAGGTGCTCTGCGAGGAACTGGGGGAGATGCTGGGCGTGACGCTACTCGTCTGGGCTACGCTCGAACTGCTGGCTTCCTATGACATCCATGTTCGAGTGGGTAACGACCGGGCTGCATGACCCATCCCGCCGCGCTGCGCCGTATTTCGCGCGGCCACTTTGCGCAGAATGCGAAGTCACCCTAAATTCAGCAGTTGGCGCGTTACAGGGTGGCTGAACTCACGCGAAGTCAAGAGTCTGTACTATGCAACACACCCACCCCCAGACTGAGGGACAGACACCGTGTTTCGCACAAAACTGCCGTGCGAAAGACGGTGTCAGTCCCAGCCAACTGCCGAATTTCGGGCTACACCACTTCCGGGAAGAACATGGCCTCGGCGAACTCCATTTGGAAATTCGGGTCGCAGGCCAAATCGATGTGTTGGGTCCGGCGGCGGAGATCCTCGGCGAGCTCGCGGGCGCGCAGGGATGTCGCCACCAGCCGCGCGCCGGTGAGCGAGGTGTTCCCGACAAATTGGATTCGGGCGCGGTCCACCTGGGACGGGAGCAGGCCCATGCGCTGCGCGTTTTCGCAGCGGATGTAGTTGCCGAATGCGCCGGCCACGAGTACGCGGTCGAGCGCTTCGGGCGCAACACCGCCGTTGCGCAGCAGGATGGCGATTCCCGCGCGAATGGCGCCGGTGGCGAGTTGAAGCTCGCGGATGTCGCGCTGCGTGAGCACGATCGGCGCGCCGGTTTGCGTTTCATGCGCATCAACCAAAACAAACTCCCCGCCCGCCTCATTTGGCCGGATGCGCCGCCGAATGTCCTCAGGAATATCCGAGGGCAGTAGATCGGGCGTCAGCAGCATGCCTTGCGACATCACGATCCCCGTGCGCAGCAACTCGGCGGCGAGATCGATTAGGGCAGACCCGCAGATTCCCACGGGCTTCGCGTCGCCGATGGTCGCGTAGTCAATGCGGTCGTTCAGGCGGACTTCTTCGATCGCGCCGACAGCTGCGCGCATGCCGTGTCCGATTCGGGCGCCCTCGAACGCGGGTCCCGCGGCGCACGACGCGGCCAGTAGTTTCCCTTCGTTGATGAGCACGATTTCGCCGTTGGTGCCGATGTCGATGAACAGCGTCGGCGTGTTGTAGTTGGCCAGCCCCGTCGCGAGCATGCCCGCGATGGTGTCGCCGCCGACAAATCCGCCGATGACGGGGAACACGTAGCCGCGCCCTCGCGGGTGAATGCGCACGCCGAATTGCGATGCGGCGGCTTCGACCGCGGGTCCCATGGCGGACACGAACGGAACTTCGCCCAGGGCGTTCGGGCTGATACTCAAAAGCATGTGTTGCATCGTCGTGTTGCCCGCGAACGTCACCTCGTAGACGCGTTCCAGCCGCGTACCCGCCTGAGTTACCAGTTCGCCGATCATCTCGTTTACGGCATTCACAACGGCGTCGTGCAGATGCGCCAGGCCGTCTTGGTCGTCGCGGGCGTGAAGGATGCGCGACAGCACATCATCGCCGTGACTCGTCTGCGGGTTCATACGCGACGTAGTGGCGCGCTCGGCGCCGGACGTCAGATCGATCAGCGAACCCACCAGCGTAGTGGTGCCGATGTCGAAGGCCGCGGCGAAGCACTCGCGTTCCGTGTTGCCGGGCTCGAAATCAATCAACTGTCCGTCCGACACGACAGCAGTCCCCGCAAAGTTTGTCTCGCGCAAGCGGCGCGGCAGGCTGCGAAGCATGTCCAGGTCCGCATCAAAGCGCCCGTAGGCCCGGCGCACGCGGTCGAGGTCGGGCGCGGTGTCTTCGAGCGATGGCTTGGTCAGTTCAATATACCGCTTATGCACGGGAGGGTCGGTAACGATGATATTCTCGTCCTGCGCGTCCGCGAGAATCTTGTAGGTCGAGGCGAGGAGCGACGTCTCGGGAATCTCGATTACGGTGGACTCCTGAATCGCGCTTTGACACGCGAGCCGCAGCCCGGCGTCGAGTTCGTGAGGGCGTAACGCGCTACGCTCTTTTTCGTGGGGAGGCAGGACATTTTCCACGACGCGAACACGGCATTTTCCACACGTTCCCTGGCCGCCGCACGGATAATCGAGCACGATGCCCGCCCGCGCCGACGCCTCGCGAATGGTCGTGCCCTTCGGAACCCGAACGTGTTTACCCTGCGGCTGGAATGTGACCGCGACTTTCGAACCGTCCATGCGTATCGAACCTACGCTTTCTTGTGTTGAAATACTTTGGGACTACAGAAGCCGAAGCACGTTTTCCGGTGGCCGGCCGATCTCAGCCTTGTCGCCGCGAACCACAATGGGCCGTTCGAGCAGAACAGGGTGCGAAGCGACCGCATCCACAATGGCGTCCGTGGAACTGGACGGTGAAAGTCCCAATTCCTTGTACGGCGCCTCCTTGGTCCGCAGCAGCGCGTGCGCGTCACCCCCGAGCATCCGGATGAGTTTTCGGATTTCGCCGCTTGTGGGCGGCTCTTTCAGATATTCGACAACGCGCGGCTCGACGCCGCGCTGGCGCAGCAAGTCCAGGGTTTCCCGGCTCTTGGAGCATCGGGGATTGTGGTAGATAAGCACTTCGTCCTTTTTCACAACATGGCCTTTCCGTGAGTGATTCTTTGCCGGTCCACACGCTGGCGCCGCCGCGTAGCGGAAGGCGCATAGTCTAACCGATACCGTTGGGTTGGAATCAAAGCGGCCCGGCCTCAGCGCGCGCAATGCTCGTGCGACGGAGCGCTTACCGGGAATGGGACGCCTTTTCCAGAATTCGTGGCGTGGGGTATTGGCGGGAATCGAAATCGCGCCCGATTACGCGCCCGGTGTACTGGCCGTGGGGGTTTGAAATGGCGGTCGGGTATCGCTTCCGGAGATAGTTGGACGAGTCCCGAGGCAATGTCACCTCGGGCGCGGTACCGGTAGGATCGAGCTGCGGGAAGAGGTCCGCGCCTTGCATTAGCGAACGATGGTCAAAGATGAGCGGGTAGGATTCGGCCTCCATTGCAAGTGGTTGCAGAAACAGACGATCGGCGCTCGGGGTCCCGGCGCCAGGCGCGCTCGTCCCCGTTGTACAACCCCAATCGCCAAAGCACAAGCAACTCGCGGCAAGTAATACCATAGTCCGTCGCATAGGGCGCCTCCCGTGTTGTACCGAGACACCATCCGCTTCTTTGCCAGCAACTTCCATGTTACCTGACTGGGAGTTGCGGAAAAGACAGTCAGACTAATCGTTCCGGGATTGCGGCCAACCCGCTCCAGTAGGTATAACGATTGGAAGTACTCGTCAGTATGACACGTTTCAGGCGCCGCCAGGGCAAATTATCGCGGCGATGGAGCCACCATACGCAAAAATGGAGGGTAGCGCACGTGTTGACCTCGGTTGTGTTGCTGTTTTCCGGACTAGGGGC
>JACRLJ010000073.1:47843-61836 GCA_016215105.1 Candidatus Hydrogenedentota bacterium
TCGTACAACCAAGCGATATCGAAGGCGCGCATGGTGTCCAGGTTGTCGCGCAGCTTCCGCAACCCGGGCAGATCCTATTTCCCAAAGACGCAACGCATCCGTCGCTGTGGTACTTTCCCGCCGCCGCGTTCTCCGAAGGGGCGGAGACGCGGATGTGGTATCAGCGCGTGGACAAGGGCGAAAAAGAGTACTCGGACCAACGCACGTTGTGTATGGGGATCCTGAAGAACGAAACGTGGGAGACGCCCGCGCTGGCGGATGGCGCGGCGCCATGGGGTGGACCGAACAACGTAGTCATGCGGCGCTCACCGCATCAGCCCACGTGGGGCGGGTTCAACGTGTTCCAGATCTTGCGCGAAGACACCGGATACCGGATGCTGTATTGGGATCAGCCGGAACACGGCGAGGCCGGGGCGATGCTTGCGGCCTCAAAGGATGGGATTCATTGGGACAAAGATCCTCGAGGCGCCGTGTTCACGGAGCACAACGACGCGTTTACGGTTCTCAAGAAGGACGGAAAATATCTACTCTACCAGACCATTCTCGAAGACTGGCCGGACAAGCCTGTCAAGGACAATCTCGGCAAGTGGCGCCGCGTAATGGCGCTTCGCGAGTCCGCGGACCTCAGCACGTGGACGAAGCCCGCGGTCCTTCTTCACCCGGACGCGGAGGACAAGCCCGACGCGGAGTTCTACTACTTGAAAGTGTTCCCATACGCGGGACGCTACTTGGGCTTGTTGATGAAATACTACGCTGACCCCAGCAATCCGGGAAAGCACAGCGCAATCATGCCGACGGAGTTGATCGTAAGCGATGACGCACGCACGTGGACTAGACCGTATCGCGCCACGGATCTTGGCTTCTGGTCCGCCGCCGATCCCGCGCCGGTAAACGGTAGTCTCGTTTTCTTCAAGAACAAAGACGGCGCGTTGAGTCTTTTGAAATACCGGCCTTTCGGAATAACCGCGGTGAAGGCGGACGGCCAGGGCGAGTTCGTCACTCAGCCGTTCTCCATGCCTGCCAGTGGGCTGACGATAAACGCGGATACGCGCGGCGGCTGGATCGAGGTCCAGTTGCTGGATGAAGACAAGAAACCGGTGGAGTCCGCAAACGCCCAACGGATTGCGGAAACTGACGGTGCGGCGATTCCATTGCGATGGCCCGCAGCCGTTATGGAGCGCGCGTCGGGAACCGCGTGCCGCCTGCGGGTTCGCATGGACAAATCCTCTCTGTACGCGTTCGGCACGGCGAACGGATAACGCGTCCCATGCCGGTATTCGCGTTGACAGAGGATCTGGCATTTCCACCGCCGCACCGCGCGCGCCGCGACGGACTGCTTGCCATCGGTGGCGACCTGAGCGTTCAACGGCTGCTCTTGGCGTACCGGAGCGGAATCTTTCCCTGGTATTCGGAAGGCGACCCCATTCTATGGTGGTCGCCAGACCCGCGTTTGGTATTCATTCCTGACGAGTTCAGGGTTTCAACAAGCCTTCGGCGCGTGATTCGATCCGGGCGATTCACGGTAACCATGGATACCGCGTTTCGCGAAATCATTACGGCGTGCGCCGACACGCGGGGTCCTGGGCGTGACGGCACATGGATCACCCCGGAAATGGCCGGCGCGTATTGCGCGCTTCACAATGCGGGGTACGCCCATTCAGTCGAGTGCTGGGAAGCCGGCGAATTGGCCGGCGGCCTCTACGGCGTGTCGTTGGGCGCGGCCTTTTTCGGCGAGTCCATGTTTTCGCGTGTGTCCAACGCATCCAAGGTCGCGCTGGCGGCGTTGGTCGAGCACGCGCGCGCGTGGCGGTTCAGTTTCATTGACTGCCAGATGACGACCGGCCATTTGCTGAGTTTAGGCGCTCGAGAAGTGACCCGGAAGACGTTTCTTCACATGCTCGAGGCGGCCCTGGCCGCTGAAACCCGCGTTGGAAGATGGACGTCTAATTCGTGAGTGTTCGGCAGTTGAGCGACAAGATGAAGTGCTCGGAAGAACTATTCTAGCCCGGTTTGGTGTTCCCCCAAGAGCGTAGCGCGCCGGCGCGGCGGGTTCATACTACGCAATCAGACCTGCAAAGACCGAAACTTGAATTGTCGTCCGCCCAAGCGCGGACCGAAAAAAGGAGAACCATGATGCACTTGCGAATCATATTCAGACGTATAGCAGCCGTTGCCTCCGCGATAGCGCTGGCGCTGGCGTGCGCTTCCACCGCGCGCGCCGCCGGTAAGGCGCTGGAGATTGGCGCCGCTGCGCCCGACTTTACCCTGACCGATCAAAACGGCACTCAGCACGCGCTGTCCAAGCATAAGGGGAAGATCGTGGTGCTCGAGTTTTGCTCGCAGGAATGCCCCGTATCGAACGGAGTAGATCCGAGTTGGGTGGACCTGACGAAGAAGTATGGTGAAAAAGGCGTGGTGTTTCTGGGAATCAACTCCCACGACGGTACGACGCCCGCCCAGATAAAGGATCACGTCGCCAAAGCGGGTATTCCGTTCCCGATTGTCAAAGACGTGGACAATAAGTACGCGGATGCGGTCGGCGCGTCGAAGACGCCGGAGATTTATGTTCTGGACAAAGACGGAAAACTGGCGTATCACGGCGCGTTCGATAACCGCAAGGAGCTCAGTCAAAAAGGTGACACCAACTATGTCGCCAACGCGATTGACAATCTGCTTGCGGGCCAGCCGGTGAAGACACCCACCGTGCAGGCGACGGGTTGCGGGATCAAGCGGGTAAAGAAGTCCACGTGAGAACAAAGTAGGCGCCCGTGAAGCCGAGCGTGTGTTGCCCCGGCCGCACGCGATTTGACTGAAATAATGTGGAGACCGATTGTCTCTTCAAATGAAAGGCTCGTAGTTCGTATGCAGAAATCTCGTAGTGCTGGATGGCCGGTGACGATGGTTATCCCCGCCATTCTATCTCTTAGTATCGCGCTCTTGGGTGTGGCGGCAAGCGCGGCTCCGGCGGAATCTGGGCAGAAGCCAGCCGCGAGTGCAACGGCGCCGAAACCGGCGCCTGCGCCCGTCGTTACGCTTGTTAAGGCAAACCAACTCAAAGAAGCGCTCACAAAAGCCAAGGGCAAAGTCGTGGTGCTGAACTTTTGGGGGACCTATTGCCCGCCGTGCGTGGCGGAAATGCCCGAGTTTACGGCGTTCTACAAGTCCTATCAGGGTAAAGACGTCGAGCTGCTCAGCATAAACTGCGATGATCCCGCGGATGCGAACACAACCGTGAAGGAGTTCATCGTGTCGAAGAAGATCCCGTTCCCGGTATCGACACTGGACGGTTTTCCGGACGAAGTGAGCAAGTTCCTCGGAACCGTGTGGGACGGCCGCTTGCCAGCGACCTACATTTACGACAGCACGGGCAAATTGGTGAAAACGATCGAGGACGAGACCACTGCGAAGGAGTTGTCGGCGCTGGTGGACCCCTTGTTGCCGAAGAAGAGTCCGGCGAAATAGCTTCTTGGCCGAGTCTGACAGGTCTGACAGGTCGGACTGACCCTAGTAGGCCAGCGTTTGATGAGCGCGGGCGGGCCTGACCCCAGCCACTCCCTATACCCGGTCTAACCAACGCATTTCACATGGGTTAAGCGCAGGACCACTTCGGGGTTGGCTCACGTTGGGAGTCGGCTTCGCGCGGCTCCATCCCTCTTGACAGGGCCCCCACTGTGTGGTACCATGCGGAGTTGTTAGCACTCAGTCTAAAGGAGTGCTAACACTATTTGAACCCATTTTCACAACTCGAAAACGTTAGGGAGGTACTTCTACCATGGCCAAGCAGTTGGCTTTCGACCTGGAAGCGCGTCAAGCTCTAATTCGCGGCATGGATATGTTGGCGAATGCGGTCAAGGCAACACTAGGACCCAAAGGCCGTAACGTGCTGTTGGCGCGTTCGTTTGGGGCGCCGAACATCACCAAGGACGGCGTAACAGTGGCAAAAGACATTGATTTGCCCGACGCGTACGAGAACATGGGCGCGCGTATGGTGCGCGAGGCGGCGAGCAAGACGCAAGATGTCGCCGGCGACGGCACGACCACCGCGACCGTGCTCGCGCAGAGCCTGATTCACGAAGGGTTCCGGCACGTCACTGCGGGCGCCAATCCCATGCACCTCAAGCGCGGCATGGAAAAGGCGCTGGCCGCCGTTCTCACTTCCATCAAGGATACGAGCAAGAAGGTCAAGACCCACGAGGAGATCGCTCAGGTTGCGACCGTGTCCGCAAACGGCGACGCCAGCATCGGCAACATGATTGCGAAGGCGATTGACAGCGTTGGTCAGGACGGCGTGGTCACCATCGAAGAGGGCAAGGGTCTCCAGAGCGAGCTCGAACTCGTGCAAGGCATGCAGTTCGACCGCGGTTACCTCTCGCCCTACTTCGTAACGTCGGCCGAAACGATGACGACCGTTCTCGAGAAGCCGTACGTGCTGTGTTACGAGAAGAAAGTCAGCTCGGTCCAGGATCTTCTTCCGCTGCTGCAAACCGTGGCGCAGAGCGGCGCTCCGCTGCTGATCATCGCCGAAGATATCGAAGGCGAAGCGTTGGCGACGTTGGTGGTCAACCGTTTGCGCGGCATTCTCAAGATCGCGGCGGTGAAGGCCCCGGCGTTCGGCGATCGCCGCAAAGACATTCTGCGCGATATCGCGACGCTGACGGGCGGCACGTTCATTTCCGAGGATCTCGGCTCGAAGCTCGAGAACGTGAAGCTCTCCGACCTCGGCCGCGCCAAGCGTATCGAGATCACCAAGGACAACACGACCATCATTGAAGGCGCGGGCGACAAGAAGGAAATCACGGCCCGCTGTGAGACCATCCGCCGTGCCATCGAAGCGACGACTTCCGACTACGATCGCGAGAAGCTGCAGGAACGCCTGGCCAAGTTGGCGGGTGGCGTAGCAGTCATCAAAGTTGGCGCCGCGACTGAAATCGAATTGAAAGAGCGTAAGGCCCGCACTGATGACGCCCTCAACGCGACCCGCGCGGCAATTGAAGAAGGTTTTGTGCCCGGCGGCGGCGTAGCCCTGCTGGCGGCGCGCAAGAAGGTGGACGCGTTGAAACTCGAAGGTGACGAAGCCGTGGGCGCGCACATTGTGTCGCTGGCCTTGGCGTCGCCGCTCGCTCAGTTGGCCAACAACGCCGGACAAGAAGGCTCGGTCATTGTCCGCCAGGTCGCAAACGGGAAAGCCGGTTATGGATACAATGCGGCGACGGGTGAATTTGAAGACCTTGTCAAAGCGGGCATCATTGACCCGGCGAAAGTACTTCGCAGCGCGTGCCAGAACGCGGTGAGCGTCGCCGGCGTGTTCCTTACCACCGAATGCGCGATTACCGACATCCCGGAAAAAGAGAAGCCTGCGCCAGCGGGTGGCGGCGGCCACGGCGGCATGGGTGGAATGGGTGGAATGGGCGGCATGGGCGGTATGATGTAAGCCCGACCTCTTCACGATACTACGGAGCGCCGGTTCGCAGTCGCGGACCGGCGCTCTTTCTTTATCCGCACGCGGCCTTTTCAATCGTGTGATAGAATGGCCTCCGGAAACGCCGCGCCTCTAGCGCGGGCTTTCCGCCGGACGACGGATTCTGGGACGAGCCTGGGTATATCTCCTACAAGAAGGAAAGCTGCGATGAAGAAGCACGTTTTGGCGATTGCAGTGTGTTGTCTGTATTGGCTGGTCACCGGTTGCGGCTCCCCCGCCCCGGCTCCTGAGTCCACACCCGCCGCGCCCACCGAGAAGATCGCGGTCCAAGCTCCGAAGCCCGCCGAACCGCCGAAGCCGGCGCCGATGAACACCTCCGAAACGGCGGCCAAGAGTGAATCGGCGCTGGCCCAACAGCCGCCCGAAGCGCCCGAGCGGACCTTGCCGGCGGATCACTGGTTGAACGGCGCGGGCAAGCAGGACGATACGCTCGACGCGGTCATTGCGCCAGAGGCCCCGCGCAAGCTGCTTGCTCAGTCCGGTCCCGCGTACCTCGAGCAAATCGGCGGCGTCCGCGTGCTCCACCTGAAGGGGTCCTACCACGACATGGGCGCGCAGCATGGAACCTTGCTCAAGGAGGACATTCTCTCGGCCGCCAAAGCTATTCGCTTCATTGGCTCTGTCGAATGGAAAAAGGACTTCAATACCAGCCTGCGTGAAGCGTGGAACCGCACTAGTCCGTTCATACCGGAGAAGTACAAGCACGAGATCAAAGGCATGGCGGAAGCCACCGGCATGACGGAAGAAGAGGTACAAGACTTCACGATCTTCCCTGAGCTGTTCCATTGCAGCGGGTTCGCCGTGTGGGGCAAAGCCACGGCGGACCAGGCGCTCCTGCACGGACGTGTGCTGGACTACATGCGCGACGCAGGGCTTGACAGGTGGGCCGTGATCATCATTCAAGAACCGGAAGGCGCGAATGCCTTCGTGAACGTGGGCTATTCGGGGACAATCGGAAGCGTAACGGGCATGAACACACAGCAGGTGTGCGTAGGCGAGATGGGAGGCAGCGGAGCCGAGAAATGGGACGGCATGCCGATGTCGTTGCTGGTCCGCGAATGTCTCGAATCGTCCAAGACACTCGAAGACGCGCAGAAGATCATGTCGGAAACGAAGAGAACCTGCGAGTATTATTATGTCATCAGCGACGCCAAGGCGGACAACGGACGCGGCAGCGCGGTCGGCGTCGCGGCGACCCCGGAAGGCATCGAGTTCATTCATCCCAACGAAGCCCACGCGCGCCTTCCTAGGCCCGTCGAGGACGCGGTGCTCTTGTCGGCGGACGACCGCTACCAATGCCTCGTAGACCGTACGCAGAAGATGCACGGGAAGATTACGCCGCAGGTCGGGCTGGATCTAATGGCGCGCGGCGTCGCGATGAGGAGCAACATGCACGACGTCCTGTTCAAGCCGGCGTCGCAGGAATTGTGGGTTGCGAACTCGACAGTGTTGGCCCCGGCGTGCAACTTGCCCTACACGCACCTGAAGCTGAGCGATTTGATGAGCCAGCGTCCTCAAGGATAGCGCTGGCTTGGCGGCGTGATTGTCTGGCGCCAGGAACGAACGTGGACAGAGTGGACATGGTGGAGCACTGCTACAGCGGCGCCGGAAACTGCCTGGTGTCCGCGGCGCGTTGCAGGAGCAGCGCCTGCCGGCTCGAACGCAGCACACGCTCGGTGTGCAAGCCATCGAGGTTGGGCGAGCCGTCCAAATCCTGAAGGAAATCCGCAAAGTATCCGCCGGGACGCGGCGGGTCGAAGGGCTTCTCGCGCATGATCGTGCTGTCGCGATGAAACAACTTCACACACTTGGCGCCGTTGGCGGTCTCGAGATAGCCGTCTGAGCCGTGGATGCCAAAGCGCCAGTAATCCGGCATCGAGTACCCCTGGCCATCGGGGCTGAGATACGACACGTCGCCCAGAACCGCGCCGTCGTTGTCCAGACGCAACATAAACACCGCGCCATCCTGAAACGCGGGGTGCTGCTTGAGCCGCGCATTCCACACACGCGCCGCCGTGACTTCGACGACGCGGCGCCCCGTCATCCACGGAATGCAGTCGATGGCGTGAACCGCGATGTCGTTCAAGGTGCCTCCGTGGAGCCCGTCCTCGAAATACCAGCCCGGCCGCGTTCCATACAACAGTGGATGCTGGCCGGTGAAACTCACGGTATGCACATCGCCAACAGCGCGCTCACGAACCAATCGGCGCACGGTCAGGTAGGGTCCGGCGTCGGGCAGGTCAAGCATGCAGCCTATCTTCAGATTGCGCGCGCGCGACAATTCTTCGATGCGGTCCAATTCATCGAGCCGCGTACACAGCGGCTTGTCGCCGATGACGTGGCGTCCCTTCTCCAAAGCCATGATGAGCCGCGCTCCGCGCCACGCAAACACGTCCCCGCAGGCCACGATGTCGCACGGTGTATCGGCGAGCATCGCCTCGTAGGAAGTGTGCGTGATCGTAACGCTCTTCTCGGCCAATTCGTCTCGAGTGGCGGCGTCCTCTTCGCAGGCGGCCGCGATCACCACATCCTTGCGGCCTTTCAGCAGCTTATACAGCGCTAGAATGTGCCCGTGCCGGAATCCGGCAAAAATCACGCGTAATGGCATATCAGTGGAACCCTTCCCCAGTGGCAATCGAAATCGCATGAGCGTACCGCGCGGCTCATGCCCATTGTACCGAATAGAACTGCCGATGCAAAAGCAGGTACAGCGTTTATTGGCGCTGTGTCAGATAATCGGCCATCTGGCCGTATCCCGTTGTCTAAAACCTGGACACCGTTGCTCAGTTTTTGCGCACACCGCTGGTACTCGCACCCGAAATTCCGGCCGCCGCAGACCGCGTTTCGAGCCCCACGTGTGCGGATGGCAGCGCGCTGAATCTGCAAATAGGACCATATTTGCGGGCTTTTGCGCGTGGATAGTTCACGTAGCCGGGCGCAGACCGAAGGAGCGGCAGCGTCCTGCCTTGACTTGGTGGCGCGTCCCTTGCTTGCTGTTGACCGTGTAGGAATCCGGCCAGAAAGTCAGCTTTTTGACCGCGCCTCTATTGAGAAGAATCGATTGAAGGCCGAATGCGGGGCACGCGTGATTTCGTGTGCGCCGTGGGGTAGCTAGCGTCGTGATGTCGGCGGCTGGCGTGCGGCGGCCACGATTCAATCCACGGCCACAACCGCACGTCGTTACGGACTTTGCCGTTGCCCGTTGGGGATACGGCGATGAGTACTCGAGCGGGCAGGCGTGGATGCGGCCAGAATCGCGGCCAACGGCGCCGGAATCCACGCGATCGCCGATCCAGCGCGACCAGTGTGTGCGTGCTTGTTGAAGCGGCAAGGCGGCCGCAGTATGCTAGCCGCTGCCCTTCTTGCTTTGTTGTCTATGTTCGGGGTCGTTTCCCGGGGTTCGGGCTGACGCGAATTCGATTCGATCAGCCACTAGGAAGTCGATATGGACAAAGCAGTGCAAAACACGTCGTTCCTTTCTTGCTCGACAGCGCGGTTCGCGATCTTTTCCCGGTTCAGCGGGCTGATTGCCCGTATCGCGCTTGACCCTCGGGCGCCGGGCGCCAAGGCGCTGGGACTCGCAGGCGGCAATCCATGATGGACCATGACCGGAATCTGGTATTCGCGATTCTCGCGGTGCAACTCAAAGGCGTACCGCCAACGGCCATCGTCGAAGCGGGCGCCGTGTGGGCGACGGCGCCGTCGCGATCGCTTGGCGAACTGCTTGTCGAGCGCGGAGCACTGCGGGAAGACGACCGCGTGTTGCTCGAGCGGCTCGTGGAAGAGGCGGTCCAGGCGCACGCCGGGGATTCCGCGCGGACGCTGAAGACCTTTGGCGGCCAGGAACAAGTCGATAAGGCGTTCATGGGCACGCTGCACGTCGTTTCGGAAGACAATATCGAGACGATCCACGTGGCCAAACCCGCGTATCGCGAACTGCCGGAGCAGGAGCTCAGCGCAGTCATCGAGACGCCGGGCCGCTACTCGCACATTTCCGAGCACGGCCGGGGCGGTATGGGACGCGTGCTGCTCGTTCACGATGAGCATCTCGGACGCGATATCGCGCTGAAGGAATTGCTGGTTCCCGGCATGACCCCGGGAGCCGAAGGCACGCCCGTCCGCCAAGCCCTCGCGATTACCGCCCGGTTCTTGCAGGAAGCCCGCCTCACGGGACAGCTTGAGCATCCGTCTATCGTGCCGGTCTACGAGTTGGGCCGGCGGCAGGATGGCAGCTTGTACTACACCATGAAGCTGGTGAGGGGCAAGTCCTTGTTCAAGGCAATTAAGGACTGCGCCAATCTCGCGGAGCGGCTTGCCTTGTTGCCGCATTTCATCGATCTCTGCAATGCGATCGCCTACGCGCACAGCCGGGGAATCATTCACCGGGACATTAAGCCGGACAACGTCATGGTCGGCGAATTCGGGGAGACGGTGGTCCTGGATTGGGGTATTGCAAAGGCGCTCGGGCGGACCGACTACAACGAAGAACGCATTAAGGAGACGCTGCTCCATCTGAACTTGGACGAGAAGATTGTCGGCGCGAAGACAGTTGACGGCGCGGTCCTCGGAACGCCGAATTACATGCCACCCGAACAGGCCGACGGCCGGGTCGACGCAATTGACCAGCGATCCGACATCTACTCGCTGGGTGCGGTGCTTTACGAACTGCTGGCGGGTAAACCGCCCTTCGCGGGTGATCGCCCTTCAGTCATCCTGAAGCACGTGATCGTTGACGAGCCCCCCTCCGTGCTTAGTATCGAGCCGGAGGCGCCGCCGGAGTTGGAAGTCATTTGCCGAACGGCGATGCGGAAGGAGCCCGCGGCGCGGTATCAAACCGCTAAGGAACTCGCGGCGGGGTGTGTGCGCCCTCGTGCTGCTTGGTATTTACTCGTACGTGAGTGTTTCGCGAGCGTACGTCCGCGAGCAGGAACAGCATCAGGCTGCGAGCGAGGGAAAGTACACTACGCAAGTCCACTTGGCCTCCGCGTATATGGCCAACAGCAACTATGACCTGGCCCGGCGCACACTCTGGACGGCCGAGGAGACGCACCGGAACTGGGAATGGGGATACCTCGTCAATCGCTGCAACGCCGAACTGATGACGCTGTCCGACCACGTCGGGGCTACGTACAGTCCTGACGGAACCCGCATTGCCACGATCTCGCGGAGCAAGCCCGTGGAAATATACGACGCGATCCAAGGTCAGCTCGTGCTGTCCATCGCCGAACATGTGGACCGTCCGCTCGACATTCGCTATAGCCCCGATGGCGCCTTGCTTGCCGCGCCATCGCTCGACCGCACCATAGAAGTATGGAATGCGCAGACCGGCCAACTTCTCCACGTCCTGAGCGGGGCCACAAAAGGAATCACCCAGATCGCGTTCGCGCCGACGGAAAAACGCCTCGCCGCCGCTTCGATGGATGGTCTCATCCGCATCTGGGACTTGGGATCGGGGCAATTGGAGAAATCGTTTACGGCCCACGGGGGAGTCGCGGCACATCTCGCGTACAGTCCCGATGGCGCGAAGCTCGTGTCCGCCGGTAGACGCGGCGCAGAGGGAACTCCAGACGCGTCGTTTAATGAAATCAAAGTCTGGAACCTTGCGGATGGTTCGCAACTAATGGTGGCGCCGGGCGCCACGGCGGTGTGGAATGCTCAGTCCACGCAGATTGCCGCAGCGTCACAATTGACCGTAACCGTGTACGACACGGCCTCTGGACAGGTGGTTCAGGCCTTTGACGACCATGACGGGTACATTCGGGCGGTTCGCTTTACGCCAGACGCCAAGCGCGTGCTTACCGCTTCGGACGACGGAAACGCGCGCGTATTCGATCTGGCCAGCGGCGCTCTAGCGCTGACATTGAACTACGGAAGTCCGGTGACAGACATTCTCCCCAGCCCGAACGGGAAATATATCCTGACCACCTCGCGCGGCGGGACTATGAAACTATGGGACGCGGTAACCGGGCGTCTGCTGAACACGCTGAGCGGGCATGCGTCCTTTGTAAGAACGATGGAATTCAGTCCGGATTCCGCGTATGTGGTTTCCGGCTCCTTTGACCAGACGGTAAAGATCTGGAGCGCGACGGATTCACTTGGCTCAAACACACCGGTGATCTACGACCATGCAATGCGGGCGAGCGCGCTTTCGCCGGACGGCAAGGAAGCGGCTTTGCTGCTGCCAAACAAGACGGTCGAAATCGGTCGAGAGCGCCGCGTTTAGCCCCGATGGCGGGCAAATCCTTACGACATCGTGGGACAACACGGCCAAGGTGTGGAACGCGGAGTCCGGCGCGGAATCGTTCGGGCTCGCAGGCCACACGGATTCGGTCGTGTGCGGCGCGTTCAGCGGCGACGGGTCACGAATTGCGACGGGGTCCGCCGACCATACCGTGCGCATTTGGGACGCGAAGGGCGGTCAGCTTATCCGAACATTGCAGGGCCATACGGGAGAGGTCGCGGCGGTCGCCTTCGGTGCGAGCGGACGGCTGGCGTCGGGGTCTGCCGACAATTCGATACGTGTATGGAATGCCGAGACCGGGCAGTGCGTCCATGTTCTCGAAGGACACAGCCATACGGTAGGCGCGGTGGCGTTTAGTCCGGACGGTTCCCGGCTCGTTTCCGGTTCGCTCGAAGGAGATATCAAGGTCTGGAACACCCAGACGGGCAAAGAGCTCGTTACTCTGCAAGGCCATACGGGCGCTATCATCCGTGTGGCGTTCGCCACGGACGCGCACGATGCGCTCTCCACTTCGTACGACGGCACGTTGCGCCGCTGGCGCGCCGCGCCTTGGCAGATGGCGTCGTGGCCGGGCTCGCCGCAAATGGACATCTCCGACCGATTCAAGCTCTACCGGAAGACCCAGCGTCCGCCCACGGCGCCGCCGGACGGAGAACCGACGCAGGTCTACGTAGCCACGACACCTGAGAACTCGCGCGATGCGCTTGCGCGGCTCACGGCGCCGATCGCCAAGGCGGCGGCGCCGATCACCGCCGACGGGGACATCTACAACGCGCTGGCCGGCCTCTGCGTACTTCGGGGCGACGAATTGACCGCGATCAACGAGACCCCGTTAGCGGCGGGCGAATCCGCGCCGCAGGCGGTGACGGCGCTGAGTCAGCGATTGAGCGCGGACCCTGCGGCGGCATGGACCCTGTCGCTGCGCCGACACGGAAGAGCCATCACGTACCGGATAGCGCCCACGCAGAGGGTGGAGCAAAACCTGGAATACGAGTTGCCGCGCGAAGACGCCCGGAAGCTCTTCGAGGCGCAGGAGGACCGGCTGCGCCGTTTCGCCGACAACACGCTCGAACAGAATCGTTTGCGCGCCACGGATATCGGAGCGCCCGTTTCCGGCCCGAACGGGCTCAGCGGTATCTGGCTGTCTGATGGCTCCGCGGACACGCTCAAGCCGTACTACTTGACCATCGGAGTTGCGGCTGAAGACCGCGTCACGCAGATCAACGGCCAACCCGTAACCGACTTTGCCGCGCTCGCTCGCCAGGTCAGCGACTTGTCCGCCGCGGTAACGCGCGGAGAGCCGCTATCGTTAACGCTGGAGGTCGAACGGGGAAGGTTTGTGCGAAATCATATCCGTGTTGCCGTCCGGTAACGAAAACCATGTCAACAACAAAAAGGAAAATGCGACGATGACGCCTGTGAACAGCTACCCGGAAATGCACGACGTGGGGCCCAACTGCAACTTGGTGCTCTGGCTGCACGAGTACAAAGACGAGCAGGAGACACCAGATCCGTGGTCTGTCGAAAAGATCTATAACGTACCGTTCTATCTGCCGGACCCCAGCCAGGATAGTCTGTTCCGCCTCTTGAATGACCGGATTGACGCCGCGTGCGCGAACGGCTACATATCGCCCACGAGGTTAGGGCTCGTCCACGACATCCTGCAGGAGTATTTCACAGGGAACTTTCCCAGCAAGGACCACAGCATGGCGGAAGTCATGTCCGGCCAATATGCACTGCCTGCCGCTGACGCGATCATTCATCTTAGGCTCAAAGATGTGGGCATATACCTTCCGCACAATCATGTGGACCCCAGCGAGGCGCCCGCTATCAATACACTGCTCTTCACGAAGCCAACGCTGTGGAATTGCTCGTATCCGCCAAACCCCGCCGGCGTCGCGCGTTTTGGCGACATAACGCTACGGCAATTGCACGGCACGGCGCTGAAGGATTTGTTTAACTCATGCCCGGATACATACAAGATGCTGCGCCGCGCGATCGAGGCCCACGTCTTCCGGCCAAACCCCGCCTACCCGTTCGGCCCGGATCCAACCACCGCTCGCTCGTGGGACTACAAGCCCAAGGATCGCATCCGAATCAGGGTCAAGTCGAATAACAAGTGCTGCATGAACGGTAACTGTCAAGATGCAATGAATCCGGCGCTCTACTGCGGCTCCACCAACGGAGACCCAAACGGCCCCTGCAACGCCATGAGCGACCCCTGCGTGTAGGCGCCGACACCGAGGAACGCGGCGGACGTAAACACTCTAGAT
>JACRLJ010000073.1:61875-106500 GCA_016215105.1 Candidatus Hydrogenedentota bacterium
AGATCGAACTCCAAGACAATGTAGACCTCATGTTCTTCCTTTCGCTCGAGCGGACACCGCATCTCGTACGACGGACGAGTACGAAATGCGGTGTCTGCGTCTCAATGTGTGCACAGGGTCCACTTCCTCACGCAACCTTGCATAAGTTCAGCGCCTCTGCGTCTTTGCGTCCTTGCCTTAGAATTCCGCCTTTCAACCCGGTAGAGAGCCAGTGACCGAAATTGCGGTTCCGTTCACCAAGTTCTTGAATGCTCTCCTGCCCTTCTTAGTCGTCATACGAACGCCTGTAGCGCCTTCGTTGCACTGCGAAAAACACGGATACCTGTAGATCGTTTTCTATCGTCGCTCCTCATCTGCGGACCTCCATAGCATCGGCGGCTGTCCAGATTCTCGACAATGTGCTCAGTTTCTGCGCAAACGCGCAATGTCCACTCCCGGCATAAAATCGAGTTCGGAATCGCGTAAGTAGCTCTTGCCTATTAGGATGCCAATACACTTAGTACACCACAACCAATGTGGCACGCACATTGTTAATGAAAGCGCGTTCGGGGCCAGAGTGGCGCTCAACAAGTAGAATTGCAGAGCGGATATGTCATTCGGTTGTTTCCAAAAGAGACTACAGATGAATTGAGGACATCCAAGAGCCGTTACGGCGTGGCGAATGACGGCGCGAGTTGTCACCAACCGCCACAAGTACCACTATACATCGGTATCACAAAAAAGTCCTTGACAAAAAACAAACGAGCATGTATAAATTGCGCACCGCTTGTAGTAATAGGGCTACACAAGCAGTCCCGTGTGCCCTCCTTTAATTCGGCAATTGGGTTCCGTCATAAGGAGGAAGTACAGTGAACAGCACATCTCTAGACCACAATCGTCATGTCGTATTCCTTTATCGCATTGTAATCTTTCGCGTCTTAGACGAAGCACCTGCAGGTGTCCAAGACTCTATAGGACTGTTCTCGCTTTGAGTGTGAGTACCGCTTACTGCGCATTAAGACGATCTTCGGGCCTGCGTCCAATCGTCCCCAGCTCCTGCGAAGCTAGTCGATGGAAAGTTGCTAATGGATAAGAGTTCGGAGGTTCTTGGGGAGCACTCTGCTCGTCTAGTGCATCGCGCCTACGTGTTCATTTGTATCTCTGTCAATGGTGAGACATTATTGAGAATGCGATTGCGTTGCTGCTAGGTGGCATTCTTGAGATTCTTTGATGGTAGCTCTTGACATAGTGTGTTGTTGACTCAAAGTAAAGGCTTTCGACAAACTGATGGAGGTGCTTTATGTTTCGCATTTGTGCTAATCTGACCCTAGGTTTAGTAGTTGTCTCTTGCGCGGGAGGCTGTGCAACCCGGCTGTTTGGAAACGCACAGGACGTTACACTCGAAAATGCCATGAAGTCAGTGGCCGTGGGCCTACGGGAAATGCATGACGTGACGTACGCAGATGGTCCCGGGGGCACAAAAGCGCCCGGACCGACTGGGCTCCTTCCGACGGAAGCAGAAGTTACTTTCAATCTCTCGGCGCAAGCCAGTGACAATGCAAAGGTGACTCTTAGCAATAAGGTTACAACCGAAGTATCCAGGTCGACGACCGGGCAAGTATCTGGAAGCGGTACGGTCGACAAGGTTTCTGGAAACGGAACGGTAGCAGTAAACAATTCGGACAAATCCGCGGGGGAGAAAGGATTTGGAGCGGAGGCGGGTACAACGATGAGCGCTACTCGTGGAAACGTTGTGACGGTGAAGTTCAAGAATATCCTCGTGGATCCGGAACTTCGAAACTGGATGGCTAGCGACAACAATTTGAAAAAGCTAATTGAGGCTATTCGGCAAAGCGGTCTTAATTTGCCTGCAGCACCAATGGCACCGGTCGTACCTGTGTCCCCTAAGTGAATCTTGCTGCTTCGCGAACCGAATTGCATAGTTGGCTGCCTGAAGTGATGTTCTTCCCCATCCTGGCACGACGTCGATGCTTGGTGACTGAAAGGGATACCTATGCTAACGCGAATTGTAGGAACAATGTCTACCGCGGTATTGGCGGTTGCGGTATACGGGCTGAATTTGGGCCAGGTATCGGATACCTCTGGCCAAGCAACTGCGCAAAGCGCAGTAACACCGGTTGGCGTATCTTTCCCTGCGGCGATTCCGGAGCCGCCACGGGTGGGAGTCTTAGAAGCGCTACCACAAGACGTCGTGAGTCTATTGAGGAACAGAGACGAAGAGAGACGCAGGGAATTACAGGAATTGACCAAGGCCAACCCCGGAGTTGCTAGAGCCTTTAGTTCGGTAATTTACGAGTATTACACGTGGATTGAAAGGCTTAAGCAAGGCAAGCCAATCACCGTTGCATTCTTTGGAGGCTCACGAGATGTTCACAGAAAAGTCGCTGAAGCAGCTAGCGAGTGGATGGGCGCGGGAAACGTTCCGCTCGATTTTGGACTCGACTCGCAGACGGGGGAATACAGGAGGTGGTCTCCGACAGACTTGGCCTATACCGGTGATATCAGGATTTCCTTCGTGCTACCAGGATACTGGTCTCGAATAGGTACTGACTCAATTAGTGAGAGTTGTCCACCAGGAATGGCTTCGATGAACTTTGAAGGGTTTGACCAAAGACTGCCTGACGATTACGCTGGAACCGTATTGCATGAGTTCGGTCATGCACTGGGATTTGGCCACGAGCACCAAAATCCTTTGGGTGATTGCGAGAGTCAGTTTCTGTGGGAAGACGAATGTGGTCCTGACGGGCTGATTACGAGATACGGTATTTATACGACGCTTGCGTTGGCCCCGAATTACTGGTGTCGTTACAAAGTCGACGAGAATATGCGAAGGCTGCCATATTTTGATGGATTAGTGTTGGCGCCGTTTGATGCGGAGAGTGTGATGATGTATTCGTTCCCCCAGGAGCAATTCGTAAATCCCGATGCCTCTCCGAGTCAACTCACTTGCCAGACAGCAAAGAACATGCACCTATCGAGGGGTGACAGAGAAGGCGTCAACAAGTTCTATCCTAAGGACACCGGGACCCTTCGTAACCTGCTTCACGCGGCAGCTAAGAACTTGAAAGAGCTGAAAGACGAACCAACGCTTTCACCTAACGCTCTAAGGAAGGTTCATGAAAGGCTAGATAGTCTGCGGATAAAGTAATCTCTTCTTGGTTTTACTATCTGTCGAATTTCCGCTTTGGGGCCGACCAGCTGGCAGGGACCCAGTTGGTCGGCTTACCGCCTGTCCCATCTCGGGGTACGCGTACTGCAATCAGTCCTACAAGTACTCCGCTTTCGGAAATCGAGGTTGCAGACGTGTCCAGCCCCGCGAAGGCTGAAATCAAATCGAGCTAGTGTGGTTGATCTAGAGTTGGGGGTGATTTTGTTTACACGTATTCTCGGCTGTTCCGGGGGTACAGCGATTACTTCCAACTCGGCTTTGGCCGCTTTTCAGTGTCAGGTAAACGCCGATTCCTGTAACGAATAATGATTTATCCGCGAAAATCTAACCACAAGGTTTCTCGCGACGCGGAGAAGAAGAGGGCCTTAGATCTACGAGTGGTGCCGAGAAGGCCTGGAGCGCTTCCCTGGTATTGAGTTCATGTTACGGCGCAGCGAGACCGTATCGTGTCTCGGTCGCGACGTCTGGCACATCGCACGCTAAGGCGTGAGGCCATGGCTCGCGCGTCGCTGCTTCTGGCAGCTGGCGCAATCAAGCTTGATCCCCCATCGTATTCGTCAGCCAGACCTACGCTGTGTAGTGAGATTCACCCCCGTGCCACCCGCGAACACCCCAGAACTGCGATTACTGCCATCCAGTCCCTTTGCTGTCAACTAAACGACCCTTGTTTCGCAAGGAAAACCCTTGCCCCTTTCGTCCCAAATCCGTCCTCGCACCCGAAACGAACGCCCATCATATATGGGGGTCTTGTGCGAGACGCTCACATAGGTGGCCTTGCTCAAGACCGCACACACATGCAGATTCTGACGAGTAGGACGCTTCGGTGACGAGCCGACGCCCGACTCCTCAAGTCTACCGACCAACTGGCCGCCTGCGTGCCAAAGGAGTCTAAACATGGAGATATTATCTCGTTCGTATCGGCTTTCCAATCGTCCCTTGTCAACTGGAAACTCCAACCCGCCAGCGTTGGTGAAAGCTTTGCAGCGCGATCTACGGGCACTCGGCTACCTAAGCGAGGGCATTGACGGATGGTATGGACCGGCCACCTGCGCTGCGGTCCGGTCGCTACAATATGACCTGACCCACCCCAAACCTGTACCGGCCGCTGGACCTGTGCGCGTAGCCGACTATAGCCGCGAACGGGTCCACGCCGTGGACGGGGCGGTGGATCGAGCGCTGGTCGACTGCATCGCCGAGATGATGGCGGACGACAAGTTTCCTAAGCTTCCGCGTTCAGCGAACGCTACACAGGAAAACAAACGAGTACTCGCGTCGTTGAAATCGATGGGGTCGTCCGGGGTTCCAGTGCCATTCTTGCTGGCAATACTCGAGCAGGAGAGTGGCTTTCGGCATTTTAGCGTTCCTCAGGGGCAAGACGAGGACGACTATGTGACCGTAGGGCTGGACCGAAACGACGCCCGAAACCCAGATCGAATCACTTCGCGGGGCTACGGAGTGGGACAATACACATTTTTCCATCACCCGCCAACTCCGTCAGAAATAGCCGAGTTCATACTCGATCCTGTCGCGAACACTCTACACATAGTGTCATCGTTCAAAGAGAAGTTTGAAGGAGCGGTTCTTGCGTCGGATGCACGGTGTCGCGCGGACGACCGCATTCAGGAAGTTGGAGAGCAGCCACTCCGGACTTGTCGATACAACGTAGCCGATGCGCGGTACATGACCGACTGCCAAGCGTGTATGCGGCAAGCTGGCCTGCAGACCATCTTGGCGGGAATCACGGCGCTGTTTGCGGGATCGTCTCAACGGTATCGAGCCACGAAGTATCACCGTGAAACTCGATATATCAACGTTCCCATCCGCGCGAATATATTGTGCGACTGGCCGTACGCTGCGCGCCGCTACAACGGTAGCGGGGTTGACTCATATCACTACCAAACCCAGGTGCTGCTTAAGGTGCTTTCTGGCCCTCAGCTGCCGAATTGGTGACATAGTAGGCGATTTCCCGTGTTGATTGTGACGTTCACTCTTGCTAGACTCGCGCTACTGATTCCGTCGTAGGTTGTCGGTAAGGTATGGTTGTATCTATTGACTTCTGACGCCGTCCAAAGGAATACGGCACCACGGGGAGGTCGTTCAGTGAGGAGAAACGGCTGGTGACGCTTCAAAAATCTTCATGCGATGACCTCCGACAATCGGTCTCTTTGGACGAACTAACTCGGAACGTTCTGAAAACAACGGGACTTCTTTCAGATCGCCTACTGGGGCGGGCGGTCCGCGCCTCGGCTCGGCATCTCGCCCTCGAGCTTCAACTGCCTCCCCATTTCGTTGAACTGCTTCTGCTCATAGAAGACAAGCGATTCATGTTTCATCCTGGTGTTGATCTCATTGCCGTGCCGAGGGCCCTGCTTTTCAATTTTGGAACCGCTGCGAAACGCCCACACGGTGCGAGCACGATCACGCAACAGGTCTACTCAAGTGCCGCACGACGTAACGGACGTTACCGGTCCACGATCCGGTTCAAGGCGAGGCAGTCCCTATGGGCAATTTGGCACACGATTCTATGTTCCAAAGCCAGAATTTTGAGGCTGTATTTGGACACAGTTTACTTCGGACGGTCCGGTTATGGTCTTCTCCCTGCGGCCAGGAGATATTGTCATCGTCTTCCGTCAGAGTTGGGTATTGCGGAGAGTTTTTTTCTCGTTGAGCGCATCGCCAGACCCAATAGGGTAGACCCGATACGCGTAGCAATGCTATCGATGCGTGCTCCAATCGCTGCTACACTGAGAAAAGACACCAACGTAGTTAGAGAGTTAGCGGCATTGTACGAGAGCCATTTTGGCTTTGGGGAAAGGATTCGTTTATGCCTGGAGAAGTCTCTCACGAAATAGGTCGCGCCTACGTCTACGTGCTCGGTGGCTGCCTTGAGAGGGCGGCGAAAGGGTTTAGGCAACTCTTTGACGTCTATACGAATCCCGAGAAACTGGCGTTTTCAGGGTTTTCCGGTACGCGGTATTCGTTTGATCTCTCAGGCATGTACGACGCCACTTCCGAAGTCCTAATAGAGTCGAAAGGGTATAAGGATGGTTCTGGCCTTGTGGACGCGTACAGGGAGTTTTTGGCGAAGGCTTACAGTACGTTTGTCCAGGTTGAGAGACACAGAAACGACCTTTTCTGGTTCGTGACGAATGTATCATTTGGCTCAAGCATTGGTCGACGGTTGTCGTCACGTGGGTTTATGTCCGAAACACTGAGAGATCAAAAACTGGCGAAGGTCGCATCGATCATCGGCGACCACGAGGTAGATGAGGGTCATGTGCGCTCACTCAGCGATAGAGTCGCCATTGCGATTTTCACCGACTCATTCATCAAAGTAATGGGAATACAATACTGCTTTCGGCCCGGAGATAATCTATACAATGTGATGAAACTGATTCACGGGGGACGGATACCGCTAACCTTTTATGATCCGATCAAGACGCAGGTACGACAGATGAATAACGAAATCAAGGATGTTAATCTCATCCGTTCTGGAAAACGCCTTCATTTGCCGTGGTATGGATTTGCGGAAAGTGAAGACGACTGCGTCGTGCCTGACTCCGACAAGTACGATCCGGCCTGACTTGCCGTCAACGTGGCGGGGACCTTGTTTCAACCGGAGTTGTACAACGGTTGGGGTTATCGCCTGCGAAATACGGGCGTACACACGCCGTACTTGTGGAGCTACTCGAACCATTACACGAAAGGGAAATTCGTCGCTGACGGGACGTACGATCCCGACGCGGTGTCGCGGCAGTGCGGGGCGGCGGTGTTGTTGCGGCGCATGGCGGAGAAGGACCCTTCCAACGTGGTGTTTACGGGCGCGCCGGTTGGCGGCGCGTTGGACAGATTCGACCAAGTCCGGTATTCGTTGAAAGAGACTCGGGGCGCGGCGGAACTTCAGGAGTTCTTGAACCGGTTTCCGGGGGTTTGGGTAAACGTGGACGGGAAACCCGGGCCGAAGACCTCGGAGGCCTTCAAGAAGGTGACTGGACACTATCTGGCGGGGACCCGCGTGGGTAGGGGGAAATAGGACCAATGGGACTTATGGGACCTATGGGACCTATGGGACCGATGCGGAACCATTTGCTGGCTGGGGGCATCAATGCTCGGATGGTCCTTTGCCTGGATTTTCATGTGTGGCCGGGTTTGGACTATAATCGTCCCTGTTGCGCGCTCAAAGTGTGACCCGTGGCCTATGCTATGGGTTGCGGTCTGTCGCGCTTACGCGGAGCTTTGCTATGCGGAGGCTTTCTGGCCGCGCCTCCAGGGAGTAGTCAATGGAATTGATGCGTTTTGCGGTCGAGCACGACTGGGCGGTGTTGCTGCCCATCGTGTTGTGCTCGCTGTTGGTGGTGGCGGTGGCGCTGGAGCGGTGGCGGTTCTACCGCAAGAACCAGCGCGACGTGGTCGAGTTTTTCCACGCTTTGCAGCAGGAACTCCAGCGCAACAACCTCAAAGGCGCGCTCGAAATCAGCCGCGAGGCCGGCGGCGTGCTCGGGGAAGTGTCTGAAGAAGGCGTGCGCGCCATGGCGGAGCGCCGGGAAGGGTTTGACCGGTCGTTCGACATTGCGGCGGCCCTCGTCGCGCGGAAGCTCGAGCGCAATCTGCCCATCGTTGGCACCATCGCGACCATCGCGCCCTACCTGGGCCTCTTCGGGACCGTGGTGCGTATCCTGATGACCTTCGGTGAAATGTCCACCGCGGCGGGAAGCAGCGCGGCCCCGGCGATCATGTCCGGGATTGGGTCCGCCCTGATTGCCACGGCGGCCGGCTTGGCGGTGGCGATTTTGGCCGTCGCGCTGAACAATTACTTTCAGACCATCGTTACGCGCTTCGAGGACGATTTCCAGTTGCTGAAATTGCTCTTCCTGTCCTTTGTGGACATCGCGCCCAAGCGCACCGAACCGGCCGCCCCCCAGCCGTTCGTGCGGTCCGCGGCGCAACGTCCCCGCGAATAGGACGCGCCCGCCATGCAAGTCGCCTCGGGCGGTTCCAAACGCCGCAGGCCCGTGTTCAACGAGATCAACATCACGCCGCTGACAGACATCTTCCTGGTGCTGCTTATCATCATGATGGTGGTGGCGCCCGCGTTGACCCAGGCGCGGCGCGATATCAAGCCGCCGGTGATCGAGGGTGGAGGGGGACTGGACCAGCGCAAGCTCACCGTCGAAGTCACGAAAGACGGCGAATGCTATGCGGATGGCAAGGCGATCGCCGTGGACAATCTCGAGGCGTTTCTCAAAGGGAAATCCGAAACTACGAAGCAGAGTTCGCTCATCGTGCAGGCGGACCGCCTTGCGAAAAACAAGATGACGATGAAGGTGTATGAGGCGGCGCAGAACGCCGGGTTCAATGAGATTACCATCGCCGGTCAAGCCCTGCCGGAGAGCCGCGCAAAGGAACTCGAGGAACTCAATAAGAAGCCTGACGAGGCGGCCGCGCCATGAGCAAGAAGCACCGGCAGGTCTTCAATGAAATCAACATCACCCGACTGACCGATATCTTTCTGGTGCTGTTGATCATCATGATGGTCGTGGCGCCCATGCTGGATTACCGGGGGTTGAAGCTGGAGTTCTTTGCCAGCGACACGCGCTCCGAAACCACCGAAGAACCAAAACTGATCAAGCTGACTATTGGCGCGGACGGCGCATTTACGGTGGACGGCGCGGCAGTCGCGCCCGATGGGTTGGACGCAGGTATCAAGCAGGCCTTGACGCAGAATCCTGACGGGATTGTGATCGAGGCGGACCCCGAGTCCTACCACGAGGCCACGACGCTGGCGTTGGACGCCGCGCAGTCCGCGGGCATCACGCGCATCGCCGTCACCGAGGCCGCGCCGCCAGCGCCCGAGCCTGAGCCACAACCCGCGCCTGAACCCAAGCCGAAGTCAAAACCCAAGGCCGGCGCCAAGAAGCCCGGCGTTTAGGCTGGCGCCGCAGGAGTATCGTCTCGTCCTGTTTCAAAACGCTACACTCCCCGACCGGTTTTGATATTGTCCTCCGTACCCAGTTCAGGACGCCTCTCCTTCCATTCGCTGTAATCGGCGTTCACGCAAGCTGTTACAAATGAATCTTCTCGGAATTACGGAACTCCTCCGGGTGGCATAGGCATTGCTTCCATCTCACTGAAGTGTCGATCCATGAAGCGGCGGAAGCCGTTCCGTGCGTCACATCCCAGACGTGGAAATCTGACAGATGTCATTTGTATAGAGGAGGTAGTGCAGCATGGGTAAAGTAATCGGCATCGACTTGGGCACGACGAACTCGTGCGTAGCCATAATGGAAAGCGGTGAGCCTACCGTTATCGCGAACACCGAAGGTAACCGGACTACGCCGTCCGTGGTCGCCTTTACGCAGGACGGGGAACGTCTGGTCGGCGCGGCCGCGGACTGCCAGGTAGACATCCAAGGCAAGGCGTATCGTCCGCCCGAGATCTCGGCGATGATCCTGCAAAAGATGAAAGAGACCGCCGAGTCCTATCTGGGCGAAAAGGTGACGCAAGCGGTGGTCACTGTGCCGGCGTACTTCAATGACGCGCAACGCCAAGCGACGAAGGACGCGGGCCGCATCGCGGGTCTCGACGTGCTACGTATCATCAACGAGCCGACAGCGGCGGCCTTGGCCTATGGTCTCGACAAGAAAAAGAACGAAAAGATCGCGGTCTACGACCTCGGCGGCGGCACGTTCGATATTTCGATTCTCTCGATTGGCGACGACAGCTTCGAGGTGCTCAGCACCAACGGCGACACGCACCTCGGCGGTGACGACTTCGACCAGCGCGTGATCGACTGGCTCGCGGACGAGTTCAAGAAAGAGCAGGCTATTGATCTGCGCAAAGACGCCATGGCGTTGCAGCGCCTCAAGGAAGGCGCTGAAAAGGCGAAGTGCGAGTTGTCCTCGAGCATGCAAACCGACGTGAATTTGCCATTCATCACGGCGGACGCGTCGGGGCCAAAGCATCTGAACGTGCGCCTCACGCGCGCCAAACTCGAACAGTTGTGCGAAGAGTTGTTGGAACGCACCAAGGAACCGTGCCGGAAAGCGTTGGCAGACGCCGGAATCAAGCCGACCGATATCAACGAAGTAATCCTTGTCGGCGGAATGACCCGCATGCCAGCTGTCGGTGAAATTGTGAAGAACTTGTTCGGCAAAGAACCGCATCGCGGGGTAAACCCCGATGAAGTCGTGGCGGTTGGCGCTGCGATACAGGGCGGCGTGTTGTCCGGCGAAGTGAAGGACGTGCTTCTGCTCGACGTGACGCCTTTGTCGCTGGGCATAGAGACGCTCGGCGGAATCACGACCAAGCTAATCGAGCGCAACACGACGATCCCGGTGACGAAACGCCAAGTGTTCTCGACCGCCTCGGACAGCCAGACCGCGGTAACGGTCCATGTATTGCAGGGCGAACGCGAGTTCGCGAAGGACAACCGCACGCTGGGTCAGTTCAATCTGGAAGGCATTCCCATGGCCCCGCGCGGCGTGCCGCAGATCGAGGTCGCCTTCGACATCGACGCAAACGGCATCGTACATGTGTCCGCGAAGGATCTCGGCACCGGCAAAGAGCAGAAGATCCGGATCGAATCTTCGAGTGGACTGAGCGAGGCCGAAGTGCAGCGGCTGGTCAAGGAAGCCGAGAGTCACGCGAAAGACGACCAAGCCCGCAAACACTCCGTCGAACTGCGCAACAACGCGGACGCGCTGATCTACAGCACCGAAAAGATGCTGAAAGAAAATGCGGACAAGATCGGCGCTGAAGACAAGGCCAACGTCGAGAATGCCCTGAACTCGTTGCGCGATGCAGTGAAGCGCGATGACCTCGAAGGTATCGAAGCCGCCATGGGCAAAGTGACTGCGGCGTCGCACAAACTCGCGGAGGCGATGTACGCGGCGGCGAAGACCCAGGCCCAACCTGGCCCCGAGGCGGCCGAGAAGTCCGAGAGTCCCGCGGGTGACCAGGCGGCGGGTCCGCACGCGGACGCCGTGGACGCTGATTTCACGGTGGTCAACGACAAGAACAACTAAGCGGCGCGGCATCGGTAAACGTAAACCACGCGGGCGCGGGGAGCGAGTCCTCTCCGTGTCCGCGTACTTGCGTTACACAAATCCTCTCAAAGATGCTAGGGTATGCGATGATTAGGCGAGGCCGGTGAGAGTATGGTAGACTGTGAAGCATCGTGAGTCCCGGTTCAGGGACGGATGCGGTTCAGAGACGGAAAGTGGCAGATGAATATATCTTCGCGGTGCGAGTACGCGTGCCGGGCGGTGGTGGAACTGGGCAGGCTCCAAAACAACGAGGAGCCTGTTCGCGCGACGGATATCGCCGAAAAGCGCGGAATTCCCGAGAAATATCTGGTCCACATCATGCTCCAACTCAAGCGAGCGGGCATTGTGAGGAGCGTCCGCGGCGCCCAAGGCGGCTATATGCTTGCGCAGTCCCCCGAGGATATAACACTATTTAGCATCGTCAACGCCATCGACGGACCGGTACTCGATCCGCTGCCGGTGGAAGATTCTCGGGCGCCCGACCTTGAGATCTCGTGGAAGGCCGTCGCCAAAGGCATCAACCGGGTTCTCGAGGGCGTGACGGTACGCGACCTGTTGGATAGGGCCGCAAAAGCCGACATGTACTACATTTGAGCGTTCGGCGCGCCGGCGTACTCGAACCGTGTCCCGTTCTGATCGACGCCATCAGAATCGGAGTTTTTTGCGATGTGGGGATACACTGAATCACAATGCGCGTGACCGCGTTCATACTCGTGACTTGCTTACTCGCCGCCGCGACGGGTTGCGGCTCCTTCGCGCCAAGTTTAGACGCGCATGACGCCGTGTTTGAAGCCGCCAAGCAGGGTGATCCCGTCAAGCTCGAACACGCACTCAAACAGGACCCGGGGTTGGTCAGCGCGCGCACGGCGGACTTCCAGACCCCGCTGCACGTTGCCGCCTTCGCAAATCAGGTGGCGGCGGTAGAGACGCTGCTGGCAAATGGCGCCGACGTGGCGGCGGTGGACGATCACCGGCAGACGCCGCTGCACCTCGCCGCATACCAGGGATATGTCGAGGTAGCCACCGCGCTCGTTGCCCATGGGGCCAACGTTAACGCAAAGAATGACACCGGTCAGGCGCCGCTGCATTGGGCCGTCGGGATGAACCAGCCCAAGATGGTGGAATTCCTGCTGTCGAAGAAAGCGGAGGTGAACCTCCGCAACAACGCCGATCAGACGGCGCTGCAAGGAGCGGCGGCGTTGGGGTTTCTGGACTTGGTGAAACTGTTGGTAGACCGCGGGGCAAACCTGAACTTGAGAGCGCAGAACGGCCAAACCGCGCTGGCGCTTGCCGTCAAGGCAGGCAAGACGGACGTGGCGGAATTCCTGCGGGGTAAGGGCGCAACAGAATAATTTCGAGTCTCCGGCCTCTGGACACGGTTCCTGGAAGTGACGCCGATGAATCGCATCAACGTACTGTACTTGATTCGCACGTGGGCTCTGGGGGGATCGCACACCATTGTGCTCCACCTGCTCAAACATCTGCCCCGAGACCGCTTCAATATCGTCTGTGTTCCCTACGATACGGCTTCGCACAGCGACGACGCGTTTATCGAGCTACTGCGCAAGAATGGCCTGGAGGTAGCGGAAGAGCGCATTCCCTGGCACGAGCGGTCGAACTGGTTCAGGGCGCGCGACATGATTTCAGCCCTGATCAAGACATATCAGATCGACCTGCTGCACACCCACGACCCGCAGTCGGTCGTGCTGGCGGGGTTGGGGCGCAAACGATGGCCCTGCGCGTGCGTGGCGAGCGAATACGGATATTGGAGGCGTCTGTTTCCCCTTCGCAGTCACGTCTATACGTTCGTCGAGCAGTATATGGCGCTGCCCGCATACGAGCGCGTCATCACCGTATCGGAAGATATGAAGCGTCAGATTCTGGCGGGCGGCACGCGCAAAAGCCGATTGCGCATCGTGCGTACCGGATTGGATCTCGACATGCTTCAGACTCCCTCCACGCGCGAAACCATGCGGAACCACTTGGGTATTCCCGAAGACGCCTGTGTTGTGGGAACCGTTGGACGCATCTATTTCGAGAAAGGGCACGCATATCTAATAATGGCGGTGGCGGGCCTCTCCGGCATCTATCCTAACGTGCGCCTGCTTGTCGTGGGAACAGGGCCGCTCCTTCCCGGGCTGCGGGCGCTCGCCATCAAGCTGGGTATTGAGGACCGGGTTATCTTTACCGGCTATTTCGAGGACTTGGCCGGAGCCTTGTCCGCAATGGATGTCTTCGCATTGACGTCCATTCTAGAAGAGGGTTTCCCGACCGTGCTGCTCGAAGCCCAAGCCATGGGTCTGCCTGTCGTCGCGTCCGACATTGGCGGTACCCCGGAGACGATCGACCCGGGCCGAACGGGCCTGCTGGCGCCGCCGAAGGATGTGCAGGCGCTGATGAATGCGCTGGGACAGCTATTGGGTGATCCGGAGCGCCGCCGGACGATGGGTGACGCGGCGCGCGTGTGGCTTCGGGACACCTTCACGCTCGAGGCGATGATTTCGGGCGTGAGCGCGGTGTACGAGGAAGCGCTCGCCGAGTATCGCGGAACCCCATGAGAATTGGCATTGACGCGCACGCGCTGGGCACTGGCGCCGGGGGCAATGAGTCGTACATGCGCTCGCTGCTGCGCGCCTTGGGCCGGCACGCGCCGCAACTTGATGTGGTCGCGCTTGTGGGGCCGGAGTACGCTGCGGATCGTAGCGATCCCATGCGCCAGACCACCTACACGCTGCCCGTACGATCATCGTATCTCCGCGTCCCGCTCGCGCTGCCGTGGGCAGCGTGGCGCGCAAGACTCGACCTGTTGCATGTGCAGTTCAATGCGCCGCCATGGTGTCCGTGTCCGTATGTGACCAGTGTGCATGACTTGTGCTGGGAGCGTTACCCCGAGTACTTGCCCGCGCGCGATCGCCATCGGCTCACGATGCTGATGCCCGGAACCATACGGCGCGCCGCCCGCATATTCGCTCTGACCCACGCGATAAAAGACGAGATCGCGGCCGAGTATCGTGTGCCGCCGGACCGCATCGACGTCGTGTCGCCAGCGGCAGACCCGGTCTTTGCGCCCGTTCGTGACGAGGCGCGGCTCGCGGCAGTGCGGACGAAATACGGGCTGCCCCAGGGTTACGTGTTGTATGTGGGCGCGTTGCAGCCGCGCAAGAATCTGGCGCGGCTCGCGGCGGCGTTTGCGCGGCTAGAGGACAGAGGGCTTACGCATCGCCTGGTCATCGTGGGAAAACGGGCGTGGCTCTATGGAGATATGTTGGCGCAGATCGAAGCGCTGAAGCTCGGGGATCGGTTGGTGTTCACCGGATACGTTGACGGCGCAGACCTGCCTGCTTTGTATACTGCCGCAAGCGCGTTCGCCTACGTGTCTTTGTACGAGGGCTTCGGTATCCCCGTTCTCGAGGCCTTGGCTTGCGCAACGCCCACGCTTATCGGCAATGATCCCGCCGTCACGGAGGTCGCCGGTGACGCCGCGCTGCCGTGCGACCCGCGTGACATAAGCGCCATCGAAGCGGGCCTTGCCCGCATACTGACGGACGCGTCTCTCCGCGCGGATTTGCGCGAAAAGGGACCACGCCGCGCTAGCGTCTATTCGGAAGAGGTCATGGCGGCTGGCGCGCTACAGGCCTACGAGCGTCTCTCACTTCGCCAGTAAGCTCTGTCAATAACGCGACGATGTGATCTGCGAGCGGCGGCCCATCGCCCCATTCTCACCGCGGCGCGAAGGATCTCGCCGGATCACGAAAAACTAGTTTTTCGCAGCTTAATGAGATACAATTCCGTTAACGGTTTGTGCCGGGATCAGTGGGGCGGGGATATGGGAGAGAGCCATCCGGCTGGTTCTCGCAAACGGTACGGTCTTTATTTTCCGCGCGAGCGGACGGCGTAGCCGTCGTGCGCGGCGCCGCCGTATTGGAGAACGCACCATGGGAGTAGGTCCCACCGGAGCCCCGGAGGAACGTAGTTCGCCGTTGTCGGTGGTGGTAGCCGCCTACAACGAAGCCATCTACGATACGGACCGCGACCGGGCGTTGCATATCGTTCGCTCCGCCGTTGACGGCGGTGTATCTCCCGAATCCATCGTATTCGATGTCGTCATGCCTTCGCTGGAAATGATGGTTAAGTCCATTAGCGAGACCTTTGACGCCAACCTGGCCCAGCACTTCATGGCGGCCCAGATCGCCGAGCAGGTCTCGGACGAGATGATCGCCAAGTTTCGCACCCCCCCTGAATTGCTGGGCCATGTGGTGATCGGAACTTCGCCGGGGGACTTCCACGGCTTGGGAAAACGTATTGTGACGGGTTGTCTCCGTTCGCAGATGATCGGGGTGATCGATCTGGGGCTGAATGTCCCGGCCGACCAATTTGTGAATGAGGCAGTGGCCAGACACTGTCAAGTGATCGCCGTATCGTCAATGATGGTTCACACCGCGATGGGCGAGGGCGGTTGCCTTGGGATTCGCCAAATCCTTCAAGAACGCGGTCTCGAGGATCGCATCAAGATCATCGCCGGTGGCGCGCCCTATCGGCATGATCCGGAACTCTACAAGCGGGTAGGCGCCGACGCCTTCTCGGCAAGCGCGATCGAGGCCGGGGGTGTCGTCAGGGAACTAATTGCAGAGGTCACGCGATGATCACGGGATTCGACCGCTTGACGGCAACGGCCAATGGCGCCGTGCTCGACCGTATCCCCGTATTCTGCAATCTTATCGATCAGGGCGCCAAGGAACTCGGTCTTCCCTTGGAAGAGTACTATTCGAACGGGGAACACGTCGCCAACGCCCAGCTTCGCATGCGCGAGAAATACGGATACGACAATGTTTGGAGCTTGTTCTACGTTGGAAAAGAAGCCGAACTGCTGGGATGCAAGAAGATCGTCTTCGCCAAGGACGGCCCGCCGAACGTGGGCGAGATGATCATTCGGACGCATGACGACATTGACCGGCTTCGTATTCCGGACGACATCGCGTCGCACCCGGCGTTTCAGGAGCAGTTGAAATGTCTGCGCATCCTGCGGAGCGAAGTCGGCGGCCGGTATCCTATCTGCGCGTACGTAACGGCTTCGATGACCTTGCCCGCGATACTGATGGGTATGGAGAACTGGCTAAACTTGCTGCTCAATGGGCCCGCCGATGCGCGGGACACGTTGCTGGCCAAGTGCTCGGAGTTTTTTCAACGGGAGATCGCGGCCCTGCGCCAAGCCGGCGCCGATATTTTCGTCTACTCGAATCCATTCGGCTCGACGGACTTTATCCCGATGAAGATCTTCCAAGAGATGTCATTGCCGTGGATGGAGCGCGATCTCGCGGCCGGGGGGACGGACGGCGTGGTCTACTATTGCGGCGGCGCCAGGATGACCACGGTGATTCCGCAGGTGATCGAGCGCTTGAAGATCAAGACGTTTTACCTGAGTCCCATGGATGACATCCGGGCCGCCAAAGCGCGAGTGGACGGCCGGGCGTTAAGCGCAGGCGCGTTCAATGACATCCTGCTAATCGGTTGGACGAAAGAGGAGATTCGAAACGAAGTCCGGCGCATGCTTCAAGAGGGGATGCCTGGTGGACGATTCTTCTTCGGAACCTTGGTAATGCCGTACAGAATCCCCGAAGAAAATATCCGGGTCATGCTTGAGGCCGTGTATGAGTATGGCAGCCAACCAGCTTGATCAATTGGAGTTCCAGCCGGCCCTAGAATCACGAGAAGTAAAGAGCGTAAGGTAATAGTATGTCCGAAAGAGTAGCGATATCGCGGGAAGCGCTGGCCGGCTTGGAAGCGCGCGTCAAGAAGCTGGCGATGGAAAAGTCCCGTCTTCAGTTACTCACCGACCTGATGAGCAAGCTTGCCACAGCGGTGGGACTCGACGACACGGTTCAAAGCATGCTGCGCCTGGTCTTGGACGCGATTGGCGGCACGAATCTAGTCATCTACTATCTCATCGACGGCAAGGCGCACTGCGCGGACGTGTTCGGCAATAGGACGACGCTTGACGACGTATCTGACGAGCGGGTTCGGCAGGCGCTACATACCGGTGAATTCGCCGAATACGAGCACGATTTCGAAGATACGCGCATGCTTACCGCGGAGTTCACCAAGGCGTTTACGTGGGTTTACCCGTTGCGCGTGGGGGCAGAAATCATCGGCGTGTTCAAAATGGAGGGTATGCATTTTGCCGCTGCCGAATTCCAGCCGGAATTGCCGGTTTTCTTCGGCTACGCGGCGCTCGTTCTCAAGAATGAAATCCTCGGGTATACGAGCCTTCGCAAGGCCTACGATCGGCTTGAACTGGAGATTGAAGAACACCGCCAGACCGAAGAGGAACTGCACGAGGCCAAGAATGCGCTCGAACACCGAGTCGAGGAGCGCACCGCGGAACTTAGGGAGGCCAACGAGCGGCTCCGAGTCGAATTGGCCGAGCGCCAGAGAAGCGAGGAAGCGCTTCGACGGAGCGAGGAACGATTCCGATTCTTGTTGAAGCATTCGCCCGTTCCCATGGGGTTGAGTTCGGCAGACGGCGCAATTGACTACTTGAATGATAAGTTTACGGAAGTGTTTGGATATACCTCAGAAGATATTCCTACTCTCGAAGCGTGGTGGGCGCGCGCCTATCCGGACGATGCATACCGCGAGGCGGTCAGAAAGTCATGGTATTTCCGGGCGGAGCGGGCCAAGGAGGACCATGGTGACATTGCCTCCGAGGATTACCACGTGACGTGCAAGGACGGGACCGTCCGGATCACCGAAATCGTTGGCAAACTGATTCGGGACAAGTTCCTCGTCATCCTGAATGACGTCACCGAACGCAAGCAGGCGGAACAGGCGCTGCGCGAAAGCGAGGAACGGCACCGGACTATTCTCCAGACGGCCATGGACGGGTTCTGGCAGGCGGATTTGCAGGGTCACCTGCGGGAAGTGAACGAGCGTTATTGCCGGATGAGCGGATACACCGAGCAGGAACTGCTGTCCATGAAGATTCAGGATCTCGAGGCCGCCGAGTCGCCTGCCGATACAGCCGCCCACATCAAGAAGGTCTTGGCGGAAGGTGAGGATCGGTTTGACTCCCGGCACCGGCGCAAGGATGGGAGCATTCTGGAAGTGGAAGTCAGTGTTCAGTACCAATCTGGCGAAGGTGGTTGGCTGGTAGTGTTTCTGCGTGACATCACGGAGCGCAAGCGGGCCGAAGCGGAAAGGGAGATGCTGGAAGCGCAATTGGCGCAGGCGCAGAAGATGGAGACCGTCGGGCGGCTTGCGGGAGGCGTGGCGCACGACTTCAACAATCTGCTCACCGTTATCCTGGGATACTCCGAGGGGATTCTGGAAGAGGAGGCCGGTGTATTGTCTCAGCAGGTGTTGGAGGACATCCGCGAGATCGATAAGGCGGGCCAGCGGGCTCAGGCGCTTACCCGGCAACTCCTGGCGTTTGGGCGCAAGCAAGTCCTCCAAATCGAGCGTGTCGATCTCAACAACATCGTTCGCGGGTTCGAAACGATGTTGCGGCGGCTGATTGGGGAGGACATCCGCGTGATCACTCGCACGGACGCGCTTCCGTGCATCGTCAAGGCCGATCCTTCGCAAATCGAACAGATTCTGATGAATCTCGGTGTCAACGCGCGTGACGCCATGGCGTCTGGCGGTACGTTGACCATTGAAACGGCGCACATCGAGCTCGGCGCCGAATACACGATGAATCGAGGTGTCGCGCCCGAAGGACCTTACGTGCTGCTGACCGTGAGCGACACCGGGGCGGGAATGGACACGGAAACGCTGAATCACGTCTTCGAGCCCTTCTTTACCACCAAAGAGAAGGGCAAAGGGACCGGGTTGGGCTTGGCCACGGTGTTTGGAATCGTCAAACAACACGGTGGCGACATCTGGGTCCACAGTGAGCCTGGGCGGGGATCCTCGTTCAATATCTACCTGCCAAGGGTCGCGGTAGATTGCTCGCAGGACAAGACCGAGACGTTGGACAGCGGAAAGGCGTTCGGAAGCGGAACTGTGCTGGTCGCGGAGGATGACGACGCGGTTCGCCGCCTGATCTGCGGAGTTCTATCGAGCCACGGCTATCGAGTGCTGGAGGCGCGGGATGTGAAGGACGCGCTGCGAATCGCCGCCGAAGTGCGGGATGCTATTGATCTCCTGTTGACTGATATGGTCATGCCGGGTCTCGATGGGCGTCAACTCTATGAACGAGTCTTGGCGTTCTGTCCGCACGTGCGCTGCATCCTGATGTCCGGCTATACTGAGGATACCGTTGTGCGTGAAGGCGCGCTTGAGAATGGAAGCATATTCATTCAGAAGCCAGTCCGACCGGACGACTTGATGTCGAAAGTCCGGGCAGTCTTGTCCTAAGGCGGCCCGGCCGCAACGGTAGAGTCATTGGTATGTCTTCTTTTTCCGCAACATCTACGCGAACAACGTGGAAGTTGAGGACAAAGAAGCTAGGAGTTCGGCCAGAAAGCCGGTCAGTTGACGCAGCGCGGCCAGAAAGCATCTGTAAGTTGTTTAGCACCAGCGCTTCCTTGCGTCGGGTCTTGGTATGAGGAGGCTTTCTGGCCGCGCCTCTAGTAGAAACAGGAAATCCAGCGAAAGAAGACAGCGGCAGGAGACTTAGGCGTGGGAAAGGTTACGGTGGCGATGGCGAGTGTGGATTACCACACCGCGCTGGCGGTGTGTTCGTGGGTGGCTCTGACGTCGATGCTGGTCGGATGCGCGACCGTGCGGCGGGAGCCGCTACAACCGCTGCGGGCCGACACCTTGGAGCGGTTGGATTCGGCAAAGGCCGAATCCAAGGACGGCCTGCTATGGTATGACCTTAGCGCAATTCCTGTCGAGGGGCAAGGGTGGACCGACACCGCCCATCGCTACGACCGCCTTCCCGCGCGAGCGAAGGGCGTGGTGCGCGATCCGGTCTGGGATTTGTCCCAACACAGCGCCGGGCTGTACTTGCGTTTTGTCACGGACTCCGACGAGATATCGTTTCGCTGGTCCTTGCGCTCGAGCGATATCGCGCTGAACCATATGCCGGCCACGGGAGTGAGCGGGCTTGACCTATATGCGCGAGACAAGGGCTGCTGGCGTTGGGTCGGCTTGGCGCGGCCCTCCCACCAGGAAAACAAAGAGCGCTTAATAGTCGGGGTTCCAACGGAGTTGCACGAGTACTTGGTTTACTTGCCGCTGTACAACGGTCTCGACAAGATCTCGGTTGGAGTGAAGCCGTCGGCAGTCGTTGCGAAGACGTCTCCGGCGCCAAAAGCCGCTCCGATTGTCTTCTACGGCACGTCGATTACACACGGCGGGTGCGCGTCGCGTCCGGGCATGTCGTATCCCGCGATGCTCGGGCGGCGGCTCGAGCGCGCCACCATCAATCTCGGCTTCTCCGGCAACGGTACGATGGACATGGAAATTGCCGACTTGATGGCGGAGCTGGACCCCGCGGCATATGTCATTGACTGCGTGCCGAACATGACGACGGAACAGGTCAAGGAACGGACGCAGCCGTTTGTCGAACGGCTACGGAAGGCCCGGCCAAACACTCCCATCGTGCTGGTGGAGTGTCTGGAGCAGTGCAATGCGTGGTTTCTGCCGGCGCTGCACCGAGGCATTCAGGAACGCAACGCGGAGCTACGGGCGGCCTACGCGCGGCTGAAGGCGGCGGGGACCAGGAAGCTCCATTACGTAACGTCCGACAAGTTGATCGATCCCAAGACCGAGTCGGCCGTGGACGGAATCCACCCCACGGACTACGGTTTCGTCCAATATGCGGACGGATTGGAGCCGGCCCTGCGGTGCGCACTGAAGTGATTCTGACGCTCGCGAAGACCACGTGCCCAAGAAAACTCTTGACTAACTGCCACAAATTGCGTATTATGCGATTATGCTGGGGTATTCTGACCGCAGTTTTGGGTTCCGGAAGGCCTAATGAAGATCGCTTTTTTGGGGACAAGAGGGATTCCCGCCAACTACGGCGGGTTTGAGACGTTCGCAGAGCAACTGTGCGTGCGGCTGGCGGAGCGCGGCCATGACGTGTGGGTCTATTGCCGCAGAGGCCAGTATAAGGAACACGCCGCAAGCTACCGCGGCGTGCGCCTGGTCCATCTGCCCAGCGTCCGGCGCAAGTCGCTAGATACCTTGTCGCATACCTTCTTTTCGACGCTGCATCTCCTTGGACGCCAAGCAGATATCGCCTACTACTGCAATTCAGCCAATAGTTGTTTCGCGTGGCTGCCCCGGTTGAAAGGGGTTAAGGTCATCCTGAACACCGACGGCTTGGAGTGGGAGCGCGCGAAGTGGAATTGGCTGGGCAAGACCTACTATCGGTTCTCGGAATACCTGGCCGCGCTCTTCCCGAATCTTCTGGTGTCCGACTCGCGGGCGATCCAGTCCTACTATAAGCAGAAGTTCAACGAGGATAGCGCGTACGTGGCGTACGGCGCGGACATCGTCGAGCGGGGCACCGGTCGGGAGCTGTTGGCGGGGCTGGGATTTGAACCGGAGCGCTACTTCCTGTTTGTGAGCCGTTTGGAGCCGGAGAACAATGCGCACCTTGTAGTGAAAGCCTTCGAGCAGGTAAAGACCGACATGAAGCTGCTGATCGTGGGTAGCGCGCCGTTCG
This sequence comes from Candidatus Hydrogenedentota bacterium, assembly GCA_016215105.1. Classification (GTDB taxonomy): domain Bacteria; phylum Hydrogenedentota; class Hydrogenedentia; order Hydrogenedentales; family SLHB01; genus JACRLJ01. The sequence continues at coordinate 83,708 of JACRLJ010000073.1, forward strand.
CCGACGCCTATATCCGCGAACTGAAGTCCACGACGGACCAGCGCATTCTGTTTCCCGGCGCCCTCTACGGCGACATTTACACCGCGTTGCGCGCGAACGCGTACGTCTACATCAACGCGATGGAAGTGGGCGGGACCCATCCGGCCATCCTGGAAGCGATGGGAGCGGGCAATTGCGTGCTGGTGAGCGACATCATTTACAACGAAGAGGCGGTGGCGGACACGGGGGTTACCTTCAAGAACAAAGACGTGGAAGACCTGCGCAAGAAGATGCAGTGGCTGGCGGACAATTCGCCGGCCGTGGAGCGCTACCGGAGCGTCGCGGTCGAACGCGTGCGAACGGTATACAATTGGGATCGAGTAACGGACGAATATGAGCGAATCTTCTCCCAACTCCTCGGGTAAACCAACTCTGGAAATCGACGAGGCGGAATGGCTGGCGCGCATCGGCCCGAAGCGCCACCGTCTGCTGTGTCTGTGGACGAAGGATGTAGTGGGGAGTATGGACGCCGCAATTGGAAAACACATCATGCCGGATTCGGTGGCGCTGGACGCCGGATGCAGCCGCGGGGAACAGGATCTGCCGTCGATCTTGCGGGCAGGGCATACGGTCGGGTGCGACGTAGATATGGCGGGGCTGCGCGCAAACCGCCTCGAACGCGACCGGGTGGCGGCGACGTTGGATGCGCTACCCTTTCCGGACGCTACGTTTCATGTAATCGCGAGCAAGTGGGTTGTGGAGCACCTGAACAACCCGGTGACGACGTTTCGCGAGTGGTGGCGGGTGTTGCGTCCAGGAGGAGTAGCCGCTATTCTAACACCGAACGCGATGAGCGTTTTTGGGTTAGTCTCGCGAGTAATACCGCATGGGGTCAAGCAGTGGGTAAAGGAACGTCTATTCGGCGGGCTGAAGGAGGACACGTTTCCGACGCCGTATGCCGCCAACACACCCAGCCGCCTGAACGCCGCAATGGCGGCGGCGGGGTTCGTTCCCCTCGAGTTCCACATGCTGGCCGGGATGTGGGCGTTCTTTATATTTAGTGATCCGATTGCGCGGATGGTGCGCGCCCTCGAGCGTGTGCAATCGGGTACACCGGGGCTGCGCGCGACCAGCGCCCACATGCTGGGCGTGTGGCAAAAGCCGCTCATGGCAGAAAGCCATTAGACATGGACTGGTCCGGACGCCGAGTGTTGGTAACAGGAGCAGGCGGGTTCATCGGGAGCCACCTGTGCGAACGTTTGTTGCACATGGGGGCCGCGGTGCGCGCGGTGGTCCACGGCAACATGAAGGGGAACATCGGCTATCTATCCCAGGTACCCGATGACCTGACCAAGAACCTGGAAATCTGCGGCGGTAACATTCGCGACGGCGCGTTTGTCCGCGACGCGTCCGTGGGGGTGGATACGCTATTTCATCTTGCCGCGATTACCAGCGTGGTGTATTCCTACTCGAACCCGGACGAGACCATCATCACCAATGTGCAGGGCACATTGAATGTGTGCAACGCCGCGCGTCACGAGAAGGTGCGGCGCCTGATTCACATTTCCTCGGCAGGCGTGTATGGCACCGCCGAGGACGGACGGCCAATCAGCGAGACGCATCCGGTACGCGCGCACAATCCGTACACGGCCTCGAAACTGGCGGCGGACAACGTCACGGAAAGTTTCCACTTGTCGTATGAATTGCCCGTGGCCACCTGCCGCATATTCAACGTCTACGGTCCCCGCATCAACCGGTTTCTGGTGATTCCGACCATCATCACGCAGTTGCTGAAGGGCAGCGACCTGAAGATGGGCGACCTATCTCCGACGCGGAATTTCACGTATGTCGACGATATGCTGACGGGTTTTGTTCGCGCGGCGGAAGTGGACGCCATGGTAGGTCAAATCGTGAACCTCGGCTCGTCGCGCGCGGTTACGATCCGCGAACTCGTGCATATCATTGCTGGATTGATGGGGTGTGAGGTGAAGCCTCAGGCCGATCCCGAACGTTTTCGTCCCGTGCGCAGCGAGATTCCGCGCGTTGTGGCCGACAGTTCGAAGGCCAAGCAATTGCTGCAATGGGAGCCGGCGGTCAGCCTTGAAGACGGGTTGCAGCGCACCATCGACTGGATCAAAGCCGGCGGTTACGGCGATTCGGCGAGGGCCTCATGACCAAGAGCAAGTACCAGGGCGTGATACTGGCGGCCGGCCACGGCACGCGCATGGGACCGTTTGGGGATCTGTTTCCAAAGCCGATTGTGCCCATCTGCAATCAGCCGTTGCTGGTGTATCAGATCGAGTACATGCGCCAATTGGGCATTGACGAAGTCTTCATCGTGATAGGCCATCGGGGCCACCTTATCAGCCAACTGTTGGGCGACGGCTCGACGTGGGGCGTAACGATTCGTTATGTCGAACAGGAGAGGCGCCTCGGAATCGCGCATGCGGTCGGAATTCTCGAGCGCCATCTCGACCGGCCATTCCTATTGATGTTGGGCGATATCTTTTTCGAGATGACCGACGTGGGACGGATGGTCCGCGAGTTCGAGGAACACCAGGCGTCCGCGGTGCTCGCGGTCAAGGAAGAAACCGATCCGGAAGCCGTGAAGCGGAACTTCGCGGTAATTCTCCACGAAGACGGCACGGTGCGGCGTGTAATTGAGAAGCCGCGCCACGTTCCGAATATGCTGAAGGGGTGTGGCGTATACTTGTTTGACCTGCCGATCTTCGACGCGATACGCAGGACGCCGCGAACCGCAATGCGGGACGAATACGAGTTGACAGACTCGATACAGATTCTGATTGACTACGACTACCGCGTGCGCGTGGCGCCGGTCGTGGATTGGGATACGAATGTGACGGTCATCGGCGATTTGATCCGGTGCTGTGTGCACGAACTGAAGAAGCGGCACGCAGCATATGTATTGGGCGAGTCCTGTGCGATTGCGGACGGAGTCGAATTTGTCGAGTCGTGCGTGGGTGATAACGTGACGATTAGCCGGCCCGCGCGGTTAGAACGGTGCGTAGTGTTCCCTGGAGCGCGGCTGGACGAAGGCAGGGACTTGACGGACGCCGTGGTAACGCAGCACGCGACCTTAAGGGCTGGGCATGACTGAGAGATGATCCACAGATTACAACGATTCTCATGGCGCGGCGGAGCCGCAACCAAACCAAGGATGGTTAACCACGGAATACACTGAACACACTGAAAAGATCGAGAAGGAAAGAGGCGAAGAGAGAAAAGAACTATCCACAGATTCGCACAGATTTTCACAGATGAAGAAAGAGAAATCACGACGGGAATTCACGAATTCGCACGTGAGTAGTACAGATTGAAGAAGATTAGGAGAAGGAAGTTAAGTTCCAAGACACCGGCTATTGAGAACGTATTGCGTGGTTGGTGAAACCGCGCCGTTGTTTTGGAGCGTGACGTGAGAGCATGAACGAAATACTTCACGGGAACATAAGAAGAAAGCGACTGATGCGGGCGAGGAATTCTGTCCGCTACCTGGCGTTGGTTCTTCTGTTTGTTCCGTTAGCATGGAGCGAACCGATTGTGCGGTATCATGGGTTCAAGATGGACCCGCAGTACCGGCTGGTCATCGAGGAAGAGAACGGCCTGGTAAAGATTGGCTTGCTGTCGCGGGCGCGCGACGAGGGAGGTCCGAATCCGGAGAAGGCCGCCGAGACTTCGGTTCCGCTGACAAGCGAGCCGAATCCGTTTCGGAGCGCCAAGAAAGAGAATTTGATCGAGGTGCGCGCGGAGGCGCTTCAGGCGTCGGCGCCAAACGCGTTGAAGAATCCGGCGCAACGTTACCGTATCATTATGCGCGGGGTGGATTTGGAGCCGGAGTACGCGGCGATTATTGAAACAGACGCGTCTACGGCGCGCGAGAAGTTCTATAAGGAAATGGGAAAGTTGGAGGCCCGGACGGATGGTATCCACCGTCAGGCGCTGCACGACGCGGCGTCGCTGACGCTGGGCGTATTGGGCGAGGCGGGCAAGATGCCCGCGGATATAACGGAGACGGTGAAGCATTCGGCGGTCGCGCAGACGCGGGGCCTTGGCCCGACGCTGCAACGCAGGAGTTTGGACACGGGACGCCGTTTGGACCCGATGGCCGCCCAAAAACCAGAGACATCCGCGCTGCCCGGCGCGCATCGATAGAATATCGTTAGGATAGGGCGTGGAAGGAGAACTGGGAGTGAACAGCATAGCCCCGGAGTTACATAGACCGTGGGGAGGCAGATCAATATGAAATCCGGAACGATCAAGACCACGTTACACCGCGCAATCGGAGCGCTGGCCATCCTCTTGCTCGGAGCGGGTTGCGCCACCACAAAAGGCATTTCCGTGATGGGTGACGGCGGCAAACCACGGGCCGTGACGGCAGACGAGGTCGATACCCTGAGCGGGGGCGATCGCCCCTATCTACTTCAGGTAGGCGATCAGATCGCGTTGGGGTTCAAGCTCCAGACGGTCAAGGCCAAGGAAACGCCCTGGGACTACCGCATAGAAATTGGCGATAGTATGGAGGTCCGCCTCAGCACGCAGACCGCCAACCGGGACACGTACAAGATCGACGTCGGCGATGTCATTGGGGTGAGCTTTCTAACGAACTGGCCTTTGAACGTGACGCGCACCGTGCGCCCGGACGGCAGGATCTCGGTGGCGCAGTTGGGTGATGTGAAAGCGGCGGGCCTCACCGCGCCGCAACTGCAGTCGGCGCTGACCAGCATGTACGCGAAGTCCGGCCTCGTGCAAGGCAATCCGGATGTCACCGTGAACGTGGACTTCGTGAATCTGGACCGTTTGGAAAGCCGCAGCCGGGACGTGGTTGTGCGGCCGGACGGCGCAATAGCGCTGCCGCGAATCGGAAACGCGATCCACATCGCCGGGATGACGCTGACGGAAGCGTCGGAAGCCATACGCGCGGAAACAGCCAAGAGTTTGCAGGATGCCCCGCAAGTGAGCCTGGTCGTTTTCCCCTACGTCAACACCGTTCTGAACGGCATGGGCGCGAATCAGACGATACGTCCTGACGGAAAGATTGCCATCCCCCGGCTGGGCGAGATCCAAGCCGCCGGTTTCAGCGCCGAGGAGTTGAAACAATCCATCAAGACTCTCTGCGCGGACGTGATTCACAATCCCGTGGACCCGACGGTTGATGTCATCACCGCGACCGGATCACGGATTTATGTGGGCGGCGAAGTTGGCGCTCCGGGCGTGTATCCAATCTCGGCGAGCCCCACGGCGCTGCAGGCGATTATTCTCGCGCAGGGCGAGAAGAACACCGGGCGCTTGAACGGCGTGCTGGTCGTGCGGCGCAATCCCGACGGAAAACCATTTGTGTTCACGGTCAACCTGCACGAAGCGCTGTACCGAGGCAGCACCGAGAACGACATACGCTTGAGACCATTTGACGTAGTGTACGTGCCGAAGAAACCGATCGCGAAAGCGGATTTGTTTGTGGACCAATACATCAACCAACTGGTGCCGTTCGACAACAGTTTGGGCGTGAGTGGATCCTATTACTTGAATAAGCAGCGTGTGGAATCGAAGAGCCGCAACCGGAACATTACGTTCGGCGCGCAAGCCGTTCCCACGCTTACACTCCCGTAACGTAGCAGGCGGAAGGCAACTGGGCGCCCTAGGCGCGCACAGGGGATACGATATGGACCAACGGCAGCTATTTCTCCGTGACATACTGACAGTCGTCTTTAAGCGATTCTTGCTCATTGTGTCGTTTGCGGCGGCGGTGTTTCTGGTGGTGTACGTCGGGAACTACGCGTGGCCCGTCACGTATGAGTCCACCGCGTCCGTGCGGCTGACGCAAGGCCGAGAAGTTTCCACGACCGATCCAACCGTGATGAAATCGGGCGCCGGTCTGGTTACGATGCAGTTGACACGCGAGGACCTGAACTCCGAGATCGAGTTCATCCGCAGCACGGATGTGCTCAAGGAAGTCGTCCAGAAGTTGGAGCTGGACAAGGATGTTCCCCTCAACGGGGGCGCGCTCCGCGCGGCGCTTCGGAGCGCCAAGAAGCTCGTTGACAATGCGCAGTACGCGTTAGCCCTGGCCCGGCGGCCAGACCCCGTCGAGGCGGGCGTCGAATTGCTGCGTGACGCAATCATTGTGAAACCGGTGAAAGATTCCCACATCCTCGAGATCCGGTGCCAAATGGGTACGGCAAAGCTGGCCCACGACGTGCTCGAGGCGACACTCGAAGCGTACAAGAAGAAGCACCTCGAAGTGTTCTCGACTCCCGAGGGCGACAAGTTTTTCACTGAGCAGATGACTCTCGTCGAGGAGAAGCTACGGAAAGCGCAGGAGGCCCTCAAGTCGTTTCGTGACGAACACAAGATTGCCTCCGTGGACATCGAGAAGAATCTGTTGCTCCAGCAGTATACTGACGCCAAGAAGCTGTTGGCCCAACTGACAGAGAGCGCCGCGGCGACGGAGACTCTCGGACAAGCGGAGCCTGACGCCACGCTGGTCGCTACCCTGTCGCGCGCCACGGACAACACCGTGGTCACGGAACTGCAACTGCGGCTGCTGGAGTTGATTCTCGACCGCAACCGGCTTGTCCAGTCGCTTGGCCCGAAACACCCTCAGGTGCAGGCCATTGCCAGCGAAATTGCGAGCGCGCAGGCGCGGCTCAAGGAGGCAATCGCGAGTAGCAAAGAAGTTACCGCGGGCAAGATCGCCGAACTCGAAGAGCGCCTAAAGAATTTCCACTCGATCGAGAACCAGATATCCGATCTCGAGCGCGATGTGCGGATCCAGTCCGCGGCGTACGAGTACTATGCGCAGAAACGCGAGGAGGCTCGCGTCTCCGAGGCGATGGGGGACGCCCAAATATCGAACATTCGGATTACGTCCCAGCCAGACACGCCGACGAATCCCATTCGGCCGCGTAAGCTCTTCAACTTGGCCTTGGCGCTTATCGCGGGTCTGGTGGGCGGGACCGCGTTGGCGTTCTTCCTGGAATACCTGGACCACGGCCTAAAGACGCCGGAAGACGTCGAGCACTTCCTCAAGATCCCGCCGCTTGCGTCGTTCTTCCGTTCCGCCAAGGAGCGGCTCGAGCCGCGCGAAGCGCAACGGCTTACGACGATGCTGGACATGGTGCAATCGGGTACGGCGCACCCGTTCACGCTGATCGCGAGTTCGGTCGCGGCCGAGGGGTCGCAACGGGTCGCGCGGTCGCTCGCGGAAGCCAAAGCGGAGAATCCGAACGCGAAAGTGTTGCTGGTTGATTTTGTTGGCGCCTCCGATGGCGCGGGTTTTGTGGATATCCTGCTGGGCAGCAGCACGATGGAAGAGTTGGTGGCGCTGGATGGAAACTTGTACACGCTGGGCCGCGGATCGCACGAGGAGTGCCCGACGTATCTGTGGACCTCGAAGCAAATGGACGCGCTCGCGAAGGAATTGCGCGATCGATTCGACCATGTTGTATTCCATGTGCCGCCGGTCTTACTGTCCAACGATGCGCTGAACCTGGCGCGCGCCGTCGACGGGTTGGTTATAGTCGTTCGCGCGGACAGCACGCGCCGTGAAGTGGTACAGCGCGCTATGGACATGATTGCCGGCGCCAAGGGCCGTGTCATCGGCGCGGTGCTCACCGAACGCAAACAGGTCATCCCCAGCGCGGTCTACCGCCGCATCTAGCTTTGACTTTCGTGAAATGTGTCCGGCTGGCTGCCGCTACTTTAGCCGAAGCCGCCGGACACGGCTTTGTTTAGCAGCGCGGGTTCGATGCAAAGGTTGAGCACGGTGTGGGCGGCGACGGCCGGCCACACGTTGCCGCGCCAAACGCGGGCCACGGCGAATGTCGCGCCGAGCCCGGTTGTCCACAGCATCCCCCAAGGCCCCCAGAATACGTGGGCGAGTCCGAATGCGATAGATGTTATCGCAATTTGCGACTTCACCCCGCCACCGGCCCGCGTAATCACCGCGAACAGAAAGCCGCGAAAAAGAAACTCTTCACAGAATCCCGCGCTGAACGTGGCCGGCAGCGATAGCGCCTTGTCCGTCCGAAACACGAACATGTCGCGGAACGCGACGACGTCGAAGATCCCGTAGATGACTACCCAAACGGCGCCAAGGCAGAGACCGTACAGAAGATCCGCCGACAGGTTCAGGGAGGAGGCCGCAAATAGCTCGCTGAAGGCCGCGCGCTTTCTATGCGCGAGCCAAAACAGGAAGACCGTCGCCCATAGACCAATCGTGATCCCCAGCGGAATGCCCCGCGCCAGCACAGCGGGCAGCGGCGGCCCCTGGTGCTGAGTTTTGGCGTACCAGAGCCCAATGTAGAAACCTGAACCCATCCATCCAATGATGAGCGGCGTAATGATCGTTGCGGCGGTCCAGGAAATCGCGCGTGTCTTCGTAATCCGATCCATTTCTTCTCCTCGATAATATCTAACCCAAAAAAGGCGTAATCCTGGCGTGAAGCGCCGCCAGACGGCGCTTGGTCGTCCTTCCATCCGGACCATTCACTACAAGCATGTTGTCGGAAGCCGCCGAAAGGTGACAGCCGGTTCACGAACGGCGCTGAGACTGCGCGCTCAAGCTTCGCGCCGAAATAAACCTATCAAGTCGAAATCGGCGGTTGGACCGGCGTGCGCCCCGAGTAGTCCGGTTTTTCCAAAACCGGAACATCCCGAACAACAGCCCCCCTTCGGTCGTCATGTTCCGAAAAGTTCGCAACGCGTCCCATCCGGCTTTGGAAAAGCCGGACTACCCATTAGCCATACCGAAGCGTCACTTGCCCAGTTGAATATCGCCGGCGATGGGAAGATACTGTTTGGGTATTCGCGAATGTGGTCGAATTTTTGGCGGGCGCCAATACGAAGCGGGGGTCTGAGATGAAACGAACGGGGTTCACACTAGTCGAACTGTTGGTGGTGATTGCCATCATCAGTATTCTTGCCGCGCTGCTGCTGCCAGCGTTAAGCCGCGCGCGTGAAAGCGCCCGGCGCGCCACGTGCGCCAGCAATCTCAAGCAGTTGGGGCTGGTACACAAGATGTTCGCCGACGAGAACAACGGGAATTGGGCTCCGCGCGCGATTGTGTACAAACGCCCCTACCAGCCGGACCTGGGCTGCTGGAGCAGTTTTGACGGGGTGTACATCTATCCCGAGTATCTGGCCGACCACACCGTTACGTTGTGCCCGTCCGACGCCGAATACGCGAATTGGCTGGATCCAAAAACGATCATCTACCCCGTCGATAGTTCCTGGCAGACTGCGCCGGACCCAAATCCGGTGCGCGGCAAGACTGAGTTTCCGTTGCTGTCTGACCGCTCCTATGTCTACTGGGGATATGTTGTCGAGCCCAGCGACGTAGCCGATCCGGCCGACATGGGGCAATTCGGGCGCATCCTTGACAACGTCACGCCCCAGAGCGTGAACGTGGTCACGCGGTTCCAGGATGTAAACATCACCAAACCGAGCAATGGCCAAACGGTTCGGCTGTACCGATTCCGGGAAGGCGTCGAGCGGTTTCTAGTCACCGACATCAATAACCCGGCCGGATCGGCCAAGGGTCAGTCCACTATCGCCGTCATGTGGGACACGGTTCGGACGGACAACGGTGCCCCGGTCCCGAACGAATACAACCATCCCGCCGGCGCCAACGTACTGTTCATGGACGGCCATGCGGAATTCAGCGGCTATTCGCAACCCGCGGGAAGCAAGTTCTGGATGCTGACCAAAGTTGCAGCAACTGACGGACTGCCGTCGTTTCCGTAACGGTCGTCTTCGCTCCTGCGGACGCGCCTTCACTCCGGCGCCATGGTCCAATTCACCGACCCTAAGCTGGTTCACCTTTTGCGACCAGCAGGTAATGCTGCTGCATGCGGTCCTTGTCGGTCCGCGCAACGGGGATGGGGTTGCCTTTGGGGTCGATGCCGGCGTAATACATGGCCGTGGCGACCGCGCCGGGCGTGGGGATGAAGCATTGGACTTGCTGAGGCTTCCAGCCGCGGCTCTGGAGCCAATCCGCGAGGTCCTGCATGTCTTTGCTGGTGCAGCCGGGAAATGCGCTGATGAGGTACGGAATGACGTACTGCTCTTTGTGCGCTTCGTGGGATTCGTGCTCGAAGGCGTTAAGAAAGCGTTCAAACTCCTCAAACTTGGGTTTTCTCATCAGCCGAAGCACATGGTCGCTGCGGTGCTCTGGCGCGATCTTCAATTGTCCTCCGACGAATTCGCGCACCAATGCGCGAAGGTATTCCCCTTGCGTGGCGGCCAGGTCGTAGCGCACCCCGCTGGCCACACGCACGTGCTTCACACCGTCCACCGCGCGGAGCGAGCGAAGCAGGTCGACCAACTCGGCCTCCTGCGTCTCGAAGTGGCGGCACACTGTCGGCGTGAGGCAATCGACGCGCTTGCACGCGGACGGATCGTCCGCGCAGCGGGCGCCCCACATGTTGGCTGTGGGACCGCCCACGTCGGAGATGCTGCCGGCCCAGTCAGGATGCTGCGTGAGAGTATGGACCTCGTCCCGCAGCGACTGTGCGCTTCGAGACCGAATCTGGCGTCCCTGGTGCAGTGTGATGGAGCAGAATGTGCAGCCTGCGGCGCATCCCCGGTGCGAGGTGACGCTGAATTGAATCATGCGCGCCGCCGGAATGGGTTGTGTGTAGGACGGATGGGGCCGGCGGGTGTACGGCAGAGCATAAAGCGCGTCCAGCTCGACCGTGCCGAGGGGTTCGGGCGGCGAAGTGAATACAACGTGTCGGCCGCCGCTCTTCTGCGTTGCCCACCGTTTACCCTGGTGGACTTGCCGTTCCATCGCCAAGGTCGCCTCCATCAGCTTGGCGGGGTCCGCCGCGATGGCGTCGTGCGAGGGCAAGGTGATGATCTCGTCTTCACTTGGGACGTGCGGCATGCCTCGCAGCTTTTCGAGCGAGGATACGGCGAAGGCAGTGCCCGGAATACCGCGTAGAGATTCGGACAATCGCCTTGCATGCTCGGAGGCCGCCTTGGTGTGACTGGAATGAACAGCAGGGAAGTCCTCTGCGGTGTCCAAAGCCTGAAGCCGAGTGGCAATTTCGAGGATGGCCTGCTCACCCATTCCGTACACCACGAGGTCGGCTTTGCTGTCGAGCAAAATGGAGGGCCGAAGTTTGTCGGTCCAGAAATCGTAGTGCGTGGCTCGTCGCAGCGAAGCCTCGATGCCGCCGAGGACTATTGGCAGCCCCGGAAACGCGTGGCGCGCCAAACTCGTGTATACGATGCATGCGCGATTTGGCCGCGAGCCTGCGCGGCCGCCGGGTGTGTAGGCGTCGTCGCTCCGCTTCTTCCGGAACGCAGTGTAGTGCGCCAACATGGAGTCCACCGTGCCGGCGGTGATACCCACGAAGAGGCGTGGACGCCCCATACGCGCGATGTCCTCCGGACCGGTCCAGCGAGGTTGCGCGACGATGCCCACGCGGAATCCCTTGGCGCACAACCAGCGGCCAAGCAGCGCGACGCCGAACGAAGGATGGTCCACGTACGCATCGCCCGTGATTAGGAGAACGTCCAACTCCGTCCAGCCACGGCGATCCATCTCCTCGCGGGACATGGGCAAGGCGTCATCGGTAAAGCACGCCGCCTGTCCCGGTGTATGCTTTGTGGTAGTGCCTGATGACATGCGCTTTGTCTTTCGGTTAGCGGGCACAGACGAAGTAACGTCGTTCACCCGAATTGCAGCTGAAGCAATGAAAAGGGCCATGCCGGTCTTGACGACCGTCTCGAACCGTCCCGATTTCCGCGGACGCCGCGAACCGCGCTGCTGTCTGACCGGCTTGATCTACATCGTGTCTCACGACCATTGTCGCACGCTTACCCCTGCCGTTTCGACCTTGCACGGGCTTCCGGGGCGGTCTTGCGCGGCGCCAATAGTGATCCGAATCGAGCGGGGCTTGACAGGACGGGATTTCTAATGTACAATTCAATTAACCAATTGAATTGGCCAAAAGGTCCTTGGGGAGGCTTGTAAGGTCTTCGCCGAAAAGGGCTACCGGGACGCCACCCATGCGGAGATCTGCCGGCGCGCAGGCGCGAATGCGGCGGCCGTCAATTACTATTTTGCATCCAAGGAGAGCCTGTACCGGGCTGTTCTCGAGCACTTGATTCAGAAGGCGGAACGGCTATACCCCTTGGACGGAGGGCTGCCCGCGGCGTCTCCGCCCCAGAAGCGGCTTCACGCCTTTATTCGCGCTCATCTCGGCCGGATGTTTGATCCTGAACTCCTCGGAGACCTCCACCGGATTCGCATGGCGGAGATGTTCGACCCGACCGGTCTTCTGGAGGAGTTGCTGGACCGCCAACTGGCGCACGACCGAGAGCACATCCTCAGAGTCCTGCGCGAGCTCATGGGACCGCAGGCGCCGCGACGGGACGTTGCGTGGTGCGAAATGAGTATTGTCGGCCAGTGCTTTTTGGCAGGGCCTGGACCGTCCGACAAGGGTCCGCGAGACATTTTCGGTCTTAGCGCGTCCGAAGTGGAACGTCTTGCGGAACACATCCTGACGTTCTCGATGGCGGGGATCGAGGCGGTTCGCCGGAAGAGCAACATGCATTCAAAGGGTGAACGGAACAGAACCAGGAACCTGCCATGACCGAATCCAACACGGAAAAGAGCCTGGATGTCACCAAGACCCTTGGTCTTGACAAGCCCCGCTCGAGGATGCGCCGCCTCAGGAACCTTCTGCTGTTCATTTTTGCCGCAGGGGCGCTGGTGGCCGCCGGCATGTTCTGGCTTACGCGGGGCAGGACAAACTCCGTGGCCTACGACACACAACCCGCGCGTCGAGGCGACTTGGTGGTCACCGTGAGCGCCACGGGTACCCTTGAGCCGATGAAGAAAGTGGAAGTTGGAATCGAGGTGTCCGGGACGATCAAGACTGTCGAAGTGGACTACAACGACCACGTGGAAGTAGGCCAGGTTCTGGCGCGGCTCGATACATCGAAGCTCGAAGCGCAGGCCTTGCAGTCCAGTTCCGCGCTCGAGGCCGCGCGCGCCAAATTGCTGCAAGCCCAAGCGACTGTGCAGGAGACCGAGGCGCAGATGGAGCGCTTGAGCGAGGTCCGTAAGCTGACCGAGGGCAAGATGCCGTCGCAGAGCGAGTTCGACACGCAAAAGGCCGCGCAGGCTCGGGCTCGGGCGGATGAAGCCAGCGCGAAGGCGTCCGTGGCGCAGGCGCAGGCCACGCTGGACGCCAATCGGTCGGACTTGGATAAAGCCGTCGTTCATTCACCCATTAACGGTGTCGTCCTGAAGCGCGCCACCGAGCCTGGCCAGACGGTGGCGGCCATGTTCCAATCGCCGGTGCTATTCACGCTTGCGGAGGACTTGGCGCAAATGGAACTCCAAGTCGACGTGGACGAGGCGGACGTGGGCCAAGTGAGCGCGGGCCAAGATGCCACGTTCACGGTGGACGCCTATCCGGATCGCCTTTTCCCCGCGCGCACGACCCAGGTCCGCTACGGGTCTCAGACCGTTGATGGTGTCGTAACCTATAAGGCCGTGCTGAGGGTGGACAACACCAGTCTCACGTTGCGGCCGGGGATGACGGCAACCGCCCTGATTACGGTTGATAGCCGGAAAGATGCGCTCCTCGTTCCCAATGCCGCGTTGCGCTTCACGCCGCCGAAAGCGCCGACGGAGAAGAAGTCTGGCGGAGGCGGCATCCTCAGTTCGATTCTGCCGCGTCCTCCCGGTCAAGAGTCTACGCCTCGAGAGGAGACGAACGGCAAAGCCAAAGACCAACAGGTATGGACCCTTCGGGACGGGCAGTTGACGGCTATCGCCATCACCAAAGGGCTCAGTGACGGCACGATGACCGAAGTGACCAGCGGCGCGATCGAGCCGGGAATGGATCTGGTCACTGATATTGCAGCGGCTAAATAATGGGTAGCGAAGACTCCAACGGCGCATCACGTCAGCCGATCATCGAGTTGAGCGGCGTAACCAAGGTCTACGGGACCGGCACGGCCGCCATGGAAGCGCTTCGCGGCGTGGACCTGCGCATCTACCCCGGCGAGTTTGTGGCGGTGATGGGACCGAGCGGCTCCGGTAAGAGCACGTGCATGAACATTGTCGGGTGTCTTGACACGCCCACCTCGGGCGCGTACCGCTTCTGCGGGGTCGAAGTGGGCAAGCTCACACGCAACCAGCGGGCGTTGTTGCGCCGTCATTACCTCGGCTTCGTGTTTCAGGGGTTCAACCTTCTGAATCGCACCTCCGCATTGGAGAACGTCGAGCTTCCGCTGATTTACCGGGGCGAGGCGGTCCGAACGAGACATCAACGCGCGAATCACGCCATGCATGCGGTCGGACTGAACGGCTGGGAACATCACACTCCCGGCGAACTCTCCGGAGGCCAACAGCAGCGGGTCGCCATTGCGCGCGCCATTGTCGCCGAACCCCTTGTGCTGCTCGCGGACGAGCCGACCGGCAATCTGGACTCCGCGCGCAGCGTCGAGATTATGGGTCTGCTGACTTCGTTCAACCGCGACCAGGGGATCACTATCGTGATGGTAACTCACGAGCCTGACATGGCCGCGTACGCCAAGCGGACAGTGCATTTCAGGGATGGACTGATCGCGACGGATCATTCAAACGGAGACAGCCTTCATGTTGGCTAATGCCCTTTTGCTGGCGCTGCGCGAACTTCGCCGCAACGTGATGCGCTCCTTCTTGACGATGCTGGGCATCATCATCGGTGTCGCCTCCGTGATCATTCTGGTGACGCTCGGCGGCGGAGCGACCCGGCAAGTTACGGAACAGATCTCCAGCCTGGGCAGCAACCTGATGATGGTTACGCCGGGCAAGCGCATGGGGCCGGGCCAAGGCTCGAGCGGCGCCCCCTTCAAGATAGCCGATGCGGAGGCCATCGCACGCGAGATCACTGCGCTGCGGGCCGTCGCCCCAGTAGCGACCAGTCCTGTCACGGCCGTGTTGGGAAACGAAAACTGGTCCAGCACGGTGACGGGCACGACGGAAGAATACTTCGACGTGCTCAATCGGCGGGTAAAGGAAGGCCGGATATTTACGCAATCCGAGACGCGCTCCGGCGTAGCGGTCTGCATTATCGGGGAAACGATACGGACCAACTTGTTTGGAGGCCAGGACCCTATTGGCAGCAAGATCCGCCTCGGCAAGGTTTCGTGTGAGGTTATCGGTCTCCTCGAAGCCAAAGGCCAATCCACCATGGGGCAGGATCAGGATGACGTCATCGTCATGCCGCTGCGCGCGTTCCAGCGTCGCATTTCCGGCAAGGACGACGTTAGCCTTATTCAAGTCTCCGTGAAGGACGGGGTATCCACGGACAAGGTCAAGGTGGATATCGGCCGTTTAATGCGCGTTCGCCGGCATCTGTCCGCCAATCAGGACGACAATTTCAGCGTGATGGATCTGAAAGAGATCTCGACGATGCTTTCCGGCACGACACGCGTGCTTACCGGCTTGCTGGGCGCCGTGGCTGCCGTGAGTCTGTTGGTGGGCGGCATCGGCATCATGAACATCATGCTCGTGTCGGTAACGGAGCGTACTCGTGAAATCGGGACGCGCCTTGCCATCGGGGCGCTGGAACGCGAAGTGCTCTTGCAGTTTCTCGTCGAGTCGGTCGTCTTGGCGTCCTTTGGCGGACTGATTGGCATCGTTGGCGCCCTCGTGGTGTCGCTTGCGCTGACGGGCGTACTTCAAGTCCCCTTCGTTTTCAACGCCAAGATCGTTCTCGTCGGATTCCTCTTTTCCGGCGCGATCGGGATTGTGTTTGGTTACTTTCCCGCGCGCAAGGCCGCCAGGCTGGACCCTATTGAGGCGCTACGCCATGAATAATAGAGGCGTTATGCTGTGCTATAATGCTAACACTATGCAACGTGTAGCCTGCGGAATCGTACTGTCCTTGCTGCTGGTGTCCTGTACTACCGGGCCGGACTATCGTCGCCCTGCGCTGAATCCGCCAACGGCGTACAAGAGCGCGACGTCCGCGGAAACGGCCCAACCAGGACTCGGCCAGGATTGGTGGCGCCTTTTCAACGATCCGGAACTCAACGCGCTTGTCGAGGAGGCGCTGAAAGCGAATCAGAATCTCAAGGCGGCCATGGCGCGGGTGGCGCAGTCGCGCGCTTCCGCACAGTCGGTGAAGAGCGCGTTCTTTCCGGTAATCACGTTGGATCCTTCGGGCACGCGATCTCGAACTCCTGGCACCGAATCGTCCACCGATTCGCTATCCAGCAAACTCTCCCAGGCTGCCTCGACCATCAACCAGGTGTCGAGCGTATTGGACGGGATCACTTCGCTGGCGCAGGGCACAAGCGGCAGTTCACAGAGCGCCGGTGCAGCCGGCGCGGGGTCAGGCGCGTCCGCCACGAGCACGGCAATCCCCGCAACGACAAGCAATCGCCTTCAGGTTCCTTTCGACTTCTCGTACGAGATTGATATCTGGGGCCGCGTGCGCCGCTCCTACGAGTCAGCAACGGCACAGGCCCAAGCGTCTGTCTATGATCTCGAAGTGGTCCGGCAGACGCTCCTGGCAGATCTTGCCCGCAACTACTTCAACCTTCGTTCATTCGATGCCCAGTACGAGCTACTCACGCGAAATCTTGAGTTGTACCACGAACAGGTTGACCTGACTCAAAACCAGCACAAGGCCGGCTTGATCGACGAGAGCAGTGTGCTGCAAGCCACGGTGCAACTGGAGGCGACACGGGCGCAGGCGGCGGACATCCGGCGGCAACGCGCCGACTTGGAACACGCGATCGCGATCTTGCTGGGATGCGCGCCGGCGGACTTTTCGTTGGATACGCGGCCGCCCGCCGCAACGCCGCTCGTGATACCCGCGGGACTTCCCGCCGACTTGCTGCGGCAGCGGCCTGACGTGGCCGAGGCGGAGCAGAATCTCGTCGCGGCCAGTGCGGAGATTGGCGTGGCCGAGGCGGATTTCTTCCCCGCCGTGAAACTCACCGGGTCCGCCGGTTTCCAGAGTTCCGATCTCGGCAGCGTTCTGGAGTGGAGCAACCGCGCCTGGTCCATCGGGCCCAGTATTTCCGTTCCCATATTCAAGGGCGGGCAGTTACAGGCCAACCTGCGGAAAGCCAAGGCGCGCTACGACGAACTCGAGGCAACGTACCGCAACAAGGTGCTGAGCGCGTTCGTTGACGTGGAGGATTCGTTGACCGACCTCCACATTCGCGCCGATGCGGCCGAAGCGCTGGCGAAGGCAGTCGCCGCGGGCCGGGAAAACCTGCGCCTCACACAGATTCAATATCGCAGCGGCGTTATTGACTACTTGCACGTCGTAAACGCGGAACAGACCTTGCTGAGCAACGAGCTTTCCGAGGCCCAAATCCTGAACCAGCGCATGGTCTCCAGCGTCTTGCTGATCAAGGCGCTTGGCGGCGGGTGGGAGGCGCAACCTCTCCCGTCCGCGCAAGAACTGAAGTCCTCGGAGGCGCCGGGTACCACAGCGATAAACACGGGTACGGGGTAGGATTCCTTGCGGCGCACTGGCCGGGGCAATTGCGGGCTCGTTCGTTCGGGTCTCAGTGCGAATCGTTACACTCCGTTTTGGTCACCAGGGTCTCGGCCCACGCTCTGAGCAATACAAAGCGCAGCTTTTCAGGCACGCGCATTCCCAAGTACAACTTGGGAACGAATCGGGAAAGAAGCAAAGAAAAGCGGGATTGGGGCGTTGCCCGTCAATGTGCCTTCGTGGTCGTGATTCATTAACGAGCTCCATATCTTCCAACAAGACCTCCGTTCTATCGGATGTAGCGTCGGCATCTTGTCGGCATCGCTTTGCCGGCTGGAAGCCGGCGCTACGTTTCTGCCGACCGCAAATACCCCCCTATATGTAATGGCCAGCTGTTTCGGCTTTTGGGGCGGCTCTGGGCCCGAAAACCGGGGGAAATGGCGCCGTAACGGGGTCTGGAGCCGGAAGACATTCACGATTGTAACGAGGGCGAAGCGCGGGGCGGGTGCTGTCGAACGAGGGTAAAGCCGGCGCACGAAACGAGGGTACGCGTGCGTTGCGGTCCGTGTAAGCGCGGCGGGTTGGCACATTTTCGAGACAAGGGGTCAGCGGGGATAAGTAACGGTTATGTATAGGGTTGTGTCGGTGATCAGGGAATGGGGTGGGGTCCGGGTCTGGCCGGGGTCGGGAGGGGTAACTTGGTGAGACGAGGGACTCTCAATTGACAAAAATCGCGATTAAAGATAATTCTGTCGAGATGATGAGGGGGCGGGGTATGGGGCGCCACCACGTGATTTCCGGTGAAGGACAGAGGGAATATTCAATCGGTGGTTGCTCACCTTTGCGCGGTGTTTGGCGCGTGCGCGTTGCTCAGGTGCGACCGCATTCCCGTGGTCTTGACGGCTACCGGGCGCAGAAAATGCAGTCGTCCTGACTACCCTCCAAAATCCGTTGGGAGGCCGTTGACGATGCGGACGGTGTCGAGGCTGACGCGGATCACTTGGCCGACAAGGCGGACGATGTATTCGGGGTCGCCGGCGCGGTTGGGATCGGAGACGATACCGGTTCGGGCGTCTTTCTTGACCTGATACTGGTCAATGACCCATTCGAGGGCGCTTCTGTTGCCGAGGCGGTAGTCGAAGCATTTCGGAGGAATGCCGCTGAGAATCAGGGACTTGTTGACCGTTAGGGACGCCTTGTCCTTGCTTAGGCGCATTCTGTCCTCGACCCGGTAGGACAAGGGCACGCCTTTGGTTTCGACGTAGGTCAGTTCAAAGGGTTCGATTTGCTCGTAGTCCAGGTGTCCGTGGGCGAGTTCCTTGCCTGCCTTTGAAAAGGCCCAAAAGTCGGGCGCGAACGGGATGCGCGGGAGTTCGCGTTTCAGGTTATCGGCGTACTTGGTACGGTAGCCGGGATGGTGCAACAGGCCGTAGACGTAGTAGAAGATGTCCCATTTCGTGATCTTCTTGTCGGTGTATTGCGCGCGAAACTGCTTCAAAGCCCAGTCGGTGACGTTTTCGCGGCGATTGGAGCCGTCTTCGTCGTAGACGTAGAAGGGGAAGCACTGAGAACCACCTTGAGGTAGAAGGTCCACAACTTCTTGTGCGGCAAGCGCAAACATTGGCCATTCTGAGCCGACTTTTAGCCAGAGCAGCTGATTCTCTCCCTCACACTTTTTGGTTGGAGATATTTCTGACATTAGGTAGCGACGTTCGTTCATCAATGAATCGAAGTAAAGACTTTTTGAAACATAGGGCCTGTACAAAGCGGTCCTGAGCCTGGATACGTCAAAGTCCGCGTAAGTTCCATGAGTCAACGCGTGCTTAAGAGTGGCACTCCAGTCGACCTTGTCGTAGCGAACGAACTCGTCCACGTTTTTGAGGCCCGTGGCTCTCTTCCAGCGGTCCACCTCGGCGTTGTAATCGTCGATGAATTGTTTGACGCGTGTGATGAGGGCGTCGCGGTTGAAGTCGTAGACGACATCGTCGCGGTTGGTTTTCACGCCGCCGGAAAAGAGTTTGAAGATACATTCGACGTCTTGCTCTTCGTCGGATTTGGCGTCTTTGGAGCCGATGGGGACGAAGGTTTGGAAGGCGTCGGCGTTTTCGGGGATGAGCCACGTGTGGCGTGGGTCTGGGGTGATTGGGCGCCAGGAGTGTACGGTGAATTTGGAACCGCTTTCGCTCGTGGTGGGTATTGTAGCGCCGGCGTCCTCGCCGGCTTGGGGCGGGGATGCCGCCGAGACGGCGGCGCTACGAGGGGGCGTTTTGGGACCTGGGGATGCCGCCGAGACGGCGGTGCTACGAAGGGGCGCTTTGGGACTTGGGGATGCCGCCGAGACGGCGGTGCTACGGTTTAGTGCGTCGGTGGTGGAGTTGGTAGCGTCCTCGCCGGCTTTTGGAGAAGATGCCGCCGAGACGGCGGCGCTACGTGTTGGAGTAGGGGTTGGAGGGGGCGCTTTGGGACTTGGGGATGCCGCCGGGACGGCGGCGCTACTTGGCGCGCTAGGGGTTTGAGGGGGCGCGGTGGGACTTGGGGTTGCCGCCGGGACGGCGGCGCTACGGGGCGTTGTGCTGGCAGCGGTACGGGGCGCGGGGGCGGTTTCGGGGAACGCGGCTTCATAGAAGTGCGGCGCTCCTTGACCGTCTTGGCCTTCGTAACCGGTCCATGGCCAATCACGGAGGCCGGCCGCGTCGGGATTGCCGATGATGTAGTTCATGAGGGCGCTGTATTCTTCGGGATCTCGGACGAGATGATCGTAGGATTCTCGTTGCCAGAAGGCGCCTTTGCGTTTGAGAAGGGCGTTGGCTTTGTGCGCGGTATACGACTTTAGTGAGTGCATGATGTCTTCGAGCTTGTGATGCGGATGGGCTGAAAACAAAAGATGAATGTGGTTGGGCATGATGCACCACGCGAGGAGCCGGTAGCGGTCACCATCGAAGAAATGCAGCGCATCACGAACCATTGTGGCAACTACGGTGTCCTTGAGTAGACAGGCGCCGGATCCGGCGTCGAGGTATTGTTGGATTCTATCGGATTCGTCGAAGGTTGGGTCTTCTTCGCGTTTGGCTTTGAGTTCGGCGAGCACGGATGCGGGTAAGGAATCGGCCAAACGGGCGGTAATGAAGTAAATGCCTCCGGGGGCTTCGACGTGAGGCAGATAGCCGCGGGTACGGAGGGTTACGCCTGTGGGAGAATTGGGCGGGGATGCCTTCGAGCTGACGCGGAAGTTTGTAGCGCCGGCGTCTTCGCCGGCTATTGGAGAAGATGCTGCCGGGACGGCGGCGCTACGAGGTGAGTTTTTAGGAACGTTGAGACCGCCGACGCTTTTGCGATCTTGGAGCCAGGCTAGCTTTTCTTCCTTGCGCCACATCTCTGGAACGCGGTGGTAAAAGATGTGGCGCCGGGGTACGGTTGATGCGTGGTTTCGGATGGCTACGGTGATTCCCACGCCTACCTGGATGCCAAACACGTTGTGGGAAGTGCCGCTAATCTTGGGGTTCTTGCGGACGTTTCCGTGGAGATCTACGTGGTAGATCGTGGTGAAGTCTTGGGCGAGGTGTTTGCGCACACCGTCAAATGCAAGTTGGTCTACGAAGCTGTTGTTGGAGACGTAACAGACGATGCCGTCGCGGCCTTCCAGGCGGTCCACAGCCCAACGGAAGAATTTTACATACGCGTCGGACAGGGCGTTCTTGTTGGTGGCTGCGGAGTCGTGGGTGTAGGTTTGGCTGATACGTTTGTCTATGACCGGGTATTTGCGGTTCTTGTTGTTATCGTTTTCGTTAAGCTGGCCAACGTTATAGGGCGGATTGCCGATGATGACGGTGATGGGCGTCGTCTTCTGCCGCTGAACGCGGGCGGTGTTTTCCTGCGTCATGAAACCAAATTCGGCCTGGGCGTGTTCGGCCATGTCGAGGGTGTCTACGAAGCAGAGCCCTTCAAAGGATTCGTATTCGCCGGTGATCTCGAAGTGGGCGTGTTCGATGTTGAGGGCGGCGATATAGTAGGGCAGGAGCATGACTTCGTTGGCGAAGAGTTGTTCGCGGTACATGCGCTTGACGTCGCGCTTAGGAATACGGCGGAGGATGTTGACGATAAAGTTTCCGGTGCCCGTGCAGGGGTCGAGGATATTGACGTCTTTGCTGCCGAGGGTTTTGCCGAACTCCTTTTCGAGGACTTCGGCGACGCTGGCGCACATGAAATCCACAATGGGTTGCGGGGTGTAGACGATGCCGTGGGTGTCGGCCAGCTTGACGGAATAACCTTGGAAGAACCGTTCGTAGACCGTATTGAGGAAGTGCTGCTTCTCAGAGAAATCGGCGAGGCCGCGCGCGGCGTCCTCGATGGCGACGTAGAAGCGGTCGAGGGACTTGAGGAATTCGCGGCGGTTGAAGCTCTTGCTGACCAGGGCGGAAATGACCTTTTCGACTTCGGCGGCAATGACGTTGCGGGAAGTGAATTCCTCATTGTCGAAGATAGTGCGGATGAGGCGTTCCGTGAGCAGGTGCTGGACGAGCATTTCGTCCACGGCGGCGCGGCTAATGTTGGGGTTCAAGGAGTGCTGGCAGAGACGGAAGAAATCAGCAAATGCGGCTTGAAACTTGGCGTTGCTCTTATGGGCTTCCTCGATCTTCAGGGTCAAGCCTTTCGCCAGGTCGGGCACCCGTTCGCGAAACTCCTCGACGGCCGTCTCGAATTTGTCTATGTCGGGTTCGGTGTGGCCGAAGAACCGGTTGAGCAGGTCGGCGAGTTCCTGCGGCTGGCCGAGGTTCACCCTCAGGACTTCTTCGCCATCCTGGTACAGGACGCCCTGGCGTGTGTCTTCAAAGATGATGTTCGTGGTGGGATAGCCGCGGGCCAACTTCTTCGCGATTTCCGCGTCCAGGTCGTCTTTGGTGTCTTTTGCCTCCCAATATCCGCGCGGCAAGAAGTTTACGTCGCGGATCGTGGCGTCAGGGATAACGCGGTTTCCCGCGTGTTTACCGCCCAACTCCGTGAGCACGTCCCAGTTGCGCGCTTTGGCTAGATCAAATAGGAGCGTCTGAAAAGCCGGACGCGTGGCGGATTCGTGTTCGACGCCTTGCGCGTGAATACGGCCCAAGGTTTCGTAATAGCGCTTGATGGTGCGGTGGGCCGGTTTGATGGAGGTTATGTTTGACATTTTACCCCTGCGGTCTCCGAACAGCCAAAAACAGCGAGGGCATCGTACCGAGGCGAGGCAGGTGAACGCAAGCGCACTTGCCGGAGCCGATGGCGCGTCTAGTCTTTCTCTAGATCCCCTAGTAAGACCTTCGCTCGTCGGACGTAGCGACTGAACTTTGCCGGCTGGAAGCC
>JACRLJ010000021.1:0-28857 GCA_016215105.1 Candidatus Hydrogenedentota bacterium
ACACCTCGAAGCTCGAAAACTACATGACCCCCGAAAAGTACCGCCGCGCGGCGCAGCACCTGTGGAATGACGGCGCCGACGGTATCTACCTGTTCAACTGGCTCAACTTCTCCGAACCCCAATGGGACGGAAAACAATACGAGCCGCCGTTGGAAGTCCTCAACGAGCTGGGTGACCCAAGAACGCTCCAGGCTCGTTAGTCGTAAAGAACCAACTACCGCGAATCTGCTCGTTACGTGATGGCTCCATCCGCTTATCGAGTCCCGTGAGAATATGCCGTTAGAGACTACCATGAAAATCCCGCAGTGACTGCGGGATTTTCATGGTATATACTGTTGCTATGATCCTGCGCAAGACCGATATCGAACTAGTCTAGCACCTCGCACCAATGAGTTTCATCGCAGCAGGAAGATCTATTTGCCTTCGGTCGACTTGGCAAGACTCGAATTCGCGCCGCTAACCCGTGAGAATAGGTCCCCCTGCCACCGCGTCATTACACCGATCGCAGGCGTTTCTTCCACAGTGGGTCACCATCGGATTCGACCGAATCGCCTCTGCGGCGCGCGTTAACGTCTCTCTCGCTGGCAGCGCCCACCATCGGCTCGCGCCAACGTGCGTCTCACGAACGAGGTCGTTCAGCGCGGAACCGAATGCTCCGAATCCACCGGAACATCCACCGGCCTCAACCATCATCGGCGTTCCATCTGGTCCCTTTGCCCAGCGGCGAAACAGGGTTCGTCCAGCGGCCTTCTCGGCGAGATGAAATAGAGTCATATTCGTGAAGTCCACGCCCATGAGCAGAACCGCGCCGTTTTCCGCGACCAGCGCGTCCAGGGGCGCATAGACATTGAGCGGCGCTTGCGGAGCGATCAACCGTTGGGCCAGCGATCCAACAGCCGCAAAAGAGCACAGGGGATGATTTCCGCGGGCGCGGGCAGGCATGTTCACGACCGCCGTTGGTATGGCTCCCATTTCATCCGTGTCAATTTCCGTGGTATCCGGAGTATACACGCGGCCCTCGTGTCTGCCGAGCTCCGGCGGCGAATCGTAGGACCAGCCGTTGCGGGGTGGTCGAAAACGCGCGTCAATTGGGGGAGACACAAAGAAGGACGCGAACGCCGGGACCATCACGGTACACCCTTCCGCAAGCAGTCCAGTTACGACCGCGAGCGGGCCGCCCTCGACGCCCCCAAACGAGCGATAGGAACTATGCACGCAGATCGGGCGCCCCGCTAGACCAAGCGTGCGAGCGCCCTCGCGAATGTCATCTACACCAATCATAGATCATGGTTCTTACTACCCCAGAGTCCCGCGCGCCTTCCTCACGGAAAGGCCGGACGATCATCTATCGCCGCCTCTTTCGTCAGCATCCACATGACCGAGCCCGCAGATTGCGGATAATGTCCCAATTCCACATGCCCATCGAAGAAGAGCACGTTGGCCGACATCGGCAAGTGGTTATACTGGTCCGGGACGGGGGCGCCGTTATCCGTGCCGACGGTGTCCCACATGATCGGAATCGCGCTCTGCGCCTTCGCTGAGCCGGCCGGGATGTTGATGTCCGTAATGAGAAAGCGCTCTATCCCCTCACGCAACCGGTAGAGCGTTACTTCCTTTCCCAAACTCGGAACAAGAACCGACGCGTCACTGCCGCGGTTCGCGTACGTGATGCAGGCCGCGCAATTCTCATTATCGAGCTTGTCGGCGAATGCCGTCATGTCCGCGGACGTCGCGACATGCCGCGGATCCACCACATAACCCCAATACGAGTAGGATTGACACATGACCGGCCAGACAGTCTTTCCTTTGACACTGTTGTTGAGGGGATCGGTGTTCCACGAGGGGTCTACCGGCGCCCAGATTTTCGACTCATCGAGCCAATTCGAATACTCTCCGTCAGAAGGACACAAGACGACCCGGTAATCGGTCAAATACTCGGGATAGACCTGTGTCGAATCAAACCCGTTCCAGCACGAACGATCCGGCGCGTAAGGCTTTAGAAACGGAACGCAGCGCAACGGGAGATTGCCGGCATTCTCGCCCGAGTACATTTTCGTCATCAATCCGAGCTGTTTCAGATTGTTCGCGCAGGAAGTGCGGCGCGCCGCCTCACGCGCCCGCGAGAGCGCCGGCAGCAGAATGGCCGCCAGAATCGCGATAATGCCTATCACAACCAGCAACTCGATTAACGTAAAACCCTTGCGATTCACGGTTCCCCTCCTTCGACTTTAGCTGGTGAGCCCCAACAACACTACGCGCGCCTACAATGAGCGCGACCCCAAAATCACGATGACTTGATACGGAGAGTCTAACCCCACTGCGTTCCGCCGACAGCAAGGCAGCGGAATCGTCCATTCCTAGCTATTGTACTCCACACCATGCATACTTCACACATTGTGGCGGCCATCGAAGTTAGGAGCATCGGTAGTGGTTCTCTTCTCGTTCCCTATGTGCAACTTTTGAACGAGAACGAGAATAGGCAGGGAGATCGTCCGTATGGGGCAGATTCTTTACTTCGTTCAGAATGACACGTTGCGGTTGTGTCTCCGATCAAAAGACATGGACACCTCGTCGGTTGGGCGATAGGCGTATCATCGGCTCTGCCGGTCGCTGTGGATTTCGCGACATTTCCACGAGCGCCAATGGGCTTGCACGTCCGCGTTCGCCCAAAGTAGATGCGGCGTCCCGCCGCATCCGATAGCCTACCCAGCGCGCCGTAAACAAGTCACGATTCGATGCCTTTTCAAGGCTGTGAATCCTACTGCCGATGACGAAGAGAGCCTGCCGGAACTGGAACCATAGCCGCATTCGTAATGCGACTAACGCCGCTGCTCTTGGAAGGAGGTGGACACAGAACTCGTGTTGATATTCGGCTCGCAATCGCTAGCGCGTAGACATCGCCTTGTGGAACGCCGGCGACGCGGACTGCATCTTCTCTACCGCCTCCCCGTCATACACGCGTTCTCCGCAGTCCGGACATTGGTGGTACGTGATCCCCCGCGCCGTGTAAACCTTACCCTCGAACTCGTGAGATACCGGTCCCCGGAGCTTCTTGATCTTTTCGCTCCCGCAGGAAGGGCAATGGCTTATGTTCATCTTGATCTTCTCCGTCACCAAGCTCGTTTAGATGAAACCAGGAAGTAGTAGGTATCGTGTCCGGCATCCGTCACGAGCTTTCCGTCCATATTTCAACCCCAATTGTACCACAGCCCAATTCAGGGCTTGCCGGGCCCTCCACCGAAGTCTCATGAGGTCCCCAACGGCATCGCGATACGCCGGAGGTGGTGAATGCGGAACATATTTCCGCTGGGCAGACGTGAATAGCGTGGTCTACGGGACCAGCCGCACCGCGTTTCCGAAATACACCTTCTCCAATACTTCCCGCGGTAACTCCAAGCTGTTGAGGAATTCCTGGTGGGCGTTGTCGAAGTAGTCGCGGCCGTAGAGGAGGCGGTCCTGGAATTCGAGGACGAAGTCTTTGCCGAAGGCGGGGTCTCGGGTGAGGGCGCGGATGCCGGAGCCGGCGGAGAGGTCGCAGTAAAGGTTGGGGCATTCGCGGAGAAGTTTCGGGACGAGTCCGTCCGGGGCGACGGGGCCTTGGGGATAGGCCTCGGTGAGGTGTTTGTCATCGCCGGAGATGTGGGCCCAGAAGCCGGGCGCGTGGCCTAGGAAAATGGTCTCAGGACAGGCGCGGACCGCGCGGGCGAACGCGGCGAATCCTCCGCCGTACCACCAGTTCGGGCGCGGGTAGCGGTGGCCGGTGTCGTGTTCGTAGTCGATGTGGACGGTGACCGGCAGCTTCTTTTCACCGCAGAATCGGAACATGCGCAGCGCGTCCGGGTTGTCGTAACACATGCGCAGCTTGAGTTCGCCGTAGACTTGCACGCCGTAGACGGCGATGGCGCCCTCGAGAAGGTCTATCGCGTCGGGACGGCGCGGGTCAGGCGCATAGCCGAGGATGAACTTCTCCGGCGCGCGCTCCTTGTACGCCAGGCAACGCGCAAAGGGGATAGGTCCGTCGGGACCGGGGTGCGGACAGTACTTGTAGTACACGGGGTCGAACTCGTCGCGCGGCGCCTCCCACGAGAGCAGCCACGTCACGTCGATGTGATGTCGCGCCATGTTGGCGACGAACGCGTCGAAGTTGTGGCCGTGCCAGTCGGGGTGGTTGTGGCAGTCGATGATCATGCTGAGACTTCCGTTATTGCCACGGTCCGTTTCTCCGCGAGCGATTTCTGAATCGCCGCGAGGATGGCTACTGGCTCCAACAGTTGTTCGGCGGTAAGGGGCCACTTGCCGGATTTCAGCGTTTCGAGGATGACAAGCATCCCGTCATAATACCCGGTCTTGGACTCAACGGTATGTTCGAGCCATTTCTCTTTTCCGAAAGCCATGACGTGGAACACGTAAGGATTCTCGTGGAGGAAATTGAGCGTCACCAGCGAGCCATTCTCGAATGCGCACACGGTTTGAACATGTTTTTCGGTGGCGACAGCGGTGACCGATTTGCAGCCGTAGCCCCAGACGGCGTTCATGAGTTCAACGGCGTGTATGCCGTAGAAGAAGATGCCGTCGTACTCGCTTGCGGGGTCTGCGGGGCCAGTGCTGACGCCGATGGTGGGCGTTCCGGCCTCGCGCTTGAGTTGCTCGATGTAAGCGACCGTGTCGCGCTCGTAGCGCAGTGTCGAGAACGACGTGAAGCCTACACCGGTCTGTTGCGCCGTGGCGATTAGGGACTTCGCATCGGCGACACTCGCTGCGAGCGGTTTGTCGACGAATGCAGGTATCTTGGCCTTGAGAAAGGGGACGGTGTCGTGACAGTGTTTGCTGCCGTGACGCCACACGCACAGCACGCCGTCCACGGCGCCGATCATGTCCTCCATGTTCGTGACGATGTTCGGAATCTTGGATTTCTCGGCCACTTCCTTTGTCCGCTTCGGATCGGTCCCGTAGATGTGCGTCACTTGTACGTCCGGAACGCACAGACCGCCGTGGCCTTCCTCGAGGTTGGCAAGCGACGCGAACGCTTCCGCGTGGCTGTTGTCAGAACCGATGATGCCTAAACGAAACATGTTTTGCTCCTTGTATTTGAGAATTCAAAGGCCAAGTCGCCAGTAAGCTCTGTAGCGCCGCCGTCTCGGCGGCTCCCAAGCGCGTGAACCATGCCGGCGAGGACGCCGGCGCTACGAAATCATCGCTCAGCATTAGGTCTTGTGAGTGTCTCTAGACTACGTTTCCTGAAATGCCTCGCCGCTGCACAGCCCGGCGATTTCGGTTTCCTCCAAGGCGCGATTATGAATGCGAATCTCCCGCATACATCCGTTGAAATAGTCGTGTGCGCCAAAGCCAATTGTGAGCGGCTTTGAATTTGTGATATCGAATGCGGTCCTCGCGGGCCCCGTTCCCAAGGCCGCCAAGGTCCCGTTGATGTATAGCCTCAGATCGGCGCCGTGACGGACCGCCGCGACGTGGTTCCAGCCGTATTCGAGTTCGTGGTCGTGGGTCACGCACTGGCCGGCTTGATACGAATAGACGTGGCCCGACGGTAGCGTGCCGCAGAACAGCTTGCCTTGAAACACGGCCATGCTCCAGGCCCGCCGGTACCGCACGTCGGACGTCGTATCGAGTTGTCCGGTGCGCGTCCATACCGTACCGCCGTCATAGCGATACACCTCCGCCAACGGCAAGGTCCCGCCGTAGAGCTTGCCGTTGTACACCGCCATGCCCATGACCTCGCGTTCGGCGCCAAGCTGGCCGCAATCCACCCACGCCTGCTCGCCGGCGTAGCGGAACACTTTGCCCGAAGGCCACGTGCCGACGTACATGCGGCCCTCGTGTTGCGCGAAGGAGTAGGTCTGCGTAGTGTCCGGCGGCGCTCCGCAATCGATCCATTTCGTGCCGCCCTCGTAGCGGTACACGCCGGGCCGGGTCTCGTCCCAGCCGGACCCGTACAGGCGCCCATCATGAACCGCCAGCGCTTCGACGCGGCCATCGGGATTCCCGCAACTGAGCCACTTCTTCTTGTCGTCGTAGCGGAACAGCCCAGCGGGCGCGTACATCGACGAGGCATACAGCTTTCCTTTGAACGCCGCCAATCCACCGATTGCTTCCACGCCGCCCAGTTGCCCGCAGTCGCTCCAGGAATCCCCGCCCTCGTAGCGAAACACGCGGCCACCCGGCGTATCGTTGTTGGATTCCGTCAGCGACGATCCGCCGGAACGATAGTGGGACGCCGCCGCATAAAGCACGTCGTCGAGCACGGCCAGCGCCGTGATGGCGTTGCTCGAATGCGGGCTGCCGCAGTCCTCCCAGTTATCGCTACCCATGTAGCGATAGACGTGACCGGCTTCGTCTTCGCCGGTCTCGAAGGTACCCGCGTACAGATCGCCGCGATAGACGCATAACGACCACACCATCAGGTTGTCACCCGGACGCCCGCAATCAATCCAATCCGAGTGGTGCGCGTCGTCAATGCCAAAGCAGAGATTGCGGTAATTGGATTGGCCGGATGCGACACCGTGGAAATTCTGTATAAGCCAATTCAGTCCGCGCCGCGTTTCCGGGTCGTATTTCCCGAGGATATCGCCGAGCACATCGTCGAGGTCGCGTTCGGTATAGACCCAGCCCGAAAGCGTAAAGTCGCTTCGACCCAATTGCAGCGCCGGCGCGTCCGCCACCTCGATGTAGGCGCCGCGCCCGTTGAACTTCGCCCCGGTGTCGGATGTAAACGTGACCCCGTGGTTAAGGCCGTGATGGTCGTGCCCGGAATAGTCCTTGCAGTCTTTCGCCAATTTCCAGTACGCGAGCACGTCCGAATTCACTTCATTCTCCCAGATTGCATCTCAACCCAAGCGCCGTCGAGGGGCCATGCTACCGCGTTTGCGCGATCCCGTCAACCCAACGCGTTAGCCGAGCACTATGAATACGAAAAACTCCGTCCCGCCACAATACTCTCGCGCCCACGCCACCTATCGTGTCATTCTGAGCGGAGCGTAGAATCTGCCCGCCTACGTCGCTTACTCTCGCGTCTTAGCTCCTCAGCTTCCGTTCACGCGTCAATCCCAGTTCTTCGAGCGAAGCGAGTCGCCAAAGTAGGCGCGCCGTCTCGCCGCGCCAGTCCAGGCGAGTAAATCTTCGCCTATTGTCCAGACCCATCGCCAAAGCCCGTAGCCCCAAAGCAAAGACGCCGTCCCGCCGCACCCTACGCTTGAAATCCCTCCCAGCCTTTTGAATACTACTTCTCACGCCCCTCACGAGGAGACCGCTCATGAACTACGCACAACTCGGCGCCACGGACCTTCGCGTATCCCGCATCTGCTTTGGCTGCTGGCAACTGTCTCCGCGCTTCTGGGGTGACGTGCCGCTGGGGCCGTGGCGAACAGCCGTGCGCCGGGCCTTGGATTTTGGGGTCAACTTCATTGACACCGCGGACGCGTACGGTGACGGGTACGCCGAGTCCTGCCTCGGAGATTACCTCGCCAGCGAGGGGCTGCGCGATAAGTTCGTCATCGCGACCAAGTTCTACTGGACTTTCCATTCCGCCGAGCGCCATCCGGACACACGTTACGAGTACATCCTCCGCGCGTGCGAAGACTCGCTGCGGCGTCTGAAGACGGACCAAATCGATCTCTATCAGATTCACAATTGGGACCCGCTTACTCGCCCGGACGAAGTGGCCGCGGCATTGGGCCGATTGAAGAAAGAAGGCAAGATCCGCTGGGCGGGCGTGAGCAATCTGAACGTTGAACAGATGAGTTTGTACCGCGGTGTAATGGATATTGCCAGTTTGCAGCCCGTCTATAGCATGATCAAACGGGACGTGGAGGCGCGGGAGCTTCCGTACTGCTTGCAGCATCGCATCGGCGTGCTGGCGTATTCGCCGCTGTACCGCGGTCTGCTCACCGGGAAATATGCGCCCGGCGCCAGCTTCACCGACAGCCGCGCCGACGATCTCTTGTATCGCGGAAGAGCCTTTCTCCGCATGTTGGACGCGGTGAACGAACTCAAACCGTTGGCGGACGGGCTTGGATTGACCTTGGGCCAATTCGCCATTCGGTGGGTGTTGACGCACCCCGCCCTGACCTGCGCGATTGTCGGAGTGAAAGCGCCGGAACACATCGAATCCATAGTCGCCGCGGCGGACGAGGTCTTGCCTGTCGAAATCTGGTACAAGTCCGCCGCCATCATCAAGCGCGGCTATGATGAGGCGATGAAGATGGGCCTATGATAGGGGACACTTGTTTCCCTTTCAGCGAGGAGAAGCGCAACGTGAATCGAGGGACGTCTATGAGCCGTCGTACCTTCCTGGGCGCAGCGACGAGCGGCGCCATCCTGGCGGCTGCACAGCCGCAGCCGGCCACTGCCGCCACAAGTGGGGACAAGCTTCCCAACGTTCTGTTCATCATGTCGGACCAGCAACGTTTCGACACCATCGCCGCGCTTGGTAATGCGAGCATCTATACTCCCAACTACGACCGCCTCGTCAAGCGCGGGGTGGCTTTTACGCGGGCGTACTCGAGTTGTCCGGTGTGCGTCCCGGCGCGCTACACGATTCGAACGGGGTGCGAGCCGCCCAAGATCACCATTTTTGAAAACGCGGCGCCTGCGCCGGTCAGCGGCCAAGCGGCTACCATGGAAGGCCGCTGCGGTCCTTACCTTGCGAGGACGATGTCCGGCCTCGGCTATCGGACGTTTGGCGTTGGGAAGTTTCACACGCAGCCGGTACACGAAGACGTGGGTTTTGAAGTTC
Organism: Candidatus Hydrogenedentota bacterium; assembly: GCA_016215105.1. Lineage (GTDB taxonomy): Bacteria > Hydrogenedentota > Hydrogenedentia > Hydrogenedentales > SLHB01 > JACRLJ01. Next base: position 8,750 of record JACRLJ010000021.1, read on the forward strand.
AGCTTCACAGCGAGGAGATGTACGGGACTGCTGACGACCGCGCCAAGGACGCCTACGCGGCGTTCATCGCCAAGGAGCATCCGCAGTACGATTTCATCGAGGGGCTCATGGGCGAGCGGACGGAGATGTATTACATGCCGCAGATGAGCCCCATGCCCGCGGCGGTGACGGTCGAAGCCTGGGCCGCGGATCGCGCCGTCGAGCAAGTCCGCGCGAATGATCCACGTCCGTATTTTGGGTTTGTGTCCTTCATTGGGCCGCATCCGCCGTTCGCCCCGCCGATTCCGTTCAACCGCATGTACGACCCCGATAAAATGCCGAACCCCGTCGTGGGCGATCTTGCGCTCGATCATATGGACGAGCAGATCCCCTGGATGAATTACGCTATCTGGGCCGACGAGATCGACCCGGCGCGCGCGCGGGCGCTCAAGGCGCGCTATTACGGGGAAATCTCGTACATCGATTCGTGCCTGGGCAAAATACTCGACGCGGTCGAGGCCCGGCCGGACGCGGACAACACGGTAATCTGCTTTTTCTCCGATCACGGCGATCACCTCGGCGACCATCACGCATGGCAGAAAGAAAGTTACTTCGAAGCTTCGTGTCACGTCCCGTTCTTGTTGAGTTGGCCTGCGCGTCTGCCGAAGGACGTGCGGCGCGATGAACTGGTCTGCTTGACGGATCTCTTCGGCATTGCGACAAGCGCCGGAGGCAAGAAGGAATTGCGCGACGGCGCGGATGTGTTGGGAATGCTTGCCGGTCAGGCGCCGCCCCGCGAACGCGTTATCGGCTACTACGGCGCGCCGGGAACACCGCTGTTCAAAATCATGGTGCGCGAGGGTGATTGGAAGTACATCTACTTCGCCAATGGCGGCCGCGAGCAGCTGTTAAATGTGACCGAAGACCCGAGCGAGTTGAAGCAGCGCCTTGACAACAGCCCCGAAGTAGCGAAACGGCTGCGTGAGGCGGCAGTAAAGGCCGTCAGTATGCCCAACGCAGATCGCGCCTTGGAAAACGGAGTGTTGAAACGGTACCCGTTCGAGGCACGGCCGCTCAAGAGGATATACCAGTTTGACTCGTCACGCGGCGTAAAGGGCTTTCCCAAACGGCCCGAAGACGCGTTGAAAACGGAGAAATAGAGGGTCGGCCACGCGAAACAGACGGAGCGTTTGGCGTGCATGGGGTAGATTCTTCACTTCGTTCAGAACGACACGATGGCGGTCGTGTCTCCGGTCAGCGAGTTGCCGCCGCCTCCACAGATTTGCGCTGTATCCGTGGATCGCTGTGCGCTTGGAAAAGCGGGCAGATTGTGTGTTCAGGAATTGTCGCGCTTTTGACTTCCTGACCGCTGCGGACGTAGAATGCATAGGCTTTATCGCCCTTTTTGCCCTCGGCGGAAAGGGTTTCTTTTTTCGGGGTAGGCCGCCATGAATTGCGTCGCCAGTCCCACAATCGGAAGGGTTCACGATCGATGTACGTCCAGGATATCATGCAAACCTTGCAGTCGTTTTGGCTGCGTCACGGCTGCATTCTCGCGCAGCCATACCACACGGAAGTCGGCGCCGGCACTTCGAATCCCGCCACGTTTCTGCGCGTCCTGGGTCCCGAGCCTTGGTGGGTGGGCTACGTCGAGCCAAGCAAGCGTCCGACCGATGGCCGTTACGGCGAGAACCCAAATCGTCTTCAGGCGTATCACCAGTATCAGGTGATACTCAAACCCTCTCCCCCGAACGTGCAGGATTTGTATCTTCAGTCCCTCGAGGCCCTTGGACTTGACCTGACCAAACACGACTTCCGCTTCGTCGAGGACAATTGGCAAAGTCCGTCGCTGGGCGCGTGGGGGCTGGGTTGGGAAGCTTGGCTCGACGGGATGGAGATTCTTCAATTCACGTACTTCCAGGAGTGTGGTGGCGCCAAACTCGATGTGCGCGCGTGCGAACTCACGTACGGCCTCGAACGCATCGCGATGTACATTCAGGGTAAGGAAAGCGTGTACGACCTCGAATGGGCGCCGCGCGGCGTGACCTACCGGGACATCTTCTTCGATTCCGAAGTCGAATACTGCAAGTACAACTTTGAGCACGCTGATGTCGAGAAGCTGCTGCATGTTTTTGGCGAGTGGGAAGCGGAAGGCAAGCGTTTGCTCGAAGTCGGTTTGATACTGCCTGCCTATGACCACTGCCTGAGGTTGTCGCACCTGTTCAACGTGTTGGATGCGCGCGGCGCCTTTTCCGTCGCGGAGCGCGGACGCTTTCTGCTCCGTTGCCGCGCCATCGCCGAACGGTGCGCCAAAGGCTTTCTTGCGCAACGAGCCGAGGCCGGCTTCCCGATGTTACGCTTGCCGCAGCCGGTGGACTACACCGTCACGGCGCCACCGGCCAGTGCGCTGTCCGACTATGCGGAAAAAGAGACGCTTCTGATTGAAATCGGGGTGGAAGAGTTGCCGCACGGCGATCTTCAGGATCTCTCCGCGCAATTGCCGGGGCTTGTGAAGGACCTGTTCGGCCAATTCGGTGTGACGTGCGACGGCGACCCCACTATCTGGCTTACGCCGCGCCGTATCGCGATCTGCGCAAAGGACGTGCCCGCCCGTCAGCAAGATGTCGAGAAAGAAGCGCGCGGACCCAAGCGCGGTTCGGCCCAGTCCTCCGACGGCGCATGGACCGTCGCCGCGGAACGCTTTGCGGCCGGTAACGGGGTAACCGTTAATGACATTTATTTCCGCGAGCAGGGTAACGCGGAATACTGCTTCGCGAAATCCCTCCAAAAGGGAAAGCACCTGGGCGACGTTCTATCAGACCTCGTGACGCAGTTGCTGAAAGGGATTCGCTTCGGCAAGTCCATGGGGTGGGAAGACACGACCGTCACGTTCTCGCGGCCGGTGCGATGGATTGTGGCGTTGCACGGCGGGGTGGTGGCGCCAGTCGCGTGGAAACTTCGGGACGCGAGCGAGCTCGGCGCTGAACGTTACCTTTATTCGGACCGTGTGTCCTACGGCCATCGCCGGCTCGCGCCCGGCGCGATATCGCTGGCGTCGGCGTCGGATTATCTTGCCGCGCTACGGAAACACTACGTGCTGGCCGATCCCGCGGAACGCATGGCCCTCTTGCGCGAGCGCGTGCAGGCCATTTGCGCGGCGAACAAGGTCCATCCGGAAGATGACGCCGAACTGTTTGACGAAATCGCGGACTTGACCGAATGGCCGGAGCCCGTTCTTTGCCAGATCCCGGAAGAATTCCTCGATCTTCCGGAAGACATCCTCATCACCCCGATGAAGACCCATCAGCGTTACATTCCGCTGCGCAATGCGGACGGGTCGTTGTGCAAGTTCTTCCTGGCTGTCGCCAATGGCGATCACAGCGCCGAGGGACAGGCCGTCATCCGCACCGGAAACGAGCGCGTGCTCAACGCCCGGCTCCGCGATGCGAAGTACTTCTGGGACACCGACACGAAGACTCCGCTCAGCGGGTTTGCCGGCAAGCTATCAAACGTGCTGTTTCATCAGAAACTGGGAACGGTCGCCGATAAGATTGCCCGGATTCGCGCGCTGTACGCCGGCGTGAAGAGCGCGTTGCCCGCCGTGGACGCAAAGAAGATCGATCAGGTCTTCACGCTGATGAAAGCCGATCTGACAACGCAAATGGTCTTCGAGTTCGATTCGCTCGAAGGTGTGGTCGGCATGTTGTACGCCCGCCGCGAAGGCATCGCCGACGAGATCGCGCAGGCCATTCTCGAACATCGGTTGCCGCGCCGCGCGGGCGACCGTCTTCCCTCGGGCACGCTCGGCATTATCGCGGGTATTCTGGACCGGTTTGACAGCCTTGCGGGCTATTTCGGCATCGGCATGAAGGTGAAAGGGACCAGCGATCCCTTCGGACTTCGCCGCAACGCGCTGGCGCTCCTGTCCATCATGCGATCTGCGGACCTCGACTTGGATATCGAGGTCTTCGCGAAGGCCGCGCTGGCTGGCTTTGGCGCGTTGGTCACCGACCCGGCCCAAGCCTTGCGCGATATCCTCGACTTTTTCAACGACAGGCTTGCGGTCATGTTGAAGGACGAAGGCCATCCCTACGATCGCGTGGCTGCGGCGCTGGCCGTACACGGCAGGCGCCCCGCTCAGTTGCGTCTGTGCCTGGCGGCGTTGAGCGCGCTTGACGACGCGAAACTGCAGGACCTCGCGGAACAGGCGAAGCGTATGCAGCGTATCGTCAAAGAGCCAGCCGACAAAGTGGACTCTGCGCTGCTGGACGCCAACGAGCGTGACTTTCACGCGTTGTGCGATGGCCCGGCCAAACGGGTCAAGAAGCACGTCGCGGAAAAGGCGTTTGACGCCGCGCTGAGCGAAGTGCTCGGGTGGGTTTCCGTGATTAGCGCCTATTTCGAGAGCGTGCTCGTGAACGACTCGAACGACGCCAAACGCCGCAACCGGCACGCCTTGTTGCAGTCCGTGCTTCGCTCCATGCAAACTGTCGCGGATTTCACGCAGATTGAAAAGAAGGAAGTGGCCACGCCGGTGTAAGCGGCGCGTTCGGTACGAGGCGGTGGCCGCGGCGGTTGAGATCCTGTCGGTGCAGAGTCATGCACGGGGAAAGGACGGTTCTGCAACGTGGGTGTCGACTACGACCAAATTGCCCCGAACTACGATCGCCACCGCCACGGCGGGGGACCGTATCTCGACTCGCTTGTCGAAGCTGCGACAGGCGTAGGCGCGCGAAGAGTCCTCGAACTCGGCGCCGGGACTGGCGCCAATACGGCCGCGTTCCTGGACGCGTACCCGTGCTGGCTTATCGGTCTCGAACACTCTCGTGGCATGTTGGAGCAGGCGAAGGGGAAACAGATTTCCGCGAAGTGGCTGCATGCTTCCGGCACAAATATTCCTCTGCTGAATGCGAGCGTGGACTTCATCTTCGCGTGCTACGTGATTCACCATATTCACGACCTCGCCGGTCTCATGCGCGAATGCGCGCGTGTGATCGAGAACGGCGCCGCGGCGTTTGTGACCTGCCCCCACGATTTCATCGAACGCCATCCCGCGAACCAATATTTCCCGAGTTTCGCCAGGATTGACAAGTCACGCTTCCAGCCGCTTTCAGAAATTGCTGATGCGATGCGCGCCGCGGGATTTCAGGATATTCGCGAGAAGGCCGTTACCGCCGCGCCTGTCCATATCGACCACGCGTACGTTGAGCGGGTCGCCAGTCAATTCATTTCCACCTATGCGCTCCTTCCACAGGACGAGTTTCAGAGTGGCTTGGCGAAGATGCGCGAGGACGTCGAGGCCAAAGGACGCCTCGATATCGACATGGTTTGGGAATGCGCTATTGTCTGGGGTACATTTACGTCGCGTCAGGCGTGAATGCCGAACAAACGCGCGGCGCCCGGTTGTCCATTTCTGAAAGGGTTGAGAAGAACATGACACTACGATCTTTTGTGGGTGCGTTTGCGATGCTCGGTCTTGCTGTCCTTTCCGCCGTAGCCGACCAGGGAGGAGCGATCACGAAGATGTCTCGAAACGATTCGACGCTGTATCTCTACGCCCCCGGCGCCAAACCGCCCGTGGAAATGTACGACGAGACTCTGGCGGCCGCGTGTCTGCAAGGCATTATCAACCGTGACGCGCCTCGGCTCTATGTGGCGCCGTCCACCAACGCCCGGCCGCAATACTGGCTCGAAATTCTGTCACGTGACGGGAATTGGTTGGCCAAACGTGACCGCGAGACCGTCGCCGATCTCGATGCGCTGGTGGCGCTGGCTGGCGCCCGCGTGAAGGGTCTCGTCATCTGGGACCCGGCAGTGCCCGCGACGGTCAACGTGGCCACCACCATCGCGGGCGTGCGCGACGCGATCGCGTTGAGCCCGGAACTGGCTGCCGAACGCCAGGCGAAGTGGGGGCTACCCGTACTCGATGACTTACGCGGCCGCTTTACGGGCGCCGAATCCGGCAGCAAGAAGAATGACGCCTACCGTTGGGCCATCCGCGAGTATCTGGCGAAAGGACTATGTTCTTCGCACTTGGCCTGCCTTTTCGAGGACGCCGCGGCCTGCCGCGCCGAAGGCAACATCGGGTATGTGAATACTCGGGACTGGGCCGTCAAGAACCGCGCCTTCGTGTTTGATCTTTCTCCGTGGGGCGACGAAATTCCGAAAGACGATCCCGCGCAGCCGCTGGGAACGGACTTGGCGACCTACAAGATGATTTTCGCGGAGATCCAGCGTCAAGCCGCCGGCAAACACATGACGGAGATGACCGGGTTCTTCGCGTTCTGGAAGTACAGCAACATTCCCGGGCACGCGAGCAAACACGAACCGGTGCCCACGGAATGGGAGAGCGTGTACCTCATCTCGCCCTACAACGGCTATCAGAACACGATTTCTAGCGATTGTTACAACCAGTCGTTCCACAGCCAAGCCCCCTTCAAGAACCTGAAACAGGCGCGTCCCAAAGTCGCGACGACGGTCGAGAACAAGGCGTATGTGTGCATCCTCATGGCGGACTACGATTCGGCCACGCCGCTGTACGAGTTCCTGCCGAAACACTGGGACGATCCCGGCCGCGGCAAGCTGCCCTTGGCGTGGGGAATTAACCCGAACTTGATCGAAACATATCCGGATATCATCACCTACCTCTACAATACGGCTACCGTAAACGATCATTTCACCGCCGACGCAAGCGCTGCCGGCTACTTCAATCCGAACCGTATTGCCGCGAAATCGCTGCCCTTGATGGTTCGCCACAACAAGCGCTTCTTCCGTGCGACGGACATGACCATGGCGCCGATGGTCCTCGATTGGGACCAGCCCACCGCGGCGGTGAAAGACGCCTTCGCCAAGTTCTCGCCGGACGGCTACGCAACCATCGTCATGGACATGCACGAAACCGGCGGGGTGACGCCAAAACCCCACGTGTGGAAGGGAATGCCGGTCACGGAACTGATAAACAACACCTGCAATTTCGTGAACCCAAAACAGACCTCTGACGCAATGTTTGGCGCGATCAAGGATCGCGGAGCGGAAGTCCCCGGATTCTACTTCTTCCGAATCGTGTGGACGCCGCCGTCGGCTATTCAGGAGTCCGTAACGGTCTTTCGAACAGAGCACCCCGACGTTCCTGTCGAAGTCGTTGACCCGTACACCTTCTTTGCGCTATTCAAACAGCGGTACAGGTAGAGGTAACGGTGCGCGCAGATGTCTAAAGGGTCTAAGAAGAAAACCAGCCGTGTGCGCAAGCGCGCCCAAGACGCGCGCAACGACGCGTTCAGCCACGAATCCGCCCGCGTTTTTCGCGCGGGCAAGGAGTCGGGTGACACCGCGCCTGCGCTGGCGATTTCCGCGGACGCGCAGGTCAATGCGACGGTGGTCTCGCCTTACGGGATGCTGTGCTTCGTCGAGATGGATGGCGCCGAACTCCTGTGCCGGGTTGGCGACGGACTGATCTCCGGCAAATCATCCATTCTCGCGCCGGGAGACCGGGTGCGCGTGGAGACGCTTGAGGGGCAGTTGCTCGTGCAGGAAATGCAGACGCGGCGCACGAAGCTGAGCCGCCCGTCGATCAGCGTCGAGCGGGCTGGCGGAAAGCGTGTTACGGAGCAGGTATTCGCGGCCAATATCGATTTGCTTGTTGTGGTCGCGGCGGCGGCGAAACCGGCGTATAAGCCCCGGTTAATAGATCGCTTCCTGATTGCGGCGGAAGTCGGCGGTGTGGCGCCGGTTCTTTGCGTGAACAAGATGGACCTGGTGAAATCCGAACCGGAGCGGATCGGTCCGCTGCGCGAGCTGGGAGTCACCGTGCTCAATACCAGTTGTGAAACGGGCCAGGGGCTGGACAAGCTTCGTGCGCTGTTGCGGGGAAAGCTGAGCGTATTCACCGGACACAGCGGTGTGGGCAAGTCCACCTTGGTCAATGCGTTGGACCCCAAACATGAAATCGTCACCCGCGAAGTCAGCGACGCGAATGAAAAGGGGCGGCATACCACCAGCACGTCGCGGCTGTACCATCTCGACAACGACATCCACATCATCGACACGCCGGGGATCAAGCAGCTTGGGCTCTGGGGCGTGTCGCGCGAGGAATTGGCCTTCTACTTTCCCGAAATAGCCAGTGCGGCGGAAAGCTGCCGGTTCCGGGATTGCATACACATTCACGAGCCCGGTTGCTCCGTCCTCGCGGCCGTCGAAGACGGAACGCTTTCGCGTCACCGCTACGACTCCTACCTGCGCATTCGCGAGACGTTGAAGGATTGAGGCCGCGTGGAGCCGTGATCGGGAGGGCGGATGTCCTCATCCGCCGGTCGGGGCGCCTCGACCGGTGTCTGATCGAGTGTTTCCTTAGGGGCGGCGCGAAGAATCTCACCTCTGCATATGTGTAGTCTTTTGTTTTTTGGGGCGGAGCGATTACACATTGGCAGTAGATTCTTCACTTAGTTCAGAATGACACGGTGGCAGTCGCGTTTCCGATTGGGAGTCGCAGGCCGCTTGTTGGGGGGCATAAGACCCGCTCTAGCGGTTGTGGTTGATTCACGCAGCCGAAAACTCCACGTGCGTGACTTTATTGGCGGCGTCCACGTAAACCGTCTTGGGTTTGAACACTCTTGCCTCTTCTTCGGTCATCGATGCGAAACACATGGCAATAATGATGTCGCCAGGGTGACCATGGCGCGCCGCGGCGCCGTTAAGGCACATAATTCCGCTGCCACGCTTACCTTCGATGATGTAGGTCTCGAACCGCGCGCCGTTGTTGTTGTTTACCACGAGAACCTTTTCGTGTACGAGCATGCCGGCGGCGTCCATCAGATCGCGGTCTATGGTCAGGCTGCCGGTGTAGTTGAGGTCGGCCTCGGTGACCGTGGCCCGGTGGATTTTGCTTTTCAACATTGTGAGCATCATGCGTTGCAGTCCTCGAATTTTATGTTGTCAATGAGCCGGGCTTTGCCGACCCATGCCGCCACCACCAAGGTTACGGCGCCCTCGACACGCGCTACAGGCGTGAATGTGTCTGCAGCCACCAATTCTACGTAATCTACCTCTACATCCTTCAATTCGTCACGCGCCGCCGCGATGATTGCCGCCGCGACGCGCTCACCCGATTCCATCAAGGTCCGCGCCTTGAAAAGTCCCCGCGACAGGCACACAGCTCGAGTCCGCTCCTCGGGATTGAGGTAACGATTGCGCGAACTCATGGCCAGCCCGTCCGCCTCGCGCACAATGGGCATCTCGACTATCTCAATCGGGAAGTCCAGGTCGCGGGTCATGCGCCGAATCACTGCGCACTGGTGGGCGTCTTTCTGTGCGAAATACGCGCGGTCAGGTTGAACGGCGTTGAAAAGCTTGGTCACCACAGTGGCGACGCCGCGAAAGAATTGCGGCCGCGACTTGCCGCACAACCCCTCCGAGACGCGTTCGACGTTGACGTATGTCGAATACCCCTCGGAATACATGGCCTTCGCGTGCGGCACATAGATGGTATGCACGCCGCTCCGATCGGCCAAGGCGCAATCCGCGTCGAACGTGCGGGGATATTGGCTATAGTCCTCATTTGGCGCGAACTGTGTCGGGTTCACGAAGATGCTGGCCACCGCTGCGCCGTCACGCTCCGCCGCCGCGCGCATCAGGCTGGCGTGGCCCTCGTGCAGCGCGCCCATCGTGGGAACGAACCCAATGCTGCGTTCAGCCCGGCGTTGCGCAAAGGACCATGCGCGCATCTCATCCGCGGTCGTAATGATGTTCATTCGACGTGATGCTCCGCGCCGGGAAATGCGCCGGATTTCACGTCGTGGACGTACTCCGTAAAGGCCTGTTTCATCGCCGCGCCGACGTTGCTGTACACCTTGGCGAATTTGGGTTGCTTTCCCATCCCGAGCAAATCGTGGACGACAAGGACTTGGCCGTCGCAGGACGGGCCAGCCCCGATTCCAATCGTTGGAATCGAAAGTGACTCGGTGATTTCGGCTGCCAGGTCTGATGGGATACATTCGAGGACGAGGGCGAAACAGCCAATCTCCTGCAGGCCGCGCGCTTCGTTTTTTAGGCGGTCGCGCGCGTCGGGTGTCCGGCCTTGCACCTTGTAGCCGCCAATTTGATGTACGGACTGCGGGGTGAGACCGATATGCCCCATCACGGGAATACCTGCGCGCAGGATGGCCTGAATGGCGCGCTCAAACTTGTCGGCCGGACCTTCGAGTTTGACGGCGCGAGCGCCGGCCTCTGCGATGAATCGTCCTGCATTGCGCACGGCGTCTTCGGGGGTGACTTGGTACGACAGGAAGGGCATGTCTCCGACGACGAGGGCGCGTTCGGCGGCGCGGGCCACCATTCGCGTGTGGTAGATCATCATGTCCATGGTCACGCCGAGAGTGTCGTAGTGGCCGTGCAACGCCATTCCGAGGGAATCCCCGACGAGGAGCACGTCCACACCGGCCTCTTCCATGAGTTTGGCGGTGGGATAATCGTACGCGGTCAGGACGGTGATCTTCTCACCGGCCTGTTTACGTTCTTTGAGCGACACGGTGGTGACGCGCGCCATTGCTAGTTCCTTCTGAACCGTGACGGTACCCGTCCCGGTCCCTGGTGGGCTCCAAGCGGAGCGGTTCAGTGGTCTAGTAAACTACTCTTGCAACTTTTCCGTGTGCGGCGGGCGACTCTGCGAGTTCAGCCACCGTCATCCCCGTGACCGGGTCCACGGCGTCCGGTGCGATTTCCCGCAGGGGAACAAGCACAAACGCCCGGTTGCGAAACTCGGCGTGGGGAAGAACCAACCTGTCCCAGGATTCCACCCGCTCGCCCCACAGAATGATGTCAATGTCAATTAGCCTTGGGCCCCATTTCTCACCGGGTACCCTGCCCAATTGCGCTTCGAGCTGCTTGACCGCATCCAGGAGTTCAAGCGGTTCTAAGTCCGTCTCGATCTCTGCGGCCATATTCAGAAACGCCGGTTGATCTACGATGCCGATCGGTTCCGTTTCGTACAGTTCCGACTTGGTGAGCACGCGAACGCGCTCGAGCCGGTCCAACTGGGTCAATGCAACGCTCAGATTGGTGCGGCGATCACCCAAATTGCTGCCGAGACTTAGATGTACGCGCATTCAACCGTTCCACGCTGACCCAACGATCTCTATTATAACAGAGGCCCGATGCTCCCTCAATTTCGGAAGAGCGGAGATTGGCCCGCCGCAATTTGGCGTAGGTGACGTGGAACCCGCTTTTCATGCCGGCGCCCAGCAAAGCGCGATGATTTCAAACGCGCCTGTCCCGCCTCCAGTCCATTTCATGTGCGGTTTAGCATGCCGCTATTCGCCGGTGTCGATCAGAATCTCGCGAAGCTTACGAATTAGCGATGAAGGACTGTAGGGCTTCTGAATGAAACCGGCCAATTGCGTTCCGGCAAACGGGCGTGTGGCGTCTTGTTCGTTGTATCCGCTCGACAGGATTATGCGCGCGGCGGGGTTAATCTTGATGATCTCACGGTACGTTTCTGCTCCGCTGAGAATGGGCATCGTTAGATCCAGTATGATGGCGACGATTTCCTGCTGATATTCTCGATAGACGGCGACGCCCGCCAGGCCGTCGAGCGCGGGCATGACCGTATATCCATACCGTTCCAGCGCATGTCTGGTGACGTTCTGTATCATTTCTTCATCGTCGATCACCAGAATCGCGCCCTTGCCAGCCTGGCTGGCGGGCTGCGCCGTAGTTTTCGAGCGCTGTTCGTCGTCGCCGGGTTTCTTCTTGCGCGTCAGCGCAGGGAAGTAGACGCGGAATTGCGTGCCCCGACCGGGCTCCGTGGTCACGTCTATCGCGCCGTGGTGACCTCGGACGATTCCCTGGACTGCGGCCAGACCCAGTCCCCTGCCCGTGAACTTAGTCGAGAAGAACGGGTCGAAAATCTTGGCCTTGGTTAGTTCGTCCATTCCGCAACCGGTGTCGGATACCTCCACGAAGACATACTGACCGGATGGCGCGCCGCCTGGAATGGACTGTTGCGGTGAGAAGTTGTCGTGCGATACCGCGCCGGTGGTGATCGTGACGAGTCCGGTGGCGTCCCCGAGCGCCTCTGACGCATTGGCAGCGAGATTCAACACGACTTGACGCATCTGGGCTACGTCTGCCTCGATGAGCGGTATACCAGGATCGAGATGGTATTCGACCGAGACGTTCTTGGCGATCGTGAGTGTGAGCAGGCCCTTCATCTCTCCGATTAACCCGGTCACGTGGAGCGGCTGCAGCACGAATTTTCCTCTCCCGGAATAGGCGAGCATCTGTTTGGTAAGGTCTGCTGCGCGCAACGCCGCCGACTCGACCTCCTGCAAATAGCGCCGCGCCGGCGAATCCGGAGGAAGCTCGAGAAGCGCCAGTCCGGCGTTACCCAAGACGCCCATGAGCAGATTATTGAAATCGTGAGCGATACCTCCCGCCAAGACACCCAGGCTCTCCAGCTTCTGGGCGTGCTGTACCTGGGTTTCGAGGTCTCGCCGCTCCTCCTCCGCCCGTAGTCGGTCCGTAATGTCCTGCACCAGGGCAATGAAGTAGTCCAATTTCCCGTTCGGCAACCGGACACATCGGGTGGACACCAGCGCGTGAATAATGCCGCCGTCCTTGCGGATGTAACGCTTCTCAATGGTGTATCCGGGGGTCTGGCCATCGACGGCCTCGTTTATCGCCGCGACGTTGCGCGCCAGGTCCTCGGGATGGGTTACCTCGTTCCAGGTCTTTCCCAACAGTTCTTCTCTCGAATATCCCAACATTTCGCAGAGGCGGTCATTCACGATGCTCCAGCGCCGATCCGGTGTGACGACCGCCATTCCAATCAGGGACAACTCGAAGTAGTTCCGGAAGCGTTCCTCGCTGCGCCGCAATTGTTCTTCGGCGCGCTTGCGCTCGGTAACGTCGCGGCCAATGCCACGGAAGCCAATGGGAGTCCCGGCGGCGTTCCGAATCAGATGAACTGAAATCTCGATTGTTCTTTGCTGACCGTCCTTGCGGGTAACGTCGAGCGCGACGGCAAGTGAAGGCGCGCCGGTTCGGTACACGGACGCGCACGTCTCGCGTACCTTGCGGATATTATCAGGCTCACCGTAGTACTGACGATAATTCATTCCCAACAGCTCTTCGGCGGGGAAGCCGAGGATGTTGCTGGTGGCCTTATTGAAGAAGGTGAAATTGCCGCGGAGGTCGACTTCGTAGTAGCTCTCTTCGATGTTATCCAAGACGGACGTGAAGCCTTCGTTGACCTCGTTCGGAGCCAACGCCGGTCCAACGCGGCGTACCGATCGCGCAACACCGGGCGAAATCCCGTTCGGTTCCGAAGGAGTTCGAGAATTCACGCGTACTCCGTTTCCGAGCCGCATCCAATTCCAGAAAGCAATAATTGGAGGCTCTCTTTGATTTCGACGTTACTGCCAAATGAAGGCGGCTATGCCCCCTCTGGCGTCGTTCGACACAGAAACCGCTTGATGCGACGCTCTCGCATCGCGTGCGCAGAATCACGTGCCTTGTCACGTAATTGTACCACGAGTTTCTCGCGCCGTTACGCGGTTCAGCGGCCTTTCGCTCTTCGCCTGTTTCGCTTCCCGGCCTGCGCCGTGCGCGTCGCGCGCTACGGCGCCACTCTGACGAAAGTTTGGCGTATTGACCGACGGCGCTTTGCCGCGACTGCCTACTTCCCAAATCCCGGAACGCTGCGTCCGGCGGCGCGTCGCACTTGTAATCCATAGAGGCGACTTGGCTTAGAGCCGACTAGCGTATCTCATGGCATTGACTCAGATTCTTTGGCGCCTCCCCTGCGCTTCCACCTCCAGACGCCCTGAACGTGCGGCCGTCTGGAGGGATTGCTTATGGACAGATACGATAATGGAGCGAGCGCACTGCGCGCGCACTTATCCCGTGTCGTCCTTGTCCTTGTTGTCGCCGGCGTCCTCCCGTGGCTTACACGCAGCTCGTTCGCCTTTTCCTACAGCGGCGGTAACTCCGTTATCGTCACCGTGATGATGGCCGGTATCGAGACCGACACGGACGGAGACGGATTGAGCGATTCGTTGGAAGCAAAGCTTGGTACCGATCCCGTCAACCCGGATACGGATGGTGACGGAATAGATGACGCATGGGAAGTTGAAAATGGTCTTAACCCGAATGACGCTACCGACGCCGACAAGGACTACGACGGCGACGGCCTAAGCAATACGGAAGAATATTCGGCCAATTCGTCACCGTATGAAACGGACACCGATGCTGATGGATTCTCGGATGCCGTTGAAGCGGCGCGTGGGACTGACCCGGCAAATTTCAGCTCTCAGCCGGAGTCCGCAGTGATCGGTGACGTCAATTGCGACGGAAATGTGGACGCCACCGATGTGCAACTGGTTACAAACGGCGCCCTCGGCCTAGCCACCCCGGTGCCGGTGAACGTGAATCGAGTTGGCGGCGTGAACGCCCTGGACATTCAGGTAGTTATCAATGCCGCGATCGGTGGATAGGCTGCGAAGAAGCGCCGAATCGGCACTGAGGTCGATGCAACACGCCGGTCGATTCCTCCGGATTCGGACTCGGAACTGAAAATTGAACCGATGTTGCGAGATGCTCGAAACGAAGCGTCTCGCAGGAAGGATTTCTGATTGCGGACGCGTTCTCCTGAGCCATTCAATACCGTGACTCTTGACCTGTTCACTCAGGCTCCATACGCTCTCGCTCTCTGGCAAACGTCAACTCGGCAATGTCTCGTAAACGCGCTCAAGACTGATACCGGGGACTATCGATACTGTGCGTCGGTGGTCGGCGTAAGCCCGAGCGGCGAGAGCGGTTTTCGCGCAGTCCGTGGCTGCGCCGGGGGCGTTTACTGGGCTGTCTCAAGTGCGCCAGAGTGACAATTGATTAGCCACGGCAGACAAAGAATTACGCGGACTAGGCAAAAATCGCTTTCCAAAGGATGCCAAGGGTCGTTGTTGGACTTCGCAAATCAAATGGTGGTAAGTAGTTACAGTTCTAGATAGAGGCGGTACATAGTGGCTCATTTCTTGCTCTCTAAGGACGCGGTGAATTGTATGCCGGAACCTTTGACGAATGCACAGAGGCTTGATAGAATGACCGTTGCGGCGAGAGACCTGTACTGCGCTCCATGCCTTGGGCTGGCGTGGAGAAAAGGGCGGAGCGCTGCCCTTCACCGTACACGTACGAGTCTCTCCTATCTGATGGCGCAACCCCTCGTATCGAGGAGGCCGAATGGACAGTAAGATACCGTCTGGGGGCCAAAAACAGTCGCGGGGGTCTGCGGGGGCGGACGCCTCTGCGCGGCAGCTGCACGAGCGGCTCGACGCGGCGGATGTGAATCTCCTCGTGCTGGAATCTGACCCGAAGAACGAAGACGCGCTCCGCGCAATTGGGCGCGCGTTCGACGCTGTCCGCGACTACACCGCCGGCCAAGGAGGAGCGCAGACGTTTGCGCTTCTAGTCCAAGCACAGCGGCTGCTCGACGGCATACGCGCGGGCCATGTGGACACCGATGGGCCTGCCATTGACACCCTATTTGATGTCGTCGGCGTGCTTCGCCGCGTCATATTTGCAGCCAATTCTTCGGTCGAGTTGGACGAGGCGATTGTTGCCTTGTGCGGCCAACTAAGATCCCTTTCCGAGGGCGTGGATGAACAGTCTGCCGCGCCTCGGTACGCCATCGCGTTTGGAGTTCACAAACGGTTGGGCGAGCTGCTGATCGATTCGGGTGTCGCGACTCCGCAAAGCATCGAAGCTGCCTTGCGCGATCAGCAGGCGCTTCCGCAAAAACGGCGCGTTGGCGACATTCTCGTCGACCGAGTCAAGGTCACACCGGCGCAACTGCAATGCGCGCTGGACGTGCAGAAAATGGCGCCCGGCCACAAGCTGGGCGACATCTTGATCGCTATGAAAGCGGTAGGCGAAGGTGAGCTCGAGTCTGCGCTTCGCCAGCAGGATTCCCCGGAAAAGACCAAGTTGGGCGAAGCCTTGGTGCGGTCAGGCCAGGTATCCGCGAAGGCGGTCGGCCAGACCATTCGTAGCCAAGACATCCTTCGAAAACTCATCCGCTATGGTTTGGCGGATTCAACGCGCCCGGCGCCGTCTGAAGGCGCATTGGCTTCGAGCGCACTGGATACAGCGGCCATCCGCGAATTCGCCGGCCGCTCCAATGACCATCTCAAGGCCGCCGAAATTCATCTGCTCACGCTTGAGTCCGATCCCGCGAATGAGGAAGCGTTGGGCGCCGTGCAGCGCACGTTCTACAGTTCCAAGTGGGTCGCGCGCTATCTCGGCCTCAGTGATATCGCAGGCTATGCGCGCGAAGCCGAATTACTGCTGGACGCCGTCCGCAACGACGAAATCGAGCTTAGCGGTACCGTGATTGATGCGGCGTTTGACGCCGTAACGCAGTTACAGGAATTGGTGGTTCAGGCCGCCCTCGCCGCCGAGCGCGGGGAACTCCCGCCTCACGATGATCGCCTGACCGCCTGGACTGAGGACATTCAATCGGTTACAAGCGGCGCGAAGCGTGTTCCACTGTCCGCGACGCCGATGATCGCGTACGCCGCGCCCAACAAGAAGTTAGGCGAGATTCTTATCGAATCCGGAGTGACTTCGGCGGAAGGTATCGAGACTGCTCTGCGCGCCCAGCAAGTCGAGCCAAAAAAGAAGCTGGTGGGCGATATCCTAGTCGAGCAGGTGAAGGTGTCTCGGACCCAGCTTGATCACGCATTGGAGATCCAGCGGCAAGACCCGAGCCGCCGCATGGGCGATATCCTGGTCGAGATGGGCGCGGCGGATCCGTGCGATATTGAAGTCGCGTTGAAACACCAGCAGGCGCCGCAGAAACCAAAACTGGGCGAAGCGCTGGTACGTTCTGGTCAGGCGCCGGCGAAAGCCGTCGCGCAGACGATTCGCAGCCAGGGTATCGTCCGAAACCTCCTGCGTTTTGGCCTGAGCGCCATCGGAATGGCCGGGGACAGCGCCAAAGAGAGCGAAGCGCCCGCCGCCGAACAGCCCGTCTACGTGCAAGCCGATCCCAAACAGGTTCGCGATTTCATCGCGCGCGCCGCGGACCACCTGGCCGCCGCCGACGTGCATCTGCTGCACCTGGAATCGGACGCCAAGGACAAAGCCGCGCTCGACGCGGTCTTGCGCGGTTTCTACACCATCAAGTGGATGTCCGAGTACATCGGCTTGAACGATATTACCGCCTACGCGCGCGAAGCGGAACGCCTGGTTGATCGCGCCCGTAACAGGAAGATCGAACTTTCCGGCCCCGCGCTTGACGCGGCATTCGACGCGGTCGAGATGCTTCGCCGCCTCGTGCGCCACGTCTCCAACGCCCTCGAATCAGGAATACCCATCGAGCCCGAGCCGCGCCTGAAAGACTCGATTGATTACCTGAAAGCGGTTGCCGCGGGTGAGAAGATTCTGCCGTTTCGTCCCTTGATTTCGGACGCGGCCGCGGGAAAGAAACTCGGCGAAATCCTGATCGAGGCCGGAATAACCACGGCTGAAGATCTCGAATCCGCGCTTCGCGAACAGCAAGCCGCCGCCGCCCGGCGGATGGTCGGCGACATTCTGATTGACCAGATTAAGCTGTCCCGCGCGCAGTTGGATCGAGCGCTCGAACTGCAGAAGCAGGACCCCTCCAAGAAGCTGGGCGACCTGCTTATCGAGATGGGGGCGGTCGAGCCCGAAGACATCGAAGCGGCCCTCGAGGAGCAGCGAAAGCGCCAAGCCCCAAAACTCGGTGAGATACTGATTCGTTCCGGCCGCGCATCGGCGAAAGCCGTCGCGCACGCCATACGAACGCAAAGTATCATCAACGACCTGCTGAAATTGGGGCTTACCGCGGCGATGGTCACGATGGTTCTAGGCGCATCGCCAATGGCCCAAGCCGCCGCGGCGACTTCCGATGGCAGCGCGTCCGTAGTGTCCGTTGTCGCGGACGATACGACTGACACCGATAGCGACGGTTTGCCCGACGTCGTGGAGAACGCGCTGGGAACCGATGCCGCCCTGGCGGACACCGACGGGGACCTCATTTTGGACGCCTGGGAAGTGGAACATGGGCTGAACGCCAACGATTCCAACGACGCGGATCAAGATCAGGACAGCGATGGCTTGACGAACCTCGACGAGTATCAGGCCGGCACGGACCCGTTCAGCGCGGATACCGACGGCGACGCTTGGTCGGACGCGATTGAAGCGCAGCGCGGTACCGACGGCGCGTCGGCGGACTCCAAACCCGTACCTTCCGTCGCGGCGGATGTGAATGCGGACAACAAAGTTGACGCGCTTGACGTGCAAATGGTGACCAACGCCGCGCTCGGTGAAGAGACTCCGGTGCCGACCGACGTCAACAAAGTGGGTGGAACGAACGCGCTCGACGTGCAAGCGGTCATAAACGCCGCGTTGGGACATTAACACCGCGCTTTCTCTACGCGTCTCCACTCTCCCAGGATCAGAATGAATGTCTCGTTTCGGGGTAACGCAACAAAAAGAAGAAGAACTGCTGTCTCGAATGACGGCATGCCGACTTAGTGAATCCGACCTCGATGAATCCTTTGTCCGTTCAGGCGGCCCCGGAGGCCAGAAGGTAAACAAATCGGCGACGTGCGTCTATCTCAAGCACCGTCCCACCGGCCTCGAAGTCAAAATGCAGCAGGCCCGGTCTCAAGCGCTGAATCGCTTTTATGCGCGCCGCCGCATGTGCGAACTCCTGGAAGCATCGCTCTTAGGGGACGACAGTCCCGAGGCGCAACGGCGTGCGAAAGCGCGCCGTCAAAAAGACCGCCGCCGCCGTCGCGCCAAGCTCACTCTAACGGAAACCGCTCAACCGGACGAATAGTGTCGGCGGTACAGGACCGGCCTTGCGTTACCTCGGTGAGTCCGCTACGCTGTGGCGTCTATGCAATCGCGATCTCTTCATCCCCAAGCGTGGGTCGTCCTGGTCCTGGCCGCGCTGTTCAACGCCTCCGAAGCGCTGTGTTCGGTCTTCGTCAGCGTCTATCTCTGGATCAATAGCCACGACTTCAATACCGTCTGTCTGCATTTCCTGACGCTGTACATCGTTACACCGGTCTTCTTTGTGCTTGCCGGATGGTATTCGCAAGTGCGCGACCGGCTGCATGCGTATCGGGCCGGCCTGCTGTTACATACGGTCTTCTACGCCACCTTGTTGCTGATGCGCGAATCGTCGGGCCAGCACGTGGTGGCGCTCGGGGTGTTGCGAGGCGTTGCGTGGGGCGTGTTCTACGCGGGAAACAACACCATCAACTACGACGTCAGCACCCAAGGCAAAGTCGAGTATTTCATCGGTCTGTTCCAGGCAATCAGCGGCGCCAGCGCGCTGATTGCGCCGCTGATCAGCGGCTTCATCATCCAGACCGCGCCAACGGCGTTGACGGGCTACCATATCGTGTTTGGACTCGTGGTCGCCCTGTACGTGATCTCGTTTGGTCTCAGCTTCTTCATGTTTTCCGACAAGCAGCAGCGCCCGTTTCACTTCTTCCGCGCCATGTTTCCCGGCAAGGAACTGCGGGACTGGCGTCTCTTCCTCATCGCGTCTTTCTCGATGGCCGGCACGTTTAACATCTTTGATTTCGTGCTGGGTTTGTTGATGTACATGCGGACCGGCAGCGAATTGCAGGTCGGCGGATTCGTCTCGTATCAAACCCTGGCCGGCATCACGGCGTCATTCATATTGGCCCGCGTCATCGTGCCCCGCACCCGCCGCCGTTACTTATTTTGGGGTATGATCGCGCTCGTCATCGGCGGCGCGGTCATTTCCACGCAACTTACCGTTGTCACCCTGATCGCGTTCGGTTTTCTGCGTTCGGTCTCGGGCTCAATGTTCGGCATCGCGCATTTCGGACTGCGTATGGACGTAATCCGCCGCGCCCTGCGCGATCCGGCGGAACGCATCGAATTCATCTGTGCCTGGGAAATCCCCTTGGCGCTAGGGCGCCTGGTGACCATGACCACCATCATGACGCTGTGGGCCTACGGCGCGGAGGCCGGACTGCGCCTGGCCTTCTTTCTCCTGTGCGCCGCGCGCATCGGAACCTACCTGCTCATGACGCAAACGACGGCGTTGCGCGAGTCTGAAACTGCCGCATAGTCTT
>JACRLJ010000021.1:28882-59454 GCA_016215105.1 Candidatus Hydrogenedentota bacterium
CTCGCCTGAAAAGCGGCGCTTTGTATTCGCCTTTGTCACGCGAAACACGCCACGCAACGTGTCATTCTGGACGAAGTGAAGAATCTTCGTCTAACGTGGCAGCGACGCGCGTTTAGGGCAGTGTCATCTGCATGTGTGAAGTAGATTCTTCACTTCGTTCAGAATGACACGTTGCGTGGTCGTCGGCAATCGGACAAACAATAATCTACGTCTTGCGCGCCCTGCTCTTTTTCGCGGGTGCGGGTTGCTTCGAGCGCAGGGCGGCCTCGTAGGACCGCTGACACCATACGCGAAGCGCATCGCGATCCTCTTGCACCGACGCGGGGATCTCGTGGTAGGGCATGACGGCCGTCTTGCCGCTTTTTGTCTCGTACTCAAATGGATGGGCGTCCATCGCCTCGAAATCGGGACGGTTGTGGTCGTCCGTTTTCAGATAGATCGTTTCGTCAACGATGAGCCCAAACATGAGACCGTCGTGGTAGAGTCCCCAACCTCCGAACATGCTCCGGGCTTGGATCGGACCGAACACGCTCAAGATATCCAAGGCGTACTCGACGACTGCGGGTTGTGGCTTCATATGCGTCTCACCGCGCCGTCAATGCGACGCTTTATCCGCCAGCTCGCCGAAACGGTGTACCACCGCCAGGGCGGGGTCCAGCGGCACGTCCACATGCTTGGTCCCCGGCGGCGTGGCGATCGTCGGAGTGGCGCGCGGCGTCTTTCCTTTGAACTGAGGCAGCCACTGGCGTTCGGCCTCGAGCATCTCCGACGCCATATCGCGAATCTCCTTCAGCGTCAGCACGGCCGACGTCAACGGGTCCATGGCGCACGCAGCCACGGCCAATTCAGGGTCGCCCGTAATCGCCGCCTGCACCGCCAGCCCTTGCACGGTGACGTTGCTCTGGTTAAGCGCCGCGCACTGAATCGGAAGCTCGCCGACCACCGTCGGGTGTATGCCCAGCTTATCCACGAAACAAGGAATCTCGACGCAGCAGCCGTTGGGCAGATTCGTGATGTAGCCGTCGTTGCGCACGTTGCCCTGAAGCTTGAACGGCACGCCGGTCTCCAGCGCCTCGAGGATATACGAGCAGTACTCAACGCTGCGTGCGGTAAGCTTGGTAGGCTCGTTGGCCAATAAGTCTTCGTTTTCGACCTTGTCGGCGATCAGCCGGCACCATTTGTAGTACGCCCCGCTTTCCCCGCCGAACGAGGGCTCGTCGCAGTACAGCCCGAGCGCCTTCGCGTTCTTACGGAACCACGGGATGTATTCCGACAGATGCCCGGTGCTTTCGGTCATGAAATAGCCGAAATGCCGCATGACCTCGATGCGGACCTTCTCGTTGATGTAATACTCGGGCTTCTCGCAATTGGCCTTGAACAGGGGATAGAGGTCCTTGCCCTTGTGTTCGAGCCGGAGGAACCAGCCCATGTGGTTGACGCCCGCGACCAGCGCGTCGATTTCTTTCTTGTTCACATTCACGTAGCGCGAAATGAGGTCCAGCGTGGTCTGCACGCCGTGGCACAATCCGATGAACTCGATCCCAGGGACGGTCCCGAGCGCCCAACAGACCGGCGCCATGGGATTGACGTAATTCAGGATCTTCGCGTGCGGGCACAATTCCTTCACGTCGTTCGCGATGTCGATCATGACCGGGATGGTCCGCAACGCGCGGAACACGCCGCCAGGTCCGAGCGTGTCGGCAATGCACTGGTCCACACCGTACTTCAGCGGAATTTCATAGTCCTGCTGGAACGCGTCCACCCCGCCAATCTGGAGCATCACGATGACGTAGTCTGCGTCCTTCAACGCCTCCCGCCGGTCCAACGTGATCGAGACCTTCGCGTCGAGCGCGTTGTCCTTGATCACCTTGTCCGCAAACCGTTTGATCCGCTCCAATTTCGGCCGCGTCCGGCTCATCAAGCGGAACTCGCTGTTCTTCAGCGAGGGCGTCGCCAAAATGTCCATCATCAGCGTCTTGCAGAATACGATACTCCCCGCCCCAATCATCGCAATCTTCGGCATGGCTCACTCCTCCTGTTGCATGCCAGTCTATATCATGCGCAGCGGGAAGCGCCAGCGCGCGAACCTTCGGATGGTCCCGAGCAGGCAGAAACTGCTCCTTGTGAGTCGGTCAGAACTCCATACATCCGGCTTCGTAACCCCTTTGATTTCCACAGGACGGTTTTTCGGGAAGGACAGTCGTCCGCACGTTTGGATACGGAGACAATAGAAACCGTCGTTCTTGACGACCCGCGGTGACTAATTCGGTATGTGCCACCGAATTGTCTCGGGTTTTCCGGCCTTGGCCGTCAATTCGCGTTGCGACACCGGCAGCGCGAAAGGCGGGCCGCCATTTAGCGATAAGCTGAACGGCGTTGAATGCACGTTTCCGCCCGGTTTGGGCCTCTCGCCGGGCCGTTGGGACGCGATGCCCTGCATTAGTGAGACGTAGGTCAAGCGGTTCTTCTCAAACCGGTATTGCAGCAACCAGCCTTCGGAATCCCACAGGGCGCCGGTGTCCAGCGTACCGCCGAGCGAGGCCGCTACTTCGGGCGAGAATCCGGATAAGGGGTACGCGTTGCCGTCGACATGTACCGTCATTGCCGGCAGTTCGTCGGTATAGTCCGCCGGTTTCCACGCGAAAAGACGCACGTATTCAATTGCCCCTCCGTTACGGTACCCGATGAATATCAGACCTCCGGGATAGGTGGCGCGAGACTGCCATGTGGACGTGACCCCGACGTAGATGACGAGCAAAACGCAGCCAATCAGCCCGGCAACAGCGGCCTTCACGAGTATGCGCGGCGAGTTAAGTAGCATTGAAATCCTCGATGGTCATTATTTCCGAATGCGTCCCCAACTGCAAATGAAGATCGGATGACCTCATCCGCCGGTGCGAGAGCGTACACCATCTTTTCCTTTGACGTCCCAAAGTCGTCCTTGGTACCAATCGCGGAAAACCCGGGACGCTACCCAGATTTCCGCCCGGTTTTTCCCGCCACGAGCGACGGTGGACAGTCTAGCCCAGGGGCTTGGCACGGGCGGGTCGAAGGTATAGAATACGATCATGTCAAACGAAGATATTCATCTACGCATCACTGTTGACCCGGAGATCTGTCACGGGAAGCCGTGCGTGCGGGGCCTTCGCTACCCCGTGGAAACCATCCTGGAATACCTGGCCGGTGGGGATACGGTCGAGGAGTTGTTGGCGGAGTTTCCGGACCTGGAGCGCGAGGATATTCTCGCCTGCCATGAGTTTTCACGGCGGATCCTAGCGGCCAGAAGTGTTCACCTAGCATTGACATGAGATTTCTCGTGGACGCTCACTTGCCACCCGGTTTGTGCGCAATGCTCGCACGGCACGGACACGACGCATTGCACACGCGCGACTTGCCCGCCAAGAACGCGACCAGAGACCGGGTCATCAACCAAGTCTCTCTTGACGATCAACGCGTGGTGATATCGAAGGATACCGACTTCTTCTATTCCCATGTACTTCAGGGGCGTCCGTGGAAGCTGGTGTTGGTCAAGACGGGGAACATTTCCACCCGCGATTTGTGCGCGTTATTCGAGCGCAACATGCCCGCGATTGAAAACGCGCTACAGAACCACACACTCGTAGAGATTGATCGGGCGGCAGTGACTCCGGTGCTATAGCCGCGCCTCTAAGCCGTTACCGAATCCGCGAGAAGGGTGGCGTTGCGCGGGCGGTGGAGTCCACGGTCGGTTGCCAGCCCCACGGTTCTGATGTATGCTGAGGCGCCAGCGAGCGGTTCCATTATCGAAGCAAGGGAGGGGCGTACCGAATGAGTCTGACACTTTGGGCTACGGCCATGACGATGTTTTGCGCGGCCAATGAGGCGAATGGCGCCCCGTCCGCGCCGGGCTCGGCGAAGACGACGCCCTTTTTCGTGTTCGACAACGGCTTGGGGCGCGGCGAATGGACGCCAGAGCGTCAGGCGAAGACAGTGGCCGAACTCGGGTACGATGGGGTCGGGTATACGGGCGAAGAGGACTTGGACGAACGCTTGGCCGCGTTCGACAAGTACCACGTCAAGATCTTCAACCTTTATGTCGGTTGCAACCTGGACAACGAGCCGGCCTTCGGCGAGCCGTTAAGGGCGGCCATCAAGCGCTTGCGGGGTACGGGGGTGGCGCTTTGGCTTACGGTTCAGGGCCGGGCCGGAGGCGACTCGCATGCGGCGCAGACGGTGGGCGAGATCGCGGACCTGGCCGCGGCGTCCGGTCTGCGCGTGGCCCTGTATCCCCACACGGGCTTCTACGTCGCAACGTTGGACGACGCCCTGCGCATCGCGGGCCTGGCCAAACGCGACAACCTCGGGGTGACGTTCAACCTCTGCCACGAACTCAAGGCGGGCAACGAGAAACGCTTTGACGAGTTGCTGGAGCGCGCCGCGCCGCGGTTGTTCTTCGTTTCGATCAATGGCGCCGACCACGAAGGCGACTGGGACAAGCTCATCCAGCCGTTGGGACGGGGGGAAGTGGACGTTCTCCGGGTGCTGCGCAAGCTTCGAGCGGTCGGATACGCAGGGCCTATCGGTCTTCAATGCTACGCAGTGAAAGGCGACACGCTGGAGAATCTCAAACACAACATTGCGGAATGGCGGTCGCTGCGCGCGCAACTTCAGAACGAACCGAAAGAGCAGAAGCCTACGTCGCGGCAGCCTTGAGCGACCAGGGCGCGCGCATGGGACGTGAAAGAAGGGCGTTGGCTTCCGCGTCGTCGGAAAATGTCTCCCGTGCGGAATCCCAGACCAATTTTCGGCCAAGGCGCATCGAGATGTTTCCGATGTGCATGACCGAACTCAAGCGGTGGATATCTTCCGGCGTGTAACACGGCGTCTTCCCTTTCTTTACGCCGTTGAGGAAATCCTGGTGTTCGCTGGTGGGCCTTGCCCACATCTTGCTTTCGCCCGGCGCAATCACGGTCTCCAGAATGGCGGGATCGCTAGCCTGCAACGGCTGGCGCCATGCCGGACACTCGACCCAGCCGTCGGCGCCCTCGATTCGGATTCCCGTCCCGCCGGATTTCACGATCAATTCGACGTCACCGGGGTACTGGTAATGGATTTCATATTCGGTGGCCGTCGTGGTCATGGCGTCTTTGGGAAACACGCCTTTGCCGTCCACGCTCAGCGGCCCTCCCTGTTCCTGGAAGATGGCCACCTGCGCTGTATCGAGAAGGTGCGCGCCCCAATCGGTCAACTTGCCGCCGGAATAATCCCACACGTTTCGCCATTGCTGGGGGCCGAGTTTCGTCGGCGTGTAGGGTGTGTACGGCGCGGGTCCCAGCCACAGGTCGTAGTTAAGTCCTTTGGGAATCGGCGCGGGGTCTTCTTTGGGAAAGATCTCTCCCACGGGGAGCGTTACGAGGATGCGTTTGAGCTTGCCTAGGCGCCGATTACGCGCCAGTTCAGCCATGCGGTAATACTGTTCAACGGAGCGATCCTCGATGCCGCCCTGGTACACGACGCCCGCGCGATTCATGAAGTCAACCAGGAATTGCCCTTGTTGGACCGTGAGCGTGGGCTTTTCGCAGAACACGTGTTTGCCGGCCTTCGCGGCCATTACGGACATGAGAACGTGCCAATGATCGGGCGTGGAAATCACCACTGCGTCAATGTCTTTCCGCGCGAGGATTTCACGGAAATCGGTGTGGACCGTGCAGTCCTGATTGCCGTAGGCGGCGTTGACCTTGTCGCGGCCTTTGTCGCGGCGCTCGCGAAACACGTCGCACACCGCCAGCACCCGCGCCTCGGGCAGGGCTAGAAACGCTTCCAGATTCCAACCCATGCCGTGCGTGCCGAGGCCGATGCAGCCCAGCGTAATCTGATCGCTGGGCGCTGGGGCAGGTCCGTCTTCCGCCGCCGCGATCCCGGCCACAAGTGAAGGCATCGAAATTGCCGCAACGGCAGATTTCAGAAAATCGCGTCTCTCGACCGCATTGCTAGGCATCGTGAACTTTTCCCAATCGTCAGTCACCCGATTTTCTCGCGTCAGCGTCCTACTATAGCGAGGAGTATAGCGAGGCCGCTCCGCGCCTTCAATCAAACGCCGCAAAAATGTAGAATGGACGATGGACAATTGAGAATTACGAATTACGAATTACGAACGGAGGCGTTTATGGTGTCGATGGTGATGGTTGCAGTTCTCGCATTGGGCGCCGCGCCTTCCGCGGACCTCTATGTGGCAAGCACAGGGAATGACTCCAACCCGGGCACGGAAGCGGCGCCGTTTGCGTCGTTGGAACGGACGCAGGTGGCGGTGCGAGCGCGGATTGCGTCAGGCTTGGACAAAGACCTGACGGTGCTGGTCCGGGGCGGGACGTATCGGCTCGCAAAAGCGCTACGGTTTGGACCGGAGGATTCCGGCACGGCCGAACATAGCGTTACCTACGCGGCGTATCCGGGGGAAGTGGTCGTGGTGTCGGGCGGCAGGCCCGTAACGGGGTGGCGCGCGGGGGAGTTTCCAAATGCGCCGGACCTGCTCCGCGTCGAGTGCGTGACGGACGACGTGAGGCAAATCGTAGTGAATAATCCGCTGTCCGCCGGAGACCTGGCGGGGCAGCATGCGGAACTCGTGATGTACCAGAACTGGTCGATTTCGCGCGTCGCGATTGTCTCGACGAACGAGCGCACGATTCAGCTCGCGAATCCGATGGGGTGGATAGGTCACGGCGCGGCGACGACGGCGAGTCCGGGCAAACCCACCTATGTCGAAAACGCGCTGGCGTTCGTGGACCAGCCGGGGGAATGGTATCTGGACTACGACTCCGGCCGGCTGACGTATCAAGGAGCGCCGGGAGAGGATCCCAACAAGCGCTCCTTCGTGGCGCCGGTGAGCGACCAACTGGTAGTTGTCGAAGGCCGCGCGGATGCGCCCGTGCGTAACCTTCATTTCCAAGGCTTGACCTTCGCGCACACGCACTGGGATCTGCCGAGTTTTGGCTATATGGGCATTCAGGCCGGCCATTACGGCACGAGCATGGACAAGCCGACGTTCGTCTTGCCTGCGGCGATTGAGTTTACCTACGCGCAGGGCTGCGGACTCGACCGCTGCCGCGTCGCGCATACCGGCGCCTGCGGGATCGTGTTTGGCGCGGGGACCCGGAACAATAAGGTACACGCGTGTGAACTCAGCGACGTGGGCGGCAACGGGATCATGGTGGGGTGGCGCGGCAAAGGCGACATCGAGGGCAAGGAGAAGGGTGGCGATGTGTCGTTGGCCGGCGACTGGACTCGCGCGGAAGACGCGCCGGTGGACAACGAAGTCGTGGGCAACATGGTGACGACCTGCGGCGCGGTTAACCACGGGTGCGTGGGCATCTTCGCCGCGTTCTCGCGCGGCGCGCAGATCGCCCACAACGTGGTGTACGACATGCCCTACACGGGTATCTCGGTGGGTTTCCGCTGGGACGAGTCCGAGACGAGCCAGCGGGGCGCGATCATCGAGTACAACCACGTCTACGACACCATGAAGATGCTGGCCGACGGCGGGTGTCTGTATACGCTGGGCTACCAGCCGGGCACGATCATCCGGGGCAACGTGTTTCACGACGCCCACCGCAGCGCGTTCGCCCACGGCGGCGCCCCGAACAACGGGATCTTTTTCGACCAAGGCAGCAAGGGCTACCGCGTGGAAGGCAACACCATCTACAACACCTCCGGCGACCCGGTCCGGTTCAACCAGACCAGCAAAGATAACATGACCTGGGAAAACAACAGTCTCGGCGTAGGGACGGAACAACAAAGAATTGGGAATTAAGAATTAAACCCCAAACCCCAAATCCAGACCCCAGACCCCAGACCCTGGACCCTGCACTCATCACCGCGCCGGATTCGGCGCAAACTCCACCGAGATGGTGTGGTCCGCCTGAACCGCGACAAATCGATAACCACTTGCCGGACCAATTGACTTGCCATCAACCACCACATCCTCAGTGGCGTAACCAGGGTCGGCTTTGATGGTGAACAATTGCTCAGCCCCCGCCGGAACCGCTACCGAGCCGGACGGACTAATGAGTCCTCCCTTACCCGCTTTCGACGTGATCGTCAATTGACCGGACTGGGTACCGGGGGCCGCCTTGGAGCCACTGAACGTCTTCTCAATGGCCTTGCCGCCACTCTTGATATCACGGCCCGCGCCGTGAATCGTGTTGCATCCGAACAGGCACAACAGCGCAATCACAGGTACGCACAAGGCGGTCGAGTAAGGTCTGCGTGATTTCATCGCACTGTCCTCTGGTTGTCCCAATTACAACTGTCGTCCTGGAATGATACCGTCTTTCGTGCGCCAGTCTTGTGCCAATTGGGGCATTTGTCCCGAATGCCGCGAAGTTAAGCGCAGGACGCCCCAAAGTAGAAGCGGCGTCCCCGCCGCTTCCGATGGCCTTCCCATTGTGCATTGGCTGCCCAAACTCCGTATTTCTATCTGTCCAATCCGTCCTATTCGTCCATGAGACCTATGAGCCTTGAACCTAGCGCCATTCGGGCCGGTCCCGCTTTGGCGCCGTTCCCGTTAATCCCGCCCGGGATTCGGCAGCTCCATCACTTCGCCCAATCGAGGTATTGTACCAACCCGGCTACTCCTGTCGTACCTAACCCTTCCAGGCGCGGCTGAATTTCCAGGAAGTAAGAGTCAGTTTATGATAATTCTAATTATAAATCGAGCAATATGTACACTAGTATTTTGTCGTCTAAATTACCCTCGTTTCGCCAATTTCAACCCCCTCCTGAAGGCCGAGAAGCATAGAAGCAGCCAGTTCTGTCAACAGAATCACCCTCGTCTAGCGCGACACCCCATCACCCCGCCTCCAACGCCTTCCCCAACGACGCCGAGCGGCGCCAACTAAACACCCCTCGTTCCCCCGCGAACTCTACCTCCGCACACACGGGACCAAGACCGTCCATTGTCCATCGTCCATCGTCCAAAAAGCCGAAACAGATGACCCTTATAAATAGGGGCATATTTGGAGGCGGGACTACTTGGACGCGGTCTGTGTCTTCTTGCGGTATTGTGGCAAGAGCGTGTCGAGCGTTTCGCGCAAGCTCCCGATCTTCTGCTGTAGCGAATACGGCGTGTAGACATAGTCGCACTCGAATTGGAATCCGAGGCGCGAGTCGCGGGTCGCGGCCAGCAACGATAGTTGGGTGCGGGCAAGTTCTTCGCGGAGGATGACTTCCATCCGATCGAGCATCGCTCCCGCTTTCGCGCTGTCCTTCTCGCCGGCGGCCTGCAATCGGAGATCCTCGAATTCAAGGATCGCGTGGTTGCTGAGCAGCATTCGCTGAATCTGTTCGGCGACGACGACTTCCCGCAGCGCGGTTACTCGTTTGGAGGCCGGGCTGTGGAGCGCCGCGGCCCGGTACAGTTTGAGGCCTTCCTCCATTTTGTCAGCCGCAAGGCGCAGGTATTTCAGAAAGACAGGAAAGACCTGGTCATCTTTGGCGTTCTCGATACCGGAAACGCCGCGGGCGTACTGTTGCGCTTTGTTCGTGTGGTTCGTGAAATCGGGATAGAAGACCAAGCGGGATACGGTGAAAGGCCAGTACGGGTTGAGCTCTGCGCCGAGGTACCCCATCCACGCCGCTTGGTCCGTCCACGAGTGCTTGAACGTGGCCGTGCGTGCGTGCGGCTCCTCGAGGAACAGCGGGTTCCCGATTGCGGCGGTGGTGCCCATCGTCGGCCCCGTGTCCGGGACGAGACGAGCGGCTTGGCTGAAAAGGTCCCACGCTTTCAGGACCATCTCTTTACCCTCGCTTCCGAAATTGCGCGCGGCCACCGCGCCGAGCAGTTCGTCCAACGGCGGCGCTTCGCTCCAGCAATACCAGGCCCGCAGTTCCGTCATGAAGCTCGGGGAGTAGCCGCTAGTCCAGCTCTCCATTGTGCCGTTGACACCGAACTTTTCGAGCGCCGCATACCGGGCGCGCCATTGGTAGGGAAAGGGGTGATAGGGAACGGACTGCAGCTGCGCGCCACAAAGAAAAGTGTCCGCGTTGGAATAAACCTTCATGCCGCGCTGGCGAGCCACTTCGATTTGGGCTTGGGTCACTTCGGCCGGTCCAACCTGACTGATGGCGTAGTCGATCAGATGCCCCTTCAGGCCATCGATTTCGAAACTCTTGCCGTTCTCCCAGGTGAGCAATGGAATCGTGCCGTCCGGAAGTTGCTGGATGAAGTACTCCTTCGTCGCGACATTCTGCGGGCGGAAGTCGATGTTGTATTCCCACGGCAGAATCTCGATGGCGGGGTTCACCCGATGGCATTCCTCGGCCACCACGGCTACCGCGTGGCTCCAATTGCGCGCCCAGTCCTTGATGTATTCTTCGCTGGCGCCGTGTCCGCCTCCCCAGGCCTTGTACCAAAAGCCTTCCGTGAGGAGAACGTAACCTTGGATGTCCGGGAATTCCTTGAGAATATCGCGAACCAGCTTGCGCAGGCCGGCCTCGCTTTCCGGTGTTCCTTGGTACTGATAGATGATCTGGGTGTAGACCTTGATGCCGTACCGCGCGGCGCGGTTGATTAGGTCGCGCATTTGGGCCGGGTCCGGTCTGCGCATCCGATATAGCAGGCGCGCATAGAAGTCAGTCGAAGACTCTGCCGTGGTGCGGTCGCCGTTCGGGTTCGCGGACGCGCATGCGAAGATGGCGTCAAATCCGTCGTGAGCCAAGTGGGAGAGCACTTGGTCCGGAAACTCCATCCAGCCCATCCAGGACATGACCATCCGGCTGTCATGGAGGCTGTGGCGCGTGGTCTTCAGGTCCTTGGGCAGAAATGGCGCTTCGCGCAGATTCATCCGGGCTTCAAGGTTGTAGAGCCCGTACATCACCCCGCGATCATCGTAGCCGCACACGGTTAACCGATTCGGCGCCGCGATGATCTCGTAGTCCTTCGGCCCTTTCAGGCCCGCGCCGCATCCCGGCAGTTGGTCACGAGTGCCGGCGACGATGCACTGGCTCAGACTTTGCCAATCGGCCAACGAGTCGCGGCCTTCCAGCTCGGCCTGGACGTTCATAGACGTAATAAGATAGTCCTGGAAGTCTTTCACGGTGTCTTGAAGCAGCGCCGCGCTCTTCCGGTTCCAGATCAGCTTCCAGCCCTTATCCGGTAGCGCCAGTTCGTTGGCTGAGGGTTTGGCGTCGGGGTTTCGTCTGGGCGCGTGTACGGGGCTTTCGGACAGGCGCTTGTGGTAAGCGTACGGCTCCTCCGGTGGAAGCGTGCGTTCCACCTCGCGCGCGAACTCCTCGGTGGTGGCTTCGCCTTGGACGGGCTCCGCCCAAGACACGGCGCCGGTGAACAGGAACAGGACAATCGTGGCGAGAGTCAGGATTGATAGCATGAGATACACTCCATATCCCTCCGTCTACTTGGCAGTAAGCTTTGCGTAAGCCTACACGATTCCGTAGCGAGGTTCACCCATGCATCGCTCCGCTACCTACGTACGAATGTGCGAGGAGCCTTTACAACCATTAGAGATGGAAAGACTCATGAGTCCAGATGAGCGGCAACTTCGTTGACGGCGTCGAGCATTGCGTTCATAATGACCAGAGGTCAATCTGCGATAGCTGCGGACAGAATTCAAACGCAGTCGAGACCGATTGGACAGATAGAGTTTGGCGCGAAAGCGCGGGGTTGGGTGGAAGCACGGGGATACATGAATCGCGGGGCCGTCTGGCGATGACGCCCGTTGCGCAAAGGTTCTGCGCCATCGAATCACGTGCGTGGTGTTGGGGATCTAACTCGACGGGAGGAGAAATCCGGATGCGATATTGGTGCAGTTTCCTTGTGGTGTCGCTATATTCGATGTCCGCGTCTGCCGCAGTGTGGATTGCGGTGCGGCATGTAGATATTGACTCGCCGGCGCCGGCCGCTCTTCAAGACGGTTCGACATGGGCTACGGCGTTCGACACCATTCAGGAAGGGGTCGACGCGGCTTCCAATGCCGGTGGTGGCGAGGTGTGGGTCGCCGAGGGGACATACACGAGTTCGGGCGCGTTCGTGGTTGAGATGCGGGAAAACGTTCACCTCTACGGCGGATTCGTGGGGAATGGAACTGGCGGCGGCGAAACCATGCGGGGGCAGCGCGATTGGACCGTGCACGCGACGGCGCTGGACGGCCAGGGGGCGCGTTCGTGTGTCCTAGGCGCGAGCAACGCCACCCTTGACGGGTTCACGCTGAAGAATGGACAAGGCGTAGCCGTCCCGATGACTCCCTTTTCCCGTGGTGGCGCCGTTCTAAGCGTAGGCGTTTCTCCCACCATCGCCAATTGCCTTGTGGTAAGCAACACCGCGAAGTCGGGTGGCGCGGTCTACTGTGAAGACGCTTCAGGAGTCATCACCAACTGTGTTTTTCTGGCAAACAGCGTCATGTACAATGGGGCCGCCTTGTCCATCGGTGGAGCCGCTTCCCCGGCGGTGTCCCACTGCATTTTTACTCGAAACAGTTCAGACTTTCAGGGGAACGCCGTGAGCCTAGCGTCGCCGGCGCCCACCGCACTCACGAACTGTGTATTTGTGGGGAACACGGGTACGGGCAGTCACGGTGGCGGGGCGCTAATCATTGAATACGGATCGCCTGTGGTGGCCAACTGCCTGTTTGCAGGGAACCGCGCCGGCGCGATAACCAGCAGCGATGCGTCGCCCGTAATCGTCAACTCTACCTTTGATCGCAATGTGTCCGATGCCGGCGCCGGCGCCATCATTAATAGCCACCTTGCGACACCGACCGTGACGAATTGTATTCTGTGGGGTTCCACTCCCGCCGAAATATACAATGGCGCGGACTCTTCCACCACGGTAACGTATTCGGACATCGAGGGCGGGCACGCGGGTGAAGGGAATGTTACGCCTTTTAGGGAACCGCGTTTCATGTTTGGGCCGTCCGGGAAGTCCACCGGACTCGTCTATGAAACAGGAAAGTTCAAGTCCACGTTGAGCGTGGCGGGATCTGGTTTTGCGCCAGACGCGTTGGTGGGATCGATCTTGTGGGTGGCCGGCGCCACGGGGGATACCGCGCACGTCGTCTGCGGAAACGCCGCAGAGTCCATTGCCGTATGGGGCGATGTAACGGAGGGTGGCTCCGTAGTTTCACCGGTGGATTTCGCGGTCATCGATTATCGGCTGGCCCCTGATTCGCCGTGCTTGGATACAGGACGAGATACTAGCGCGACTGAATTCGGCTCTGTCACCGCGGATATTCTGGGGGCGCCGCGGGGCTCGGACGGCGCCGGTGACGGTCCGACTGGACCTCCCGCTCCCGGCGATGGCTCGGACTACGATATGGGCGCCTATGAAATGCCGCAAGCGTTTGCCCCTGCCGACGTGGATCATTCCGGCGATGTGGACGCGGTCGATATCCAACTCGTAATCAACCAAGCCCTCGATATCGCCACGGGGTACGACTGCGACATTGATAACAGTGGCGCGGTGGATGCGGTAGACGTGCAACTCGTGATTAACGGCGCGCTTCACATTGCATAGGAATCCGGCCAGAAAGTCGGCTTTTCGACGCGGCGCGGCCAGAAAGCGTCTGTAAGTTGTTCAATACCGGCGATGGCTTGTGCAGAGCCTTGCTATGCGGAGGCTTTCTGGCCGCGCCTCTAGGTCCGCGGCCTCACCAACCCATACGGGGCTGGCCGTTACACGGATAAGTTAGCTCTTCGATGGCGTGGTCGGGACACCACGCCTTGCATTCCAAACATCCGTTGCAGCGGTAGAAGTCTACCCAAGGGCGATCTTCCGGAAGTTCTCGGAAGACCGCTTTCATCGTACACTCGGTTTCCACGCGGCACACCCGGCAGTTCGTACACCGGCGGGGATCGATCAGGACTCGCTTCATATACTTTCCTTCGACCGAGTTCTCCGTCCCCACATATCATGCGTGTGGCCGCAGGAGGATTCCATCACGTCTTCGTCCTCAGGTTGCTGCTTCCGTTTTGGTCATGGCGCGGTGTAGATCACCCATAGCCCGCCCATTAACACCAACATTCCACACACCTGCTTCACGACGGTTGTGCCGCGCGAGTTCTCGTTCCAATTCAGAAACCGTTGCACCAGTTTACTGGACGTTCCTGCGGCGACGATGACCGAACAGTGGCCGACGCCGTAGGCGAGCAGAAGTAGCATACCGTAGAGCGGGTTGGTGACAGCGAGTTTGAACGTCACGCCGAGCATGGGGGCCATGTAGGCGAAGGTGCAAGGTCCGAGCGCGATGCCGAAGACGAGACCCAGAATGAACGCGGCCGCGGCGCCCTTTCGTTTCATGCCCACTTGCCCGGGGCCGGACCACGGCATGGGGATCACATCGAGCAGGTGCAGGCCGACCAGGAAGAAGATCAGCGCAACGAAGTAGTTCCCGTAGCGGCCGACATCACCCATCATTCGTCCGGCGGCGGCGGTGACCGCGCCGATCAATGCGATAGTGATCAGTATACCCACGGCGAACAGGAAAGAGATGTAGAACGCGCGGCGAGTGCTGATGCGGCCTTGGTCATCAACGAAGCCGATAATGATCGGAATACTGGCAAGGTGGCAGGGGCTGAGGAGGATGCTGAGCACGCCCCAGATCAGGGACGCGGCAATCGCGATCAAGGCGCTGCTCTCGACCGCGTGCGTTAGTGCGCTGAAGAGTTCCTGCACCGCATTTACCTTGCCGCCGCTAGCTGGGCGCGCATTCGCCGATGTTGCAGGCCTTGCTGATCTGCGGCGGGGTCAATCTCATGTTCGCGGCCAGCGCCTGCTCGATGGATACGAGGCTTCCGGTCGCTGTGGGATGCAACTCGACCCATTGCTTGAGATTGGCCTCAGTCGCGAAGAAGGCCTGTTTGAAGCAGCCTGTTGAGACGCTCTTGCCTTCAGCATCCTTCTTGGCGCCAGCCCACGCCACCATCGCAGGCGGGGTAAGTTCAGCCACGTGTCCTTCATAGGTTTTCACTCGAAGTGGTTCGCCTGTGGACGCGTCCTTTGCCGTCACTTCGATGTCCTTACCCGTACGTGCTGCGACACCCAACGCGCACATGACGCAGCAGCCCCAAGTCTGTATACCTTGGATGCGAACGATAGACGCGTCCTCGGGATACACCGGGCGATCGCAGAAAGCGCAGCGTGTCGCCATCTCCTTCTCTTCGAACGGCGCCCACGCCAACACGTTTCCGCCGGACTTCTGCTGCTCGTTTATGGCGGAGGCTTCATCGGCGAACGCCTTGGTCGTTGGCCGGCCGTTGGTGTCCATCCCATACACGTAGACAGCCGAGGTGGCCGGGACAGGGTTGCCCGAGGACCAGTCCGTGACGGCGACATTCTGGTGTGATTTCTTCTCGTCCGTCAGGCTGGCGTAGGTGATGAGATAGCAGTGGGGGGAACAGAAGGCCACGTTCCCCGCCGGGGTCTTCATGACCGTGCGCGTCTTAGGGTCTATGCCGCCATCGCACAGATAGCACACGCTGTCCTTGGGCCGGTCATCCGGTTTTGCGGGATCCCAGCGGCTAAACGATGGCGGCTTCTCCGCAGACGCTAGACTTACGTCCAATTCCTTCCATTTAGCGAGGATGTCTTCCTTGCCGAAGAATCCCTGGTGACGAAAGCGCTCCTTACCCGAAGCATCGTAGAATATTTGTGTGGGTATCAACTCCACACCGTACTCCTCGCCGGCGCCAGGATTCTCCCAAACGTCAACAAACTGGACGTCCATGATTCCCGCATATTCTGTTTTCAGTTCGTCGAGTATGGGCGCCATCATTATGCAGGGGATGCACTTGCCTGCGCCCACGTCCACCAGGCGCGGCAGTCGCGCCGTAGCCGTCGCGCCCGTCGTTGCGGAATTGGTTCCCGGGCCGGTTTCTTGAGTCGCGCTAGTCACGCCGGCGGAATCGTTCCTTGCGCTGGGCTCTCTGGTCTGTTTTTTGGCGTAAAGAACAGCGCCTACCGCGACGACAAGGGCTGCCACGATAAGCGTTTTCACGCCACGTCCAGTTCCGGCGTTCGTTACTCGTTGGCTGTCTGCCATGATAGCTCTCCTAGTCGCCTTGCCACGACGGGATGTCGTTGCGGCGCGCTGGTGTTTGCGCCGCGACTACGCGCCGCACGCGCCATCGCGGACGAGCGCTTCGGCGCTTGCGTTAGCGGCCTTGGCGATGTTTTCCTCGGTCACGGCCGTCTTGCCCTTTTCCATCCCGAGGCTAATCAGTTGGACATACGCAAACTTGTCGAAGCCGCTCTTCTCGAGAATGGACTTGGCGCACGCTTTGTCGCAGCCGTCGATGACCACCATCCCGGTGGCGAGATCGGCTTTGGCCACGATGTCCGGTACCTCGGCGGCGATGGCCGCGGTGCAGCACATGGCCGCCGTTTTCTCTCTTGTGAGTTTTCGAGCCGCCTGGTCTGCGATAGCGCCCACGTCGGCGGCGCCGGAGCATGCGAATACCATGTTGAGGGGAGTCTTTCCGCAGCCACACGTATTTTGCTGAGACATGATTTCCTCCTGTCCGGTTCCTGATGCGGAACCTTGTTATTTGAGCATCGCCTTTACTTCTTCGATAGAGGGCACTTTGCCCGACACTTTCACTTCGCCGTTCACGGCCAACGCGGGAGTCATCACCACGCCAAACGCTATGATTTGTTCGATCTCTTTCACCTTCTCGACTTCGTACTCGATGCCCAACTCTCTTGCGGCGGCTTCGGCCGTTTCAGTGAGTTTCTGGCACTTTGGACACCCCGTTCCGAGAATCTGTAGCTTCATCATTGGTGTAGCCCTTTCGTTCTTGTTGTCATCCCGCTAGCGCTCCGTAGGCCATTCCGGTAGCAGTGGCCATGACGATTACTAGCGAAACGTAGGCGGCGGTCTTCTTTGTGCCGAGTATGTTGCGAAGCACAATCATGCTGGGCAGGCTTAGCGCCGGACCCGCGAGGAGCAGCGCGAGCGCGGGGCCCTGTCCCATGCCGCTTCCGATGAGGCCTTGAAGTATGGGCACTTCAGTAAGGGTGGCGAAGTACATGAATGCGCCGACAACGGAGGCGAAGAGATTCGCCCAGAGGGAGTTGCCTCCTACGAGCTGCACTATCCAGTGGGACGGGATCACTCCTTCGCCTCCGGGGCGTCCCAGCAGGAATCCGGCTGCAATGACCCCGAGAAGCAGCAGAGGAAGGATTTGTTTCGCGAAACTCCACGTGCCCGAGAACCAGGATTGCAGTTCTTCGCCGTTCGTGTTCGCGATTATCGAAAGTCCCAGTACGCCAACGGCAAAAGGAAGCATCGGCGCCTGGGGTACCAGGAGGGCGGAGGCGCCGACGGCCATAGCCGTAAGCAGCATCTTCCACCAGGACGCTTTGAACCAAGCCACGAGTATGAGACCGAGGGCCACGGCGGAGCATCCGGTGAACGTCCATTTCCAGGCGTACATGACATACCAAAACCCAGTTGTCTGTTCGGGCTTTCCCCAATTCGCGAATACGAGGATGGCGGCCATCGCGGCGAAGTAGAGTGTGTTCTGCCAGAGTGGGCGGTCTGCCTTTGCCTCGGGCAAGGATGCCGCGACTTTGGACTTATCGAGCTCTTCCTTGCGGAAGATGAGGTGCATCAGCAGACCGATGACGACACTGAACGCCACAGCTCCGACGGCCCGCGCGATTCCCATTTGGGGGCCGAGTATGCGGGCAGTGAGGACAATGGCCAGCACATTGATGGCCGGGCCTGAGTAGAGAAAAGCGGTGGCGGGGCCGAGTCCGGCGCCCATACGATAGATGCCCATAAATAGCGGCAGCACCGTGCATGAACAAACGGCGAGGACCGTGCCCGATACCGACGCCACGCCGTAGGCCAATACCTTCGGGGCATTGGCGCCGAGGTATTTCATTACTGACGCCTGGCTGATAAACACTGCGATGGCGCCGGCGATAAAGAACGCCGGGACGAGACAAAGCAGGACGTGTTCGCGGGCGTACCACTTGACGAGATGGAGCGCTTCGACTACGGCGTTATCGAAGCGAGGCCACCCGACGGGAAGGTAGAAACATGCGAGAAAGGCCGCGGCGATAACCGCGAAGGCCTTCCACTCCTTCTTCCAATTCATCCCCATCTCCCTATGACTACTTGGCTAAATAGCCAAGTATTTGAATAAAAAAAATGAGGAAGCAGTCCTCTCAGTTTGAGTGCATGGCGTCCGCCTGCGCTTCGGCGTTGGCTCGAAGAACGCCTTCGATGCACCCGAATAGATTGAGAATGCACGGAACCCTCAGGCGGTAGTAGACCTGTAATCCTCGTTTGTCATCCGAGACCACTCCGGCGTCCTTGAGGACACTGAGGTGTTTTGAGACGGTGGACATATCGGCCCCGATCAGGTCGCGCAGTTCACAGACGCATTTCTCGGTGTCCGCGATCTGATCGACGATGAACAGGCGGGTTGGATGGGCCAAGGCCTTAATCACTTTGGCTCGGGCTTGATATCGTGCTTGGGTACGCGCGTTCATCGGGTCTCCAGTTGTTTCCTATTTGGTATTATAGCCAATCAGTCTGGTCTTGTCAAGTTCGTCAAGGGCAGGAAGGCGGGGAAAGTCCCGGCCGTCCACTGATCTTAGGTTGGCGCGACAGGGAATTCATGTGTTGCGGCGATGGGAGTAGGTTGAGATTCCTGACTCGTTTGGGTGTATCCTTGCAGCGCAAATAGTAGCGGGGTTGTCGCGCCACTTACCAAAAGGAAGACAGATGAACGGATCCGTGTCAGTGAGAGACCGGCTATGGCAACACATCGCGGCGATTCGGATGATTGACACCCACGAGCATATACCGAGCGAGTCCTCGGCTTGCCAGAGCCACACAAGCTTGTTCAGCTTCTTTGAGCACTACGTATCGTCGGATTTGGTTTCTGCGGGAATGCCGCGGGAGTCATTGGAGGCAATGCGCAAGCCGGACAGCGGCCTGTCGCTGGAGGAGCGCTGGGCGATTCTAGAACCGTACTGGCCCTTTGCTCGCACGACGGGCTATGGCCGCGCGATGCTGGAGTACATAGCGGACCTGTACGGTGTCGTTGACATCAACAGAGACACTTATCTGGACTTGTGCCAGCGCATCAAAGCGGCTCATAAGCCGGGCTGGTACCGTCATGTGCTAAAGGAAAAAGCGGGCATCGATCTCTCGTTGGTCATCACGTGGCCGAGGCAGTCTGTGGTGGTCGACCAGGAATTCTTTCGCGCGGTACCGATTCTGGACCACTATGCCATCGTGAGCACGCGCGCGGAACTGGAGGCACTGGAGAAGGAGTCCGGCTACGCAATCCAGACCCTGCCGCAACTGATGGAAGCGCAGGAGGCGGCGCTGGATCGTTTCGCAGGGCAGGGGATCGCGGGCGTGAAGATTTTCCTGGCCTATCGGCGCACCTTGTTGTTCGAGCGGGCGCCACAGAGCGCCGCGGCCCGTGTGTTCGACCGGGTGTGGTTGTCACAAACGCAGGATCTCGCGTTCGAGGATCTCAAACCGTTGCAGGACTTCATGACACGCCGTTTGATTGGTCTTGCGGCGGAACGAGGCCTTCCAATTCAGATCCATACGGGTTTGCAGGAGGGAAATGGAAATTACATCGAGAACTCCCGGCCTACGCTCTTGAGCAACCTGTTCATGGAGTTCTCGGACGCGAGATTTGACGTGTTTCACGCGGGCTACCCCTATTCGGGCGAAGTCGCGGTGCTGAGCAAGATGTTTCCCAACGTGTACGCGGACCTGTGTTGGATACACGCCGTATCTCCTCTGGCGGCCACGCGGATACTTGGCGAATGGCTCGAGGTCATTCCGTCGAACAAGATATTCGCCGCCGGTGGTGATTCGAATTACGTCGAGGGCGCGTACGAACATTGTAAGATCGCTCGTCGCGTCGCCCACGAGGTTCTCTCGCAGAAAGTCGAGGGCGGCTACCTTTCTGAAGAGGAAGCGCGGTGGCTTGCGGACCGGATATTACGCGAGAACGCCGCGTCGCTGTTTCGTCTGGGTTAAAGCGTAGCGCAGCGATAGAAGGTAACCGGGAATCCGCTGCTACGGATGACGAGCGGACTGCCCGATGAGTCGGAATCGCGGACAAAGATGCTCAGTGCATTTCTGTTCACTCGGTGTCGGAATGAACGATACGGAGTAAATCGATTTGATTTAGCGCATCTCATAACTGCTGAATAATGAGTTTGTTACGACAACGCGTCGATGTTAGGAACCTGGCACAGCACTTGCGTTATCGCGGCGGCGGAAGGAGATGAGGAATTACGAGTTTTTCTTTTTGACTAGGTAGAAGCGACTGACTATTGTGATCATCGGGTACGCGTCGGTTCGCATCGCATAGTCCGGGTACTTGTCGAACGGCAACGTCAGGTAACCGTTATTCCTCGGATAAGCTCGTTCGTGCGTGACGAGTTTCCCAGGTTCACGTTTCCGAGTTCCTGGTTTGGAGTGGCGAGTCTGTCAAGACGGCGCGGCCGCAACGATGCGGTGACAGGCCCTAGGCGGGATCGCTTGGGTAGTAGAAGTCGAATGCCGGGGTGATATCGGGGCTAGTAGTATTCCGGGTACCCCAGGAAGCCAGCGCTTGTCGAGCGTAGGCGTACTTGGAGTGGCCGGATTGGGCGGACCGGGGTACCCAGTCAGCGTGACATCGGGCATGCAGCGTTCTCGGCGGTGCTCTGAAGAATGACAACGGTTCCCTGACGGGGTCGGGTTGTTAGGCGCCTCAGGCGACAGGAGGTTAATAGAGTATGGAGCTTGTTTCCATGTTTCCGGCGGTGGATCCCATCCCGTTACCGGCGCCGGTGTGGCTGTTCAAAGTGCTGCACTTGCTCACGATGGTACTTCATTTCTCCGCGGTGCATTTTCTTCTTGGCGGGCTCACCCTGGCCACGATTTGGGTGATCTGGGGACGCCGCAAGCGGGATGTGGTGTTGGTCGAAGCGTCGGGCGTGGTGGTTAGCCGTTTGCCGATTGTGATGACGTACGTGGTGAACTTGGGTGTGCCGCCGCTGCTCTTCACGCAGGTTTTGTACGGACGTGCGCTCTATACGAGCAGTGTTCTGATTGGCGCGTGGTGGATTAGCGTCGTATTCCTGCTGATGGTCTCGTATGCGCTTCTGTACTACATGTCGGCGCGGGTGAATGCGGGCCGGGCCGCCGGTTGGATTGGTTTTATCGCGCTTCTGGTGGTCATCAAGATTGGCGCAATTTACACGGACAATATGTCCCTGATGATCCGGCCTCAGGCGTGGCTGGAGATGTACCGCTCATTTCCAGAGGGGACTAAACTGCCGAGCGGCGATCCGACCATGTTTCCGCGCTGGCTGTACATGATGCTGGGGTCTCTGGCTATTAGCGGGTTGCCGCTGCTGTTCCTGGCGTTGAAGCAGGGGTATACGTCCGAGCTCCGCGGCTTCTTGCACCGCTGGGGCGGGCGCATGGTGGCGATCATGACCGTGCCTCAGATTGCCGTGGCGATTTGGGTTTACCGGGTCGAGCCGGATGCGGTTCAGATGGGGCTATCTGCGAATTCGTACTACACGGTTTGCGTGATTCTGTGGGCGGCCACTGCGTTGCTGTTGGTACTGGGTGGCGCCTTCGTTTCGCTCAAGAGGCCGGGAGGGGCGTTGTTTCCGTCGCTGTTGAGTTTGATCGGTTTCCTGAACGTGTCGGCGATGGTGTTGTACCGTGATGGTATCCGCGACGTGGCGTTGGGCGTGTCGGGGTATGACGTGTGGGACCGGGCGGTCAATACGAATTGGTCGACGGTGATTCTGTTTGTGATCCTCTTTGTAGCAGCGCTGGCGATCGTCGGATGGCTGATCAGCGTGGTTGCAAAGGCGAAACCCGTTGAAGAACGGTATGTCATAAACTGACTGGTCCGGCGCCGAGCCGCGAATTTTGCGCTGCGGCTGTCGGCAAGGCGTCAGGTTAGTTAAGGAGTCTTGCGCGTGAAGAAAGATTCGAACAAAGTGAAGCCAGAGAAAGCGGACGGTCCCGGCGGCGCGACGATGGGACGAAGAGGCTTCGTCAAGGCGGGTATCGGGGCTATGAGCGTCTGCTACGTCGGGGCGGTGGCGTATCCGGTGTACCGGTATTTGGCGGCGCCGGCCAAACGGGCGGAGGAGACGGCGAAAATATCCCAAATCGCGCTTCCGATGGACAAGTTGCCGCCGGCGGGGACTGCGCTGACGTTTATGTTTGGAAGCCGTCCCGCCCTGCTTATTCATCTGGCGGACGGAACCAAGGTGTGCCTGGATGCGGTGTGTACGCATCTGGGATGCACCGTGAAATTCGAGACAGACTTGCAGCGCATTCACTGCGCCTGCCACGGCGGCGTGTACGATGCGCGGACCGGCAAGAACGTATCGGGACCACCTCCCAAGCCTCTGAAGCCATACAAAGTGGAGTTCGCCAATGGGCAAATCAACATCTCTAGAGCGTAACGTGAAGCGGGCGCCGGGTGTGTATGGCTGGATTGATGAGCGGCTGGACTTGACCGCGATCACGGAATTCGCCTGCGCCAAAGAAGTGCCGGAGCACAAGCATAGCTTCTGGTACTACTGGGGCGGCATCTCGCTTTTCCTTTTCTTGACGCAATTGGTCAGCGGTGTGTTGTTGCTGCTGTACTTCCGTCCCGGCGCCGATTCCTATGACTCCGTTCGGCAGATCACGTACGACATTGATTTCGGATGGCTTATCCGTTCGGCCCATTCGTGGTCGGCCAATTTGATGGTGTTGGCGATTTTTATTCACATGTTCTCCGTCTTCTTCATGAAGGCGTACCGCAAGCCGCGCGAATTCGGCTGGTGGAGCGGGCTGGTATTGGCGGGGCTGACGCTGGTTTTCGGGTTCAGTGGTTACCTGCTTCCCATGGACGACCTAGCGTTTTTCGCGACCAAGGTGGGACTGGAGATTCCCCGGACAATTCCCGTGGTTGGCCCATTTCTGGTGTCGCTGATTCAGGGCGGCGATTCCGTATCGGACGTCACGATACAGCGCTTTTTCGCGTTGCACGTGGTCGTGTTGCCGTTGATCTTCATTGGCGTGCTCGCATTTCACTTGTGGCTGGTGCAGAAGCATGGAAACGCGCTCCCGCCGGACGAAGAGTTGAAACCGGAATCGGAACGGCGGAGCATCCCGTTTTTCCCGAACTTCTTCACGAAAGATCTCGCGATGTGGCTGATCACGCTGAACGTGTTGGCGGTGTTGGCCTCGCTTTATCCGTGGCAGTTGGGTCCGCAGGCGGAACCCGCTTCACCGGCGCCGGACGGCATACATCCGGAGTGGTATTTCATGAGTCAGTTCCAGGTGCTCAAGGTGTTTGGAAAACTTATGCCGGGCGCGCTCGGCGAGGCCGCGGGGATTATCGTATTTACAGTAGCGGGCGTGATGTGGACGTTGATTCCACTCTATGACAAAGACAGCGCGCGAGCGGTGCAGGCGCGGCGCGCCACGTGGTTTGGGTTAGTCGTGCTGGGCGCCTTTATCGCGCTGACGATTTGGGGTTACGCGGACATTTAGCGGGATTTTTGCGCTCCCGCTTAGTGAGTTTGGCTAGAAGACCGGGTATTTGGCGCGGCTCGGCCAGAAAGCATTTGTAAGTCTTTTGACGGCAGCGCCCGAAATCTGGAAGCCCCGCTATTCGGAGGCTTTCTGGCCGGGCCTTTGGTGAGTTGATACGCAGGAGGACTCTTCAATGAACTACCCA
Source organism: Candidatus Hydrogenedentota bacterium (assembly GCA_016215105.1). Taxonomy (GTDB): domain Bacteria; phylum Hydrogenedentota; class Hydrogenedentia; order Hydrogenedentales; family SLHB01; genus JACRLJ01. Next base: position 52,592 of record JACRLJ010000021.1, read on the forward strand.
GTGTGGGTTGTTCCCTTGTTGGGCACGGGATGGGTGGTTGGCCTTATCGCCATTACGCACGTGCCCCTGAGCCATTTTGCCGTGGGCGGGGGCTTGTTCCTGCCGTGGGCGGAGCGCAAAGCGCTTCGTGAAGGACGCCGAGATTGGATGCCTATGTTGAAGGCGCACTCGAAGTTCTTCCTCATACTCACCGGCGTGTTTGGAGTGGCGACAGGGGTCGGGATTTGGTTTGCCATCGGGTTGGCGAGTCCCGAGGGCACCAGCACGCTCATTCATAACTTCGTATTCGGGTGGGCTATCGAGTGGACATTCTTCCTCGTCGAATTGACTACGGCGGCCGTATATTACTACACGTGGGATCGTGTATCCGACGAACTGCATATGAAGATAGGCTGGCTCTACGCCGCGTCGTCAATCTTGACGCTTGTGATCATCAACGGCATTTTGTCCTTCATGCTGACGCCCGGCGCGGCGTGGTTGAGCGTTGCCGGCACCGGCAACGAGGCGTCCAAGTTCTGGTATGCGTTCTTCAACCCGACCTATTGGCCTAGCCTCGGTTTACGGGTGCTGATTTGCGGATCGCTGGCCGGGATATGGGCGCTTGTCACGGCGAGCCGGATTGACGGCTACGAACAACCGGAGCTGAAAGCTTCGGTTATTCGCTGGTCCTCGCGCTGGCTCATTCCGGCGTTCATGCTGATGCCGGTCTTCTTCGCTTGGTATATTCATCAGGTGCCTGTGGAACAACGGGGTCTGCTCGTCATGGGGATTTCGACGATCGGACAGGGTGTGTTTACTCAGGTGACCCGGTCCGCATTGATCACCGTAATGTCGTCGGCGACGATCGCGGCGGTGGTGTATTTCCTTGCCTACCGCAATCCGCGCGATTTTGGCCTAGGGCACGCCGTGGCGGTGTTGGCCATGGCGGTCGCGGCGACCGGCTTCACGGAACAGGCGCGTGAGATGCTCCGCAAACCGTACGTCATCGGACAGCACATGTTCTCGAACGGCATTCGTAAGACCCCCGACGTAGAGCGGCTCAACCGGGAGGGATACCTGACGAACTCCGTGTGGGTGCGCCCGGAGGAGAAGGAGTTGTGGGCGAAACTCGATGCGGCGCGCGTTCCGGGCGCTGTCGTTCCCGCGGCAGACCCAGGCAGCCAGGACGCTCAGGCACGGCTTACGCGCGGTGAACTTATGGTGCGCGGGCAGTGCTTCGCCTGTCATACGCTGGACGGATATCGTCCGTTGCGCCGCCTGCTGGCGGGACGGGACCGTGAGGCCATCGGCAATACGGTCAAGATGCTTTATCAATACGAAGAGAGTTCTCCGTACCGGAAATACATGCCACCGCTAGTCGGCACCGAAGCGGAAGTGGCGTGTGTGGTCGATTACCTCGACAGCCTCGTGAATGTGCCCGGCGCAAAGAAAGGGGCCGCACTGGCTGCGGCGCCAACGCCAGTTTCGGCGCCAAGCGCCGGGGGCAAGACGAAGTAGGAGCGCTCAGAGGTTGCGTCCGGAGAAGGTTACGCGGGATTCGGCAGGGCGAGCACGTTGCGGTAGAGCGCCTCGTATTGGTCCACGATGGCGTCTTGCGAGAAGGAGCGAATTACGCGTTCTCGGCCGCGGCGCCCCATGGCTTTTGCCGTTTCCGGCTGAGTCAGGATTTCGATGGCGCGGGCGGCCATGGCGTCGATGTCGCCGACCTCGCACAGGTAGCCGGTCATGCCGTCTTCGACGACTTCGCAGATTCCGCCGCTGGCCGTCGCTAGTACGGGGACTTCGCAGGCCATGGCTTCGAGGGGGACTAATCCGAAACTCTCATGTTCACTGGGCTGGAATACGAGGTCCGCGCAAGGCAGAATGCGCTCAATATCGGGATAACTGCCAAGATACTTGATTCGGTCCGAGACCCCCAATTGTTTGGCGACACCCGCGGCGGAGAGGCGTTCCGGGCCGTCGCCCACCATGATCAATTTGGCGGGAACTCTCTCCAATATCTTCTTGAATACGCGCACGACGTCGGTGACGCGTTTGACAGGGCGGAAATTCGATATGTGCATGATGATTTTTTCTTCATCATGCGCGATCTGACACCGTTCATGACCGCCGTTTGTGAATTTCTTGAGATCCAAGAAATTGTAGATGGTATGGACGGGCTTGGCGAGTTGAAACTCCCGTTGGGTTTCCTGATTGAGCCAGTTGGATACGGCGGTAACAGCGTCGCTGCTTTCCATCGAGAACTTGGTGATGCGGAAGAACGAAGGATCGCTTCCCACGAGCGTGATGTCCGTGCCGTGCAGTGTCGTAACCAGTTTGAACCGGTTCCGCGGCGCGAGCATGTCGCGGGCAAGGATGGCGCAGGCGGCGTGGGGGATGGCGTAATGGGCGTGCCAGAGCTGTATGTCAAATTCCTCGGCGACGTCGGCGATCTTAGTGGCGAGCGCGAGTGAATATGGGGGATGCCGGAATAGGGGATAGGTCTGCGCGTCCACATTGTGACTGAAGATGTTGGGATGAAAGTCCTTCAATCGGAATGGAGATTCCGATGTCACGAAGTGGATGGCATGGCCCCGATCCGCCAGCGCTATACCCAGTTCGGTGGCCAGGATTCCGCTGCCTCCAGCTGTGGGGTGGCACGTAATTCCGATTCTCATAAGGAGGTATCCTCTAGTCCAGGCAAAAGCTCGATGCCCACGGGGCTGTCCGCGTGCAGCGCCTCGCCGTAGGACACACCGATCTGCGCCCCCCAGTAAGCCGCCTTTGTACGTATGGATTCCCAGAATTCCGGGGTAGAGATAAACGTCTGCTCGCCGTCGTATGCGGGATTGTGAAACTGCGAAGCATATGCGCGAACGGCCTCGAGTTTCGCGCCGAAATGCGCCGAAATGTCCACCACCAGTTGCGGCATAGAGGATTCCGCATGGACTCGATAGAAGTACATTCGCGGCGCACGATAGGGTTCGTGGCCAGTGTCAATTTTCCGCAGACCGGCGAAGAAGTTCGCGTCGCGCGTTAGAACGTGCGCCGCGCCGTGGTCGGGATGGCGATCATCGCTCATGGGAGCGACTATTATGCGAGGCCGTGCGCTGCGAATGAAGCGTACGACCGCGAGTTGCTGTTCGCGCGTGTTGGTGATGCCTCCATCCGGGAGGGCGGCATTTTCGCGTTTCAACGCGCCCAAGATTCTTGCCGCGGCCAGCGCCTCGCTTCGGCGCTCGTCAATACTGCCGCGGGTCGCGAGTTCGCCGCGTGTTAGGTCGAGAATCGCGACCGATCGTCCCGACTGGGTTAACTTGTGGATAAGCCCGCCGACTCCCAACTCGACGTCATCGGGATGCGCGCCAATGGCCAGTACGTCCACGCTCACAGTTCCACCTCGTTCATAGCGAAGGATTCGATGTCGAGAGTCCGCAACAGGCGGGGGATCAACTCCCAGCCGTGCTCAAACATGAATGAGAACACAGTATACACGCGCTCCTGGGGCTTCCTCCATGGCAAGAGCGCATTGCTTAAGCGCTCGACTTGTTTGCGGATTGCGTCGGCCTGCGCGGTATCGGCGCGAAGCAGTGTGCTCTCGATGCGGTCTATCTCGGACATGGTTTTTTGATGTAAGGCTTCCGCCATCGTGGCCGCCGGGCCGAACCGCGCCAAGTCGGTAGTTAGGGCGCTCATGGATGAGTCGATGCGCTGGCGATGCTGCCGCACAATATCCAGAGCGGGATTCTTTGCCGCGGCGCGCAGAGCGCGGTCAACGAGCGCCTCCTGGGGAGCATCGAGGTCGGCCAACGTAAATCCGAGTCTGTTGGCGAGCTTGGCGAGCTTTGGAGTTGTAAGCACGCATTGTGCCCTCGGAAAAACGACCGGCATCGGTAGATCAAAGTGGTCGAAGAGCGGCTTCAACTGCGCCCAGTACGCCACTTCTCCAGGTCCACCTACGTAGGCTGCGGCGCTGAACAGGCGTTGCTGAACGAGACAACGCAAGGCGACATTCGGACTGAGTCGCTCGGGAGTTGCTTTGGCGACACGGAGCATGTCGTCAATCGAGAAGTCCAACTCGTTGTCGGGAACTCGGTATCGGCTTCCCTCAAACAGTACTTTGCGCCGGCGGCCTTCGACCTCGAGAAAGAAACCGCATTCGGTGTTGGCTTTCGTTATTTGACGCGGAAAGCCAAGCGCTTCGAGCCGGTCGCCGGCCTCATTCAGGAGGCGCGTGCTGGTTAAGGGCTCGGCAATTTCCTTTTCAATAACGCTGGCCGCCAACGTGCGCGATACGGGGAGGTGCGGCGAGAAGAAGACGAGATTCGTGCGCTGGAACAACCGTGCGAGAATCCGCGCGGACCAGTCGGACAATGACTGGGCCGCCGAAAGTGTTTCGTGCAAAGCGTTCGCGATTTCCTGCCGGAACTCTGAGCCTGGCGTGCTTTCAGCCACGCGGTCCACGAATTCGCGCAGTGAATCCTCCAGCGGAACACGACACATCGGAAGACCGTCCACGTTTGCGCGGGGCTCGTAGCGCAGTGTAAGTGGTTCGTGACTTTTGGTGAGGAAGTGCGCCGACCGCGCTTCCTCGAAATCGTGGTCGTCGGAGCCAATCCAGAACACCATCGGCGTATTCGAAAAGTTACCCAGCAGCCGGTCCACATGGAGTCCGCCGTCGCGCAGGAGGCGAACGAATTCGTCAGGGGTATAGAGTTGCACGGATTCGTGTGATTCATCCAGCAAATTTCCTTTTTTGTAGACTTGGGTTGCCTTATGAACACGCCAAGGCGCTTCGGTAATCCATCGCCGCTCGTGAATTTCGTAGTCATCAACGGTACGCAGCGATTGCGGCGCCAAGGCGCACTCGACACAAACTGGGTTGATGTAATCAATCAAGAAGCGGCCGTTGCCGGTCAGCGCGTTGGACACTCCGCGCACGACTTGAAGATTGTCGTCGCGCGAGTCGAAATAGCCAAAGCTCGTGAAGAAATTCAGAACGACGTCGAACACGGCACGAAATGGGATATCCCGCATGTCGGCTCGAACCAGGGCGGCGCGTTCCGCACGGCCTCGGGCTAGACGCAGCATGGCGGGAGAATAGTCCAAGCCAACCAAGTGATCGCAGTACGCGCTCAGATGCGATAGGTGCCGGCCATCGCCGCAGCACAGGTCCAGGACGGACTGTTCTGGCGTGATTTGCAGCGCTTGTACCGCGAATCGAACTTCAGGCTTCGCGGCGGCTACCGAACGATGGGCATAAATGACGGGGTACAATTCATTGAATGCGCTCTTGTACCATTCGTTCGAGGCGTGGCTGTCCGTGTCTGGTGGCGTGCTCACGAGATTTGGAACTCCCGGCTAACGAGACAAAACCTGGTCATTTCCATGCGCACCGCCCGGCGGCCGGCGACAACCGTCCTTCCGATCGCGTGGTCCGGGCGTCAGCGCCTCTAGTTCGCAAACGCGTGATAGATCGCGCGGACGGCCTTCTCGAAATCGCTTTCTTCCACACCGACGATGATGTTGATTTCAGAAGAACCCTGGTTAATAACGCGCAGATTGATTCCGGCCTCGGCCATCGCCGTGAACAACCGCGCGGCGACGCCAACGCGGTGAGACATCCCTTCTCCCACGGTAGCGATGAGCGCGATACCGGGCGCCAGTGTGACTCGGTCCGGTTGGCAAGCGCGTTCGATGGCGCGCAGGACTGCCGGACCGTGGTTCGCGATCTCCTCGTCTTTAACGATGAGGGAAATGGTATCAATTCCGGTGGGCATGTGCTCGAAGCTAATGCCGTTATCTTCGAGCGCCGAGAGCACCCGGCGGCCGAACCCGCGTTCCTTGTTCATCAGGGCTTTCTCGATATTGATCATCGTGAAGCCTTTTCGACCGGCGATTCCGCACACGGGGCCCGCGGCCTTGCGGGTGGAGACGATCATCGTGCCGGGATGTGAAGGCTCCTTTGTGTTTCGGATGTTAATCGGGATGCCGGGTTCGCGCACTGGGAAAATGGCCTCGTCGTGGAGCACTGAAGCCCCCATGTACGACAACTCGCGCAATTCCCGGTACGTTACTTCGGCGATGCCCGCAGGATTGGGCACTATGCGCGGGTCGGCTTGCAGGAATCCCGAGACGTCGGTCCAGTTCTCGTACAGGTCGGATTTGGTGGCTCGCGCTACGATAGCGCCGGTTACGTCACTTCCGCCACGCGAAAACGTCTTGACGCGTCCGTCCGGAAGCGAGCCATAGAAGCCGGGAATGACGAAGACTCCGGGGCCGTTGAGGCGCGCGCCAAGTAGGGCGTAGCTAGCCGGATCGAAGTTCCCCTCATCGTCAAATTTGATGAACTCGGCCGGATCGACGAAGGTGGCCTTGAGCAGTTCGGCGAGGAGCATCCCATTCAAGTACTCGCCTCGGGACGCCATGTAGTCTGGCTCCGGATAGCGGTCTACGTTTGCGGCGATCTCGGTGAGCGGCTTTGAGACGTCGAACTTGACACCCAGTTCCTGTGCAAGCTGTTCAAAACGCGTCCGGATAATGTTCGCGGGTTCCGAGGCGTCCAGACCTTGACGGGCGACGTTGTGCCACGCGTACAGCAGATCCGTTATCTTCTTGTCCGCGGGATTGCGTTTTCCCGGAGCAGATGGAACGACGAATCGCCGTTCAGAGTTGGAGCGTATGATGCGTTCGACGTCGCGCATACAGGCTGCGTCGGCGAGGGAGGTGCCTCCGAACTTACAGGTAATTCCGCTCATGATGACGTAGAAATCTCCTTTCCAAAGAAAAACAGGCGCCAGGAGACGCCCGGGCCGCGATCAAGCTGCGACCTGGTTGCGTTATCGCATCGAATCGGTGACCCAGCGAGCGATGTCGTTATAGGT
>JACRLJ010000021.1:59529-72042 GCA_016215105.1 Candidatus Hydrogenedentota bacterium
TTATAGGTGACAAACAGGAACAAGAACAAGATGAAGGCGATTCCGACTTGTTGGATTCGCTCCAGCACGCGGATGTCGAGGGGCTTGCGGCGGATGCCCTCGAGTGTAAGGAACACCAATAGGCCGCCGTCCAACACCGGGAGGGGCAGGATGTTGAAGACGGCGAGGTTGATGCTAATGAATGCCGCAATCTGGGTCACGCGGGTCAGGCCTTCTTGCGCGGCCATCGTCGTGACCCGGTAAATCTGAATTGGGCCTCCGAGTTCTTTGGGGCTCACGTTTCCGGTGACCAGCAGCCCAATGCTGCGGAAGGTGACGTCCAAGGCCTTGCGGCAGCGTGTGAGCGACTCGGGGAGGGCCTGCGCCAGCGAGACTTTGCGAAAGACCAATTTCTCGCCAAACACCACGCCAACCACACCCACCGGGGTCAAGTCCAGACTTACATTTCTGATCTCTTCCTTGCCGAAGAGCCCGTGGAACCGAGGGGGCGACTTAACCGTCGCGGTGACAGTCTTTCCCGCCGAAGTTCTTTCGAGTTCGCGCATCAGTCCGGCGTTTGCGGGACGCCCGTCAATATCGACTACGATGTCTCCGGAGCGGAGTTTGGTCTTTTCCCGGAGAGTGTCATTAAGACCTGCAATGACTAGAGGAGCATCGTCGGGAGTGGTCTTGTCGGCGACTGGAGTCGTGAATGCGAGGTCTTCAAATCGCCCTATGATCTGCGGCTTCAATTCGAAGTCCAGCAACTTACCGTCTCGTTCGACTTGGATGGTGAGAGCCTCGCCGGCAGTTAGCTTGGTGACGCGCTGCCTAAATGACAGCGCGTCAACAGTCTTGCCATCGAGCTTCGTGATGACATCACCCTTTTGAAGTCCCTGTTGTTGCGCCGGCAATCCGTCTGAGACGGTGTCCACCACTGCCGTGCTGAATGGGGAGACGCCGAAGCGCAGTTGCGTCGCGCCGGGCAGCGTTTCAGGTTTGATGAGCGAGAGGTACTGTGTTGCGCGTCCTTGATCGTCGGCGCGTTCGATGACGACTGGCTGCATGTTTCCCGAACTTAGCATGGCGTTTAAGGCCACATCTTCGAAGGCCGTCGTTGTCCGTCCGCCGATGCTGAGAATACGGTCACCGGTTTGCCATCCAACGTCGTCGGGCTTCGCGGAAGTATCCACAGCGTCGGGCGATGTCGCGATGCGGAAGAGCGGCGCTTTGGCCGCCGGGGAGTCGGGCTCAACGCTTCCAATGCGTGTATCGACTTTGCTTTCGGGCACGTTCTCGCCTATCGAACCGGCTATTCCGTACAGCAACACCGCCAAGACCAAGTTCATGAATGGGCCGGCCGCAATCACGATAACGCGTTGCCAGATGGGCTTCTTGTTAAACCAGCGATCGGGCGGGACATGGCCGTATTCTTTTTCGCGCTGCTCGTCGTCCATGGGCGAATCTTCCTGTCCGGCCATCTTGACGTAGCCGCCGATGGGCAGCGCGCCGACGCAGTAGTCCGTCTCGCCGTATTTGAAACCCCAAATTCGAGGAGGCATACCAAGGCTGAAGCGATCGACGTATATTCCGCAGGCCTTCGCGGCCAAGAAGTGGCCGAGCTCGTGGAAAAACACCAGCAGTCCCAATACGATCAGAAAGGGAAGAATACTCATCAACATTCAGTTCAAACTCCTAAGGCGATCATAGTTTCCGAGGCCTTGCGGCGGGCATGGGCGTCGGCGGCGAAGACGGTATCCAGGTCAACATCCTGGCCGGCGTCGCAATTCATCAGTGCTTCTTCGACTACTTCACTTATCTGCAAGAATCCGATCCTCTTGGCGCAAAACGCCGCCACGGCCGTTTCGTTCGCGGCGTTCAAGATCGCCGGGGCAGTGCCGCCAAGCCGCGCGGCGTGCAAGGCCAGCGCGAGACAAGGGAATTCCGAGAAATCCGGCGCGGCAAAGGTCAACTCCCGCATGCGCGTCAAGTCCAAGCGGCCCATGGCGGATTCAACGCGCTCAGGCCACGTCAACGCGAACAAGATGGGAAACTTCATGTCGGTTACGCCCAGGTGCGCCAGAATACTGCCGTCCATGAACTCAACTAAGCTGTGGACGATGCTCTGGGGATGAATCACCACGTCGATCTTCTCGAGCGGCAAGTCAAAGAGCCACATGGCTTCGAGGACTTCCAATCCCTTATTCATCAGAGTAGCGGAGTCAACGCTGATTTTGGCTCCCATATTCCAGGTGGGATGCTTGACGGCCTGTTCCGGCGGCACATCGCGCAGGGATTCTCGCGGGGTTCCGTAGAACGGTCCGCCCGAAGCTGTCAGATGCACGCGGAAAACGTCGCTCACGTTGTGGCCGTGCAAGCACTGGAAAATGGCGTTGTGCTCGCTGTCGACAGGCAACACTTCGACTCCGCGGCGGCGGGCGCGCTCCATAATGAGACGGCCAGCCATGACCAGCGGTTCTTTGTTGGCTACGGCGATTCGATTTCCCGCGTCAATAGCCGACACGACAGGCCTCAGACCCGCTGCCCCAACAATGGCGCAGAGGGTGATGTCCACCGGGATCGCCGCCGCCTCGTTCAGACTTTCGATGCCCGCCAAGACTTCGACGCCCAGCTTCATCGCCTTGAGCCGCGCCGCCGCCTGTTCATCTGCCACGGCGACGTAGGCGGGATGAAAGGCCCGAATCTGTTGCGCGAGGAGATCGACGTTGGAATGCGCGGCGAGCGCCACGACGTCGAATCTTCCCGGATAATGTTGAACGACGTCGAGCGTGCTACGGCCGATCGATCCGGTCGAGCCAAGGATCGTAATGCGCGTCGTCACGGTTGCAGTGTCTCCATTCAGTCATAGATCTTAGCTGTCTATCGCGCGAGATGTCGTGAGCAATCAAGAATCGGACCCGCAGGGTCTACGTAGCTTGCGCCGGCGGCCTATTCTCGATGTGTGAAAGATAAATCTCCATGGCGCGGCGGCCCCGGTATCGCTGCGTTAGCATGCGCCGGACGTCCTCGCCCGTTCTCATGCCCAGTACGCGTTTCGCCAGGCGCTTGGCCTGAGTGAGGGATGTACTTGCGATTTCAGCGCGCACGACGGGAAGGCCCACAGCGGACATGCTCAGGCTGTCAACGCCCAGGCCCAGCAGCAACTCCGTGAATAGCGGGTCGCCCGCCATTTCGCCGCAGATGGAGCAGGGAATCTTCGCCGCCTTCGCGGCGCGGACGGCGTGCTGAATCATTCTCAACACGCCGGGGTGCGCCGGCTCGTACATATGGGCGATACGCTCATTTACGCGGTCGACCGCCAATGAGTATTGAATGAGGTCATTGGTTCCGATGCTGAAAAAGTCACATTCCTTAGCCAGGAGATCCGCTATGGAGATTGCGGCAGGGACTTCGATCATCGAGCCGAGTTTTATGTCTTTCTTGAATGGAATGGATCGGCGTTCCAAATCCGCTCGAACTTCGTTGAGTACAACCTTGGCGCGATCCAGTTCTTCAATGCCGCTGATCATCGGAAACATAATCTGAATGTTGCCCTTGATGCTGGCGCGGAGCAGCGCGCGCAACTGGGCCTTGAAAATGTCGGGCCGTTCAAGACAGAAGCGGATCGCGCGCCATCCCAATTGGGGGTTTGCCTCCTTGGGACCCGACATAAAGTGCGCAAACTTGTCGCCGCCAATGTCGAGCGTGCGGATGGTGACCGGTAGAGACTCCATACTGGCGGCTACTTGGGCGTACGCTTGGTATTGTTCTTCTTCCGTGGGCAGGGCCGACCTGTTTAGAAACAAATACTCGGTTCGGTACAGACCCACGCCCTGTGCGCCCGCTTTTCGACAGTGCGGCAGTTCGACCGGCAACTCAATGTTCGCCAGAGTTGGAATGACATGACCATCGGTGGTCTGACTCGGGGTATCGCGTTCGACCAGGAGCAGCGCGCGCCGTTCTTCCTCTTGGCGGCTTTTCTCTTTGGCGTATTTCGTCAGCGTGTTTTCCGAGGGCCGAATGTACACATAGCCCGTTGTGCCGTCGACCACGATCATGTCACCCGGCAAGGTATGCGTTCCCACATATTTGAGGCCGACGACCGCGGGAATCTCCAGCGCGCGCGCCAGAATCGCAGTGTGGGATGTCGGACCACTGACGTCGGTTGCGATGCCCAGGGCATTGACGGTATCGATATTGGCGGTGTCGCTCGGCGTAAGGTCGTGGGATACGATCACGCAGGGATGCTCGAGACGCGCGAGACTGTCCAGCTCAGTGTTCAAGAGCTTGCTGAGAATCCGGGTACCAACGTCCAGCAGATCGCTGGTCCGTTCTCGAAACTGGGGATCATCCGTGTTTTCGATGATCGTCGAGTATTTGGCGATCAGATCATCCACCACGTATTCGACATTGACTTTTTCCGCTTCCAGGCGGTCCTGGATATCCTGGCGGAGCGTCATGTCCGTGGCCATAATGATATGGGTCTGAATAATTGCCGCGTGATGGGCGCCCAGTTCTCTCGCCGTCTGGTCGTAGATTCGCTTCAGGTCCCGGTGAACGGCGGCAATGGCGCGATCAAACCGGGCTAACTCCGCCGCGGAGTCTTCAACGTGGTATTTGGGCACGTCCAGATTCTGGACGTTAAACGTGAGGGCATGGCCGATCGCGATCCCGGGAGACACCCCTATGCCGCGCAGCGCTATTTCCACGTTTCCTCTCCGAATCCCGAATCCACGAGCGCGCGGATGGCTTCCAGCGCCTGCTCCGCGTCGGGTCCAGTGCAGGTAACCTGCAGCCGGCTGCCCTGGGCGGCCGCGAGTGTCAAAAGCCCCATGATGCTCTTTGCATTGACGCGATGGCTGTTCAGTCGAATATAAATGTCGCTCTTGAATGGGAGTGCCGTTTGCACGAGTTTGGCCGCAGGGCGCGCGTGCAGACCCAGCGTGTTGACGATAATGAGTTCAGATTCTGCGGTAGTGCCTTCCATGCAAGATCCCTACGTTGTTCCAGCGGTTTGCGCCGCCTCAGCCCTAATTGTTCGCGTGACCCGTTGTCCTGGTTCGAGGTTCAAGCGCCAGCACGGGATGACCACGCTACCCTGGTATACGCGCTCTTGACCGCCTTCGGATTGGCTGACGGTTTCTACCGCGAAGCGGTACACCTGCGCGGGCGTGTCAAAACGGAAGCCGCACTCGATACGTTGCCAGTCATCGCGTAACGCCAAGTGCGAGAGGTCGTTGTCGCAGCCCCGTTCGCCCAGCTTGCAGTAGTTCATATCGCGGTCGTCGGACCGATAATACCGATCGAACGACGAGCCACTGAGCAAATTGACACAGAACTCGACCCCGAACACCGCGCGCAACGGGTATTCAGATTCGTTGACGATATCATACCGTATTTCCACCACCGAGTCACCTTCCGGCAGGGAGACTTCCTTGCGCAGAGATACGTTGAGGACTTCGGGAACGCGCACGTGACCCCGGTGGGTAAGGATGACGGAACTTTTCCCTATTTCGAGGCCGTAGGGGGCTGTTGCAAAGTCTCCCAATTCCCGGTGGCTTGCGCTCCAGAGTTCATCGACGGTGAGATCTTCCGGGAAGAAATGGTCCCGCAGCGAAACGCGCCGATAGGAGTCGTAGACGAGGTAGGAATCGAGACCCGCCTCTTTGGCTCGGACTAAATCGTGGATGCTGTGGCTTTCGCCGTCGCCAATGGGGCCGACGTGCGCGCGGCCCTGGCGCAACGCATCGTGGTAAAGCTCATCGCGGCGTGACAACGTATTGCCGAAATTGAACGGTTTAGGCTTGAAGTCCCATTCGAACCACGTTCCGCCGTCCGTTGGGCTCAGGCCGATCCACGTAGCCGGATTGGCGAGAACGGCCTCGTCGTTTCCGTCGCCGTCGAAATCCAGCGTCTCGACCTCGACCCAGCGATCAGTCTTGTGGGCCAAGCCATCCAAGACCCGGTCCGCGGCGATCAATTTCTCGTATACCGCGGTGCGCAGATGATTGAGGTAGAGCCCGCCAAAGACGCCGTGCCAATACGAACAGTTGCACTGACCTTCGTGGAGGAGCTTCTCGGCGTCTTCGAGTTCAGGCCGGCCCTTGAGGCCTTTCTTCTGCTGTAATTGCTGCAACTTGCGGCTGACGTGGAGCATGCGCTTCTGGAGACCGTTGGCTTCGGGGTACTTGGCCATAAAACTACGCCAAAATGACCCGCGCGTGAACAGACGATGCTCCGCGGCTCGTTCCGGATTCTCATCGATTTGCTTTAGAACCGTTTGCAGACGCCGTTGCATGGGCGTGGGCAGCGCCCACTCCATCATTTCGAAGTAGGATGCGCACGTGAGATAAGTCCGCCCGAGCGCGCGCGAATTGTCCAGGTAGTCCGAATAGGTGACCGAATGGAGCCAATCCCTGTTGTCCGTGAGCGCTTGAAAGAACTCCTCCAGCCAACCTTCTTCGTAAACGCTGTGATAGGTCTCCGGCCAGACGCCGAACTTTTCACCGTCGTCGTGTACGACGGCGCAGCGCGAGCCGTCCTCAGTCGCGTGTTCCCTGAGAAAATCGATGGTCTTGTGAACCTGCTGGAATGGAATGGTGTATCGCAAGGGGCTGAGAATAGGGAACACCTTTATGGAGTAGCCCTCGTCCTCAGTCATGTAATAGCCGAACAGGTCATTGGGCGTAAGACCCGAGCACAGGAAATGGGTGTCGTCCAATGCGGTGTACTCGACTCCAGCCTGTTTAAGCAGGCGGGGTAAGTGGGGCTCCCATACCCGCTCGGCAAGCCACATACCGCGCGGGGGCTTGCCAAAGTGCTTCTCGCAGAAGGACATCATACGTTGGATTTGGGCCAACCCGTCGCGCTCCGGGATAGCGCAGAGCATGGGTTCGTAGAAGGCCCCGCCCATGATTTCGATCTGGCCGGAGCGGGCCATGGCGCCCAAGCGTACGAGAAACTCGGGGCGATGATCCCGAAACCAGTCCAGCAGGGGGCCGGTGTAGTGCAGCGTAACGCGGACGGCGGGATACTTCTCGAGGGTTTCGATAAACGGGAGATAGGCCTTGTGAAAGGATTCTTCAAAGATGTTATCGAAGTTTCCCACCGGCTGGTGAGAATGACACCCGAAAATCAGTTTGATCTGTTTGGTCATGAACTCACCTCACGCTTGTCCTTCTATTGGCCGGCTAGCATCCCGGTGACGCAGTCGGGGGTTGTACTTCAGGTCGCGCAGAAACAACATCAGCGATTGCGCCACGGCTACGGAGCGGTGGCGGCCACCCGTGCAGCCAACGGCAATCGTCAAGTAGGACTTGGATTCGGCGATGTATCGGGGAATCAGGAACTTGAGCAGGCCCTTTATGCGCTCCATAAACTCGGACGCGTCGGGGTTGTTGAGCACGAAGTCCCGCACGGCGGGATCTTCTCCGGTTTGGGGCCGCAGTTCCTTGTCGTAGAACGGATTTGGAAGAAAGCGCACGTCGAGGACCAAGTCTGCTTCGGGAGGAATGCCGTACTTGAAGCCAAAGGACATCACCGAAATGAAGAGTTCCTGGGTGTCTTTGTTTCCTACGAATAGCGCCGCGATCCGTTCCCGCAATTCGGATACTGAAGTAGCGCTTGTATCGAGGACGAAATCCGCTCGAGCCCGCACAGGCTCGAGCACCTCGCGTTCTTTTCGTATTCCTTCCTCGATTCGGCCGGCCGGGGCCAACGGGTGGCGGCGCCGGGATTCGCTGTATCGTGACACGAGGATGTCGTCCGAGGAGTCCAGAAACAGGGCATCGGGACGAACGCCGAACTCGGCGACCGTGTCGAGGTACTCGGGGAGTTTCGTGAAATCCTCGCCGGAGCGGGCATCAATACACACCGCAATACGGCGGCGCGGTTCCTTCGAGCGGAAGAATAGTTCGGCGAATGTCACGATGAGCGAGGCAGGCAGATTGTTGACGCAGTAGAAACCCAAGTCCTCGAAGATGCGCAGGGCTTGACTCTTGCCCGCCCCGGAAAGGCCGGTCACGAGGACAAATCGCGGGTCGCTAGGCATCTTCGTCGGACATGAGGTTCATCAGGCGCTGGTTTAGTTGCTGCGCCGGATGCACCCCGAGTTCCTTGAGCCGATAGTTGAGCGCGGCGACCTCGACGATGATGGCGATGTTTCGTCCGGGCCGCACCGGGATCAGCAAGATGGGAATCTTTACGCCGAGCACGGTGACATATTCATCGATAAGTCCGGTGCGGTCGTACGCGGCGGTAGCGTTCCACTCTTCGAGCTCGATCACCATACCAATGCGTTTGGAATTACGCACGCGTCCAACGCCGTACACGCTTTTTACGTCGATAATACCAATCCCGCGGATTTCCATGTGGTGCTCGATCACCGGCGACGTTTCCGCGTAAATGTTGTCTTCGCGCCGGCGGCGCAACGTTACGACGTCGTCGGCGACCAAGCGGTGTCCGCGTTCGACCAATTCGAGCGCGGTTTCACTTTTCCCGACTCCAGGGGCTCCTACGATAAGACAGCCTACGCCGTAACAATCCAGGGCGGTTCCGTGGACGATGGTTTCGGGCGAGAATTCCTCAGCCAGAAAAACGATGATGCGGCTGATCACCTCATCGGTGCTGCGCCTCGAACGCAATACAGGGATACCCATGCGGTTGCACATGTCCAGGAAAATGGCGCGAGGCCGGAGGTCGCGGGATAGTACGAAGGCGGGAATCTCGAACGAGAACATATTTTCCAGCCGCCGCTGAATCAGCGCGGAGGATAGCTGCTCCATGTAGTGGATTTCGGTGTTTCCGAGGATTTGTACGCGGTCGTTGGCGAAATAATCAAGGTAGCCGCTGAGAGCTAGGCCGGGGCGATTGACGTCCGAGATGAGTACGGGCCGGCCGATGCCCTGATAGCCGCCGATGACCTCGAATTCGAGCTCTTCGGACATGCGGTCCAATAGGCGCGCGACAGGGATGCTCTGCTTACGGTTGACCGGGAGATTTTGAGTATCCATTCAGTTCTCCGGGTAGACGCATTCCTAAGGCGGCCTCGCCGCGCCTCCATAATCAACGGTATGTCTTCATCGTCTGCAACAACGGCGTCAATACTACGGAAGCTGCGGACAGAGACTAAACAGATTCCACCATAGGCCAAGTACGTGAAAAGTGGACTCAGACCGCCGCACCGACTGCCGGCGCCGAGTACCCCCGCCGACTCTGGCGTCCGTGCGCTCTCACTGGGCCGGTTCACCAACTGGAAACGTCACGGGTAACGGGATCGAACCCCCTAGAATTGCGGCTCGATCAAACCATATGTGCCGTCTTCTCGCGCGTAAATCACGTTAATTTGCTGGGTATCTGCGTTGGAGAACACGAGGAAGTCGTCGTTGACCAGTTCCAACTGCATGGTGGCTTCCTCGACGTTCATGGGCTTCATCGGGAGCTTCTCGCGCAGGATGACGCGGTGCTTTACGGCCGTGTTTTTGCCGTTGCCAGCTTCTTCGTCGGCGTATTCAATGATATTGTGGTGATAATCGGGCATTTCCAGGCCCTTCCGGGGCTGGTAACGGTTAATTCGGTCGCGGTATTTTCGGACTTGCCGCTCCAACTTCTCCAGGACCGCGTCCACGGACGCATACATATCCGCGGAGGATTCCTTGCCGTGAATGCGAATTCCGTTAGCGTGCAGGTTAATCTCGGCGATATGCCGGTGTTTTTCGACGCTCAAGACGACGTCCACATCAATGACATCTTCGAAGTGTTCGCGAATCTTCTTGATGCGGTTTTCGACATAGGCCTTCAGGGCGTCAGTCATTTCCATATGACGGCCCGTCATTGTGACACGCATAATTTATTATTCCTCCTTAACTTAGGTGAGGCTGAATGCTAAACTAATGATAGCATTGCGCATTCATCGCTGTCAATTTGCGCGGTTCAAATCCTGGTCTTGATACGGGCCTCACGCCGGGTTTAGGTGGTAAGCGACATTTTTTGTCACAGGGTATTCCGCGATTATACTCGCGTGTGGAGAACGGACGGACTGGCTCGCGCCATAAGATTCTCCGCAGCAACGATTTAAACGCCTTGGCGTGAGCCGCATCGCGGATGGCACGTTTACTGCGTATACTTGGCGCGACGACCGAGTACGATCGACGCGCGGCGCCGGAGCTTAGTGGTCTGGCTGATGAATCCGGTCAATAGAATAATTTCGGACGGAGGAAGAGATCATGGGTGGAAACAAAGGTTTCACGCTGATCGAGTTGATGATCGTAGTGGCCCTTATCGCAATCATTGCCGCTATCGCGATTCCGAATCTGCTTCGTTCGCGCATGAGCGCCAATGAAGCTGGGGCTGCTGGCGCGATGCGCACTCTGGCCACCGCCGAGACCCAGTTCCAGGTGGCGGCGTTCCTGGACGCGAATGGTGACGGAACCGGAGACTACGGGACGCTAGCAAACCTGGCGAATCCGGACGGCGCCGGCGCTTCTCCGGGGTTTATCGACTCCGTGCTGGGCACGGGGTCAAAGAGCGGGTACGCGTACACGGTCGTTACGGTTGCGGGCGGCGCGGCAGCGGCGCCAGCGTTTACGGTACAGGCGACTCCTTCAGCGCCGGGACGGTCTGGGTACCGCCGATACTTTGTCGATGACACCGGCGTCATTCGGTTTACTTCCGACGGCACAGCGGCGACAGTCGCTTCGAGCCCGCTGAACTAGGATCCTCCATCTTCACCTGAGAATGTATGAGTGACGATATTTGGCGGCTTACGCCCCCGCGTATCGTCATTTGAGTTCTGTGGGGGTGATGGCAAAGCCATATTGCCGGCGAATGCGGCCCGGCTCCGCTGCCCGGTGCTCTGGACTTGGGGCGGTCTCGGCGGTTAGACTCCTGGCCGTCATTTCAGGCGGTGTGGTGGAGTATTGCTACCGAAGCCGGGAGCGGGGATGAAATACGTTTTTGCCGGTTCCTTTCTGGCCATGATTGCGTTGTCCGCGGTCGCGTGGTGGTGGCAGCCGCGCGAGGTGGATGAACGAATCCCCTTGGTGTGGTGCTGCGACGACGCGCCCATACGCCGTGAGCAAATCGCGCTTTTCAATCAACTCCATCCCAAGTACCGCCTCATGCTTGACCCGCAGAACGGCCAGTTGGAGAAGGTCATTGTGCAGAGCCTGGCGGGCGTCGGTCCGGATATCTTCGATTGTTACTATGGTTGGGGGCTTGACGCGTTTGTCCGGTCCGGCATCGCATTGGATTGTACGGACGAGTTCGCGCGCCGCGGGACTGACATTGACGAGGTGTGGCCCTGCGTCAAGAAGTTATCGGTCTACGAGGGGCGTGTCTACGGCCATCCCGGCAACGCCCATGCGCCCGCGGTGTGGTTCAACAAGCAGTTGTTTGATGAAGCGGGTGTTCCGTACCCATCGCCGGACTGGACCTGGGATGACTTTATCGAGATCGCGAAACGCTTGACCAAACGGGACGAGCGGGGAAGACCGCTGCAACTGGGCTTCATTGGCTACTGGGAGTGGAAGTCGGTGGTTTCGGAGTGGGGCGGGCATATCTTTAACCCGGAAGGCACGCGGTGTCTCCTGGACTCTCCCGAGGCCATCGCGGCGCTTCAGTTCATGCAGGACCTAACGTACAAGCACCACGTGGCACCGTCGCTATCGGGGGGCGGGATATCTTGACGATGTTTGGCGCGGGGCGGGGCGCGATGGCGATAGGAGGGCGCTGGTGGCTGGTGGCGCTGCGCAAACCGGAGTTCGCCAACTTGCGGCTGGGTGCGGTCCCGATGCCCGCCGGGCCTACGGGGCGGATCTTTGGCGGTGGCCGTTCTAGCCTGGTGAACAAGTACAGCAAGAATATCGAGGGCGCCCGCGAGTTCCTGGAATGTACACACAGCCAGGAGTGGAACGACCTGGTGAATAGCGCGGCGGACGCCTTGGCCCCGGTCAAGAAGTACAACTATACGGACAAATTCCTTCACAACCCGGAGCATCCGAACGAGGACTACAACGCCGTATGGCGCACCGCCCTCGAACAGGCAGACTCCGAAGAGACGAGCAACTACATCAACGGCGCGGCCTTGGACCGCATACTGCTTCAAAAGACGGACCTGATACGCATGCAAGGAGACGTGGCAGACACGATGCGCAACGCGACACGGCTCATCAACGCCGCGATTGTTGAACAGCTCAAGGGCGATTCCGAGCTGAAAAGGCGCTATTACGAGGAGCTCGCGCGCGGCGCCAAGCCCGCCTGGGACCGCCCGGAGGACGCGCCGTGAAGTCCCAGACGCGAATAACGCTTACGGCGCTCTGTTTTCTACTGCCCAATTTCATCGGGTTCATGACCTTCACGCTGGTTCCCGTGCTGTTTTCGCTGGGCGCGTCGTTCACCAACTGGAACATCATGCAGACGGTAACGTTCCAGTGGGTCGGTCTGGCGAACTACGTTAAGCTGCTCACGGATCCCCAGTTCTGGGTCTACGCGGTCAACACGTTCTACCTGATGCTCGGCATGCCCGTATCCATCGCG